>DASVXV010000170.1:0-11274 GCA_036392495.1 Pyrinomonadaceae bacterium | reverse complement strand
AGCAGTTTCCATTTACCATTCACTATTTCCTATTCACCATTTACCATTTACCGCTTCCTTCCTTTTGCCTTCTCTAAAACTTTCCCCCATAATCCATACGGAGTTCCCGTTTCAGGTAGGAGAAGAGACTATCTATGTTGGCAGTGCTCGGAGCACTCTTTGCTAATGGTCTAATTACGGTGCTGAAGTTCGCGGCCGCAGTCATGACGGGCTCTTCCGGCATGATGGCCGAGGCTTTGCACTCGCTGGCGGACACGACCAACCAGGTCTTTCTGCTGCTGGGCCTGCGCTTTTATAAGCGCCCGGCCTCCGAGAAGCATCCCTTCGGCTACGGCAAGGAGCGCTTCTTCTGGTCGTTCATCGCCGCCATCTTCATCTTCGGCGTCGGCGCGACCTACGCGCTTTACGAAGGCTACCAGAAGCTCAGGGACCCGCACCCGCCCGAACAGTTAGAATGGGCCTACTGGGTGCTGGGCATCTCCTTTGTCCTCGAATCCGGGTCCATCGCGCTGGCGATCTGGCAGGAGGTGAAGGAAGCGCATCACGAAGGGCTGACCTTCAGAGAGTACCTGCGCGAATCGAAAGACCCGACGGCCAAGACTGTGATCTTTGAGGATTCGGCCGCGCTGCTCGGAATCGTCATCGCGGCCATCGGCATCTACCTGACGGACCACAAAGTGGGGCCGGACCTGGGCAAGGGCGGTCCGGGCGCTTACTGGGACGGACTGGCTTCGATGACGATTGGAGTCGTGCTCGCCATAGTCGCTTTCGTGCTGGCGCGCTCTTCGCGTGGGCTGCTGCTCGGCGAGGCCGCGACGTCGAAGTCGGTCGCCGCGATTCGCAAGGCCATAGAGAGTCACCCGAGCGTTTGCGAGGTGGTGGAACTGCTGACCATGCATCTGGCGCCGAAGCAGATTCTGATCAACGCGCACATCAACCTGCGCGACGACCTGGCGACGAAGGACATCGAGCAGGCGATAGAGGAGATTGAAGCTCTCATCAAACGCGCCGAGCCGAAGGTGGACATGATCTTTCTGGAGACGGCGCGCGCCAGCGAGAGCAAGGAGAAGGAAGAGATTCCGCAACACATAGGCTGAGACGATTGCGGATTTCGGAATGCGGAATGCGGATTGAAAGATACGCATTCTTAAATCCGCAATCCGCAATCCGCAATCCGCAATGTTACTGCTGCTGCCATACAGCGAATATCTCGGAAGGCTCACGGACCCGCGCAACATCGCGGACATCGTGCTGGTCTTTCTGATCGTGTACGCTGTATTGAAGCTGGTGCGTGGGACGCGCGCCATCCCTATGGCGGCGGGGATAGCCTTCATCCTGTTGCTCTACGGGTTGGCCGTCAGCCAGGATCTGGCGACGCTCGAATTCATCCTGCGCGGCGGGCTGCTCTACATCGGCGTCGCCATCATCGTGCTCTTCCAGGCAGAGATTCGCCAGGCCCTCATCTCTTTTGGCAACAGCATGCGCATGCCTTTCACACGCCGGCACCGCGGGCAGTTCGGCGAAGGCGTTTACGACGAGATCGTCTTGGCCGCGACCACGCTCGCTTCAACGAAGACGGGCGCACTCATCGTCATTGAGCGCAGCGTCGGGCTGAAGAACGTCACGGACGGCGGCGTCAAACTCGAAGCCGAACTGAGCTACGATCTGCTCGTCACGATTTTTAACCCGACGACGCCGCTTCATGATGGCGCGGTCGTCGTCAGGCGTCATCGCATCGCGGCCGCCGCCTGCTTCCTGCCGCTGACTCTCAATCCGCGCCTCTCCAAAGACCTCGGCACGCGCCACCGCGCGGCCATCGGCATCACGGAGGATTCCGACGCCGTCGCCGTGGTCGTCTCCGAAGAGACCGGCCTGATCTCTTTCGTCGAGGGCGGCCACATCCGGCGCGGGCTGGACGCGACTAAACTCCGCGCCTCCATCTTCCAGGCCCTGGAATCCCCGGACGCGAAGCGGGAGCGCGAACAGGAGAAGGCTGAGGCGGAAGCGGAAACCGAAGTGATCTCAACCTGAAAGCGGGGGATGGGGGCCAGGGGTCGGGGGCCAGAAAAGGCGTTTGACCGATCCCTGACCCCTGACCCCTGACCCCTGACAATGTCTTTCCCGGACCTGGATGAAGTTACAAAGCGCCCTCAGCGCAAGCCGCACTGGACGAAACGCTGGCTGCGCGAAATCTTCGTCGAAGATTTAGGGCTGAAGATTCTGGCGCTCGTCATCGCCATCGCGTTGTGGTACGGGGTGACTGGACAGCGTACCCCGACGACGATCCGCGTGCCGCGTGTGCCGCTCAATTTCCGCCTGCCTAATAACATGGAGATCAGCAACGACCCGCGCATGGACGTCGAGGTCACGCTGACTGGAAACAAACGCGATCTGGACACGATCAACGTGCGCGACCTCACAGTCAATGTTGACGTGAGCGATCTCAAGCCGCGCAACGAGCCCTACAACGTGCAACTGACGCCGGAGCGCATCTCTATGGGACTGCCGGACGGAGTGCGCTACGGCGATATTCAGCCCAACAACGTGACTCTTAAACTTGAGCCGCGCATCGAGCGCGAGCTCGAAGTCGAAGTGCAGCGTTCCGGAAATGTCCCGGCGGGCTACGACATACGGATCACCCCCGTCCCGGGCAGAGTGAAGGTTCGCGGCCCGGAGAGCCACGTCAAGGATCTACAGAAGGCGCAGACCGAAAACATTTCGCTCGATGGTCGGACAGAGAGTTTCACGCTCCCGCAGGTGGCGATTATCGTCACCGACAAGAAAGTGGACCTGATTGACAGTGTTGTCAGCGTGCGCGTCGAGATTGAGGAACGGCGAGTCGAGAAAACGTATCCCAATGTGGTCGTGCAGCTGATGCCGGGCATGCCGGTGGGCCCGGTGGCGGCATCGGTTAAGGTTTACGGTCCGCCTTCGCTCTTAGACAAACTGCGACCCGGAGATCTTCAGCTTGCTCTGGAACAGGATGAAAACGGCGAGCTGAAGCCGCGCCTCATCGTTCCAGCGGAAATGGAAGGCCGCATCGAAATACGCTCCTATAAACTTCAGCAGTAGGTTTCAAGTTCCAGGTTTCAAGTTTCAAGTCCGTTTTGAACCTGAAACTTGAAACCTGGAACTTGAAACTTGAGACTTATGGCAAGACTTTTTGGCACAGACGGGATGCGCGGGGAGGCCGGGCGGTTTCCGCTCAATGCCGCGACGATACGCGTCGCGGGCCGCTCGCTGGCTAGACACTTGGCCGAACGGCGCGCCGCCGGGTCCGGCGCGCCGCGCATCGTGACTGGGCGGGATACGCGGGAGTCCGGCCACTGGATCGAGCGCGCGTTCATCTGGGGCGCGCGCGAGGAGGGCGCGGAGGTTGAATCCGCCGGGGTGATTACGACGCCGGGCGTGGCTTATCTGGCGCGCACGCTGCCAGCGGACGCGGGCATCGTCATCAGCGCCTCGCACAACCCGTACGAGGATAATGGGATTAAGATTTTCGCTTCCAATGGGCGCAAGCTCGATGACGCGACCGAACGCCAGATCGAAGCGGACATCGAATCCGAGAGGGGGCAGGACTCGAAAGAGCTGGAGCCGGGCGAAGCCGCCGACGATGAAGGTGAAGCCTTCCGGGCCCACGCCTTGAGAGAAAAGTACCTGAACTATCTGGTCGAAGAGATTGCGGACAAACTCACGCTCGACGGTCTGGTCCTGGTGGTTGATTGCGCCAACGGCGCTGCCTTCGAGCTTGCCCCGGCGCTTCTTCAACGCCTCGGCGCGCGCGTCATCGCCATCAACAACACGCCGGACGGCCGCAACATCAACCGCGATTGCGGCTCGCTTCATATAGAGGGGCTCCGCCGGAAAGTTGCGGAAGAGCGCGCCGACCTGGGCGTCGCTTTCGACGGCGACGCCGACCGCGCTCTCTTCGTGGACGCGCGCGGGCAATACGTTGACGGCGACGCCACGCTCTGGGTGATGGCGCAGTACCTGGCGGAGCGCGGGCGTCTCGACAATGATACGGTCGTCGCCACAGTGATGAGCAACATCGGACTGGAAATGGCCCTCGGCTCAAAGGGCTTGCGCCTTCTGCGGGCCGACGTGGGCGACAAGTACGTGCTCGAAGAATTACTGCGGACGGGGGCGGCGCTCGGCGGCGAGCAGTCTGGGCACATCATCTTTCCGCGTTTGAGTCTGGCTGGAGACGGGATGATCACCACGCTCTCTTTGCTTCGCGCGATGCGCGAGAGCGGAATGGGGCTAGATCAGTTGACCGCGGGCTTCGAGCGCTATCCGCAGGTGCTGGTCAACGTGCGCGTGCGGGAAAAACTGCCCTTCGACGAGGTCGAGGCGATTGCCGGCGCCGCGCGCGAAGTCGAGGAGCAACTGGGGGCGCGCGGGCGCCTGCTCCTGCGTTATTCGGGGACGGAGCCGCTGGCGCGCGTCATGATCGAGGGCGAGCGCCAGGACCAGATCGAAGGCTACGCGAACGACCTCGCCGCTGTCATCAAAACGGCGCTCGGATAGGAAAAATCTACGCGATTGGCGGTGTAAGTCTTACACTCTTCGACTCTATTTACATGCTGGTCCGAAGCGCCTCGCGCGCCCCGACGAAGCAAAAGCCTTGAAAAATCGGATGTCGGACCAGCGCCGGAAATTACTTCTTGCGCGGCACAGGCATTGCGGTGTATATTGCGGGGCAAGAGAGACGGTTGGTGGATCCTCCGTCTCAAGTGGTTGCTGGGGTGAGGACAGTAACCACGAATATGAACGGGCGCGGCACACTCCCACGTTGCCGCGCCTGTTCGCTTTTATACGCTTTTAGCCGCACTAACATTCCATCCAAACGCTGCTCGTCGTGGTACAATCCGGCCCGGTTAATTGATTCCCCCTAAATTATTCAAGCTTGATGAACGGAAGCGTAGCTTCAGCCTCACGTGCCCATGAATATCAGCGACTACCGCAGCCAATACGCGGCCTATTGCTCCACCTTCGAGCTCGCACATTACCAGTACCGCGCGGGGTTCGAACGCGAACTCAATCTCGAACCCATCTATGACCGCTACGGCGATCTTTTCACGCGTGCCGCAATAGATAGTCTTGAGAGTGCTTACCGGGAAACCCCTGAACACAGTGAGACTGAGCGCAAGGGGCTCCACCACCTGCTATCTTTAGCACGAATCGGATATCTCGATGCGCGAGCCAGAGAATTGACAGACGAGCTCGCGGGCTGCACCGCCGCAGCGCGGGTCGAGTGGGAAAACCAGAGCGTCCCTGTCAACAACGTTCCGAAACTCATCTCGAACGAGCGCGTGGCCTCGCGCCGCCGCGAACTGGCCGCCCGTTGGAAGGAGGCGCTGCGCGCCTGCAATGACCTGAGAGCCGCGCGCCTGGAATCTTTCCACGAGTCCGCCCGCTCGCTCGGCTTCGATTCTTACAGGGCTCTCTACACGGAGATGACCGGCGTTGACTACGAACGCCTTGACGCTTCGGCGCGGCAGTTTCTGGAGAGGACGGAATCCGCCTATAGGTCTGCGCTCAATCGAGCGATAGCGCGTGATCTTCCGGACGTTTCATTTGATGACCTGCATCACGCAGACTACTTTTACTTCCAGCGCATGCCGCGCCTCGATCCCTTCTTTCCCGCGCGGGAGTTGATTCAGACTTACGGCGCGGCGATGAAAAATTTCGGAATCCACGTTGAGCGGCAGACGAACATTCACATTGATGATCAGGAGCGCCCCTTTAAGCACCCGCGCGCCGCGTGTTTTCGCGTCGCCCCGCCCGACGACGTGCGTGTGCTGGTCGCGCCCGTCGGCGGCTCTTTTGATTACACTGTGCTCTTTCACGAAGCCGGGCACGCCCAGCACTTCGGCTGGTCCTCGCGCGACCTCGTCCGGCGGCACCCGGAGTTTATCTACGCGCCAGACCCGGCGACGACCGAGGGCCACGCTTTTCTCCTGAGTCATCTTTTCCTTGACGCCGAGTGGCTGGCCGAACACCGTGGCGGGGTGAACAGGGAGCGAGCGCGGGAGATCGTGCGCGACCTTTCGCTGGTGATTTCGAGCAGCGTGCGCCGTCGTTGCGGCTCCCTGAGCTACGAGCTGGCGCTGCACGAAAGCCGGGATTTACACTCCGAACAGTTGTCCGCGACCTTCGCCGAAACGCTCTCACAGGCGATGGGCTTCAGGCGCGAACCCGCACTCTATCTGGCAGAAGTTGACGACGGTTTTTACTCCGCGTCCTACCTCCGCGCGTGGGCGTTCGAGGCCTCTCTGCGCGAGTATTTCAGGACGCGCTACGGCCGCCGCTGGTGGGCCTCGCACAGGTGCGGCGACGAATTGATTGATTTGTGGAATACGTCCTCGCGTTATACTGTGGAAGAACTCGCGCGGCTCATAGGCTTCGGCGAGGTCAGTTTCGAGCTCCTGGCGGACACTCTGATAGCGGCGATGAAAGAGGACTGAAAACCTGTGCGGCTTGTGCGCGTTCGCCTCCAAAGGCGGGCGACGGAGTATGAGATAGCAATCGGAGCCGGGACGCTCGCCCGCCTGGGCTTGAGCGCGAGAAGTGCGCTCGAAGCGGACCCGCGCCGTCTCGTCCTCATCTCTAACCGAAAAGTCTTCACACTGTATGGCGAGCGCGCTCTCCGCAGCTTGCGGTCCGTGGGTTTCACGGTCGCGCACTGGCTGATGGGCGACGGCGAGCGTTTTAAAAATCTCAATACTCTGGAACGCGCTCTCGCTTTCCTTTCAAGCACGGGGTTGGAGAGAAATGACGCGGTCGTCGCCCTCGGCGGCGGCGTGGTGGGCGATCTCGCGGGCACGGCCGCGTCCCTGTACCTTCGCGGTCTCCCTTTCCTTCAAGTCCCGACGACTCTGCTCGCGCAGGTTGACGCTTCTGTCGGCGGAAAAGTCGCCGTCAACACGTCCGCAGGCAAAAACCTAGTCGGGGCTTTTCATCACCCACGCGCAGTCCTGATTGACACCGACACTCTCGAAACGCTTCCGGCGCGTGAATTGACCGCCGGGTGGTGCGAGGCCATCAAGCAGGGCGCTGTTGGAGGGCGCAGTCTGTTTGAGATGACGCATAAATTTCTTAAGGGACGTGCGGCGGGCAGAGCTGACGCTGACGCTTTGGGCCTCGCGCGTCTGATCGCCGCGCATGTCGCTTTCAAGGCTTCAATCGTCGCTGGCGACGAACGCGAAAATGTCTCACGCACGGACGCTTCCTCGCGCCGCATCCTCAATTTTGGACACACAGTCGCGCACGCGCTCGAAGCCGGAACAAATTATCGCCGCTTTCGCCACGGGGAAGCGGTCGGCTACGGCATGCTCGTCGCCGGGGAAATATCTGAAAGGCTAGGATTGCTCGACCGTTCGGAGTTAGAATTGTTGCGCGACGCCGTTCGCCTCTGCGGACGACTCCCGCGCGCCGCTGACCTCGGCGAGGAAATGATTCTGAGTCGCCTGGCGCACGA
The DNA here is from genome assembly GCA_036392495.1 of Pyrinomonadaceae bacterium. GTDB lineage: Bacteria > Acidobacteriota > Blastocatellia > Pyrinomonadales > Pyrinomonadaceae > QHXM01. The sequence continues at coordinate 3,794 of DASVXV010000170.1, read as the reverse complement.
TAAAAAATCTGTCGGCGGCCATTTGAAATGGGTGTTGCTTGAAGGAATAGGCCGGGCGCGCATCGTTGACGGAAGAGAAGTCGGAAGAAAACTTTTGCGCGCCTCGCTCCGCGCAGGTTTGCAGGGAGTCTCAAACAGAACAGAGAGTGAGGGTGAAAAGAGATGAACGAAGCGTTTGGCGCATCCCCCGAGGCCAGACCTCATGAACGCGGTTCGGCGCGCATTAAATTCATCATCGTGTTCGCTGTGGTGGTCGTCGTCGGTTACATGGGCGTCAAGATGGTGCCCGTCTGGTATCAATCTTCCAGTTTCAAGAAAACCCTGGATGAGAGCGCGGAGATGGCAGCCGCCAGCGGAAAGTCCGGTGATTGGCTGAAGACCCAGATCAAAGCCAATGTGAACGACTACTGCGCGCCCCCGTGTACTTTCAGCATCTCTGAACCGAAAAAAGGGACTGACGGCCGGTGGGAAATAGCTGTGGGCATCAAACGTCCCGTCAACGTCCTCCCTTTCTGGACCTACAATTACGACTTCGAATATACGGCCCGGAGCCGCACATCCGCCAATCAGCAATAAAACCCTGCTCGACGCCTGAGAATGGCTGAAGAACAGGGTTTCCGCGAGGGGCGCGCGCCCCTTTATTTAACCTGACGCCGCGCTTTTATCCGACGGCGGCCAGCGCTCGTTGAGCGCTCACGCTTTGCAGTTGAACGAGCCCCGCGGGCGCGCTCGCCAGCCACGTCGTCGGGCAAACGCCGCAACGCGTGCACTGGTCAACGGACGGACACGGCACGGTCGAGCGGGCCACGTGCGCGCGCTCATGCTCTCTCTGCATGAACTCGCGCGAGAGCCCCGAGTCAACAATCTCCCAGGGAAGATTCTCCTCGTAACTGCGATTGCGGCTCGTGTAGAAAGCCGGGTCAATCCCCGTTTCACGCAAAGCCGCGGCGAGGTCGCCTTTCAGGCGCGCAGCCGTCTCGATGACGCGCGCCACGCGACGGTCGCCCGATGAGAAAAGGGCCTGCTCGTGCGCGATGCGCCCGGACATGGCGCGCACCTCCACGTTCGGAATCCGCGCCAAGTTTTTCGACGCCCACTTAAGCCTACGCTTCAACTCACGCTCGTCGCAGATGGCGTCCCATTGCAAAGGCGTGTTCGGCTTGGGCACAAAGCCGTTGAGCGACGGGATGATCTTGCCCGCGCGGCCGAAACGCTTTCCGGCCTCAAGCATCCGGTCCTTGATGCGCTCGACCAGGACGATCATCTCTTCCAGGTCCGCGTCGGTTTCGGTCGGCAACCCGACCATCAGATAGAGCTTGATGGTCAGCATCCCTCTGTCGAAGACCGCGCCGCAGATGTCCACGATTTCGTCGTTCGTCAGATTCTTGTTGATGACTTTACGCAGGCGGTCCGAGCCGGTTTCGGGCGCGACGGCAATCTGCTGGTCGCGCGATTCGACGAGCGCGTCCAGCAACTCTTCGGAAATCTGATCGAGCCTCAAAGACGAGACAGAGATGCGGTAATTCATCTCTCGCAGGCCCTGTAGGATTTCGCTGATCTCCGGGTGGTCGCAGACGGCCGTCGAGACCAGGCCGATCTTATCCGTCTTCTCGCGCCACTCGCGCGCCTTCGCCAGAATATCGCGCGCCGGCACAACGCGCGGCGGCCAGTAGTTGAAGCCCGCCCAGCAGAAGCGACACCCTTGTGAGCAGCCGCGCGAAATCTCCACGAGAAAGCGCTCGCCCATCTCCGCCTGCGGCGCGAAGATGACGGTCGAAGGCGCGAAGACTTCTTCACCGCGCAACGCTTCGGCGATCTCCGCCTCGCCGCGCCGAATCGCCCGCCTGAGGCTTCCTTCCTTAGGGTTCTCAGCCGCGACCGCGCGTCCGACTTTTGCAGGCACGCCTTCGACCTGCGGCCTGTAATTCTGGACCGTCCCGTCCGCGTTATAAGTCACCTCGTAAAGCGACGGAACATAGAAGCCGCGCCCGGTGCGTGCCAGGGCCAGTAGGATTTCGTCTTTCGTCCCGTGCTCGAAGATCGCATCAACGAGCTGTTGGCCTAGAATCTCGCCCTCGCCGACGCCGATGACGTCCGTGAAGTCCGCAATCGGCTCCGGATTCAGAAACGAAGCCGCGCCGCCCATGACGACGAGCGGGTCGTGCTCTGTTCTGTCCTTGGCCCAGACGGGCACGCCGCTCAGCCGCAAGACGCGCACCATGTTCAGGTAATCCGTCTCGAACGAGATGGAGAAGGCCACGAGATCAAAATCGCGCACGGGCGTCTGCGATTCCAGCGAAAGTAGAGGCGCGCGCGACTTTTCATACTCGCGCAGTTCCCGCTCGTCTGGCAGAAAGACACGCTCGCAGGAGACTTCCGGGATGCGGTTGAATAGCTCGTACATCGCCTGAAAGCCCAGATTCGCCATCCCTATCTCGTAAACGTTCGGATAGCAGAGTGCGATGCGAAGCTCGGAGCCGCGCTTGAGTATCCAGCCCTCTTCGCTGGCGAGTTTCTGCTTGTAACTTGCGATAACTCTTTGAGACATAAGAACGCTTTGATGAGGCTATGGAACAATCGGTTATTAAATTCTAGCCTGCAAAATTATAGCCGACCTGACCGCGTAAGGCGAACGCGCCTGAGCGGTCAGGTCGGCTAAGTGTCGGTCCGAAAATTCACTCCCCGATCAGCTCTTCGTGAAGTGCGCGGTTTTACCGCCCTCCTGCGCCGTCAAGCGGCCATCCGACTCTAAAACCATTTCGAGCGGGCGGCCAGGTCCATTCACCTCTAAAGTTATGCGATTGCCGTCAGCCTTCCACTTGCCGGTCAGGTCCGGGCCGATTGAATCCTTCGGGTGCATGGAGAATGTTCCATCGTCTTTAAGGGTTAAAGACTCTACCCTCATGCCGGGGTCGGAATCAGCCGTCGGCTTCCACGTTCCGACAAAAGAGCTATTGGAGGCCGAAGGTGTCTTGGAACCAGCGGCGTTTCCCACAGGCGAAGAGGCCGCCGGGCCTGTTGAATTTCCGGCTGAGTTGTCCGACTTGCTGCACCCGGTTGAGGATAGAATGAGTATGAGGACGATTCCTACACTCGCGAGCGGGGAGTATCTTTTCATAGGTTTACTCCGCTGTTTGGGCTATTAGAAAACCTGTGCTTCCTGGCGCGGAAAAGGGAGCAGCTATCGCTGCGTGCTCTCCAGAAACGCTTTCAGCTTGCGCGAGCGTGACGGATGACGCAGCTTGCGAAGGGCTTTAGCTTCAATCTGGCGGATGCGCTCGCGTGTCACGGCGAAGTGCTGGCCGACCTCTTCGAGCGTATGCTCGGACCCGGAGGTTCCGAGGCCGAAGCGCATCTTGATGACCTTCTCTTCGCGCGGCGTCAGGGTCGCCAGAACTTCGTCGGTTATCTCCCTGAGATTCGAGGCGACGACGGCGTCCGCGGGATTCAGGATAGATTTATCTTCGATGAAGTCTCCCAAATGAGAATCTTCCTCTTCGCCAATCGGCGTCTCCAGGGAGATGGGCTCCTGCGCGATCTTCAGAACCTTGCGGACCTTCGAGACCGGAATGTCCATCTTACGCGCGATCTCTTCGCTCGTCGGCTCGCGGCCCAGCTCCTGCACGAGCGCACGCGACGTGCGAATCAACTTGTTAATGGTCTCGATCATGTGAACGGGGATGCGGATGGTTCTGGCCTGGTCCGCAATCGCACGCGTGATGGCCTGGCGAATCCACCACGTCGCATAGGTCGAGAACTTGTAGCCGCGCCGCCACTCGAACTTGTCCACGGCC
>DASVXV010000169.1:0-25839 GCA_036392495.1 Pyrinomonadaceae bacterium | reverse complement strand
TAAAAGCGCAGGAAAAATCTCTCCACGAAATCACACGAAACTGCACGAAAAGTCGTTTCGTGTGGCTTCGTGTTGATTCGTGGATCGGTTTTCTCCGCATTCGTTTATTACCCAATCCAGTTGTCAAAAACCATAAAGGCCGGGCTAAATTCACTCGCCGCTGGCGCGGCGGAAGAATGCACACTCTTCAGAAAAATTATATAAGGAGTATAGATAGGCATCCAGGAGTATAATAAAGCTTGTCCCCGGCACAGCTTTCGTTTTATGTTTTCGTTGTTATTCTCAGCTCCTTTGGGCTTAGTTCCACAGCAGATAAGGTGAGCCATGACAGTTCCTCACGAAATCAGCGAACTAATCGAGAGATTTGACAGAAACGCGGACGAATATCGCTCAGGGTCGTATAACGAAACCCAGCTCAGACGCGATTTCGTTGATCCTTTCTTCGAGGCGCTGGGTTGGGATGTCAACAACAGACAGGGATTGTCAGAGAGGTTCAGGCATGTCATACACGAGGATGCAATCAAGATAGGTGGTCATACAAAAGCTATTTACAAGCTTGCGTCCTGACAATGATATGGAAACGGTGAAAATTTTGGAAAACCTGCGGGCATCAATTGGGACTACGACCAGGAAGCAGATGTGCTCTATCTCTCTGTCGGAGAGCCTCAACCCGCTGTTGGCATAGACATCGGCGAAGGCACTGTGCTTCGCTACGATGAAGCCCGTAATGAGGTTGTCGGCGTAACTTTGATTGGTCTCAAAGCGCGCCTCTTGAAAGAACTGGCTGAAAAACCCTAATCTTTCATGCTATCAGCGGTGGCAGACATGATTCTCCAAAACTTAGCTGAATATCTGGACATCGTTCCGGCAGTGATGCGCTCGCCTCATCATTATCTCTCGTCAAGCTACGATGCCGAAGCAGATGTGCTCTACATCAGTCTCAAGAAACCATCTGCGGCCACCGACAGCGAGTTGACTGATGACGATGTGATTATCCGTTATGAAGGCGACGAGATTGTCGGCTTAACTATCCTGCATGCCAGCAAGCGCTAAAGAATGCAAAATTAAAAATGTAAAATGCAAAAGGGAAGACGAAAGGCGTGCTTTTCATCTTCCCTTTTGCAGTTTGCATTCTTAGTTGGCGCAATGCTTATCGAAAGCGGTGGTGAGTTCCTGCGCGATTTGCGTGGCATCGCGGCCCTCGATCTGGCGGCGCTCCATCATGTAAACGAGTTCGCCGTCTTTCAAAAGCGCGATGGAGGGTGAAGATGGTGGGTAGCCAGTAAAGTAGCTGCGCGCACGCTCGGTGGCTTCGATGTCGCCTCCGGCAAAGACCGTGGTGACGCGGTCCGGGCGCGGCTCATGCGAGAGCGCGAGCGCAACTCCGGGACGCGCTTTTCCTGCCGCGCAGCCGCAGATGGAATTGACGACCACCATCACGGTGCCTTTGGATTCGGTGAGAGCACGATCAACTTCTTCAGCCGTCTTTAACTCTTCGACGCCGAGCCGCGTCAATTCTTCTCGCATCGGGCGAATCATGAGTTCTGGATATTGCATCTCCGGTTCTCCTGGAAAGTTAATAGTAATCAGTAGTCGGTAATCAGTATTCAGTTTTGGTCGCTTTCAGTCAAGCGACAGCGCTAAAGGCCAGCCGCTTCACAGAAGACCCTGGCTAAAGGCATTGCGCTCTTGCCAATCTATTCGTAGGCGAACCACCACCCGTGATCTACTATCCGGCCGCCTTCGCTGATGAAGAAGAGAAAATCGTGCCACCCTCTCCAGAAGTAGATCAGGTATTCACGATCCTTTCCTTCCTTGATTACTCGACCCGCTTTTCTCAACTCCCGATTGTAGATCTCCAGGAAGGGATTCATCTCCTTACCGCGTTTGATGGCGTTCGGCTCTCCGAGACATCTCGTGAGCTTTCTCTTTGTGTAAAGCCTTTGCCCAAACTCCTCGCCCAAAGAGGTCAGGACCTCGTGCAATCTACCTCCATGAGCCAGCAAATCTTTATCAAAGCTACCTTGAGGTAAACGACGTTGCCTGTCTCGCAGCGCCTGATATTCATTGATAAGAGTTGCCACACGCTGATCAATGCCCGGACACGCCTTGTTGGCGTCTTTCTCATGAGCGAAGGCTGTGAGCGTCAAGAGCAGTAGCGCGGCTGACGATAAAAGGAGATGTCTCACGGGTCGAAATCTCTCTTTGAGTGGATAGTAACTGCAAGAGTTTAGACGGAGGGTTGACTGCTTATTGCTATCTCGCGCGCCTCTTCGCCATCGCCCTTTATTAAGACCCTCCACACAGGCGCGGGCAGCGGATAACGTCCCATGCGCTCGGCCCATTCGATAACAATGACCGCGCTTTCGTCCGTCAGGAGTTCGTCCAGGTCAACAGCGTGCGCGGCCGTCGCCCCTTCGTTCAGACGATAGAGGTCTAAGTGGTAGAGCTTCAAACGGCCTTCGTAAATATTGACGAGCGTGAAGGACGGGCTGGTCACTTCGTCAACAGGGATTGAAAGGGAACTGGCGATGCCTTTGGCGAAAACGGTCTTACCGGCCCCGAGCGTTCCGTCGAGCAGGATGATTTCGCCCCCCGCCAGATGCGAGCCGAGGCGCGCGCCCAGGGCGAAAGTCTCCTCTTCCGTGCGCGTCGTCCAAAGGCCGGTCGGGATAATCGCATGCCGCGTGCTCATGGCAACTCTCCCGACGGGTCGAGCGTGAGGATGGCCGCGCCCAAGTGCTCCGTAATATCGGAGGCGACGAGGGAGCGCACCCCGCGCGAGCGCGCCGCGATGTCGCCTGCAAGCCCGCCCAGATAGAGTGCAGCGCAGGTGGCGGAGAGCGCGTCAGGCTCATCCTCCGGCCTGGCATAAGTCTGCGCGAGAAAGCCAGCGATGATGCCCGTCAGTGTGTCGCCTGCGCCGGCCGTGCCTAATCCGGCATTGCCCGTCGGATTGATAAGGACGCGCCCGTCGGCTGAAGCGATCAAAGAGCGCGAGCCTTTGAGCACGACTATTAAATGGTGGGCGGTCGCAAACTCGCGCGCGGCGCGGACACGATCCGCCAGGGCTTCCTGATTGTCCGCGCCCAGGAGCCGCAGCATCTCGCCAGGGTGCGGTGTCAGGATGATTGGGAATTCGCTTGAGCCGCGTAAATCTCCGGGCCAGGGGGCGAGCGCGTTCAAGCCGTCGGCGTCCAACACGACGGGCGTCGTGCGGCGTTCGATGATTGCGCGAACGAAGCGGCGCGTACTCTCGTCGGCGCTGGAGAGTCCGGGCCCTATCGCCAGAACGGTCGCGCGCGACGCGAGTTTCAGAGCATCCTCTACGGCTTCAAAGCTGACTGCGCCCCCCGCCGTTTCATCGAGCGCGGCCGTCATTATCTCAGGGATGGAGCGGGCGGCGACTGACGCCTCCGCAGATCTGGCGGTCGCGATTGTCACCAGCCCCGCGCCAGCGCGCATCGCGGCCTTGCCGCAGAGTGCGCCCGCGCCAGTCATCCCGCGCGAGCCCGCGATGAGAAGAACGTGGCCGTGCGAATTCTTATAAGAGTCCGGCCTGTAGCGCGTCCGTCTGAGCCACTCGCGCACGTCCCTTTCTTCCGTCAAAAAAAGCTCGGAGGCCGCGGCTTCGAGCAGTACGGGAGGTGAGCCGATATTTGCGACGACGAGACGGCCTCCGTAATGAGCTGCGGGCGGAAGCACGTTTGCGGGTTTCGGGGCCGTGAAGGTGACGGTCAGATCGGCCTGAACGGCGCTGCCGATGAGCGCCGCAGAGTCCGCGTTGATGCCCGAGGGAATGTCCAGCGAGACGATGAGCGGGCGATCAGTCTGCGCACGCTCGCGTGCGCGCCTGAGAAGCGCCAGATGTTCTATGACTTTCAGATAGACGCCTTCGAGCGGACGGGTGAGCCCTGTGCCGAAAAGTGCGTCAACGATAAGATCGTAATTGTGGTGCGTGCCCGCAATCTCTTCCCATTCGGCGACCGTCTCACATTCGATGAGGACCAGGGGCGGTGGGAGCGTGTGCGAGCCCGCTTCAAAACTTGAGAGGCGGCGTGCAATCTCGAAATTCGTGCGGGCGTCCCCCTTCGTCTCCTCGAAGGAGGCGAAGAGGACCACTTCGGGACGCGCGCCCCTGAGCCACAGTTGGCGAGCGAGGGCCGCGCCGTCGCCGCCGTTATTGCCTCGCCCGCAGAGCAAGCGAACGCGCTTGCCCTGTAGGTCGCCTGAGAAAAGCGCGGCGATTGATTGAGCGCAAGCCCCTGCGGCCTCTTCCATCAGGAGCAGGGAAGGCGTGGCGAAAAGCTCCGCGGTCAGGCGGTCAATCTGGCGCATCTCGGCGGCTGTGATAATCTTTTGCACGCCGTTGATGATAAAGAGAGAGAAATAGAAAGGCAAAAGTAAAAAGGTAAAAGGCAAAAGAAAAAGAAGGCCCGGAGCCTTCCACTTTTGCCTTTTACCTTTTTACTTTTGCCTTCGGCGTCCCGCCCGCCGCCTGCCGCCCCGCCAGCTAACCCATTTCCTTTTCGGTAGCCAGAATAAATGCTTAATGCAGACGATTCTCCAAAAAAAAGGGCGGGAAATAAAATATTTTTCGCTGCCCCAAAAAAGGAGAGTTCATCTTTAGAAAATAGGAGCCGGAGTGGGACATAGCGTCCCACTCCGGCTTATTCAGGCGGAGGCCGATCTATATCAGGGTGGCGGATAGCGTCCGTTATAAACAGACGTCCGAAGCCCTATTCTTTCGCGGCTTTGCGCCGTTTACGAATCTTCGCGGCCACACCCGCCAGACCCGTGCCGAGCAGCACCATCGTTGCCGGTTCGGGAATCGGGTTATTGCCATTGCCGTTCACTTTTATACTGTTGCCGTCAGGCAGGCTGATGAAGTGTACGGTTATCTGGTCGAGGGACAGAGAAGCATAGGTGGTATTCAGGGAGAAAGTGACCGAGCCTGAATTGCTCGCGCCCTGGTTCAATGTCTTATTGCCTGTACTGCTGGCAATGGCCTCCATGTTCCCGAGACCGCCGCCTCCGCTGCTGAACTGAAAATCTGACATGCCGCCCGTGGCGCTAAAGCTATTGACGGTTATATTGGGGGTGGTGTTGAGACCGATTCCCTTAATCCGCGTCGTTCCGTCTGTAGAAGTGTTTGTCAGGTTGACGATCAGTTGATTGCCGTTCAGCGTGACCGTTGCCGTTGCGGAAGTGTTGGGGTAGCCGGCTGGCTGGAAAGTGAAGGTCAGAGTTTGCCCCTGAACAATCGTGACGCTATCGGCGTAAGCCACCGAACTTACAGACGCCAGCAGCAGCGTCGCCGCCGCGATTAACAGTAATCTACGAATCATTTAGTGAGCCTCCGTCCAAAGTCTAATGGTGAAAAGAACTTCAGGTGAAAAGATAGACCTGAAGGCTGGGGCAAAAGAGCCTTTTTCCAATCTTTGAATTCCAGAAAGGCGCAATACTAACAGATTTCCAGTTCGGGCGTGAAAAAAAATTTGGCGGGTCGGAAGCAAGCTTTTCGAAACTTGCCTCGGACCCGCCTGATTTGCCGATCGCGAACCCTGATCACCAACCAAAAGGGGCTCAGGAAGGGGATAAACCGCTGACGCTATTCTTTCGCAGCTTTGCGCCGTTTGCGAAGCTTCGCTGCCACACCCGCCAGACCCGTGCCGAGCAGCACCATCGTTGCCGGCTCTGGAATCGGGGCGGCGGGGCCTTCGCCGAGCTTGAAGTTGGTGAAGGAGCCCGTGTCGTCGCTCGTGCGGGCGAAGAGTCCGAGCCGCAGGTTCGGGTCTGCCATGTAAGCGGCCTGAAGTTGTGCCGCTTGATCCGGGGTCAGGCCGAAAACGTAGTCGCCGTGGCCCTGCCCGCCTGCCAACTCAACAAAGTACTTCGGGACATCCTTGTAGCTTCCGCTGAAAAGGACAGCGCCGGTCTTAGAATCGTAGGCCGTGAGCGTCAATTCGTGGAGAATGAGGTCGTTATCCGGGTCCTCAATGTCCATGAAAACTCTCAACTGCCCGCCACTGGTGATGCCGAGGTCGGCGAAAGTGACGGTCTTCGTGTGCTCGCCCTGCTTCGCTATTTCGCCCGTAATGACATCTTTGTTTCCGTTCCAGGAGACTTGCCCGAAGGCCAGCTCAGTATTCTTGGGCGATTGGATGGAAAGAACGGACTCAGGTGCGTGCCCGACTCCGCCCTGCGGCGCCGTCGCGCCCGGAATCAGCACCAGGTCTGCGCGAGCGCTCGTCGCGGTCAGTCCCAGCAGAACCATAGCTGCCAGGCTGAGCGTTAAATGGGACAAGATTTTCTTCATAGGTTAACTTCCTTTCCCCCAGGTTTTGGTTGGTGATTAAGTTTTTCGCCACACTAAAAATTGTGGAGCTGTATCGTGGAAAGTTCTTCGCAAAGCGTCTGCGCTTGCATCAACTTTCCTGCTATCTGAAAACTGATAATAGCGAGATATTTCCTGAAATGAAGAGCACTTGCCAGAGCATCAACCGGAGGGTTTTCGGGGAGAGCCTTTAGCTGCGGCCTCTGTGCAAGAGCCTCGTGAAGCGCCCGGTCACCGCGCGTGCTTCCGGCAGACGGAACAGCGAGGTCAAGATAAAGTAGATGACTCCGTAAGGACCCAGAACAAGGATTGCCGTCAGGATCGGGCGCTCCACGCCTACGAAAAACTTGATCCCCCACCCGATACCTGCCGCAATCGCCGCCCCGAGCCAGAGTTTAGAGATGAAGGGAAGGGGAAGCCCCGTGCGTCCGATCTTCCGGTTGAGGGTGCGCCTGAGCAGGGCGAACTCTATCCACCCGGCGATTCCAGCCGAAACGGTCAGCCCCGCCGCGCCCCAGCGCAGTTCGATGCCGAGAGCGCGCGGCAAAGGGATGGCGAAAAGATAGCCGAGCAGGACAGTCAGCGTGACTCTGATGACGGCATAGCGTAAAGGCGTGCGCGTGTCATGCAGCGCATAATAAGTCGAGGCGTAGAGACGGCCCAGGGTGGACGCCAGAAGCCCCACGGCTGAGCCCGCGAGGATTGCCCAGACGTAAATGGCATCGGCGCGCCTGAATTCTCCGGTCTGGTAGAGCGCCGAAACCATTATGTCGCCGAGCGCCATAAATCCGAGCGCCGAGGGCACTATGAAAAACGCTATCTGCCGCAGGCCCGAATCGAGACGGCGACGCAACTTCGCCTTCACCTCTTCATCGGTGCCGAGAGCGCTCGACATTGCCGGAAGCTCCGCCGCTGAGACGGACATGCCGAAGAGGCTGACGGGCAGCGTATAGAGACTCTGCGCGAAAGTGAGCGCGGCGACCGCGCCCGTCCCCAGGAGACTCGCCAGCAGCGCGTCCACAAAGGCGCTGATCTGCACCACGCCACGACTGACAAAGACCGGAAAGAAGTTGCGGACGACCGTGCGCACGTTCTTTGATTTTAACTGGAGCGCAGGACGGATGCGCCCCGTGAGCTTGAAGACCGTCGGCAGTTGAACTGCGAATTGCAGGAAGCTCCCGACGACGGAACCCCAGGCGACCCATTCGGCCAGCCCGAACTGAAACTGCTTCAGGCCAGCCGCATCTCGATTACCGAGGCGGCCGCCAAACCAGACGAGCGAGGCGATGATCGCGACGTTCCAGATGACGGGCGCTGTGTAGGAGAGAAAAAAACGACGATGACTGTTGAGCACGCCGAGACACCAGGCGGAGAGCACCAGCAAGCCCGCACCCGGAAAAAAGATTTTGACGAGACGGATTGCCAGCTCGCGCGTGTCGCCTTGAAAGCCCGGCGCGATGGCGTCAATCAGGTAAGGCGTTGTCAGAACTCCGACGAGGACGATGACGGAAGTGACGAGCGCGAGCAGCGTGAGAATCGCATTCGCGACGCGGTCCGCCTCCTCTTCTTCGCCGCGCGCCAGAAGCCCTGCATAGACGGGGATGAAGGAGGCCGAAAGAGCGCCTTCGCCGAAGATGTTCTGTAAGAAATTCGGAATCCTGAAGGCCGCATTGAAGGCGTCAGCCGCGGCAGACGTGCCGAAGTAGTGTGCGAAGACTCTCTGACGGATGACGCCGACGATGCGACTTAAGAGGATTCCTGCGCCGACCAGAAAAGCGAACTTGCCGGTGCTCGACTCGTGCTCACGCTTCGAAAGTTCCTGCTCGGCCGGAAACTCGCCGGTGACTGTCCCGACGGGGACATCAGTCTCGCCCGCAATCACGCTCGCGTCTTCGTGCGCGCTCTGGTTTTCAGGTTCCTCTTGCCCGGAGTTGGGTTTCATCGAATGCTCATAACGGTTGGTCTGGGTAGCAATTCACCACAGAGGCACAGAGACACAGAGAAAGAAACATGAATGAAAGAAAAACAGTCACGTTTACTGCTACTACTTTCATTAACTCTTTTTCTTCGCTTCTCTGTGTCTCTGTGCCTCTGTGGTTAACAATTGTTCACCGAGCACACCTTTTACAGTTCGTAATCCTTAATCTTGGTCAGGAGCGTTTTGTAGCTGACGCCTAAAGTCTCCGCCGCGCGCGTCTTGTTCCCGCCGTGAGCGCGCAGGGCTGCGGCGATTTTGCGGCGCTCGACGAAACGCACGGCGCGGTCCGCCGCTTCCGCGAGCGTGCCCATCATGTCCAGCTCACTGAAAGCCTCCGGCTCCATCGCCTTCATCAGACCCAAATCCGCTGGCTCAAGCGTCGCCGAGTCCGCAAGAATGCAGGCGCGCTCAATCGCGTTCTCAAGCTCACGGACGTTGCCGGGCCAGGAGTGTAGACGAAGCGCGCTCAGGCTCGCGTCGCTCAGCGTGGCCTCGCGCCCGTGAGTCTCTCTGCCGAGTTGGCTCGCGAAATGGCGCGCGAGGAGCGCGATGTCGTCGCCGCGTTCGCGCAAGGGGGGAATCTCCACTGGGAAGACCGCGAGGCGAAAGAAGAGGTCGCGGCGAAACTCTCCGCTCTCTGCGGCGGCGCGCAGGTCCCTGTTCGTAGCCGCGACGACCCGCACGTCAACCGGGATGGACGCGCGCCCGCCGATACGATCAATTGTCTTCTCTTCAATCGCGCGCAGCAGTTTCCCCTGCACCGCCAGAGGCAGCTCGCCGATCTCATCCAGGAAGACTGTGCCGCCTGAGGCCAACTCGAACTTGCCCTGGCGGCGCTCGCCCGCGCCCGTGAAGGCCCCGCGCTCGTGGCCGAACAGTTCGTTCTCGATAAGCGTCTCTGGAATCGCGGCGCAGTTGATTGCGACAAAAGCCTTATCGCGGCGCTGGCTCAGATGGTGGACGGCGCGCGCGAACAGCTCTTTGCCGGTGCCCGACTCCCCGAGCAGGAGCACGTTGGCCTCCGTCTGCGAGACGCGCTGCGTTTCCGCGACCGCGCGCTTGATGGCTTCGGATTCGCCGATGATGCGCGGGAATCCGTAGCGGCGCGACCATTCCTCGCGCAGCAGGATGTTCTCGGTACGCAAGCGCGCCTGCTCAAGCGCACGCTCGACCAGGATGAGCAGGTGGTTCGAGTCAACGGGTTTCTGTAGAAAATCGTGCGCGCCGTCCTTCATCGCCTGCACCGCTTCGTCAATCGAGCCATAGGCTGTCATCACGATGACGGGAACATCCGGGTCGGCGGCCCGCGCCGCTCGCAGCACGTCCAGGCCCGAGCCGTGAGGCATGCGCAAGTCCGTCAGCACGAGGCGGTGTGGAGCGCGGGAGATCTCCTGCATGGCTGCGCGGGCGTCGGCGCTTTCGGTGACGGTATAGCCGGCGTTCTCCAGCGTCAGGCTGAGCACACGCCGCAAACTGTCCTTGTCTTCGACGAGCAGGATGTCAGACATAGCGAAACGATGAATGATGAACGATGAATGATGAAGTAAAAGCGACAATCTTTCAGTTCATCATTCATCATTCATCATTCATCGTTGCTCCTTGATGTGTCAAGCGCGATGCTTCTGGAAAAGAGAACGAGCGCGCACCCGGTTAAGGATACGCGCTCGTTCGAACCGCTGATGATTAAGTTAATGCCTATTTTTCGACGACGCCGAGGACCTGAAAGCCTGGCACGGTCTTCGTCGCCTCGCCAACGGCATCCGAATCATACTGGATCAGGGAATTGCCGCCGCCGTTGGTCGTGAAGGTCGGGTTGAGAAATCCGCCCGTGGCGTCGAACTTCGAGATGACGATACCGCCCGAAATCACGCCGTTGCCGCCGCCGTTGCGATGCACCCTGCCGCCGCCGAGCACGAAGATGATGCCGTTGAAACTGGTGTTGCCGTCCATCGTGACGTCGCCTGTGACGACGAGAAGACCCGTGCCGTTATTGCCCGGTCCTAAATCCACGTCGCCGTCAACGAAAGTCAGTTTGGCATCGCCCGTCGTGCCCATGTCACTCGCGGGAGGCTTCTCTGTGAAATAACGTCCCTGAGAGACAGCGTCTTCTTTGATGTCTGTGACAAAGGCGCGGGCCTCGTCCGCTGTTCTGAGCCAGTCGGGAATGGGCGTCGGCGGGATGCCCTGAATCGGCGAAGTCGGCCCGAGCACGCTGATGGGTGATCCTTCAATTTGGGTTGGTCGTTGAATGCCGAGGATCGTCGGAGGAACGTCCGGGATCGTGACTGCGAAAGCGGAGATGCCCGCCCCCCCGGCGGCATCGTTGCCCGTATAACGGACCGAGTTGCTGTCGCCCGTGTCCAGGGCTAAAGAAGTCGCTGTGTCAGACCCGCGCAGGGTAATGGTCGCGGGTGCCTGGAACCCTGCGAGTCCCGAACGCAGCACAAGCATGTTCAGGATTTTTCTCGCGCGCTTCGGCCCGTAGCCTATCAACTGGATGCTCAGGCGTGAGGGCTGGTATTTGGGGTTTAACGTAATCTGGCGAGTCGCCACGGGGCCCTGATCGTCCGGGTCTATGATGGAGACGCTGAAAGCATTGGTGCTGATGAGCGTGGTGCGCGCTCCGTTGATGGTCGGTCCATCGAAGGGAATCCAGTTGGCGAGCGTTGGATTTAGTGCGATGTCGCGGAAGGTTAGGCTCGTTTTTCCGGAGGGCATCGTCCCGGCCGGAATGTCTTTGGTCCGCATCACGTTGAGAGTGCGCTGGAGCCCGGCCTCGGCCGCGTAGTAGGCCTGCATCTCGGCCGATGCGTCAATCGGGGCGAGGGCGGACATAGAGGTCGTCAGCAGGAGCGCGCCGCCCGCGGACAGGAGCAGGGTGGAGATGAGTAGCACGGAGACGAGCGCCGCACCGCGCTCGTCTCGGCGGTCGGGGCGGCTCAACTTCTGTTTCCTACGCATTGTGAGAAATCCTTTCGGGCAAAATCGGGGCGCTGGCTCAGTAGTGGCGCACGGCGTTGGTGGCATTGCGGATCGCGATTTCGGACGTCAAGTAAACCTTCGAGGCGGGTTGCCCGACCATCGCATCCAGATTTACCTGGATGGTAATCCTGATTCGTTCCGCGCCGGCGACGACCGCCGGGGTCGCCAGCGTCGAGGCCGTGCCGGCGGCATCAATATAGGTAATCTGCATCGCGTCTATCCGGCTGGCGAGCACTGTGCTCGTGTTGGTGTTCTTGTCGTAGCGGACGATGGCGTAGTTCGGCGCTCCCTGATAGACGTAGGTCACATCTTCGTCGGCCTGGTTGGTCGTCGTGTCCGTGTTGTTGATGTTAGAGCGAAAGCGTATCTGCGCCATCACGGGATCGCTTGTGGACACAGGACGGCAGTCGGCGGCGACCAGCCCGTTGTAGTCCAGGCCAAAGCCCGAGTTCCCGATTTCGCGCGACATGATGTTGAGAGCGCGCTGAGCGTCAGAGAGCGCATCAGACCTCTGGTTCTCGCGAGTTCGCGCGCCGAGCGAGCGCATCAAAATCTGGCTCGCCCCGGCCATCATGACGAGCAGGATAGCCATCGCGATGACGAGTTCGAGCAGGGAAAAGCCGGCTTCGGGACCGCGCCCGGCACGCGCCGCCCGCCGCATCGAAATAGTTCTGGTAAAGAGGTTCATCATGCTCTTATGGCTGGTCTGATTGGGCGCGTTGCGTGACGACGGTGACGCTGGCCGCAGGGCCTGTCGCCCAGCCGGGGCCTGCGCCGGTCGGCGTCACCCTCACCGTGATGGTTTTGATCGTCGGCGTCGTGTCAACAATGGTGGAGACAATCGTGTACGGGCGTGCGCCCTGCCCGGTCAGCCCGCCGCGCATCGCGTCGGTCTGCGTGGTCGTCCCGGCGTTTAAAATGGGGTCTGTTCCGGCGGTCGAGAAGCGAGCCTGACGCAGCGTCTCTAAAGTTTGCTGCGCGACGGCCAGCGTCTGCGTGCGGTCGGCGCCGCTCGTGTTGTTATAGACGGAGAAGGCGAAAAGTGAGGCCGCGCCGAGCATGGCGATCATCATGATGACGAGCGCAATCGTGGTCTCGATAAGCGTGAAACCGCGCTCGCCCTCGTCACTTTTTCGCCGCGCCGGAACCTGCGCCAGTGCTCTCTTCGGCCAGTTCATTTCAGTTCTTCTCCGCACGAATTGCCAATGCTTTCTCAGGGAACTCGCGTGTTGCCCCTGATGTTTGAAGTGCCGTTGACTCCGCTGCTCACGCTGACGGGGCTGGCGCTGAGGTTTGAGTCGAGCGAGGTGTCGCCCGTGCTCGCCACGTTGATCGGATTGATGTTTCCTCCTGAGTCTCGCAGGCTGAAGGAGAGGTTAATGGGATTGCCCGTAGCATCCACGGGGCGACCGCGCCAGTTAAAACGGATGACCGTCGGGAGAGTGATGCCGTAGAAAGCCGCCCCGTTCGTTCCGGGAATCGTGATGGTGAGCGGCTGATCGAGCGCGCCGTCGCCATCCTTATCAATCGTGACGGTGTAGGTGTTGGCGCTGGTAATTGTGACGCGCGCCATCTCGCTGCCGGACATCGGATGGCGACGCAGCGAGTCGAGCCGCGCCTTTTCGAGCCAGCCCATCATCTCGCGCGCCGCGCTGGTCAGACGCATGGAGCGCTGCGCCGCTGCGATCTGCACGATGGCGAAGGTCGCCACGATTGAGACCATGGCGAGGACGATGATTATCTCCAGGACGGACGCGCCACGCTCCCCTGCCTTCGGATAAGAATTGTTGTTCAGTTTTTTCATCAAGTACTTCCTGAACAGTGATGAGACTCGGGCGTATCCCTCATCGTTTAGTATTCGCGGACTCCTCCGACGCTCACGCCGAGTGCGCTCAACGCGCGCGTGACCGCGAGCGAATCGTATTGCATCGTGGAGTTGCCGCCGCCGTTGGTGTTAAAGACGGGAGCACTGAATCCGCCGTTGCCGTGGCGGTTAAAGCTGGCGACCACAAGTGCCCCGTAAACGTTGCCGTTGCCGCCGCCGTCGCGGTTGACTGTGCCTGCCCCCATCACGAGGATGACGCCGTTGAAGCTTGGGTTCCCGCTCATGCTCAGATTGCCTGTGACGACTAAGAGACCCGAGCCCCCTTCCAGTTCACAATCGCCGTCAACAAAAGTCAGCATATCGGGCTTCGTGTTGGCAGTGCTGACCGTGTATGCGCCGCCGGGGGGGGCTGAAAAGTAGCGTCCAGAGCCCTCGGCTGTCTCTTGCAACTCGTTAAGAGTCTTGCGAGCTTCCTCCGCCGTCTCAAGGAAGTCAGGCGTCGGAACCTCGACGGTCGAAACGGTCGTGCCCGCCGGAAGCGAGCTGTTATCCAGGTAAGCTATTTCGGGATCTTCCACCGTCTCCGGTTTCTTGACGCCGCTGTTGGCCGTAGCGACATCGCAGCCCGAAACGGCGAAGGCTGGAAGCTGCGCTTCAGTGCTAGCGTTATCCATGCCCGAATAGATTTTTGAGCCGCTGCTTCCAGTATCGAAAGTCATCGCGTTGCAGTTATCCGAACCGCGCATCGTCAGGGTCGCCGGGGCATCGAAATCGAAAAGGCCATTATTAAGCACCATCTCCAGCTTCTTGATTGCGCCCTTGGGCCCGTAGCCTGTGGCCTGCACGAGAATGCGCCTGGGTTGGGGGGCAGTAACGGTGGCGGAAAGCGAAGTCAGCCCGCCCAGAACCAGTTGAGAGTTAATGCTCAGCGGATTGCAACCGGCGCAGAGGGCGAAACTCGTCCCGCCGACTTTCACGCTCGGGCCGCTGAAAGAGATTTTGAGATCGCTGCTGACGGCGGTTACTTCGCCCGAGACAGTTGCCATGAAAGAGTCTCTCGCGGCCCAGGGAAGCGTCTGGTCAATCGTCAGGCGGAATCTGACGACCGTGCCCGCAGGGATGCTAGCTCCGCTTGCGGTTTTGGTCAGGACGAAAGAGCCCAGAGGTGAGCTGATGGCCGGGTAAGCCAGGAGCGCCGTCGCGGGCTGCGGGACGTATCTCAGCACAAACTGGTTCACGCCGGAGCCGTTGCAGGTGAGAGTCGAGCCGGAAGCCGTGCAGCCGGATGTGCCCGGGTCAAAGGAGCCTGCGGTCGCGTACCTGACGGTCTTGCTGTCATCCAGATCGCGCGCCGTCACGTCGTAGGCAATGAAGTTATCGGTGCCGGGCACGACGACGCGGTTGTTTGCATTATAGGTAAGCCACCTGGAGAGTCGCGCGACATTCTGATCGGTCGCCGGGTCCCCATCGAGATTAGACTCGTCGGGCTCGACCGCCGCGCGAAAACTGGCTGCGGGCGTGGCATTGCTGCTCCAGACATTACCGCGCAGTGTATTGATGGTTGATTGAAGCCCCGCCTCAGCGCCGTAGTAAGCCTGCATCTCTGCCGTCGAATCAATCGCGTTGGTGGCCGACATCGTCGTCGTCAAAACGAGCGCCCCGCCCGCGGAGAGCAGGAGCACGGCGAGCAGGAGCGTTGAAATGAGGGCCGCGCCGCGCTCGCCTCGCCGATCAATCTTTGCGACTTTGGAGATCATCTTCATCGAATCAACCTCAGGATTGCCATGAATAAAGGGAGAGTTTCAGTAGCTGTTGGTGGTGGCGTTGCGCAGCGTCACGTCCGATACGAGCAGGGTTTGGGTGGCCGGTTGATAGCCTGGCGAGCCGGGGCTGCCTTCGGCCGGGAGATCTACGCAGAGGGCGATGACGACATATTTCGCGTCGGCGATATTCGGACCTGCAAGTCTCCCCGCGCCTGGAGTCGTGACCGTCACGGGATTCGCGCAAGTCCCGGTCGTATAATTTACAGTCTGGTTGAAATAATAGACATTCAGCGAGAAGACGCGATTCGCGAGCACTGTCGTTTGCAGCGAGCCCGGAGCGTTCCTGTCGTGGCGGACCAGGTACTGCGTATTGTCCGCGAGAAAGAATTTCACGTCTTCACCAGGCTCCGTCACGCCGTTATCTATTTCCCCCGTGTACTTGTTGAGATTGGCGACGATGCGAATGGATTGTTCGTCGTTGGAATCCTCCCAGACGATGCCGTTGGTCTTCATACGGAACCCGGCGTTGGCGACCTCGCGCGTCATCAGGTTCAGAGCGCGCTGGGCGTCGGCCAAAGCGTCCGTCTGCTTGTTCTCGCGGGCGCGCACCTTTAATGACCTGGCGATGAGCGTAGTCGCGATTCCCATCACGACGAGCGTGATCGTCATGGCGACCATTAGCTCGATTAGTGAAAAGCCTTTAGCGCCCGATTCCTTGTTTTTTCGCTCGCGCATCTCTTCCGGTTTCCTCTCGGGTGAATGCCGCTCCCGGCGGGTTAGCCTCTATGCGGCCCCATGCGGTTCATCGTACGCTGCGTGGTGATCCTCACGGAGCCAAAGACTGAGGTGGCCTGGGTCCAGCCCGGTCCTGAGCCCAGCGGTCGGACCTGAACGGTGATGATCTTAACGGTCGGCGGAATGTCGTTTGACGCGGCCGTATTGTCGGCGTCGGTATCCAGGTTGCTAATGGTGGTCGTCACCATGTAGGTGCGCCCCGCGCTCGTGGTGGTTTCGGTGACGCCCTGCGCGGAGGTCTGCTGCAATCCACCGTTCGGATAAGAGTAAGCCGTGTTGCTCGTGGTCTCGTTAAGCGGCATGCTCCGCAGCCATTCCATGCGCTTCTGCGCCACGGCCATCGAAAGCTCACGGTCGTTGGCCCCGATGTTGTTGCTGGCCGCATAGAAGAAGAGGGTCGCTGCGCCGAGGCCGACGATCATCATGACGACGAGCGCGACGACTGTTTCAATCAAAGTGAAACCCCGCTCGTTCGACCGCTCACTCTGAGTCACGCCTTCCGTATTCATCACAAGCATGCTGTTGCGCCGGTTCATCCTGATCTCTTCCTCCGTTTTACCTGACCGTGACAAGGACAGTGCTAGAGCCGCAGCTCGGGCTGGTAGTAATAGCTATCGAACCGCTCTGGGTCTTCGCGGTGACGCTAAAGCTCACAGTCCCGCTGCCCGAAATGGAGCGTGAAGTTGGCGACACCTGGAGTTGTCCGGAATTGCTTGAGCGGGCGCTGACTGTGCCGCTGCCTACCAGGTTGCTGACGCTAACGGAGATCGATCCGCCGCCATTCCTCGGCAGCGATAATGCGGTTGGGCTGACAGTCATCGTGCAGGGCACGGGCGTCGGTGTCGGCACGGGGGTCGGCGTCGCTACAGGTGTGGGAGTCGCCACGGGCGTCGGAGTCGGTGTTATTGTCGGCGTCGAGATGGGTGTGGGCGTCGGCGTTGGCGTTGGTGTCGGCGTTGAAGTCCCATCTGGCGTTGGCGTCGCGGTCGGATTAGGAGAGGTTGTGGGCGTCGGCGTTTCCGTCGGCGACGTCTCATAACCCCCCGTATATGGGGTCGCTTCGACGATCACATCGCCGGAGACGCTGTTGTTATTCAAACTGACTTCGGGAATGTCCTCGTCCTGAAAGACCTCCGTATCCAGAGTGATGTCGCCCGAGCCGGTGATGTTGATGTTGCCCGTGCTGCCGCGCTCGTTAATCAGTCCGATGGAAACCTCACCGGTCGTCCGCCCGCGCCAATCGAAGGTGATGGTGTAGGCGTTGCCGCTGAACCTGACCCCGTCTTGCAGCGGGATGGTGCGCGGCGGGTCCAGAACACCGTCTTTGTCGAAGTCCATCGTGACCGTGTAGGTCGTGCCGCCGTTGGCAGGAACCCTGACGGTCGCTCTCAAGTCGGGGGTATCGGCGTCGGGAGGCACAATCGCGTGACGTCGGATCGAGTCCGTGCGCGCCTGCTCGATGTAGCCTGCCAGCTCGCGCTCGGAAGCGGACAGCCGCATGGAGGCGCGAGCGCTCGTGATGCCCATCACGGCGAAAGTCGAGACGACCGAAATGACTGCCACCGTAACGGCCAACTGAATGAGCGTAAATCCGCGCTCAGACGCTCGCGCTCTATTCGCTCTCTGATTCTTTCGCCTCATTCGCTTTAACATTCCCGCCTCCGTAAACGAGTGGTCTTGCGCTTCGATTCTTTCGATCACACAGGAAGAGACCTGTGCCTGCCGGTGTAGGGCAACAGCCATGCCATGTCATTTAAGTCAGAGAACTTCGTTGAAACTCGCGCGCAGGAAGGTTGCGGAGGGAGGAAAGCGTTACCTTCAGTGACAGAGTGTGAAGCGCGCTTCATAGCCTGGACGGGTCCAGCCGAAATGGCTCGCGTCGGGAAAACTCCGTCAGCTTCCCTCTGCGAAGGCGAGAGGTTGTTCGAAAAATCATGAGTGAAAGTGTGTGTTTGGGGCGGATTGCGCGTGCGACGCGGGTCGTCTGGAGGAGGGTTGATGAGAAGAGCTATGTCGGACCAATTGATGGGCGGCGCACGAATTGCTGTCTGGCTAACGCGGAAGCGCATCAAGGTATGCGCTCAATTCAAGGGGTCAACAAACTGAAAGCGCGATTGATGATTGTCGAAGAGAACCGTTTGTAAGGTAAACGGTGCGGAGTTTCCTTCAGCGAAAGGCAATCGAGAAAGCGCGCTCGCAGCACACTCGTCTAAGGATCGTCCCCATGCGCGCGGCTCCGCACGTCAGCGCGTGTGTGGGGCGTAAAGCGCTCCGGTGACTCTCAGGCCACCGGAGCGCCTTTTTATTGTGTATCGAGCTTTTGACGCTTGCTCTCTTTAATCTCCTGCCTGGCTTTCTTCTCGGCTGCCTCGGCCTCTTCCTTGCTCAATCCTGAATCGCGCAGCGTCCGTGTGAAGCTTTTGCCGCGGCGTGAGAGAAGAAGGTCCGCAGTGATGTCCGGTCGGGTCGCTTCCAGATTGCTCGCGATGACATTCGCCAGCAGAAATTTATCGAACGTCAAAAAGGAACGGTTCGCGCGCCTGACGAACTGCGAGAGCATTTCTTCGGGCGTCGTCCCCAGTTTCGAGGCGAGTCTCTGATATCTCTTCAGCTCTTTCGCGTTGCGCGGTGCGCCCCAATAGTAGCGCCCCACCTCTTCAATGCTATGTGAAAGCTCTTTGGAGCGGCCGGCCTGGAGCAGGCGTTGGTTCTCTCTGATCTCGGCTGCCACGCTGTCCAATCCGTTCTTCTCGTAAATGCGGTTGCCGAAGCGTTCGACGGTCGGGGTTCCGCGGACCTGCGCTGAAGCACTGGTCAGAGCGCCCGTTAAGAGAAGCAGTCCGAGCGCTACGGCGCTCGTGATGATTGAGCTTTTGAGTTTCATCTTTTTCAGACCTTCTAGTTCGAACCCGGCTCGTATTCGTCCTTGCGCGCGGGCAACAGATTCAATTCCGTGCCAGCGAGGCGCATGGAGAGCGTTTGCGCCTGGTACTTGAATGGCGCCGGCCCCCCGCGCGAATTCTGTATCTGAGTGATGAGCGTGTCCTGGCTCTCGCGAAAGCGCCAGACATTGCCGCGCTGGTTGAAGATGACGAAAAGCAGCGTCTCGTTATTGCGTGTCCGCATCTGTCCGACGAGCGCGCTCGCGCCGCCGTCCGTGCGAATGAGTGTGCCGGTCTTGGCGATCACGCTGCCCCGCGAATCGGCGACCGTGTAACGCTTTTCGAGCGTGCCGGGATCAATGCCGGCGACGGGCATGATGTCCGAAGGCGAGAGACGATTTCCAGCCAGCTCGTCCCTGAGCGCGCGGAAAATCTTCATCATCGCGCGCGGCGTCACGCGATTGACGCCGAGTCCGCTGGTCGAGGCGAGCCTGACCTCCCCCGGCATCAATTGGAGTTTGCGCGTCAGAAAATCCTGGACGCCCGCGGCCCCGCCGAGGTTGTCGCCGATGCGCTCGGCCATGAAGTTGTTCGAGAAGCAGAGCAGCACTTTGAGGATGTCTATGAGTTTGCTCGAACGGTGAACCAGGAGCGTGCGCGCGCCGGCCGGAACCGTGTCAACGTAAACCGCCCCCATCACGGCCACACTCGGCACGCTCCGCAGGCTTTCGACGTCGCGGACCAGCGAGCGCTCTTCGAGCCAGGCGCGCGAGGCCGCTGCGGGGCGGCGGGTCGCGTCGAGCGTGTCGTAAAGTTGATCGCCGGAGCGCTGCGAGGACCAATCGAAATTCATCGTGAAGCCGGGGGCGACCACAAGATCGCCTGTGACGACGCGGACGCCCTGCCTGTTCAACTCGCGCGCCAGCATCACGCCGTGCTCGAAATGAAACGAGGGGTCCCGGCCCGAGATAATCAGGTCTCCGCTGATCGTGCCGGTCGCCGGGTCAAAAGTCCCGTTTGTCCAGACGGCGGTCGAGAAGCGGTGATCAATGCCGAAAGTCTTGAGCGCCGCCAGCGCCGTCCCGAGCTTGACCGCGGAAGCAGGGTTGTAAGTCTGGTCCACGTCCTGCGCCATCACGGTCGTCCCGTCGAGCGTCTCGACGAGGAGTCCCTGCGTGATGATGACGGGCCGGGGCGGCTGCGCTGTCTCGGGAGGTTGGGTCGCGGGCGCCGAAACTGTGGCGGGCTGCCCGCCGGTTGATGCCGGTGGGACCGGGCGCGTCAGGACCGTCGGCCGCGTGTAGTCGGGCTGCGTTTGATCCGTCGTGGCCTGGGCCAGGACGCTCGTCGGCGCGACTAACAGCAGAATGAGAAGAGGGAAGAGAAGAGCGATTCTGATTTTGTTTGATTGCCTGGTCATTCGTTCTTTCATCAACCTTCCTCAAAGGGGCGACGCATCATAGCATGAGTCGGGCCGCTTCAGTTCTCAAAAATGTTTCACGAGAGCGGGTTGACGCCCCCCTTTGATGCCGGGCCGCGCGCGACTGGATGCACGCCCTTTCGATTGTCAGAAACTGCCAATCTGATTTGTCTCCCAACTTCGTTGACAATGTCTTGAGCACGCTCCTAAAATCTGAGGTGTTGACCGCAACTGTCGTGCGACGAGACAACCAGCCCGTCACTATTGAAAAGATACGCGCCACGCGCCGGGAGCGCGCCGCTGAGATTCGCTCGCGGCTCGCGGAGTTTCGCAGCCTTCGGGAGAGCGCTTCGGATGAGCGTCTTTGGGAAGAGTTGGTCTATTGCATCTTCACCGCGGGCGCTTCGGCGCGCATGGGCTTGCGCTCGGTCGCGGTGGTCCGGCACCTGTTGATGACGGGCGATCACGCGGAGTTGACTGCGGCCTTGCAGGGAGTTCATCGCTACCCGCAGGCGCGCCCCGGCTATATCGTCGTCACGCGCGACTATCTTTATGAAGACTGCGGCATGCGCTTGCGCGAGCGGCTTGAAAACTTCGACGACGCGTTAGAACGGCGCGACTGGCTCGCGCGCGAGCCGCGCATCAAAGGGCTCGGCTATAAAGAGGCCAGCCATTTCCTGCGCAACATAGGTTTCAGCGGCTACGCGATCCTCGATAAACATATCCTTCGGAGCCTGGCCGAGCTGGGCGTCACCGAGTCGCCCGAACCGCCAGCGACCCGGAGACGTTATCTGGAGACGGAAGAGCGGTTCAGAGAATTCGCGCGCCGCGTGCGGATTGATTTCGATGAACTCGATCTGGTTCTCTGGTCTATGAAGACCGGAGAAATCTTGAAATAAATAATGAACGATGAATGATGAATGATGAATTAAAGCCAGAGCTTTTCAGTTCATCGTTCATCGTTCCGCATTCATCATTCCAGGTGGTCCCCCATGCTAAAAAGATATTTAAGAAGTAAGCTGGGTCTGTTAGGGATAATGAGCCTGACGGCTTTGTTCGTCTGTCTTACGCTGGCCTCGGCGAACGCCGCCGCTGCCGGTGACAAGACGCGCAGTCGTGCCGAGCGTGCTCTACGCCAGGGCGAATTCGAGACGGCTGAGAAGCTCTTCCGTGAGGTTCTGGAAAGGGACGCCCACGACAATCAGGCGCGTCTCGGCCTGAGCTATGCGCTGCTCAAGATGCGACGCCTGACTGATGCTTATGACCACGCGGCGCGTGTCGTCGCCAACGAGCCGCTCTCGTCGCGCGCTCACGCCTTGCTCGGCTCGGTCGTGCTCGCCAGCGGCGACTTCCGCATGTCTGTCGAAGAGTTTCGGACGGCGCTCAGCCTGAAAGAGGATGAGGCCCTGGCGATTGCGGGCCTCGCGATGGTTGACTTCTACGAGAATCGCATCAGCGCGAGCCTCGACGG
The DNA here is from genome assembly GCA_036392495.1 of Pyrinomonadaceae bacterium. Taxonomy (GTDB): domain Bacteria; phylum Acidobacteriota; class Blastocatellia; order Pyrinomonadales; family Pyrinomonadaceae; genus QHXM01. The sequence continues at coordinate 4,386 of DASVXV010000169.1, read as the reverse complement.
GTTGCGCCGCGCAGTCTTTCTCAACTCAAGCGACCCTGATTTCCTCTTCAGTCTGGCGCAGGCAGCGGCGCGGGCCGAGCGCTACAGAGAGGCCGCAGACGCCTACGAGCGTTTCCTGATCATCGCGCCCCGCACGGATTCCGACCGCCGCGCACGCATCCGCGGGCTGATCGAGTTCCTGCGCTACCTGGGCAGCCAGCACAGCCTTTACGACACGGGCGGGTCCAGCCAGACGACCGTTTCCTTCGACGCTCCAAACAACCGTCCGATCATTAACGTTCGCGTGAACGGGCGCAAAGAGCCGCTGCGCTTTGTGCTCGACACCGGGTCCGGCATCTCTGTCATTTCGGAGGAGACGGCCAAGCGGCTGGGCCTGCGCCCCGTTGCGCGCGGGGGCATGGCCCGCGCCGTCGGCGGGAAATTCGAGATCGTTTACGGCTTCCTCCAGTCGCTTGAGATCGGGGAGGCGCGCATCGAAAACGTGCCCGTTTACATTCGCCGCTTCTACAACGACGAAATTCCGGTTGACGGCTACATCGGCCTGGCCGTCATCACAAAGTACATTGCGACCGTGGACTACGGAACGCGCACCTTCGCGCTCAAACGCCAGCGCTCCGGCAACGATTCCAGCGCGCCTTCGTCAGACGCCATGGAGATTCCTATTCGGACCACGTCAAGCGGGTTCTTGAGCGGCGAGGTCCTGGTCGAGGGTTTAGAGAAGCCTTTCAACTTCATCATTGACACGGGCGCGAGCACCAGCGTCGTCTCCGAAAAGATGATGGAGCTGGAGGAGATGCACAACTTCAAGCACCCGACGCGGCTGCGCGTTTACGGCGCGGCGGGAATCGCCGACGGGGTCCAGACTCTGGTCCTGCCGCGCGTGCTCCTGGGGAAACAGGCCCGGGAAAAAGTTGACGTCGCCGTGCTCGATCTGGAGCCGGTCAATGAAACGACCGGATTCGTTCAGTCCGGCATCATCGGCGGAAATTTCCTGCGCCATTTTCGCATCACTTTCGATTTCAGAAGGTCCGTGATCTACCTTGAGCCTCTCAAATCAACTTTATCTTCAAGCAGGCGAGAGTCCCAGAGGGATGTCGTCGGGGTCGGGCAATTATGAAGCAGAGCCTCTACCTCGAAACATCTGTTGTCGGCGCTTACTTGGACAACGGCGAGCCGTTTCGCCGCGACCTGACGATCCGCTGGTGGGAGCACGAGATGCCGGAGTACCGCGCGGTTGTCTCGCCTTTAGTTGTGCGCGAGCTTGAGCGCGTGCCCGAGCCGCACCGGACGGGTTATCTGAAGCTCGCCGCTCAGATCGAGCAGGTCGAGTTGACGGACGAGGCGGCGATCCTCGCCGAAGGCTACATCGCGCGGGGCATCTTTCATCGCAAGTATATTGCCGATGCCCTGCACGTGGCTGTTGCCTCATTTCACAAGATAGATTATTTAGTTACGTGGAACTTCGGTCACCTGGCGAACGTCCGGCGGCAAGCGCGCGTGCGCCTCTTTAACACGGCGGCCGGATTCTTCGTCCCGATGATCGTGACGCCGGAGTTTTTGGTGTCGGAAGCAACAGAAACGAGTAAATCGTAAATCGTGAATCGTAAATAGATGATTTTTGCTTTTACTATTCACGATTTACGATTTACGATTTACGAACCATGTATCGCAAGCCAAGATTTCTGGAAGTGCTGCACCTGATCCGCGAAGAGATGTCGCGCGAGGCGGATTATGACGTGGATCTGTTTACGGAGATGGTCCGCGCGGGCGTGCGCCCTGATTACGGGGCGGAGCGCAACATCCGCGGCTTCAAAACTCGCGCGCCGCGCTTTCAAGAAGAGATCGAGGAAACGCCACAGCGTGGGCGGCGCAAACGAGCGAAGGGATAAGACCGTTACAAGTGACAGGTGATGAGTGACCAGCAAAAATATCATCCTGTCACCTGTCACTGAATCGTTATGGATGTAACCTTTGAGACAATCGGGCTCGAAGTGCCGAGCGAGAAGGCTTTCAGCTATCTGGCAGAGCGCGCCGGGGATCAGGGGGAGCCGACCCAGTTGACGCGGCGCGGCGCTGTGCTCCACGGACGGTGCTGGAAACTCGGCGAGGGGTTGGAAGTCTGGACCGTGCTTTACGAGTCGGGCACAGGCGACATCTTTTATGCGGATTGCCGCCCGGGCTTCCGCGCGCGCTACACGCAGCGCATCAGTCCCTGGGCGCTCACGGAATATGACGAAGAGGGCGAGGCCGTCGTCCACGGCTACTGTGACGGGACGGACACGGAAGTCCTCTTCGAGTTGCAGAATCTGACGGAAGTCGGCCCCGGAGGATTTCGCGCGCCGGAGCTGCACGTCGGGTTGTGCGGGCTGGCCTACCGCGCGCGCGTCTGCAAGCGCCCCGCAAAGGCCGTCTGGCAGCCGCTCGAAAGGAGCGCCCCGTCGCGCGCCGCGCACGAGAACGATTGGAGCCTGACGGGCCGCGTCATCGCTTTCAAGCCGCTCAGAAATCCGCTCTCCGGGAGCGAGCTTTACTGGGTCTATCTGGACCTTGAACGCCTAAGGCTCGAAGTGCTCGTTAATCGCCGCGCGTTGCGCTCAGGCTCGCTCGTCGTCGGCGCGACGCTGGCCGCGGAGGTCTGGCTGCAAGGTCACGTGCTGGACGAGCGCGCCCTGCGCTCGCGCTACGAAGGCATTGATCAGGCCTACGCGATTGCAAACTTCTGGGCGGGGTTGAAGAGAAGAAACTGAACAGGAGTCTGGAGTCTGAAGTCTGGAGTCTTAGAGTCAAAGGTTGAAAAAATTTCGGCTTTTGACATCGGACTCCGGACTCCAAGACTCCAGACTTCAGACTTTTAATGAAGCGTCTCATTATCATTCTCCTCATCATTATTCCTGTCGGCGCTATCGGGCTTCACTACTTTAATCAATACTGGATTCACCGCTACGATGATTTGATCGCGACGCACGCGAAGGTCTATCGCCTGGACCCGGATCTGGTCTGGAGCGTCATTTACGAAGAGACATATTTTCGTCCCTGGAAGATCGGCTCGGATGGCGAGATCGGTTTAATGCAGGTGACGCCGGCGGTCGGGCGCGAGTGGGCCGCCGAATTAAAGAACTCGATGCCGGAATTGGAGCGGCAGATGGAGCAGGACCCGAAGACTGTCCTGTCCGACCCCAAACGAAACATAGAGATCGGGTGCTGGTATCTCGAAAAATTCTATGAGCAGTACCGCGACCTGCCCGGAGTGGAGGCGCGCATGGTTGCCGGCTATAACGCCGGGCGGAGCCGCGTCGAAGTCTGGAATCAGACGCAGCCGGGCGCGCCGCCCCTGACCGCCGAACAGTTCATCCAGCGAATAGACATTCCCTCGACGCGCGCCTACGTCATCTCCATCCTCGCGCGCTACCGCAAGCTGAAAGAGGACCGCGCGCGCCAGGGCGCAGGGATGCAGACCAGCGCCGTGCCGGAGGCAGGGCGTTGACCTATCGTCAATTACTGGCAGCGAACGCGGATTTTCGCCGCCTCTGGACGGGGCAGGTCATCTCCGAGATTGGCGATTGGTTCAGCAACATAGCCGTGCTCGCGCTCCTCATAGAGCTCGCAGGCCGCGGACGCGAAGGGCAGGCGGTCGCCATCTACGCGATAGCGCGCCACCTGCCGCTCTTTCTCTTCGGTCCGCTCGCAGGCGTCGTCGTGGACCGCATGGACCGCAGGCTGGTGATGATCTGTGCCGACGTCCTGCGCGCGATTCTCGCGCTCGGCTTTCTGCTGGCGAATATGAACAAAGCTCTGCCGGCCATTTACATCGTCGGCGCTGGCCTGTTCGCCGTCTCAGCTTTTTTCAATGCGGCGAAGCGGGCCTCAATCCCGAACCTCATTCAAGGAACCTCGGAGCTCCTGAGCGCAAACTCGCTCTCAGCTTCGACCACTGCGGCGACGATTGCGCTCGGCTCGGCGCTCGGCGGACTGCTCTCGACCTTCATCGGCCGCAACACCGTCTTCATCCTTAACGCCGCGACGTTTCTCATTTCGGCGGAGATGATACGGAGAATCAGAACAGTGAGCAGTAGGCAGTTGGCAGCGGGCGGTGAAAGCGCTGAGGCGGATGGCGTAGTGTTAAAAGCCAGGCGTAGGGGACGTAAAGCCTCATTAACTGCTGGCCGCCAACTGCTGACTGCCTACTGGCTGGACTTTCGTGAGGGCTTGCGTTATGTGCGTGGTAAGGCTGTGCTGTCGTCAATCTTCGTCGTCGCGGCGGGCTGGGGATTGGGCAACGGTGTGGCGCGCGCCCTTTACAGCATCTTCGGGGCGCGGCTCGGCGCGGAAGCGGCAGCAGGTGTGGTCGCGCGCCCGACGGATTTCGGCATCTCTGTGTTGTTCGTT
>DASVXV010000168.1:0-7870 GCA_036392495.1 Pyrinomonadaceae bacterium | reverse complement strand
TAAAAGGAGCATAGGGGCTCATGATCTTTAGAGGCAGTCTCTCATGCTTTGTTACAAACAAAGGACTTATGCTCAGCAAAACCAACCCACAGCCCCATAAATGAAAAATGTGGGTAATGATAAGGGCTAACGCCCTGGGCTTTATGCTATCGCCCATTTCATGGGCTTTTGTTTTTCTTCCTGGCCGTAACCCAGGGCTCACGCCCCTGGCTATAATCTTCCGCCCCTACGGGGCTTGAAACTATTGCACCCGACTCAACCCGACTGATTATCAGGGACCGAAGCGCTTGCGATATTCGACCGAGTTCATGAACCCATTAATCATGATCCGGTAGTCCCCGCCGCTCTGGTTCATCGTCTGAATCCAGGCCAGATAGGCCGCGTCCGGGTCACGCCTCAAATAACCGAAGTACTGCATCACGACGAACGCCTGGTTGTAGAACTTGAAGTAGACTTCGGAACTATCCACCAGCCCGCGCAGGACGTCCGCACGCCCCTGCGCCGTGTTGTTGTTCGTCAACTGGTTGATCCAGAACCCTCTGGTCGGGTGGTTCGGCAAGCCCGCAGTCTGCAAGAGCGCGTCCACATAAGCCGTCGGCGTCGTAAACCCGTCATACTTGTTCTTGAACTCAGTGCTTGCGGCGAACGAGTTGACGAAGGCCACCTTGTTAGCCTCCAGCTGCTGCGCGTCCAGGAATCCGCTCAGCTTCGCCATGTCGGGAACGAACTCGCTGTAGAACGGGTTCCTCCCGAGCATCAGGTAGAAGCGGAAGATGAAGTAGCCGCGCGACTGGAACTCTTCCGAACGGAAGAAGCCCGAGGAGACTTCAATACGGTCGCAAGTGGTGTTGCCGGATTGACAGTTATTCAAGATGTTGAGCCACCCTTGCAACCCGGCAGCATCCGGCTCGCGGCCCAGAAAGTCTATGTACTGCTGGCGCACGAAGAAGGGATTGCTGCTCGCGCCGTCCAGAGGATTGGCCCCGGTCGGCTCTGTGTCCGAGATCGTGACGGTGGCCGAAGTGACGTCTCCCAAACTTGCCCCGGTCGGATTGCTCAAAGTGATTGTGAAACTCTCTGTGCCTTCCCCGAAGCTATCGTCAACCACCGGGATGAAGATGGTCTTCGACGATTCCCCTATGGCGAACCGCAGGGTCCCGACTGCCGCCGTGTAGTCGCAGCGCGAGGAGGCCACTCCGTTGACCACATCGCAGGCAGTAAGGCCAGCGGGGTCTGATGTCGCGTAATCCACGTTGGCCGCGGCTGTAGTGTCCGAGCGCGTCACAGTGACCGCGACATTGCCCGAACTTTCCCCGGCCGCGTAGCTATTCGTGCTTAACTTCACGGTCGTCGCCTGCTGGCAATTGCTCGCGGTCCAGTTGAGCTTGATGTTCCCCACATCACCGCCCCAGCCGTCAACCGCGATTTGATAGATAGTGCCTGCCGTAGCGTTGAAGGTCACGCTGCTGCGGATATTTCCGGCGTTAGTATCAATGTCGTCGTTCTTAACAATCGCCGTCAGGCCGCCGACGCTGCTTCCGATGTAAACGCCGAGCATCGTGTCGTAGTCGCTGCCTATAGTATCAATGGTCACGCTCCCGTTTGAGGGCGACTGCCACTGATACCAGACGGAACCTCCGCCGGCGTTGCCTCCCGGATCATGGCTCGGCTCGCCGGTCTGTCGGGTCGCGCCAACATTAGTGCCCGTAGTGCTGCCCGTGCACCCGCTGATGAGCTGCGGGGCGGAGAAGCTATCGTTGCCTGGCGCCGGTGGCGGCGGCGGCGGTGGCGGTGGCGGATTACTGTTATCCAGATTGTAGCCGAAAATATTGAGCGCGTTCGTATCGTTAGAGGTAACAATCCTTCGCGTCCCGCTGGGGATTCTGGGGTCCATGATGCCTATATAGACGCCCCCGTTAAGGCTTCTCTGCTTCCAGTGGCTCGACTGATTCCCGTCGGCGCCGTTATCAGTAGAAGCGCTCGGTCCGCCGTTTGAAAGTCCGATCTGGGTGATACCCGGAACGAAATAGAACTGAAGCGGATCGCCGCCGGACGTGCCGCTACCGATCGACATAATGCGCTGAGCCGTCGTAAAGGTGCCCGTGGTCGTCCCCGTGCGAAAACGGAAGAGGTCCCAGATAGCGGGCGTTGATGTACCAGCAGTATTACCTGACCTGGACGTGAATCCCAGCGCATGCCCGATCTCGTGCGTCGCCACTGCCTCGAAGTCTGTCTTGCCGTCATCAATGCCGTCACCGTTAGAGTCGGTCGCGGTCGGCGCGGGCGGCGGGGTCGGATCGAAATCGAATGAGAAGTTGGAATTGAACCCGATTCTGGCGGCCGTGTCGGTCGGCTGCGCCGTCGGGTCCAGAATGCCTATCGCGCGCGCAATCGAGCTCGAGACAGAGACAGTGCTCGAATCACCTAGATCGGTCGGGACAGTGATTGCAGGAAGCGCGTTGTAGATCAAGGTCTCCGTAGCATTGGAGGCCCCTGCTATCAAGTTGCTCCGGACCGACTGATAAGAAGCCCCGCTGACGCTGGGCGAGCTCGTGGAGCCGAGCGTGCTCGATCCCCAGGTCTGCCCGAAATTGGTCGTCCCGTAATCGGCGTCCAGATAAATAGTAACAGGGGATAAAATCTGATTTTCCCAGGTCGCGGCGGCTCTGATGAAAGCGGCTTTGGCCTCCGGGAAACTCTCCAGCTGAGCGGTGGCGCGCAGGATGATGGTCAGGTGCGCCGGGAGATCATTGTCGCCCCCTTGCGCGTCGTCGCCGTGAGCTTTTTCCTCATACTCGCGCCTGACGTGTGTGATCTGGTGCAGACCCAGATTCGCAGTACTGATCTTGTTCAACTCCAGCAGCTCGGCCCGCGTCGCGGCGCGACACACGGTGTCGCCGTCCGGGCCCTGTGTGATGATGAAATAGTCGCGTTCCGGCCCCTTGGCGCCGGAATCAGAACCGGAACCGGCCAGACGGCCGCTAGCCTGCTGGGCGGAGGCCGTGAAACTGAGCGACGTCAGGAACATGAACGCCGACAGGCTCAGGGCCAATGCGCCGCGCAAAGCTTGAAAGAGATTTCTCCGAAAGGCTTGACGGTAGCGGGGGCTGTGATTGGAGCGGGGAAACTGCAACATCTTTTAAGGGTCTCCTAATAATTTCCTGTAGATACGCGCATGCCACAACTTTCGGTTGTCTGGGCACGGCACAACCAATCTGAAACCGCTTGCTGGAAAGAACCTGATAATCTGGGATTTGGAGCACGAACTCGCGTGGGGGCCAAGACGTCACTTCTGATGCAAATAAATGGTCAGAAGATGCACGTAAGTCTGTTTATCATCAGGGTTAAGTTGGAAATTTCTCGCGAGGGAAAACCCTTCAAAAACGCCCCGTTTTTTGGCCCGCCACCGCAAGGGCAACCTCCCGCATGGGCCAAAATAACGATGAATTATACCCTTTTAAAGGGCGGCGCGTCCAAACTTTTTATCAGAAAGCCTGGCCGATCTGCTCCGTGCCGAACGTGCCGATGCCGTTTAAACGGAAGCTGAAGACCAGATGGTTCTCGTTGCGCAGGCCCACGTTGTAGCTACGGTTCTGGATGACCACGGCGCAGCAATCGAAGCTATAGCCGAGCGTGAGGATGGAGCTGACGAGCGAAGATTTCTGCTGTCCGGGCTGGTGCTGAAAGTCGAAGAAGAAAGAGGCCCCGCCGAAAAGCCCGCGCGCGCGATTGCCCAGGAAAACCGAAGGGCTCCACTGCGAGCCGCGCACCGTGCCGGGCTCTTTGCCGCGCGCGTCCGCGAACTGGCGCAAAGAGGGCACAAGATCTATGGCGCGCGTGTAGTAGAAGGTCTGGAAAATCTGCACGAGCGGGCGCGAGAGCCCGAAGGTGGCCGAAATGGCGCGCAACCCGCCGCTCTGCACGTCGAGGTCCGTCCTCAGGTCCGCAAAGAGGTTGCGGCTCGGACGATACCGCGCCTCCACGTTCAGGGGCGAGAAGCGGCGCGGCACGCCGCCGTAGGAGAAGCCCGAAAAACTGTTGATCGGAAAGAACTGGTTGCGCTGGCCCGGAATGAGCGCGCCGCCGAAATAGGGGTCGAAGAAATACTTGCCCCGCAGGGTCACGGTCAGAGCCTCGTAGGGCTGGCTCGAAAGCGGGACGCGCGGGCGGTTATTCGCCTGCCGCGCGGCGGCGTTGACGTTCTCCGTCGAGCGCCGCGTAAAGAAGCGGTTCGTGATGCCGAACTCGATCTCGTTGGTGTCGGCGATTGTGTCCACGTAATCGAAGCGGATGATGCGCTCGAAGTTCGTGATGCCCTCGATCTTCCTGTAAAGGATGTAAGGCTCGATGACGTGGCGGAAGAAGAACGAGCCGTCCCGGTGATAAAAGTTGCGCGCCAGCGCGGGCGGTCTGATGTCCAGCTCGAACTCACCGTAGCCGCGCACGACGTCCCGGCTGAGGATGAGCCGCGTCGCCGGGTCAATGGAATTGGAATAGTAGGTCGCGCGAAGGCCGCCCATCGCCGTCACGGACCACCCGCCGAAGTGAGCGGGCACGGAGAAGCGCGGGTGCACGTCCAGGCGCTGCACGATGGAGGGCGAGAAGATGGGCTCGCCTCCCGTCTGTGCGCGGAAAAGCTCCAGATCCTCGACAGTCTCTTTGCGTGAGACGCCTTCCAGGGCCCCTTCGAACGAGAAGTAAACCGGGACGCGCTCGAAATAGCGCAGGGCCGACGGGCGCTTGTCGAGCGTGACGCTCGGCAGCTCGCGCGTGCGGATGCGGACGTTCGGAATCGAGGTGACCTGCGAGCGCGCCAGGAAGTTGAAACTGTAGTCCCCGAAATTCTTGTTGATGAAAAGCTGCGAGCGCTCTTCGGGCGAGATGGCCTGCTGAATGTTGTCGGAGAAGATCTGGCGGAAAGTCAGGTTCGAGGTGATGTTGATGTCGGCTGCCGCCAAAAACCCGTTCGGGAAGTAGTGGACGCCGTGCATGTAAAAGCTGGACCCGCCCTGGTCAGGGTTATCCGGGCTCTCCTTCGTGCCAAAGATTCGGTCCTTGACCGCGTAGAAGCCGAAGTTGAGGAACGAGCGCGAATTGGCGCGCGTCCGCACGTCCAGGCCGAGACCCAATCCGCGCGACGTGAAGATGTCGCTGCGCAGGGTCGCGTCCGCAGAGCGCCCAAGGGTCTGGTAGTAAGCTGTCGAAAGACGAAAGCCCTTGTTGCCGGAGCCCCCGAAGGTCGGCGTCAGAAACCCTGACGCGCGGTCGCGACGCTTGATGGAGACAGAGGCGTAAGGCATGTAGAGGACGGGCACGCCTTTGACGCGGAAGGTCGGGGACTTGACGCGGACGCGGTCGCCCGATTTGATCTCGACGCGCTTCGATTTGAAACTCCACTTCGGCACGCTGTCCTCGCACGCGGTGATCTCTGCGTTGATGGCGACGACCGTGTCGTAGCTCACCTTCTCGACCGAGTCGGCGGTGAAGTAGATGACTGTGCCGTCCTGCGTCTGGTTGGTAAAGCCCGTCGAGTTGACGAAGAAGCCGGTCTTGGTGCGGTAGTTCCACTCGGCGCGCGAGCCTGTGATGCGCTGCTGGTCGCCCTGGTCGAAGACGACGTTGCCTTCGGCGACGACGCGGTTCGTCGCTTCATAGACAGTCACCTTGTCTGCCTGCAAGCGGAAGGTCCCGATGCGCGCATCAACGTTCCCTTCGTAAACGAAGACGAGCGCCTCTTTCGGACCCGAGACGGACTGCTTGTTGGCATCAACCGTCAACTTCTCTGAGCTCTGCGCTTCGTCCGCCTGGCGCGCAGGCAACTGTGGACGAATTGGCTGGTCCTGTGTGAGTGGATTGACGTTCGGCGTGTCGGTGATGGGATTGGCGACCTGACGGTCCACAGGGTTCTGCTGCTGCGCCGTCGCGGTCAGATTCACGGCGAGGCAGAGCGTCGCGATGAACAGAGACGCGAGCGCGAGGCGGATACGACTATCTTTCACAGGAAGACCTTTGACCAAGAATGAACCTGAAGACCTCCAGGGGCCGAGTGGCTTTCGCGCATCCCCGCTTCAAGAGGGCGCGTCATTCACATTTGAAGATCGGAGGGATGCTAACACGGAAAAGCGCAAAGCAAAAAGTAGAAGAAGAAAACCGCAGAACTCATGACTCCCGTCAGGAGCAATCGTGATGGCGGCCGGCACTCACGTGCCATCGCTGTCTCGCATCTTCGGCACAAATCATTAGGCACATTAGATTATCCGCTCTCAGCATTCTATTATGCTCAAGATGAATGCCCCTTTACGCTTGATGATCGTCGCGGGCGAGCCTTCGGGCGACGCTCATGCAGCGGCGCTCGTGCGCGCGCTCAGAGAAGAAGCGCCTGACACAAGCTTCGAGTTTTTCGGAGCGACGGGCGCGCAGATGCGCGAGGCCGGCGTCGAGACGATTGTGCGCTCGGACGACCTGGCGATCATGGGTCTTATAGAGATCGGGAGCGCGCTGCCCAAATTCTGGCGGGCGTTCAAAGCCTTGAAGCGCGCCGCGATTGAGCGCCGCCCGGAGGCGGTCATCCTCGTTGACTGGCCCGACTTCAACCTGCGCCTGGCGCGTGCGCTTCATCGCAGGGGCCTGCGCGTCATCTACTACATCAGCCCGCAGCTCTGGGCCTGGCGCTCTTACCGCGTTCGCGCCATCGCCCGCGACGTTGATCTGCTGCTCTCGATTCTGCCCTTCGAGGCTGAGTGGTACAAAGAACGTCAGGTTGGGCAGGTGCAGTTTGTCGGCCACCCGCTTGCAGGCGAGGTCTATCCGCGTCACGGGCGCGAAGAGTTTTGTCAGCGCCACAATCTCGATCCTTCAAGACCTCTCATCGCGCTTCTGCCCGGCAGTCGCCGCAAAGAGCTCGAACGCATCCTGCCCGCGATGCTCGCGGCGGCGGATCTCATTTCACAACAGCGCCCGGAAACGCAGTTCGTCGTCGCGCTCGCGCCCAACCGCCCGCGCGAAGAAGCGACCAACATTATCGAAGCTGCCGCACGACAAAACGCGCCCGCCCAGGCCACTCTTCAAATCATCCAGCACGAAACGCGCGAAGCTCTGGCGGCGGCTGACGCGGCGGCTGTCTGTAGCGGCACGGCCACGCTCGAAGCGGCGCTGATTGAGACGCCCTTCGTCATCGCCTATAAAGAATCTTTCATCAACTGGCACACGCTCGGTCGCCTCATTCACGCCGAACACTACGGGCTGATAAATCTGATCGCGGGCGAACGGCTGGTCACGGAGTTGATGCAGAACGAATTGACGGGCGAGCGCCTCTCGCGAGAGCTGACGAAATTACTGGACCGAGAACGAAACGAAGAGGCGCGCGCGCAACTCAAGGAGGCCGCGGCGCGACTCGGCGCGGGAGCAGCGTCAAAGCGCGCGGCTCAAGCCATTCTCAAAGCAATTAATGAGTGGAGATAAACAAAGAGGCTTATGGATAAAACATACGCCAGCCCGCGAGAGCGGGCGGTAGAATAAAGCCCCACGCGTCAGCGCGGGGTGATGAGAGAGCCAAGACGTTCGAGCCCGCTTGAGCGGGCGACCGTCTAAAGCCCAGGGCGTTAGCCCTGGGACAAGACAAGCATTTAACCCATCAAGCCCGCGAGAGCGGGCGACAGCCCGTCGGTGCCCGCCCGCAATTCATATTGGGCTGTCGCCCATTTCATGGGCTCGATATTTCTTCCCGCTGGTGACCCAGGGCTGACGCCATTAGTATCTACACAAGTATTGATAGATGTTTGGGAATCATTGAACTATCTCGAAAACCTGCAAAAATCTTAGGAAAAACGGATCGAACAAATTCAGGTCTGATCTTTGCTGCGCTCTGGTC
>DASVXV010000167.1:0-178465 GCA_036392495.1 Pyrinomonadaceae bacterium | reverse complement strand
GGTGCTCCTCGCGCAGAGATAGATGCCTTCAAGCTCTGGCTCGCCTTCATAGACCACGGCGACACCAAGACTGACAACCACAAGTACGCCTGCCTCGATTCCGAGAAGGGCGCGGACGGCACCAGGACCTGTAAGGAGGGGCAGGCCGTTTACTACGTCAGCGACATGGGCTCGACCTTCGGCCACTCCAGCGCGAGCGAGAGCAAGGCCAGGCTCAGCCGTTGGAAGGGAAGGGAAGACCCTATCAAGGTGAGCGGCGGTCGCTGCACCACAACCGCCAAGAGCGTCGGCGATGTGAGCATCACAGAGGCTGGCCGTCAACTCCTGGCTAACGGCCTGCAACGTCTTTTGGACGCGGAGGCAAGCAGCGGCCTTATTACAAAAGTGTTCCGCGCTTCGCGCAATCAGGAGCGCGACGAGGCGCCGGAGGCTTGGACCGCAGAGTTCGTGCGCAAGGCCAAAACGATCATAGAGGCGCGCTGCTCGAACTGAGTGATTATCGTAGTGCGACACCAAGTCACGGACTCTATAGATGATTGCAATTGCATGTAGCCTACGGGTCAGTACCGCCTGCTTAAGCTGGGCGGGTATGGGTAAGCTAATACCGAAATGCAATCAAAAGAGAGGAAGAGATTATCCACGAAATCACACGAAACGACACGAAACAACAAGCACTTTTGTGTTGTTTCGTGTGATTTCGTGGATCGTATCACCTCTTTTCTTATTGCATCTTGGTATAAGAACCCGCCCAGCTTAAGCAGGCGGTACTGACATGAGTGCTCTTACGGGCTGCATCCAATTAACTCAACCATCTGCGTGTCACTGCTGGTCTTCTAAGTCGGCTACCTGACACTCACCTTAAGCGTGTAATGCGCCGAGGGGTGCGCCACCACGTTGATGTAATAGTCCCCGCTTCTCGGAACCTTACCCGCCCAACGCCGACCATTGTCATATTCTGTCCCGAACTTCACAGGCTCGCCCGCGTAGAAGTCAGACGATTCGCTGACGGCGAGCGACGCGCGGTTGTCACCTTCACGCAGCCAGGAAAGGCGCACCGTCAGGAGTTGGCCTTTGCGCGCACGGACCACGTAGCCGTCATGCGACTCGCCGCCGATGAAGCCGCGCGCGGAGGCCAGGCTCTGCAATCTTCTGGGGGATGCAGTCTCAACTTGTGCCAGGGCAACATCGGGAGTGGCAAATGAGCGTTTGGACTGTGAACTGCTTGTCTGATTATTGAGCTGTCTTAAATTATTTGCCCAATCTCTGATGACTTCGGGCGTAGCCTTGCCGCCTTCGTTGAAATATCTGGTCTTTTCATCCTGGCGGAAGATGGCGGCGTGGACCGTTCTGTTGGTCAAGTCAATCGCGATGGCCGACTCCAGATGCGTGCAGGCGTGAATCAGGCAGCCCGTTGAGAAGAGAAAGTTTCCACGCCTGGCGACGGGCGTGAGAGTCTCGAACGATTCCATGAAGGAAGCGTACTGCTTGCCCATGAGCCTTTTCATGCGGGCCTGGATGACAGGATTCTTGAGGAGGCTGTCGGAATCCTGGCCTGCTGCCGCAGAGATGTCAGAAGGCAAAGCCGGGCGTCCGGGCTTCGCCGTTTGTGCTGTCGCGGAAAAGCAAGAAACTAATGCAATCAGTAAAAGAGATGTTGTTCTTTTCATCGCTCGACCTCGTGGTTTCGACTCCGGCCCGGCTGTTAGATGGTTGCCGGGAGAGTTTTTGCGGTGAGGACGCGCCGGTCTCGCAACTATTCCAGTCTATTTTACTATCAGTCACCCTTCAGAAACTCCATGGTCACCGTCTGATTAATGATGGATCTCCATTGCTGGAAGCTTAGACTGCCGGGCCTGTTACCTCCATCGTCTTCATTGTCGTCCGTGTCTTCGGTGTCGGGCTCACCGTCGTTGTCGTCATCGGTGTCTTTGTCGTCCGGTATGCCGTCGCCATCGTCGTCCGTGTCGTCGTCGTTGAGTTTGCCGTCGTTGTCAATATCCGAGTCTTCGTCGTCCGCCTCGTCGTCGGCGTCGTCCGGGTCGTCGTCGTTGTCCTCTTTGGTCTGCGGTTCGCACTCGTCGTTGGCAAAGCCGTTGCCGTCGTCGTCGTCGCGGAAGCAGATGTCGGATTTACCGTCCCATTTGCCGAAGTCCATCTCGTAGTTGTCAACCTTACCGATTTCGATGTCGTCGGTCTCGTAATTCTGCTCGGTGCCGTTCGGCAGCACGCGCTCGAAATCCACGTCGTATTTGTCCTCGTTGCCGTCGTTGTCTCTGAAGACGAATTTTCCGGTCTCGTCGTCGAAATGTGCGGACAGCGTCTTTCCGGCATCGAGCTGAACGCCGTCAACTTCGACGAAATAGCTGGTGCCGTCCGCAGCGTCCATCGAGTAATAAATCTCGGGCGTTTCGCCGTCCTTGCCTGCCGTGAATGAAAGCTGTTCGCCGTCTGGCGAAACGGTCATCGTCAGAACCTCTTTCGGGTCAAGACGGATGCCGTCAAAGCCGACCGAAAAGCCGGACGCGGTGTAGGTGAAATCAACGTCGCTTTCCGTTTTGAGATTATTGCCTGAGATCGTAATCGTGTAAGGTTTTCCGTTGGTCCGGAAAGGCAGCCGGTAATGCGGCAGGTCAATGCCCAGTCCGCCCTTCGGCGTAAAATTTTCGGCTTGCGGGATTTCGTTGACATAGCGATTCGTCTTCGGGTCGAAACCAATCCTTTTTCCGTTCCCATCCGTTACCAGCAGATCGCCGTCCCCGTTGAGCGTGAATTCCGCCGAGCGGGCGCCAGACGTTTTCGACCTTGTGCTGTTCTTACTCTGATGCGCCGATTCCTCTTCTACTTCCTCTTCTTCCTCATCAAACGGCGCGGTAAAGCGCTGACGCTCGCGCCAGGAATTCGCCGTCAATTCAAGCGTTTTGGTGTTTTTGTCTCCGATATACCAATCTGGCTCTTCGTCCGGGTTGATGGAGGTGTTGAATCTCCATTGCTGCTTGCCGTCTTTCTCGACCGTCATGATCAGCGTTTCGCCCGGCGCGTTGTTGTCGTAGATGTGAATCTTATACTTGTCGCCCGCGTCTTCGACGGCTATAGGCGTGACGGCGTGGCCCTCTTCTCTTTCGCCGTTTTTGTATTTGTAGATTCCCAGGCTGTAAGGGTCATTTCCGGCTTTCATACTGTCCACGAGCATCTTAACTATTGCCGCCGGTCCCTTTTCCGCAGTGGCCCTTGACGGCTGCGAAACTTCCCGAAAACTTTGGGTGATAAAATAATAGGCGATATAGTTTTCCACCGACGGGCTGGGGAATCGAAGCTTGTATGTCGTGTCGGCGCCTTCCTGGAAAGTCGGGGGTTTGTCTCTTTGTTTGAAATCCTTGCCCTGCATAAAGCGCAAGCTCGTTGCCGCCATCCCTTCGCAATGTCCCTTGTCCATCCCTTCGAGTTCCTGGCGCATCCAGGTTTCCGCGGTCTTCTTCAGCACGCAATCCTTCTCGGTTTTTCCGGTAACGCAGGCTGCCTGGGCGCCGAACAGATGGATAAAATCCTCCTCCGTTAAATCATCCTGCCAGACATGTTTTTTGTTGCCGTAATTGCTAAAGCTGAATCCGTTGACCTTGGGGTCAAAATTATATTTGGCGATAATATTAACTTCCCGCTCCTCCTCCTCCTCCTGCGCCGAAACGAGGTTCGACAGCGGCGCGAAGAACAGACCCAAGACGGCCGCAAATGTGAAAATGACGTAAAACGTTTGCTGGATTTTCAATTTCGGAAACATAAAATTATCTCCTTTGTTACGCCGTCATCGTCGTTGAAAACGGCAGACAGGATTTTCCGTCATCAAGCTTAGCAGCGGTCAATCCGGCTGGTGGATACTGTTCAGATACTGTTCAGACTCGTCTCTGTTTATCCGGGCTCCTGCGCCGATTGTCTTTCTATGAATTGTTCGGGAGCGTTAACTAACTCTCTTTTCAAGCTCCATTGCCTGTGGCGCGAGACGCCGTCGGTCCTGACAGTTTGCGGAAGTACGGATAGTTGTTGCCCCGGGTTCGATAGCGGCGAGGGGGAGAAAAACAGGTCGTGTAGCGCGGATACGATAATGATGGTCTGCCCGGTTGTCAATATTCAGCCAGATCATAACGGACCGTTTGGAAGCGAGGTATAGGGGCGAAAGGATAATTGGCGACCGTGTGTTAAGAACGCGCCCTCTATTCCGTTTTTGCTGCCACGGGAATGCTCACATAAGACGAAAACCGCTTGGACCGATAGACGCGCTGGGTCGCGGCCTGATAATCAGAGTCTTTCGCCATATAGATGTTCGGGACGAACTTTTGCGGGTTGCGATCATAGAGCGGAAACCATGTGCTCTGCACCTGCACCATGATCTTGTGGCCTTTGAGGAAACGATGATCGCTGGTGTGCAGGTCAATCACGTACTCGTTGACCTGATTGGGCACGACCGGCTCAGGCTTCTCGAAGCTCTTGCGAAAGCGGCCACGTAAAATCTCGTTCGCCACCATCAACTGGTAGCCGCCCATCTTCGGGTCCTTCGGGTACTCCTCCGGGTAAACGTCAATCAGCTTCACAATCCAGTCGCTGTCTGTGCCTGAAGTCGAAGCGAAAAGATGCGCGACGATGCGGCCCGAGACCACCACGTCCTCTTTCAACGTCTCTGTCTCCCACGTCAACACGTCCGCGCGTTTGTGTACGAAGCGCTGATCTTCCAGGAGCCATGTGTACCAGCGCGAGCCGCCTTTAGTCGTCAGGTTATAAGTCGGCTCGATGGGGCGCGGCCTGTACGGCACCGGATGAAAGGGGTCTGAGACGTAGCTGTCGTACTCCGCGCGTTCGGGGCGCGACGCCTGCTCGAACGAGAGTCGCCCGTCGCCGCGAAAATAGAGGTTGCGCTCGGTGACATTGGAGCGCGGTGGCCAGCTGTCATAGGACATCCACTTGTTGGCTCCGGTCTGGAAGGTGATCGCTTCGGGCTGCTTCCAGTCGCCCTTATCTTTCAGGAAGTGCGCGAAGAAGGGGGCGCGAATCTTTTCGCGGAAATACTTGCTCGTCGCGCTCTCGAAATTGATGTTGCCCAGCTTGTCCCCGTCTCGACGCTCCCACCCGCCGTGATTCCACGGGCCGACGACCAGATAGTTCAGATGATTCGGGTCATTCTTTTCCAGCAGTTCGTAAGCCGTGACTGGACCGTAAAAATCTTCCTGGTCCCACCAGCCCGCGACGTGCATGATGGGGACGGTCGGGCGCTTCAATTGATAGGCCAGGCCGAGGCTCTTCCAGAACGCATCGTAATTCGGGTGCTGCACGAAGTTGTTCCAGGTCGGCAACTTTCCATGAAAATGTTTCGCGTCCGCGTTAGAGAGCGCGCCGAGCCGCAGATACCACTCGTAGGTGTCGTAACGGTCGAACTTGAAATTCTCATTCTCTTTCGACGACTCCAGTTGGTACGCGTACTCGAAACCGTAGCTCAAACGAAACGCGCCGTTATGATGAAAGTCGTCGCCGAGGAACATGTCCGCAGGGGTCGCCTGTTCCGCGACGGCCTTTAAGGCCGGGTGCGGCTCAAGCGTCGCCATCACAGCGAGCCAGGCGTCATAGGAGCTGCCGGTCATCCCTACGCGACCGTTGTTGCGCGGGACGTTCTTCAGCATCCACTCAATCGTGTCGTAAGCGTCCGTGCCTTCGTCAACGGCCTTCGGGTCAGACGGGTTACTGCGCGGCGGACGCTCCATGACGAACGTCCCATCGGATTTGAAACGCCCGCGAATGTCCTGAAAGGCGAAGATGTAGCCTTCGTCCACAAGCTCTTTCAGGAACCCGTTGATGGAGCGCTCGCCCCAGCCGTCTATGCCGTAAGGCGTGCGTAGGTAAATGATCGGCAGGGGCTCGGACATCTTCCTGGGCACGAAGATTTCTGTGTAGAGGCGCGCACCGTCGCGCATCACAATCATCTTCTCAGTCTTCTCGAAATCCTGCGCCGCGTTCGGGGCCGTCTGGGCGCGGGAGAGCGAGGCGGAAAAGATGAGGATAATGCCGAACAAGAGACAGGCGGTTCTAAGGGTTCTGTTTTTCATACGCGCTCCGAGATGGACCGAGGCTGGCTACTTGAGAAAAAAATCAGGCTGCTCCGAAGAAGGAGCAGCCTAACCAATTTTCATAAAGATTGCCAGCCTTTATCGCGCGCCAGTGGGCTGCGGGGTGGTGAAGTGGTCGTAAGCCGCCCGCGCTATCTCCGCGATGACGCGCTCGCGCTCCTCGACGCTCTTCGTAGAGCCTTTGACGAAGACTGCGATGGCTATGTGCCCGCCGTCGCCGGGCAGCTTGATGATGCCGACATCATTTGTCATCGAACCAATGGTGCCGGTTTTGTGCGCGACGACGGTCCCCTTCGGGAGCAAACCTTTCAGCCGCGCCGGACCTGTGGGCGATGCCTTCATGATTCGCAGGACGCGCTCCGTGCCTTCAGTCCCAAGCGTCTCGCCGCGGTGGAACTTAATGAGCAGCTCCGCCATCGCGTCGGGCGTCGAAGTGTCGCGCATCTCGCTGACGGCTGCCGCGGCCGCCGCCTCGCGCTCCGCAGGCTTAACCTCGGCTTTCAATTTATCGAAAAGCGCGAGCGTCCATTCCGATTCCGGGGGTGGCTGGCGGACTCCCCAAAAGTCTAAGGCCATCTGCGCTTCGGAGCGGTTGACGTCAACACCCTTGATGCCGAGTTCGCGCAGGCGCGCGGTGATGGCCTCCGGCCCCCCTGCCTGGCGCATGAGGATGTCGCTCGCCGTGTTGTCGCTCATCCCGAGCATCAGGTCGAGCAGTCGTGTGATGGTAACGGTCAGGGACTTGCCTTTCACCTCTTTGATGACGGGGCTGACTCCTGGCCGGAAGTCGTGCTCAGAAAGTTTGACAGTGTCGCTCAGCTTTAGCTCGCCCCGTTCGACACGCCGCAGCACTTGCAGCGCAATGGGCAGCTTGTAGACGCTCGCCATTGGAAAGCGCTCCGCCCCGTTCAGGGAGACTCGCTTCCCGCTCTCGATGTGGATGGCTGTGACGCCGACCGTCCCGCCGGAGGTCGCTGCGATCTGCGAAATCTTCTGTTCGAGGATGGAAGTCGAATCAGTCGGGGGCGAATCCTTTGCGGGAGTTTGAGCGGCCCGCTCCATAGCAGCGTCTTGTTTCGCCTCCGTACAGGCGCTTGAAGAGATAAAGGTCGGGAGGCAGACGGCAGAGATTGATAACGCGAGAGTCAGAACTTTCTTCATCCGTTGATTAAATCCTCCGATACAGAGGTTCTAAAATTCGTTCGAGCTGTTACAGAGATACTTCGAAAACGCGCCCGAGCGCACGAGAGCAGGCCACGTCGCCCGACTGAGGGCAGCCACACTCAGCAATCGTTTCGCTGATAATTGTGTTGCTCAGAGACATATCTCAAAGGTACAAAATAGTCTAAAATTAATCTGACAGGACTATCCGACTAGTGGGAAAGAAAGTGGCTGATGATCTATTCTTCGAAGTGGCTACTCCTCTTGGCTTTCGCGTCCGTGTCACGCGCAGCTACTGGGAGTTGATTGTCACAGTTAAGCATCCTGTTATGCGCGGGCGCGAGGCAGATGTACAGAATGCTTTACGAGAGCCCGATGAGATTCGGCGAAGCCGCACCGATCCGACTGTGCATCTCTTTTATCGAATAGAGCAGCCAAAGCGTTGGATTTGCGCGGTCACAAAGCGGCTTGACGTGGATGGCTTTTTGATTACAACATTTCCAACAGACGCTATTAAAGAAGGGGAACAAATATGGAGCAAGTAAAAGTATTCTACGACCACACAGGTAACACTCTGACCGTCTGGTTCGGCGACCCGCAAGATGAGTACGTCTGCGAAGAAACTGGCGATGAAGTGATCTTGATGAAAGACCGTCAGGGCCGGGTGATTGGGTTTGAGAAACTGAACTTCTCCGTATCAGCACCGGAACAATTGAGAGTTGATCTTGAAACGGTCGGCGCTTAGATCAAGAATAACGTGGGTGAATGCGATGAGTAGTAACACAAAAATCACAAGCACCAGTTGTAAAGAATGCTCCCGGCAAACTCGCCACGAAATCATCTGCGAGCATAGTAATGAATATTTTATTTACCCCGATGACGATCCCCCAGAGGGGCAAACGATTGAGTTCGTAAAGAAGCACAGAATTATTCGTTGTTGCGGCTGCCATACAGTGTCCTTTCAAGAACTTTTGTGGGAAAGCGAGTCTCGTGAAACGACAGAAACTTTGTATCCTAGTCGCGCCGGTGGCCGGCAGTCTATCAGTGCTTCAGACCATTTCCCGCAAAAAGTTCGACGGATTTACTCAGAAACTCTAAAGGCTCTCAATGCAGATGCACCGACCCTCGCCGCTATAGGACTAAGGGCATTAGTAGAAGCAATCTGCATAGACCAGACATGTCTAGGCGGAAATCTACAGGAAAAGATTGATGCACTCGTTACGACTGGTGCACTATCTAAAAACCAGGCTGATTTTTTACACATACATAGATTTCTTGGAAATGAGGCTGCTCATGAAATCACACCGCCCCCGGCTGATGAGTTGCTAGCATCACTCGACATCTTAGAGAGCTTGCTTAAAACTATATACGAGCTACCTGTAATCGCAGCAGCAGTGCGACAAAGTAAGAACAGAAGAAACACTTTGAGGCAAGCTAAACAATAAAGCTATTCGAAATCTAAGTTGCCAATAAGAAAGAAAAAGCGGCTACTTATATGCTAAGTAGCCGCTTTTGTTTGAAGTGCTGAGCAGGCGCTTTCACTTCACAGGCGCTTTCGAGCCGTTCTCCGCCGGGAGGTTCAGGCGGTCTTTGAAGAGGTTGAGCAGAAGCAGTGTGCCTAAGCCCCCAGCGCCATCGCCTGAGCCGCCTGTCGCCATCACGTCGGGCGTGATGCGGACATTCTTCTCGCCGATGACT
Organism: Pyrinomonadaceae bacterium; assembly: GCA_036392495.1. Lineage (GTDB taxonomy): Bacteria > Acidobacteriota > Blastocatellia > Pyrinomonadales > Pyrinomonadaceae > QHXM01. The sequence continues at coordinate 169,499 of DASVXV010000167.1, read as the reverse complement.
TTCAGGGTTTCGACGAGCGCCACGCCCTGCGGTCCAAGCGCGTTGACCTGCTCTTTGTAGGCCACGCCCTGAGCCTCGCCCATCAACCGAACCTTCTCGGCTTCGGCCCTACCCGTTGCTAGGATGTAATGGGCCTCGCCCTCTGCCTCCGCCTTGCGCTGCTCGGCGCGCTTGCCGGAGATTTCGACGCCAACGGTCGCAGCCATCAGGTCCTTCTGGTTGTTGGCCTGCGCCGTGATCTTCTCCAGCTGGATGCGCTTCTCCTCGGCCTCGCGCTGCGCGTCGAACATGTTCTGGCGCTGCTCCGCTAGAATCTTCTCGGTCTGCGTCTTCATCAGCTCCGCCGGAAGGTGTATGTGGCAGATGAGCACGTTGACCACGTCCACGTGATACTTCAGGAGATGAGCGCGGACGCGCGCCTCCGCGCGCTCCTGCTCCTCGTGGCGGTTCTGAAGGTAAGCCATCGCCGAAGACTCCGACGCCTGGTTGCGGAAGATGGAGTCAATCAGCGGGTGCATCACGTTCTGGATCAGCTTATCAATCGAGCCGATCTTGGCGACCATGAAGGGCGCGTCCTCCGGCTTGACGCGGAAGACGACCCGCACTTCCAACTGCATCGTGAAACCGTCCTTCGAGATGACCTCGAAGGGGTTGAACGACTGGTTGACCTCCCCGGCAGTCCACTCGACCGTCTGGTTCGTCGTCGGGATGACGATGGGGCTGATGGCGAGCGTGTTGACGTAGTAGCGGCCGGGGCCGACGACCGTCTCCTGTATCCCGCGATAGCCTTCGGGCACGACGTAAGCCTCGTGCGCGCCCTCGTCCAGGCGGCGGTCCGCAGGGTCGCCAGAGAGCAGGTCTTCCTGAATCTCTGTGACGTTGCGTTGCTCGTCTGAGAGCTTGTCCAGGCGCGCGGCGGCCTGCTCGACGTGCTCCTGCTCCTCGCGCTCCATGCGCTCGCGGACCTTCGCGGCCATCTGCCGGCGAATCTCTTCGCCTGGGTCTTTGCCGATGTTGGAGACGATGACGGCGACCTCACCCGGCGCAATCTCCTTGGCCGTCTCCAGAATCACTTTGAAGACGAGCGGGTTGATGTAGTAGGTGCCGGGCAGCAGGATGTCCTTCTGCGGCCCGCGCTGGCCGCCGCGATTGATGAACTCGTTGCAGTCCTGAAAATTGTCGTGCCCCTCGACGGGCGTGGCGACGTAGTCGCGCGGGTCCAAAGGCGCGCCGTCGAGAGCTTCGACCAGCCCGATCTGATTCTCGGAGATGATGGTCGCGTCGAAGAGGCGGATGTTGAAGAGCCCTGGCTTGACCGTATTGTTGTCGGTAATGTCAACGGAATTGTTCAGGATGCGGTAAGTGCCGGGCGTCAGAATCTCGACCTGCGGGCCCTTCTGCCCGCCGCTGGCGATGAACTGCTCGGCGTCCTGGTAGTTGCGGTGGCCGGTGATGGCCTTGCCATGCAGGCGGCCCGGGTCGAGCGGCTCGCCGTCGGCGGCCGTGATGACGCCGACCTTGCCCGGCGGGATGACGGTCGCCTTCGACACAGAGACGCGGAAGAGGTAAGGGTGAATTGGCCACAGGCCCGGCGGCAGCGTGCGAAGCTGTATGCCTTTGACGCCGCCGCGCTTGATGAAGGCAATCGGGTCCTGAAAGTTGTTGTGTGCGTTCTGCGCGCGGTCGGGCGCGAAGATGCGGCCCGGCGGCATCGGCTCGCCGTCAACGGCCTCGATGATGCCCAACTCGTCCGACCCGATCTCAATCAGCGGGACTTTGCGGACGACCTTTTCGAAGGGCCATTTAATCAGGTGCAGGCCGGGCTTCAGGACGTCTGCCTGTATGCCGACTTCGCCTTCGGTGGCGACCACGCGCCCCGGAGGCATCTTTGAGCCGAGGTATCGCCGCTCCTTAATCGCGATCTCTTTGGCACCGACGTTGACGAAAATGCGCCGCACGATAAAGATCAGCACCAGCAGCAAAACGAAGCCGCCGATCAGGTACGGAATGTAGGGGGTGAAATCAAAGTTTTTCATGACAATCCTCAATGCTCGTGAATCGTGAATCGTAAATCGTCAATAGATGAAAGCGGTTTTAACTATTCACGATTTACGATTCACGATTCACGACATCTCTTTCTGCCGCAAGCTTGCGGCGAAGTTGGGCGAGGGTGCGTTTGAGAACGAAGCCCGCGCCGGAATTCCTGGTTGCGGGAGCGAGCAGCCAGAACTCGCTCTCGAAAAGTTGCCGTAACTCGTCCGCGTGGATTCCCTGTAGCCTGCGGTCGCGCCAGTATTCGTAGGCAGTTTCAACGGCCCTTTGATAGACGCCCGCGTCGTCGGCGACCGCCGCCACGTGCAGCATCTGCGCTGTAGAGTTGCGGTCGGGCCGCGTTTTCCAGCTCTCCATAAACTTCTCTGCAAGTCTCCGGTTAACGCGCAAATGAGCGTCGCTTCTGGCGATGAATGAGACGAGCGCGAACAGACTCTTTTCGGAGTCCGCGTGATTGACGAGCGCGTCTAAGACTTCATCGTAGAGCGCGTCATCAGCCGTAGCCTGTGCCTCGCGCAAAGCCTCACGGTCGCCGGAGGCCGCGCGTGAAATCAGGGAGCGGCGGAGTTCCGCGAATTTCGCTTTCCTCTCTTCTTCGGCTAAAGCAGGCGCGGGCGCTTCTTCCAGCAGGCCGCGGTCGCCGAATAGTCCGGCGGTGTTCGCGGGCGGAGGAAGTAGAAGGTCCAGGTCCTCTCTGGACGAGGAGCGTTGCCGTAGATAGAAGGCGTAAGTGATTCCGGCTAACAGGAAAAATGTGGTGATGAGAAGAGCGACCATTGTGGCCTGTGCATCGGGGGCGCCTGCGCGATGGCTTTCCAACCTCTTTTGCGCTTCTGCCGGGCGTCCTCGTCCGCAATTGATTATACGACACCTGGGGCCGCAAGGTTTAATTTTTCGGAGGCCTTCGTAGGACAGGCATTCCTGCCTGTCAAAGCGTGCGCCAGCACGCTGGAGAGTTTTGCGTAATAGCTGATATGTTCGCGCTGGCGCGCTCATGACAGGCAGGAATGCCTGTCCTACGTGTTATTTCGTTGGCGCGATGGCGTTAAAGAGCAGCGGGTAGGTCGCCAGCGATTGCCCGCGGTATTGGGGACGAAAGCCGAAGAGGTAGATGCGCCCTTTGCCTAAGCCCACCTCTACGAGCGCGGCCTTGCCGCGGATGCGCTCGCTGCCCAGGAGCCAGCCGGAAAGGAGCGGGTCCGCCGCTTCGGGGTAGCGCGCAATGACACGGACTCGCGCCAGGGCCGCCGGGTCCGGTTTGATTTCAAAGATGGGCGAGTTCTCCACCCACGCGATTGATTCTTTCGGCATCCCCTTCGTGATCGGGTGCGACGTGTCCAGCTCGATGCGTAGGATTGAGCCGGGCACGTAGAACTCCGTGCGCTTGAGACCTTCCGTCACATCGCGCACGGGCAGCTTGAACTGTTCGATGGCGAAGTCCGAAGCTCGATTCAGAAAAACGAGCGTCCCGCCCTGCTCGACAAACTCACGCAATCGCTTAACGCCTTCCGCGCCGACCCCGCCCGTGTACTCTTCAGGCATCGCTCCCTTGCGCTGCCCTTCGAGAATCGCGCGCGGCGATTGATCTGGGAAAAGAATTACGTCAGCGCTGTCTTGTAAGCTTCCTTTACGGATACCATCATCTATCAAAGCGATGAAGCGGGGAGCGCAGAAGGCTTTGCCTGGATCAGGAGGCTCCCACTGATTCTCAAGCACCCACCTTGTCCAACCTTCATCCATCGAGGGAACGTGAGATTTGTAAATAGCGAGGCGCGAGGGAGGCAGAATCGCGCATCCGCCAGCATTTACATGCAGGGTCTTAGGCCTGGTTAATCTAAAAGGACTGAAGATAGGCTGAGTTTTTACTTCCAACAGCAGGGGGAGCGTGTGCGCTGTTACGTCATACGGTGCAATGGGATTGCCTGAAGCGTCTCTCAGGTTTGGGTAATGCTGCGCCTCCAGTATCGCCTTTGCGAAGCTCCCGTATGGCTGTGCGATTCGTACAACCAAGCTGTTGTCAGGATACCGCACGCCGTCTGCTATAAAACTTCCAGTAGAATCAATCTTAACTCCGCCGCGCTCCAAAATCTCTTGAAGGAAGCCGTAACGCGTACCATACGGGATCACAAACCCAAATAACTCGCCGTTCTTTCTCGGCCGCACGGCTTCCTTCCCAATCTCATAAAATCTCTCCAGCCAGTGCTCGCGGTTCTGCGCGGCGTGTCTCAATAGGGAGAAGGCAGCGGTCGTCATGTAGTTGGTGATGTCGCGTAAGCGCCACTCGCCGCCCTGCCAGACATCTGGGAAGTTCGCGGAGGCTTTGCGCGGGTCGTAGTTCTGTCCTGCGCGCAGGTCGTCGAACTTTACAGTGATGGGTGTGGCGAGCTTCGCGGACGCCGTTTCCGAGAGGATGCGTACGCCGCCGTGATAGTGCGAGTAGGCGCGCGCGGGCGTCCAGGCGTCGTAGGTCGAATCCCAGGTGATGCCCTTGAACCCTGCGGCGCGCATCTCGTCTGCCATCGCGCGGCCCAGCTCCGTGTAGCCTTCCACAATCTGCTTCGGCACATTCGGCTCGACTGGCTGCATGTACGGCGGCAGGAAAAGGCGCGAGCCGTTGCTGCTCTGCTGGTGTATGTCGTGGACGATTTGCGGGTGCCAGACGTTGTGAATCTTATCAACAGTGAGCTGCGTCTCCTTCTGCGTGAAGGCATACCAGTCGCGGTTGTTATCGTGACCCGTGTATTTGTGATAAAGCTCAGGAGGGTCCGTGCCCTCGAAAGGCGTGCCGAGCGTCTTGTCGTACCAGTTCTTAACAATATCAACGCCGTCCGGGTTGAGCGACGGGACGAGCAGGATGATCGTGTTGCGCAAGATTCCCTGGACCTCCGCATCGTCTGAGGACGCGAGGCGGTGCGCGATCAGCATCGAGGAAAGGTATGATCCGACCTCCGTCGAGTGTATCCCGCAGGTGATGAGCACTATCGTCTTGCCACGCGCGATGAGCCTTTGTGCCTTGCGGTCCGCGTTAGCTCCGAGCGTGCGCGGGTCCGCGAGCAGTCGCTGAATCTCTTTGTACTCGTTCAGACGCCGCAGGTTCTCCGGCGCGCTGATGGTCGCCATCACGAACGGCGCGCCCATCGTCGTCTTTCCCAGCTCCTCGAACTTCAAGCGGTCCGAGGCAGCATCCAGACGCCGGAAATATTCGACCACGCTCGCCCAGCTCGCCAGTTTGCGGTCGTCGCCGGGGCGAAAGCCCAGCACCTCTTCGGGCGCCGGCACGGGGGCCGCCGGGGACTGCGCGCCGCTCTTCTGCTGTACGGGCGTCTCCGCACGCGACGGGGCCTGAAATAATAGGGAGAGAACGAAGCTCGCGATAATCGAGAGGGCGAGTTGACGTTTGTTCATTCGCGTTCCTGCCTCAGTAGTTAAATGAAGAGCATGCATTATTCCGCCGCGCCAGCGGCGTTTGAGTTTAGCTCGTCCTTGATGGTGTTTGACAACTGGATAACGGGTCAGTACCGCCTGCGGTAGCGGGCGGGTGCTTTAGCCTGACAAACCCGCCCGCTACCGCAGGCGGTACTGACCTTCCTAGTCCAGGACTTTCCGAAATTCCTGCCAGTCTGTCTCCACCTTCTGGTACGTTCGCCGGACCTGTACCAGATAGAAGAGGAGTCGCCCGGACTGAAAGAGCCAGGCCATGTAGAGGAAGAGCAGGCATTTCAAGATCAGGGCGACGTCTATCAGTATCACGGGCCAGAGCTGGCGGTTATTAAAGAAGACGTACAGCGGCTGAATCGCCGTATAAGAATAGAGCGCGATCAGGAGCCAGGGCGGGGGCCCCAGGAATTTACTCTGGAGGCGGCCGACGTACAGGGCCATCGCGATTCCCCCTGCAATTCCGCTAACCAGGTCCGCGCCCTCCAGAATCCGGTCCGTCTGGATATAGTTTTGACGAAACACGAGCAGGATTTCGATAAACGTAAAGGCCAGCAGAACCACCAGGCCGACGATTAAAAGATTATCTTTGTTTCGGTCTCCCGCCGTGATGACCATCGGTTTGTTCAGGATGTTGAAGCAGAGAGCGATAATCAGCGTATTGCAATTATTGAAGAGAGTGGTGGCGATGCTCAGCGCGGGACTCGCGGAGCCCAGGAACGCCAGAAAACCGTAGAGGACGAGCCAGGAGACCAGTAGGAACTGCCAGCATCTGGTATATTGTTCCAGGGCAGTCTGGGCTATCTCTTGCGCTTCATTCCACTCGCGCGCATCGTCGTAGCCTGTGGCTTTTCTAATCTCTTCACTGAACCTGTCATCCTCGAACGGACCCTGCCTGCGAAACCCCTTCGGCTCGCGCAGGAAGGGCACGAACGCTATCAGGATCACGAAGAATTGCGCCGTGCTGACGAAAGGCTTGGCCCACTCGCTGGTGATTCCGGCGGTCGAGATTGCCACGGTCAGAATCACGCAGGCGACGAGGACCAGTTTGACAGATTTATCGGGGCCGCGTATCCAGTCCCGAAAGGTGATCGTCCCGCCTCCTGCGCTTCTTACAGCGACGTTCTCCTCCGCGTGCGGCGCGAGAGCGGGGCGCTCTTCTTCCGCCTGCGCCTCCAACGCCGGGTTGGAATCCTGATCCAGGTCTTCGCCGCTGACTCGCCTCAGGTTCGCGACGAAGCGATAGCCCATGCGCCTCCCCGTCTCTATGAATCTGCTCTCCCCGGCCGCGTCGTGGAGTTTCCCTCTCAAGTCGTAGATTGCCTGTTCGATGGTGTTCGGACCGACAGAGGAATTTCCGAAGACGTCATTGACCAGTTTATCTTTTTTAACGAACTCCCCGTGATTTTCGACCAGAATCCGTAGAATCTCGAACTGCGTCCTGTTGAGGTGGATGGGATGATCTTCGTATAAGAACTCTTTGCTGACGATGTTCAGGCGATAGCGGTCGAAAAGATACCAGTCGCCTTCGGGCTTGCTCATACTTACCTCAGACGGTCTGTGAAGCGCTTGAGATTAGACCTGTTGCGGCGCGCTCGCTGAAAAGCTTTTCAGAAACCGTTTCCGTAATATTTCTATTTAAAAGCCACACGAAGAGGCATAAGGTCTGCTTTGTGCGCGTAAAGGGTTCGGAAAATTCCCCGGCGCGCCAATTCTAATTAAAGTGAACGGGCAGGGCAAGATAAGGGCCGGCGCGGGGTTTATGCGCCGGATCGAGTGCTTCGGGCGGAATCGAAGCTTTGTCCGGCAGAGGTGAGGCGTAGAAGGTTGGCGTGCGAAAAGTCCTCGGATTTTGTCGCGCAGGCGGCGTAATCGAAAAGAGGCCCGCGTGAACCGGAAATTATTGTAATGATACTTGCTTCTGGCGTTCGGACAGAGGTAAAGTATCCGCGAAACATCCCCTTGCACGCTCCCCGTTTTAAGAATCTCTAGGTCGGAGGTCACACACTGATGGCGACTGAAAGCTTTAACCCTGCGAATCCGCCTAACGAATACCCTGATATTGTCGGAGCTAAGCCGACGAATCCATTTCTAGCTAGATTTGCTCCGTACATCCCCGCGCGCACAGCGATGCGAGAGCTGACGCCGCGAGCCATCATCGCCGGCACGGTTCTGGGCATGATCTTCGGCGCTTCTTCGCTCTACCTTGTTTTGAAGGTCGGGTTGACCGTGAGCGCCTCGATCCCGGTCGCCGTCATCTCGATCACGCTCTTCCGCCTGCTCTCGAAGATGGGCGCGAAGAACGCCACCATTCTCGAAAACAATATCGTTCAGACGGCTGGCTCGGCGGGCGAGAGTATCGCTTTCGGCGTCGGCGTGACGATGCCTGCGATCATGATCCTGGGGTTCGAGCTTGAAATCACGCGCGTCATTCTGGTCTCCGTGCTCGGCGGCCTGCTCGGCATCCTGATGATGATTCCGCTCCGGCGCGCGCTCATTGTGCAGCAGCACGGGCTACTGAAATACCCGGAGGGAACGGCCTGCGCGGAAGTCCTCAAGGTCGGGGCGTCTGAAGAGTCCAAGGCCGCAGCCTCGGAAGAGGCGAAGAAGGAGATGGCCGCTGCGGGCGAAACGAACATCGGGGCCAAGACCATCTTCGCGGGCTTCGGCATAGGTTTCCTCTATCAGGTCGCCAACAAAGCCTTGTACGGGTGGAAAGAGATTCCTCAAAAAGTCTTCGGTCAGCCGTTCAAGGCCGGATCGGTCGGCGCAGAAATTAACCCGGCGCTCTTAGGCGTCGGCTACATCATCGGCCCGCGCATCGCCTCCATCATGGCCGCGGGCGGCGTCCTGGCCTACCTGGTTTTGATTCCTCTGATTAAATTTTTCGGCGACGCCATGACGACCGTAGTGCCGCCGGGAGAAAAGCTGATCAGCGAGATGGGGCCGGACGATATACGCGGGAAATACGTGCTCTACATCGGCGCGGGCGCGGTCGCCGCGGGCGGCATTATCAGTCTGTTCCGCAGCCTGCCGACGATCTGGCACGGGCTGAAAGGCGGCATTAAGGATTTGAGAGGCGGGCAGGCGGCTTCGGATAAAGCGCCGCGAACCGACCGCGACCTTTCGATGAAGTTCGTGCTCATCGGAATCGTCCTGCTGATGGCCGCAATCATCCTCTTCCCGCAGTTGGGCCTGCAACTCAATCCCCTGACGGCGGTCCTCGGCGCGCTCATGATCATCGCGTTCGGCTTCCTCTTCGTGACGGTCTCCTCGCGTCTGACGGGTGAGATCGGCTCGTCGTCGAACCCTATTTCGGGGATGACGGTCGCCACGTTGCTGCTGACCTGTCTGATCTTCCTGGCGGTCGGGTGGACAGGTTCCGCCTTCTTCGTCACGGCCCTCTCCATCGGCGCCATCGTCTGCATCGCCGCCTCGAACGGCGGGACGACTTCGCAGGACTTGAAGACTGGATTCCTCGTCGGGGCGACCCCGAAGTTCCAGCAGATAGCCATTCTCATCGGGGCGGGCGCGTCCGCCTTGATTCTCGGTCCGATTCTTTTGAGCCTGAACAACGCCTCAACCGTCTATGTTCCGGGCACCACGCTGGAGCCTATGATTTCGGAAGAGACGCCTCCCGACAAGATAGTGACGATTCCGAATGACGCCAAGACCTTTGACTATAATGACAAGGAAGTCAAACCGGTCAAGGACGGTAAGTATCGCGTCTTCACGATGCTTAAGGACGTCGGCCCCGGTCAATACCTGGTTGACGAGTCAACGGGCAAGATCGTCTATCAGATCGAGCGGGATGTGGCCGAGCCGGTCAGCGAGACCATTAACAAAGCTGACATCGGCCGGAAGGCCGCGGAGCTTGAGCCTTACACGGGTGCGGCCAAGCCTGTTTTCCGGCGCTTCGAATACACAGGGGAACCGAAAATAGAAGGGCTAGAGCCGGGCATCTACCTGATTGATGATGTGACGCGAAAGATCGCTTACAGAGTCAATGGGGATAAGGTCGAGTCCGTTGATAAGAAGGTCGCTGGAATCAAGACGGGGCAGAACATCCGCGCCCTTCCCGAATATCAAGAGGCCGTGCAGCCTTCTTTCCGCCTCTTCACATACACCACTAGACCCAAGTCTCCGGACGAAGACAAAGATAACGGTCTGAAGGACGGAACTTATCTGATCAACGAAAAAAACCAGGTGGCCTACAAAGTCCAGAGCAACTTCAAGGAAGATCTGAAAGCGGACCCCTCGAAGCTGACGACGACCGAGGCGCTGACAGGGCCGCAGGCGCAAACAGACCCGAATACCTATCGTGTCTGGTACAAGCCGGATGAAACCAGCGGCGACGTGACCCGGTACCTGGTTGATAATGAAGGCCGCGTCAAGTACATGGTTGATCCGGGCATCAACGGGACTCACAAGTTCCGGCCCGATGAGACTTCTGTCACCAAGTTCGACGCGCCGAAGGCGACGTTGATGAGCTATATCATCAAGGGCGTGCTTGATCGCAAACTTCCATGGGGCCTGGTGCTCCTGGGCGTGATGATCGCCATCGTGCTTGAGATGTCCGGGATTCCTTCTCTGGCGTTCGCGGTCGGCGTCTATCTGCCGCTCTCGTCTTCGTCTCCGATCTTCATCGGCGGGATGGTTCGCTGGCTGGTTGATCGCCGCCTGCGCAAGAAACTACGGCACAGGAACCTGACGGAAGACCAGTTGGTCGCCGAAGGCGATAAGAGTCCCGGTGTGTTGATGGCCTCTGGCTACATCGCTGGCGGCGCGATTGCCGGCATCGTCATCGCATTCATGGCAGGAGTTTTGACGAAGACGACGAAAGGCATAGAGGATTGGTCGAAGGCCAACAATCCGTTCTTCGAAGGGCCGTTCGCCGATTTCCTGTCGCTGATTCCGTTCCTCCTGCTCACGCTGTTGCTCTACGCCGTTGGCAGGGAATGGGTGCTCGCGTCGAAAGCGAAGAAGGGATGAGAGCAGTGACGAGGGAATAAGAGATGAGGGATGAATAAAAGCGAAGGCTTTCTTTCGTCCCTCGCCGCTTCGGGTCGCGGCAACGTTTTCCGCCCCTGGGGCTTCTATAACTGTGCGGCGCGTCTACCCGTCAACGGCCGGGCGCGCCGCACATTCCTTATACAGAGAAGATGATTATGAATTATCGGCGACTTACCGCTTGCTCAGGAGTGCTTTCGCTCGCACTGCTTCTTTTACTCGTAACTTCCGGCGCGGACCTGCAAGCCTTTGCCCAAAACAGCAAGCCGCGCACGCCTACCGAGACGGTGCGCGACTTTTACAAGATGATGCACGAGCGCCGGTTTCGCGAGGCCTTCGCGCTCTCGATTTACGGGCCCGCGCTTGAGGGCTTGAGCGCGGAAGATTTCGAAGAGCTGCGCCCGGAGTTCGAGAAGATGGCCGCGGCCATCCCGGACAAGATCGAAGTGAGCGGCGAGCAGATGAGCGGCAACATCGCCACAGTCTTCGTCAAGATCGCTGGCGCTGACAAAGCCGCCGAAGCCGAGCCGGTCGGCCTGATGCGCGACCCGGGAGGCATCTGGATTATCGGAGACCGCGAGAACCAGGAAATCGTCAGAAAAGCCGGCAAGCAGTTCTTCTTCGAGGCGCGCATCAATACGCATCACAACGAAGTGCAGGCGATGTTGCAGCGCATCAGCCTCGCGCAGCTGGCCTATGCCGCACAGCACAACAACCTTTTCGCAGACCTCCCGACCCTCATCAAAGCCGGGCTCGTTCCGAAAGATATAGAGACACCCGACACGACCGGCTACCGCTTTCGTCTCGCGATCACCAAGGACGCGAAGAGGTGGGCGGTCGGCGCCGAGCCGGTGCGCTACAACCGCACTGGCCGTCTCTCTTTCCTGCTGGATCAGAATGGAATCAGAAGCGCCGACGTCGGGGGAAAACCCTTCATCCCGACGGCTGAAGAGGTGATTGAGGTGGTGCCGAAATAGAGTAGCTAAAAATCTCTTCTCTTATATCGAACTCACATTACTTACTCCTCAGTGTCGCCTCAATCCTGTCGAGCCGCTGTTGAAGGGTTTCGGCGCGGTGGCTGGCGTCAATGGCGAAGAGGAGCGCGAAGGTCGCCATCAGAATCGCCGCGGCGACGACCAGCCAGCGATTGCTTTCGCGCCCGGCGAGCTTCGCGCGTTGGCGCGGGTCGCGCTCGCCGTGCAGGGATTTCAAAAAACCATGCCCCTGATCTTCGCCTTCGGTCTGTTTCAAATCGGCGAGCCACTGCTCATCAAATTGATGAAGAATGTGATAACTCATGATGCTAAGGCAAAAGGTAAAAGTAAAAAGGCAAAAGTTATGACGAACAGCTCGCTCTTCTTTCCTTTTACCTTTTTACTTTTACCTTTTTTTCACCTCCCCTCTGTTAATTAATCGCCGACGAAGTCAGCTTCTCGGTGTTGAGGTCTATGACCGTTTCCGCTTTCCCTTCGAGCTGGAGGCGGCGCTGCTCCTTGTGGGCGGATTTGGCGGAATACATCGCCTGGTCCGCCGAGATCAGGAGTTGATCCAAGGTTTCGCCGTCAAGGTTGTAAGTCGCCGCGCCGACGCTGATGCCGACGCGCGCCATGTGCTCCGCGCGGACGTGCAGGGAGAACTTCGAGACCGCCGCTTCGATGCGCCCGCACAACTCTTCCACCTGGACCGCGCCTAAATCCTGAACGATGGCGACGAACTCGTCGCCGGCATAGCGTGACAGAAAATCGTACTCGCGCAGCTGTGCCTGAATGATACGGGCAACCTCGCGCAGCATCTTGTCGCCGATGCGGTGGCCGAACGTGTCGTTGACCTGTTTGAAGTCGTCCAGGTCGAGCATGATCACCTGAAACGGGCGGTTCGAGCGGCGCGCGCGCGCAGCCTCCTGCTCGAACCTGAGATACATGCAGCGCGCGTTCGGGAGCCCCGTCAGCGGGTCCGTCAGCGCGTTCGATTCCGCCTCGGCGTGGTGCATCGCGTTAAAGAGCGCATCCGAGGCGAGGCGTGTGACGGTTTCCAAGAGGCGCATGTGGTCGTCCGTGTACTCGATGAGCTCCATCGAGTAGACCGAGATCGCCCCGAGCAGGCGCTGGTCCTTCACCAGGGGCAACGCCGCCATCGAGCGGTATTCGCCGTCCGGGTCCAGGTGCACGCCGTCGAAATCGAGCTTTGGGTCAATGCGGTTAATCGCGCGCCGGTTGCTCAAAGCGAACCCGGTCACGCCCTCGCCGGGCGCGATGCAGCGGTCGCGCAGAACTGACGCGTTCTTGCCAGCGACGTGCGCGGCCGTGGCGTAGGCTTTCAAATCGTCATAGAGATAGACGATGCAGGTGTCGAACGGGACGACGTGGCCGACCTTGTTGACGAGAATCGAGAGGGTGTCTTCGATGTCCAGCGACGACCCGAACGTGCGCGCGATCTCGTAGAGCGCATAGACCTCGCGGTGAGCGTTCTTAATCTGGTCGTAAGCCAGGACCGACGGGCGCTCTTTCGTCTGGTGGATCTCCGAATCCACGAAGGCGCTCGATTCGCACTCCTCTTCCGTGAAGCCCTGCGGCCCCAGCCCGAGCTCGGCGATCTCCTCTTCAAAGCGCGGGAGGTTCTTGAGAAAAAGGTTGACGACCTTCGGGTCGAAATGTGTTCCGGCGCCGCGCAGCAGCAAGGCCATGGCCTCATCCTGCGTCATCCCCCTGCGGTAAGGGCGATCCTCGCGCACGGAGTCGAAGCAATCCACGACAGAGATGATGCGCGCGGTGATCGGAATCTCTTCGCCTTTGAGCCCGTCCGGATAGCCCAGGCCGTTCCACTGTTCGTGGTGGTGGCGGACGATGGGGACGACCGGATACGGGAAATTCACGCGCTCCAGAATCTGCGCGCCGACCGTCGTGTGAATCTTCATCCGCTCAAATTCGGCCGTGGTCAAGCGGCCCGGCTTGTTCAAGATGTGGTCCGGCACGGCGAGTTTCCCGACGTCATGTAGGAGCGCGCCGGCCTTGAGGGCTTCGATCTCGCTCCTCGACAGGCCGAAGACTTTGCCCATCCCGGCCGCGTAAATCTGCACGCGGCGGACGTGGCAATGCGTGGTCTGGTCTTTGGCGTCAATCGCCGTGGCGAGCGCTTCGACCGTCGCCAGGTGCAGTCGGCTCAGAGCATCCGCCTCGCGCGTCTTTTCGTCAACGCGCGCGAAGAAGACTCTGTAGGTCGCGTAGGTCGCGGCGATGATGGGCGCGCCGAGCAGAACGTAAAGGAAGCCGAAGGCAGTGATCGCCCCATAGATGAGCGCCGCCGCCGTGGCCGCGCCGACGAAGGTCAGGAAAGTCCAGAGATAGCCGTCGCGCCAGAAACTTCCGAAAGAGCGGTTTTTCCGCAGAGCGTACATGGTGGCGACAGAAAGGCCGTTCAGCATGTAGTGCGAGAGCGCCATGACCGCGAGCGGGACCAGAAGTTGGTCCGTGCCCAGGCGCATGCCCGCGAGCGGAACGTTTGTGACGCGGCTGTAAGCGAAGAGCGTGTAATAAAAGGCGCTCCCCGAAATGAAGGTTGTCACCGCCATGATGGCGGGCGCGCCCAGCCAACTCGTCCGCTTCTTCGTGGTGCGCGTCGAACCCAGGATAGCGTCAACCAGGCTGAGCATGATTGCCGCCGGGACGCCCAGAAAGAGCACGCTCAGGAACGTGAAGGTGTCGCCGACGGTGATGCTGGCGGTCGTCCCCGGAATGCGAATCGGGTAACAGCCGGTGACGATGACGAGGCTCAAGAGGGAGAGAAATTGCGCCCACTCGGCGGCGCGGAAGGCGAGGCACTGGTAGAGCGCCCACGCTCCCGTCAGCGTGCCTGCGGCGACCACCACGGACCAGTAGATTCTGGCCGCGCGATTGTAGTCAGACATCTCGATGAATTTCACCTGCCCGCTCCAGTCTCTCTCTAGACAGAAAAAAATCCTCTTCCGTTTTGGGAGAGCCGCCGTTGTCTCTTCTAGATCTAATTGCTCATTAAATTCGTCAGTAAAGCTAACCGCGGACGACTCTCAACTGGAGTCCAGTGCCGGAAGCGTGAAACGAAGGAGCAAATTCCGCTCACGCTTCCGGCCAAAGGACGGGGCAAGGGCAGGCCAGTGTTGGGCACTCGGCCTGCCGTTCTGGGGGTGAGAGTTCCGTCGAGCGACCTCCCCGACGCGCACCTTTCTCTCGGGGGCAAAAGAGCCGCTCAAGCTTTTCAAATTCGTGCGGCTACCGGACTCCGTGCGGTGAGTCCGTGAAACGCTCCCTCGCGGGGAGCGCTTCTAGAGCCGCGCCCCCTTCAGTTAACAAGACGTGTGCCGCGCCCTTTTACGGATCGGGTTGAAGGGCGAAGTTTCGGCAAGAGCTACGGTTACGGGAAAGGCGCGTGGTGAAGCGCCGGAAGCATTGATGATTCCGACGGTCAGCGTGACAGGTCAAAGTGATGATTCGGTCAAACATGTAGAATTTCTGCATCAGCTCGAAAGCAGGCGTTAATCGAGGCGCAACCCTCGTACTTTTATTGTTAATTTATTTTGACGAAGCGTAAAATGAGTTGTCCGACGCAAGGGATATATTATGAGCACCAGGACTGAAGCGACAGTTGAAGATTTGTATGACTTGCCTGAAAACGGCAAGGCCGAACTGGTGAATGGAGAGATCATACAAATGGCCCCGACTGGCGGTCTTTCGGGGCGTGCGGGCGGTAAGATTTACCGCAGCCTTGATGATTATGAGCAGAGCACGAAGTCCGGCTATGCTTTCCCTGATAATGTAGGATTCACTGTCAATTTACCTCACCGCAAATCATTCAGCCCTGACGCCGCATTCTATGTCGGAGAACTCAAAGGCGGAGAATTCCTCGATGGCGCTCCAGTCTTCGCCGTCGAAGTAAGAAGCAAGAACGATTACGGAGAGAAAGCAGAGCGCGCCATTGCGAAGAAACGTGCAGACTATTTTGCCTGCGGGACGCTGGTGGTCTGGGACGTTGACGTGCTGAGAGAAAAAGTTGTGCGAGTCTATCGCGCCAGTGACCCTGATAATCCAACCATCTACCATAAGGGCGAGACGGCTGAAGCCGAACCAGCATTACCCGGCTGGAAGATTCCCGTTGACGAATTTATTCCCTAAAACAGATAAGAAGAAAGACACAGAGAGATGACAGACGAAGATCGCCAACGCACAATGGATTTCATCCTCGAACAGCAAGCGCAGTTTGCTATCAACATAGAGAAACTCCGCGAAGCACAAGCGCGCACGGATGCAACCGTCTCGCAGATCGCCCGCCAACAAGAGCATATGAATGGAGTGGTGGCTGTACTTGCCGATTCTCAGCAAGCTACGGATAAGCGAATAAATACGCTGATTGAATCACAGGCACATACGGACAAGCGGCTTGATGCTTTGATTGACATTGTTGGGGAAGGCCGCAATGGTAATTCTTGAGTCAAGTAAGAAATGTAAGAGGTAATTTAATATCTCGCACTTCCTCTCATCTCCCCTTCTCAATATCTGCTGACTGATATTCGTTAACCTCACTAATTCGTCTTTGGAAGATTCTTAAATTGACAACTATCGCGACGGCGAGGCACTCTCTTTTCATTATCAAATGTTGAGGTGGTGCGCTGTTGAGCGAGGCTGTCGGTAAAAGTGTCGGGCCGGAGAGGCCCGCGGGCTATCTGGAGGTGCTCCGCGACAATCGCAACTTCCGCCTGCTCTGGCTCGGGCAGGTCGTCAGCCAGCTCGGCGACTGGTTCGACACCATAGCCCTCTACACGCTGCTCTCGAACCTGACGACCGATTCCGGGCGCGCCATCGGCCTCATGCTCGTTGCACGCTTCCTCCCGAGCTTCTTCGTCGGCTCGCTTTCCGGCGTCATCATTGATCGCTTCAGCCGCCGCGCGATAATGATCGCCTCAGACATCCTGCGCGCGGCCGTCGTGCTCGGCTTTCTTTTCGTCCGGCGGCCAGATCAGGTCTGGCTGATCTACGCGCTGACGATCCTGCAACTGACCTTCTCAACATTCTTCGAGCCGGCCAAGACGGCCGTCATCCCGTCAATCGTCTCCAGCCGTGAGCTGCTCGCGGCCAACGCCGTGGCTTCCGCCACCTGGTCCGTGATGCTTACGCTCGGCGCGGCGTTCGGCGGAGTCGTGACCGACTGGTTCGGGACCGATGCCGCGTTCATTCTGGACTCGCTGACCTATCTGGTCTCGGCCATGCTCGTCGCTGCTGTCCGTTTCCCCAGACGGCCTGCGCGCGTCAAGAGCAAGCTCACGCTGCGCAAGGCGCTCGGCATCACGGACATGTTCGAAGGCGCGCGTTACGTTCGCCAGCGGCCGCGCGTCTTCGCGCTGATGATGGTCAAAGCCGCCTGGGGTGTGGGCGGCGGCATCCTCGCCCTGCTCGCGGTCTTCGGCGAGAAAATCTTTCCCGCCGGAAGGACAGCCGCCGCAGGCATCGGCATTCTCTACGCTGCGCGCGGCATCGGCACTGCCATCGGGCCGATAGCCATGCGGCGCTTCGCGGGCGAGACGCGCGCCACGATGCAGAAAGCCATCGGCATAGCTTTTCTCATCGGCGGCGTCTTCTACGTCGCCTTCGGCAGCGCGACCAATTACGCCCTCGCCATCATCGCTTTGATGATCGCGCACGCGGGCGGCAGCATCCTCTGGGTCAACTCGACCGTGCTCCTGCAACATACGGTCGAAGACAATTTTCGCGGGCGCGTCTTCGCGGCCGAGCTGGCGCTCTTTACGCTGACGATGGCCGCCTCAAACTACGTGACCGGCGAGCTCCTGGACCGTTTCCACTACTCGCCGCGCACCGTTACAATCGGCATCGGCATCTTCTTTATCCTCCCGGGCCTGCTCTGGTTCATAACGGAGCGTTGGTGGAATGACGAACGTGGCGAAGGGGCGGAAGAAACGGTCGAAGCAAAGAAACGGATTCAGGAAGAGGGCGCCGAAGTCGCCAGATAAAACGAGGGTGGCCTTGTCAGAGAAGATGGAGTGCGTCATAAATGTAATGAATCCCGCCGACTGGGACCGTGTGCGCGCCATCTATCTGGAGGGCATTTCGACCGGGGAGGCGACGTTTGAAACCGAAGTGCCCGACTGGGAAAGGTGGGACGCGTCCCACCTGAAGCAGTGCAGGCTGGTCGCCAGAGAAGGCGAAAGGGTCGTCGGGTGGGCCGCGCTCAGTCCTGTCTCCGCGCGCCACGTTTACCGCGGCGTCGCGGAGGTCAGCGTGTACGTCGCCGAAGTTCACAGAGGCCTTGGGGCCGGACGCCGCCTGCTCGAAGCCCTCGTCGCCTGTTCTGAAGGGCAGGGAATCTGGACCTTGCAGGCAGGCATCTTCGCGGAGAACGGGGCGAGCCGCGCCCTGCACGAGCGTTGCGGCTTTCGCGAGGTCGGGAGGCGCGAGCGAATCGGCTGTCTCAAAGGGGCCTGGCGAGACGTCGTCCTGTTCGAACGTCGTAGCGAGGTGGTCGGAATAGAATGAAGATTAAAGTTGGCGTAATGGGGTCGGCCGATGACACGCTGCCCGAAGGCGTGGCCGCTCCGCTGCGTGAGAAGGCTGAAGCCCTGGGGCGCTTGATCGCCGCCCGCGACCTGCTGTTGCTGACGGGCGCGACGACCGGGCTGACTTACATCGTGGGCAAGACCGCGCAAGAGGCCGGAGCCTTTCACATAGGCGTCTCGCCCGCGACCTGCGAGCGAGAGCACGTCGAAAGATACAATCTTCCGCTGGACTCTTGCGGGACCATCATCTACACGGGCTTCGGGTTGAAGGGGCGCAACGTGGTGCTCGTGCGCTCGTGCGACATAGTGCTCTTCATCGGCGGCTCCATGGGCTCGCTCAACGAGTTCACCATCGCGCACGACGAAGGGCGCGTCATGGGCTGTTTGACCGGAACGGGCGGCGTCGCGGACGAGGCCGAGCGGCTCCTTCAAACCTTTTCGAAAAAGACTGGGGCGTGTGTGCTTCATGGAGATGACCCGGCGCATCTCCTGGCCGCGTGCCTTGAGGCGTTCGAGCAGACGAGGAGAGCGTAAGCGATGGACCTGGGGCTGCGTAATCGAGTGGCGCTCGTTGCCGCCGCGAGTCAGGGGATCGGTTTCGGGGTAGCAGTAATTGTCCTGGCTCTGACTGTTTCAGGCTCAACTCAACCAAAGATGCAGAAGAACGAGAGACCGCGCGCGAGAGATTTAGGAATCATCGTCGGTGTTCTGCCCACGGGCGCGCAGAATGCGATCACGGATGTCGAGGGCGTGCGGGTCGGCCACACGACGCTCGTGCGGGGCGATCAGATACGCACGGGCGTAACAGCCATCCTCCCGCATGGCGGCAATCTCTTTCGTGAGAAGGTGCCGGGCGCTGTCTTCGTCGGCAACGGCTTCGGCAAGCTCGCGGGCTCCACACAGGTCAACGAGCTCGGCGAGATCGAAACGCCCGTCCTGCTCACTTCGACCTTGAGCGTCCCGCGCGTGGCGGACGCCGTGCTCGATTACATGCTCTCTTTGCAGGGCAACGAGGAGGTGCTTTCCGTCAACCCTTTGGTCGCAGAGACCAATGATGGCTACCTGAACGACATACGCGGACGCCACATCCGTTCGGAGGATGTTTTGGCGGCAATCAAAAGCGCTCGCAATGGTCCGGTCGAGGAGGGCGCGGTCGGCGCTGGCACGGGCACAGTGGCCTTCGGTTTCAAGGGCGGCATCGGCACCTCTTCCAGAAAGCTGCCGGCAGCTCTCAGCGGTTACACCGTCGGCGTGCTCGTGCAGACGAACTTCGGCGGTGTGCTCACCATCAACGGCGCGCCGGTCGGGCGCGAGCTCAACCGCTACTTCCTCAAAGATGAGTTACAGGTGCGAGCACCCGCCGGACCGGAAGACTCGAATCGGAGGGACGCTGCTGACGGCTCGGTGATTATAGTCATCGCGACGGACGCGCCCGTTGACGCGCGCAATCTGCGGCGCATGGCTGCCCGCGCGATGCTCGGCTTGGGCCGGACCGGCGCTGCGGCGACCAACGGGAGCGGCGATTACGTGATAGCTTTCTCGACCGCCGCCGAGCTGCGAATTCGCACGGGCCTGAGTCCTGCGGAGCGCAACACTCCGCGCTCTCTGAAACTTCTGTCGAACGACGCGATGTCCCCGCTCTTTCTGGCGGTCATCGAAGCCACTGAAGAAGCTATCTACAACTCCCTGTTTCGCGCCGTCACGACCGTTGGGCGCGGCCATACGGTCGAAGCCCTGCCCATCGAGCGCACCGTAGAGATATTGCGCAAACATAATGCCGTCACAGGGCGGACCGTCAAATGATACGCGAGCGAAGCACAGCAACTGAGGTTTCAAAGATAGTCGGAGCAAGATACGCCGAAACGGACATCGCTGCCGGCGAGCTGGATCATCCGCTGTGGGCGACGGCCGAAAGCGTCTCTCTTCATCGCTACTGGTCTGGCGAAGAGGCTCCGGCAGGGCGATGGGCTGAAGCGCGTCTTCTCTGGTCGGATGCAGCTCTATGCGTGCGGTTCGTTTGTCGGCAGAAGGAGCCGCTGGTTGTGAGCAATGAGTTTCAGACCGAGCGGAAGACCATCGGGCTATGGGAGCGCGACGTGTGCGAGATTTTTATTGCGCCGGACACCGGAGAGCCGTCGCGTTATTTCGAGTTTGAGGCCGCGCCGACGGGCGAATGGCTTGATCTGGCGGTCTTGAAGCGGTCGGAAGAGCGCGAAACCGATTGGGACTTTCATTCGGGGATGACTGTGGCCGCGCGCATTCGTGAGGGAATTATCACAATAGCGATGCGTCTTCCCTGGGAAGCAATGGGGCGCGTCCCGCGAGCGGGCGAGCGTTGGCGCGCCAACCTATTTCGCTGCATTGGCGAGGGGCCCGAGCGCGGCTATCTCGCATGGCAACCGACATACACGGATGAGCCCTGCTTTCATGTACCGGAAGCTTTCGGCGAGCTGAGGTTTGAAGGACAGGAGCCAGGAGTCAGAAGTCAGGAGCCAGAAGAAAAGAGAAACTAGGAGCGTGTCATAAAAAGGACCTTCCGCCCCAATCGCGTCAGCGATGCCATGACTTTAGCCCGCCGCTTCAGCGGCGGGGAACATCCGGGTCAATAAATCGTCGTCGCGTCAGCGACGATTGAACTCAACCGTCGCTGACGCGACGAAGGCGTTTTGTGATCCCCCACTTTCCGGGCGTTGAAACGCACGGCTAAACTCAAGAGGTCGCTCACGCGACCTTTTAGCCGCTCTCTAAAAGCGGTTCGCCGCCTTATCCATTCTGGCTGCTGACTTCTGACTCCTGACTTCTGTTTTTCTCGTCAGCGTTTGAATATAGGCATTGAAGCGCGCGCGGTCGTCGTCGCTCATCCCGGTGATCTGCACCCCGACGAGATAGCCTGTATCCTTTGCGTCATCCTCCAGGGGACTGTAGCGGACGGGCTTCGCCAGAATCTCGACCGGTCCGGTGGGCAGCTTGAGCATGATTCGCAGCGTGCGGTTGTCATTGGTGATGTACTGGCCCTCGATGCGTATGGTCGGGACGATGATGGCCAGACCCGTCTCGCTGATATCGCGCGTGTAGCCGGAGAGCCGCAGCGCTTTTCCTGGCGTGCGTGCGCTGCTCCCCGTATTTGGCAAGGAAACGCGTAAGGCGAGGCCCGCTTCCAGGTGCGTTATGTATCGCGGCGCGCGTCTGCGATTACCCACGAACTCGCGCAAACGGTTTGCGATGGAGCGTATCAACTCAGGCATTTTACAGAGAGCCCCCACGAACTCGACGCTTCCGCAGTGGAAGCGTCGTTCGGATTAGTGGGAGAGCAAAACAAGCG
Organism: Pyrinomonadaceae bacterium; assembly: GCA_036392495.1. Taxonomy (GTDB): domain Bacteria; phylum Acidobacteriota; class Blastocatellia; order Pyrinomonadales; family Pyrinomonadaceae; genus QHXM01. The sequence goes on along the minus strand of DASVXV010000167.1, from coordinate 148,143 downwards.
AACGCAATGACGAACTCTACAGCGTGAGGCTTCTGGGCAAGACCAACTTCATTGTAAGTCGTAAATCGTGAATCGTAAATCGTAAATCGTAAATCGTAAATCGTCGAAAGCGGTTTTTTCTATTTACGATTTACGATTCACGATTTACGAACAAGCGATTCACGATTTACGACCAGACTTCTTGACAAATCCCGCTGGCATCGCATTCAATCCCTCAAGGGCGTCAATCGAGCGGCGCAAGAGAGCCATGCCGGGCTGAAGCCCTTCGCCTTTAACCTTTTTCCTTTTACCTTTTGCCTTTTGCCTTCTTATGTCGTCTCCTTCAGGTAACATTGCTTCGAACGCCACGCTGCTCATTGTTGACGATGAGGCGAGCGTGCGGCGTCGTCTGCGCCAGATTTTCGAGGGCGCGGGGCACCAGACGCTCGCGGCCTCGGACGCTCCGAAAGCCCTCAGCCTGCTGCACCGCGAGCACTGCGACCTGGTCATTCTGGACGTCGAGATGCCGGGCGTGGACGGCCTGGCGCTGTGTCGCCTCCTGCGCGCGAATACCGCCACGAAGCAGCTGCCCATCGTCATCTTTTCGGCGCGCGACGACGAGAACCGCAAAGTCGAGGCGTTCGCGGCCGGAGCGGACGACTACATCGTCAAGCCTTCGACGCCGCGCGAGATACTGATGCGCGTCAGCGCGCACCTCGAAACGGCGCAGCGCGAATGGACCTTGGTCGGCAGCAACCTCGAACTGAGGTTCCTGGCGGACCTGGGGCGCGGGCTGCTGCGCGCGCTTGAGCCGGAACAGGTCGTGCGCCACGTCGCCGGCGCGACCTTTGAAGGGACTGGCGCGGCTCTCTGCGCGGCGGCCGTCCAGATCAATCAGGAACAGACGGCTGTTTGCGCTTTCGACCGTGAGGGAAGCGCCGAAGACGTCTCGCTCGTCTTCATGGACCGCCTCCAGTCCTGGCTGCACTCGCCCGCCTCCTCGACCTCTGCGCTGCTCGACGATCCGGACACATTTTTTCTGCGCGACCGGGTCCACCGCGTGGAGTATGCCGCCCCGCTGCGCTTCGGCGGTCGCACCAAGGGCGTCATCGTCGCTGGCTTCGACAGTCCGAACGCCTTCGGCGAGACGCAGGCGCGCCTCGTTGATGCAGCGGCGCAGCAGGCCGCGCTGGCCGCGCACGTCGCGATGCTTTACCAGGCGGCGCGCCGCTCTTCCGACAGTCTCGCCAAGGAGGTGGAGCGCCGCACTGCCGAAGCTGAAGCGCAGCGACGTTTCACGGAGGCCATCATTGATAGCCTCCCGCTTTCGCTCTACGCTGTGGACCGCGACTACCGCATCGTCGCCTGGAATCGCAACAGGGAGCTGGGCGGGCAGGGCATCCCGCGCGGCGCAGCCCTGGGGCGCAACATCTTCAAGGTGCTGACGCGGCAGCGGCGCGACGTCCTCGAAGCAGAATTCTCGCGCGCCTTCGCCACGGGCGAGATCGAGCGCATCGAGCAGGAGGCGACGGGCGCGGACGGCGAAACGCATCACTGGCTCGTCAGCAAGATTCCGATGCGCGCGGGCGGCGACGAAAACGTGACGCACGTCATCACCGTCGGCGAGGAGATCACGCAAAGGGTCGAAGCCAATCGCGCGGTGGCGCGTGCCGAGAAGCTGGCGGCCGTCGGGCGGCTCGCCGCAGGCGTGGTGCATGAGATCAACAATCCGCTGGCGACCATTTCCGCCTGCGCCGAGGCCCTCGAATCAAGACTGCGCGAAGGCGCGTTCGACTCCTCGCCCGAAGTAGAGGATTTGCGCGAATACCTCTCTTTGATCCGCAACGAGGCCTTTCGTTGTAAATCAATCACCAACGGTCTGCTGGATTTCAGCCGGACGCGCGCGGGCGAACACTTGCCCGTCAACATCGCGGAAGTTATAAATTCCGCGTCGCGCCTCGTCGCACACCAGAAGCGCGGGGAGCGTATAGAGATCGAAGTCGAAGTCGCGGACGATCTCTCCCCTGTCTCGGGCGATGAGGGGCAGTTGCAGCAGGCCGTGATCGCGCTCGCGACCAACGCGATTGACGCGATGCCGGAGGGGGGACGCCTGACGTTTCGCGGGCGGAACGAGAACGGCAGCGTGATCATAGACGTGAGCGACACGGGCGTCGGGATTCCCCTGGAAAATCTGACCAAAATCTTCGACCCTTTCTTCACGACGAAGGAGGTCGGGCGCGGCACGGGTCTCGGGCTGGCGGTCTGTTATGGTATTGTTGCTGAGCACGGCGGACGCCTGGAGGTTCAATCTGCGGTTGGAGCGGGGACGACGTTCACGATCTCGCTTCCCGCCACAAAATCAGAGGACGGAGACTGAGGGCCTTGACTGAGACGAAGGGTGCGCGACTTCTCGTTGCCGAAGACGAAGCCAATCTGCGACTTGTCATCCAGAAGGAATTGCAGCGTCTGGGCTATCGCGTAGACGTCGCGCCCGACGGCGAGGCAGCGCTCCGGCGGCTTGAGGAAGGCAACGTTGACGTGCTGCTCTGCGACATCAACATGCCGCGCATGGACGGCATGGAACTCCTGCGCCGCGTCCACGAGCGCCCCAACCCGCCTGAGGTCATCATGCTCACGGGCCACGCCACGGTCGAGACGGCGATTGAGGCGATGAAGCTCGGCGCTTACGACTACCTCTCGAAACCTTATCGCATCACGGAGCTGGACGCGCTAGTCAAACAGGCCGCGGAGAAGCGGCGGCTCAGAGTTGACAACCAGAGACTGCGCCAACAGTTGGCCCGCCAGTCGCAGATGCCGGAGATTGTCTCCACCTCGCAGGCCATGCGCGAGGCCATACGCCTGGTCGAGCGCGTCGCGCCTTCGGACGCGTCGGTCCTGATTACGGGCGAGAGCGGCACGGGCAAGGAGCTGGTCGCGCACGCGATTCATCGTCTCTCGACGCGCGCCGACGCTTCGTTCATAGACCTTAACTGCGCGGCGTTTCAGGAATCGCTCCTCGAATCCGAACTCTTCGGCTACGAGGCGGGGGCGTTTTCGGGCGCGAAGGGGCGCAAGCTGGGGTTGATAGAGCTGGCCGACAGCGGGACGCTCTTTCTGGACGAAGTGACGGAGCTGCCGACGCAGTTGCAGTCGAAGCTTTTGAGGGCGATTGAGACGCGCACGTTCTACCGTGTGGGGGGCGTGCGAAAGGTGGAGGTCAACGTGCGCATCATCGCGGCGACGAACCGCAACATTGACGAGGTGGTCAACGACGGCCAGTTTCGCTCGGACCTCCTCTATCGCATCAACGGGTTCCAGATCAACCTCACGCCTTTGCGCGAAAGGCCGGAAGACATAGAGCCCCTGGCGACCTATCTCCTGAAGCAGGTCGGCGGCACGCATCCGCCGGAGCTGACGCCGGAAGCGATGGCAGCCCTGCGCGCCTACAGTTGGCCGGGCAACGTCCGGCAGCTCAAAAACTGTCTTGAGCGCGCGGTGATCTTAGCCAACGACGGGCGCATCACTACGAACGAGTTGCCGCCCGAAGTCGTCCGGCCCGCAGCCGCTGTCACCTCCGTCGGGGGAGAGTCGTCCGCGCCGACGGCTTACAGCGCGACGGCCTCCAACTCGTCGCCTACCTCTTTGCGCGAAGTCGAGCGCCAGCAGATTCTCGCCGCGTTAGAGCAGACCAACTGGCACCGCGGCAAGACCGCGGAACTCCTCGGCATCTCACCCTCCACGCTCTACCGCCGCCTGCGTGATTACAATCTCGAACGGCGCGGCTGAAGCAAGCTGCGAGACAGCTAATACGAAGAGAGGTATAGAGCGAAGGTTTCTCAATTGTCGCTCTACATGAATTAGACCGCCACTGGCGATAAAAGTCGTCTTTAGCCGATAATTACCGCCATCAGCGGTCTAATTGTAGTTATGCGCCTGTATGTTACCGACCTATGATACTATTTGAAGCAAAGTTGAGAGAACCCAATTTCTGGTAAGCCTGATGCAACTACATGAAGTTATTTGGAAAGATAGGTTCGTTGATAAGATTGAAGTCAAACATGAAGTGAGCACGGATGAGGTTGAGGAGATACTGTTTGGCAAGCCGCACGTCCGTCGAGCGCAAAAAGGTCATGTTAAGGGAGAAGATTTATACACTGCTTACGGTCAGACAGAAAGCGGAAGGCACTTGATTGTATTCTTCATCCGTAAGGAGCAAACGGCAGCGTTACCAATTTCAGCCCGCGCCATGACAGATGCGGAGAGAAAATATTATGAGCGACAAGCAGAAGCAGGTTGATCCCATACCGGAAGAATTCGCCAGCTATGAGGAAGCGGCGGAATTCTGGGATACGCATGACACGACAGATTATCTAGATAGCTTTGAGACTGTTGCCGTCGAAGCAGAATTGAAACGTCGCCGTTATGAAGTGGAAATTGACGAGGAACTAATGAAGGCGCTCACTGAACAGGCTCAGAAACGTGGCATCGCTGTGAGTCAGCTTGTGAGTGAAATGCTGAAAGAGAAAATCCGTCCGGCAGCATAGTTCCTACGTCGGCGGCACATAACAATTCATTCAAGAGGATTTAACTAAAGGCTGTCACCAAAACTTCTCGTTTGCCACGCGCTTTGGCGTAACTGATTTCGCCGCTCAAAGTTTCATTTGCCAGGTCTTGAACCTCCTGTGCAATCTCTTCATCCAGATACGTCTCGCCGCAATTTTCGCAAACGCGCGCGGGTATATCTGTGATGAGCAAGATAGCATTGCCGCGTTCAATCGGCAGCACCGTAGTCTCTTTCTTAAAGAGATTATGTTTGCAGGCTAAGCACTTCATTTCACTACCTTAGTTGCCGTAAGTTCGATCAAAGCCATTAGAAAATCCGCGCGAACGAATTATCCACGAAATTACACGAAACGACACGAAGAGATTTGCTGATTTTTTGCTATTTCGTGTGCTTTAGTGGGTGGCTCTCTTGAATAAATAGGCCTTGCGGTCTCGCTTAAACAGCGGTGCTTGACAATCGCGCCGCGCAACCTTGAAGATACGCTCTGTTGCCTGTAAGAATTCAGTCTCCCGTCGGTGCCGACCCCGGCAAAAACCGGCTCCCGGCGCGTTCCGTAAATTCGGCGCGAAATCCGAAGCTCAAGCTTTTAGAAAATGATTTGCTCTTGGAGACAATATGAAAGTTCGCCGCATCCCCAAAGCGCGCACCCTTAAGCTCTTTTGCCTGATTCTCTTCTGTGCTCTCGCGGGCGCGACCTTCCTCCAGCGCTTTTCTACCGATGCCGTCACCAAACCTTCGGTAAACAGTTTCGCCTCGAACGCTACGGTGGCGGCTGAGAATCGTGCGCCCGAGATGGAAGAGATACGCTTCAAGCGCGTCGGCATAGGCCAGCGCATCTTCTTCGGCATCGCCGTCATTGACGAGGAGGACGACGATGTGCGCGTGGAGCTGACGCAAAAACCCGCGTCCGCCAAATACAACGCGAAGACTTTGACGGTTGACTGGACGCCGCGTAAGACGGACGGCCGCGTTGGCGCGTTCGCGGTCCGCATCACAGAATACCCGCGCGACGGCGGCAAGCCCCGCACGAGCATCAAGACTTTCAGCATCGAGATTGCCCCCAAGCCCGTGCCGCTTCCTGTGGTGCCGCCCTCTTCGCTCGGGGTCGAGACCCTGATCTCGATTACGGACCCGGACCGTCTCGCCGCAGCGAACGCACGCTGGCCCATCGTCGCCATGTTTGACCGCATCGCGGCCATCGAGGCGAGCAAGCAGATCAAGCAGGGGAGCGGCATTCGACCGACGACGGGCGCTGCCCTCTTCGACGACGCTTTGCGCAATCTGGCGGCGCTTCACCGCAACGACGAGATCAACCCGGACAGCCCCCGATTCAACAAGCAGTGGGAGGCTCAGAACTGGCGGCTCATCATGGTGCGTCCGCGCGTCAACAAAAGAATCTTCGAGTTGCGCCTCGTTTACCGCAACGTGGTCGCCCCGGAACCCGTCTACCTGATGCCGCGCATGCGCATCACTCGGTTGAAAGACCCGGACCTGGACAAAGATGACGACGCGCGGCAGAAGAACAACAAGACGTTCGCGACGCTCTTTCATAACGCTTTCTTCGACGGCGCGGAGCTCAAGCCCTTCGTTGCGCGCGATAAGAAGAGTTACGGCGAGGCCCTCGCGGATTTCATCTCGGCGGTCGTCAACTACAGCGACAAGGACGACCCGAACATGCAGTCCAACTTCGCAGCGCTCCCGCACAACGCGCGGCTCGGCGGCGATGACCAGCTCGACGCGAAAGGGAATTACCTGCGCGGCAACGGCTGGGCGTTAGGCGTGATGAAGGTCGTGCCCGTTGATAGAAACGGTGCGAAAGTTCTGGCCTTCAGCAACCTGCCGATTGACGGCTTCGCGACGAGTATCAAGCTGACGCCCGACGGCGCAGGCGTCCGCCGTGTGCCCGCGCCCGCGTTCGACCCGAAAAGCCCCTCTTTCATTACGGGCTTCGATAAGTTAGTGGATGTCGGAAATTTCTCCGCCATCCCGGACGAGCACGACGCCGCAATGGTCAAGCCCAGCATCATTGACGCGTCCAGCTTCTCGCGCGACTTCAAGCAGAAACATATGGTCGCGGAGACCTCTCTGCGAGACGCGCGCCGCCGTCTCTTCGAGGAGCGCGGGATGACCTGCATCCAGTGTCACGTCCGCAACTTCGACGAGGGCGATTACCTCAATCCGGGCGTGAAGAATCCGAAGGAGGGCAAGCCCGGCGCGGGGCGAGACATCCCGCGGCTCTTTTTCGTCCTCACGCCGGACGAAGTGCGCAGCGAGTTCTTCCGCCGAAGCGAGGAGGAGCAGCTGGGGAATCTCAAGGGCGTGATGCGCGACTATCTCAACCTGAAGATCAACACGGAATCGCCCCTGACCGCCGAGTGGCCCTTCAAGACGCGCAATGGTCGGAGCTGAAACAAAATAATTTTGAGTTTTGAATTTTGAATTCTAAATTCCAATCCCGAATTCAAAATTCAAAACTCAAAATTCAAAATTAACTTATGGCTGTTGCCACACCCAGAAATCCTGCGACACCGACAAAGAGTTCGCCCGCCAAGGCTCATCAGCCGGGCGAGGGTGATGCCGAGTGGTGGATTACTCCAGTCAAATGGGCCGCCCTTCTCGTCTTTATAGCCGTCCCGGTCTTCGCTCACCTGCATATGGTGGAGAGTGTGGCCGGGCGTCTCGTCTGGACGGTGGTCGTCGCGGCCCTCCCGCTCTTTATCGTGCTGGTCGGTTACCACCGCTGGCGGCGTCTCTGCCCGCTGGCCTTCTTCGCGCAGATTCCCGTTTACTTGAAGCGGCCCGGTATCAAGCGTGCTTCGCCCTGGCTTGAAAAAAACTACTATTACGTCTCTTTCGGCGTCTTTTTCATCTCGCTCTGGATTCGCCTGATCGCGACCAACGGCGACGGCCACGCCATCTCCGCTTTCTTTGTCCTGATCTCGTTCGCCGCGCTCATCTTCGGCGCCTTCTATACGGGGAAGACCTGGTGCAACTATATCTGTCCCGTCTCCTTCGTCGAGAAGATTTACACGGAGCCAAGCGGCCTGCGCGAGACTAAAAACTCGCAGTGCACGAAATGCACTGCCTGCAAAAAGGCCTGCCCCGACATCAACGAAGAGAACGGCTACTGGAAAGAGATTAATTTAACCCCCAAGCGCTTCGTCTATTACGCCTTTCCCGGATTGGTTTTCGGCTTCTACTTCTACTATTACATGCAGGCCGGAACGTGGGATTACTATTTCAACGGCGCGTGGACAAGGCAGGCGCTCGTGGCGCACTGGGCTTTCATGCCGGGTTATGACCAGGAGACCGCAGGCTTCTTCTTCGCCTGGGCAGTGCCGCGCGCTGTCGCCGCGATTCTGACGCTGGCCGCCTGCGCGCTCCTGAGCTATTTCCTGTTCTCGCTGCTTGAGCGCCCCGTCGGAAGCTGGATGAAGCGGCGCGATCCTGAGCTTGAGTCCGGACGCGTGCGTCATGTAATGCTCTCGCTGGCCGCCTGCGCGGCTTTCGTTACCTTCTACTCTTTCGCCGGCGCGCCGACGCTCTGGCTCGCTCCCTGGATTGTGCCGCAACTCTTCATCATCATCGTTGTTCTGACGGCGGCTCTCTACCTGGCGCGATCCTTGCGCCGCCGCCAGGCCGCCTTTGCCGAAGAGACTCTGGCGCGCAACGTCATCAAGCGCTGGGAGTGGACGGACAAGCCGCCGCGGGACCTTCACGAGGCGTTCCTCCTGCACACGATCCGCACGCGCGAGAGCGCCAAAGGCGCGGCGCAGGTTCTGGAGGGTTACAAGGAGGCCGTGCGCGAGGCGCTCGCCAACGGGTTCGTGACGCGCGAAGAAGTGCAGATGCTCGAATCCCTGCGTAACCAGTTGCAGATTAAGAAGGCCGACCACGACAAGATTATGGCCGCGCTGGCCGAAGAAGAGCGCGCGCTTTTGAGCGACCCGGCGAAACAGATTTCGGCGGAGAAGCGGCTGCAACTTGAGACCTACCGGCATGCGCTCGAAAACTACCTCGACCGCGTGCTCGCCGCCGAAGGGTCCTACGACGATAGCTTCATCGTCCAGCTGCGCTCCGAGTATCGCGTCACGAAAGAGGAGCACGCCGCCGTCCTGGACGAACTGATGGGCGGGGACCGCGGGATGGCCGCGCGCCTTGCGGAGCAGGCCGCAATCATCGAGCGCGCTGCGCATACAATCCAACTGCTGGAGCTCAACCCTTCGCCGTCTCACGACTTCCTACGTGACCTCCTGCGGCGGCGCCGCGCCCGCGCCATTGACAGCCTGATTCGCGGCCTGAGTTTCACGATAGACGATAAAACGAGCAAGACGGTCCGCGAAGGTCTCTTGAGTCTGGACGAAGCCGCGCGCGAGACCGTCATCGAAAGGTTGCGGTCGGTGACCACGCCCTCGATAGCCGAACGACTCGGCAAGGCTTATCGTGAAACAGTGCTCGCAGAATCAAGCATGCCGACCATGACGGAGCTTTTGCAGGCGCGCACGTCGAGCGCAGACCCTTATGTGCGCGCCACAGCGCTCTACGCGCTGGGCGAACGCGGCGCGGCTCACCCTGAAATCCTGGAACGTCTGAGCACAGACGAGCACGAGCTGGTGCGCGAGACGGCGCTGCACTTGATGGAGCGCGGGGGGGACGACGTGGGCCGTCACAAGCAGCTCATCACCATGGAGAAGATGATCGCGCTGCGCTCCGCTCCGCTCTTCTCTGCGGTCACGCCGGAGGGGTTGGCGGAACTGGCTCGGGCCAGCGTCGAGGACGAGTACCGGCCGGGCGAGACCCTTTGCGTCGAAGGGGAGCCGGGCAATGAGGTCTTCGTCCTGCTCATGGGCGAAGTCAGGATTTGGAAGAAAGGGGAGGCGGGCGAGAAGTTTATCGGCACAGAGAAGGCGGGCGGCTTCATCGGCGAGATGGCCGTGCTCGATCCTGCGCCGCGCTCCGCCACGGTGATCGCTGGCGACGAGGGAACACGCGCGCTCCGTCTGAACGGCAGCGCCTTCCGCGACGCGCTCAATCGGGACTCGACAATCGCCTCAAGCGTCATTCGCACCCTCGCACAGCGCCTGCGCCGGTAATGATTTCGGATGCTCCTCGGAACGAGGCCGAGCGTTTCAGGCGCGAGCTGCAAAGGGTCGGCGCAACGGCTTCGCTGCAGTGAGACAGCAAAAGAAAGACTCAAGCGTCTAACCGCTGAACTCACACGCGCCACGCCCTGAGCTACATAATCTCGGCCTCATGCCTCTTTACTTCTAAGTTCCGTCAAGCTACGCAGGGCTTCTACCAGAGCCACTAGATCAGTCGCCCAGAGGCGCACGACGGGTGTGGTCTGTGGCACTTCCGCCGATTTCGGCCAGCCTGCCATCTGCGCTTCACGAACGGACTCCTCAGCTTTCAGCAACAGTTGCTGTCCGGCCTGCGCGAGCGTCGCGTAGGTCAAAACGGCGCGCGTGTGGGTTGTGGGCGCGGCGTTGGTCGCCACTACGGCCTCGAACCACCCATATCTCCACTCATGCGGCTCGGCAAGATTGAATTGCAACATGAGGTCATCAGTCACGGGCACCGCCAGTACGCCTCCGGCGAAACGTATCCCGGGTCGCCGCGAATCAAACGAACGCGCGTAGCGCCGTTGCCAGGGACGGCTGAAGAAGAACATGGCTCCACAGAGCAAGCCAAAGACTATGATGATCACTGCCCCACCGACTTTAATTGACGACCAGATCAGTAAGCCGCAGAACGCGGCGGCCAGCAGCGAGGAAGCAAAGAAAGCCGCCAAAGCAATCCAGATGCTCGACCATCGTGTGCGGCGAATCGGAACGCTGTAGAAATCTTCTCTCGGCTCTGTGTTCAAGGCGCTCCTCTTTGAGGTCAAAGATATAGTTTACCAGCAAGCAGGAGAATGCTGATAAATGCAGGAGCCAGTGCCAAAAGTGGAATGAAGAATTATAGCGACTTGCGATTGGATGTAACTCGTAGCAGAGCACTCATGTCAGTACCGCCTGCGGTAGCGGGCGGGTATGGGTGAGCTAAGAACCCGCCCGCTACCGCAGGCGGTACTGACCCGTAGTCCACATGCAATTGCAATCATCTATAAGGTCGCTTCAGGCATCAGTCTTGAAAAAATGGCGCGGATGGGGAGCACAACCATCCGCGCCGTTTTAGTTTGGCAGGAGAATCGGGAAACTTGATGAAGCGTTAGCTCGACTTTTGCTGGCGGCGTTTGCGAATCTTGGCGGCCACGCCGGCCAGTCCCGTGCCGAGCAGGACCATCGTCGCTGGCTCTGGAATGGGGGCGTTATTGTAGGTAATCTCAAATTTGATTCCGTCGTTGAAGAAATGGCAGTCAGGATCAAAGCCGAGGGCAAAGTTGCTGCCGTTGGCAATGTAGGCGGAGAGAATCTGTAACTGAGCGGCACTAAAGTTCAAGACGTAATTCGTCGGCGTCGTCGTAAACGACTGCGAAGCCAGAAATGTATCCGCCGTGCCGTTGGCGACCAGCCAGTTGGATTGGTTGTGATATCGCGTGTTGACGAAGTCGTCTATGATGGAGACGCTCGTGTTGCTGGAGTTCGGGTCGTCTGTAAACGACGCGACGCCAGCATTCCTGGCAGTGTCGAGCAGGTGAATGAACAGTCTGTTGGGGTTAGAATCCCAGTTCCTAATGTTAGTGATCGTCAGCTTTGCCCCGGTAATTGTCTTACCGTTCAAATCAAGATTATTAACCCGCCACGTATAGACACTGTGGTGATCCAGGTCATTCAAGTCCACCGGTGACGGCTGGAAAGTTATTGTATCGGCCAAAGCGTTGCTTGAGAGGCCGAAAACGAGTAGGGCGGCAAGAGAGAGAAGCGTGCGTTTCATGGGTTTCCCCATCCTCCAGGACTCAGTTTTCAGTTTCTGGCTGTAAGAAAGCCCAGTCGGCTTGTTTTTCCAGAGAAATGTGGCTTGACCGAGATGATTAACACTCAATCTATGTCGGTGTAAAGCTCTTCTTTATTCAGTATTTTCTGCAAAGGCCCGGCGATACTTATCCGGAATCGCTTCGGCGCGTTTTATCAACAGGTTCATCGCCACCTGAACTTGAACGGAGCGTGCGCAAAGAGTGTTGTCGCTCGTCCGCCTGATGCTGTATTCAAACGTCACGGAGCTGCGCCCGACGCCCGAGACCAGGACCTCGATCTCAGCCTCATCCCCATAGACCAGCGGCACGAAAAACTCCGCCTGCACGTTGACGGTCGGAAAGCCTATCCGCTCGTCCGCCATCAGCCGGCTGTAGCTTATGCCGCAACGCTCCGCGAAAAATTCCTCCATCGCGATGTGGCAATAATGGAAGAGGACAGGGTAATAGACTAACCCCGCCGGATCGCAATCTCCGAAGCGTACGGGAATGCGCGTTTTGAAAGACATAAAATTATGAATTATGAATTTTGAGTTTTGAATTAAGGCTGTTAATTCAAAATTCAAAACTCAAAATTCATAATTATTGTTCGCGTTTCCAGCGCAGTTGGAATTCCAGCTCTTCCTCGTCGCCCTCTCTCTCGTGCTCGATGTTGATGGTGGCTGTGGCGGGGACGCGAATGCGCTCACCGGCGACCTGGATGGTGAATTGCCCGCCGCTCTCAAGAGTGTCGGCGAGGCGGCGCAGCTTCTCTATGAATTTTTTGGTCGGATACTCTTTCTCGATGTCACGGTCTTTCTTACGTTTCACTTGTGTCCTCCAGACGAGATGGGCGCTGTAATCATTCGCTACTGTCTCCCTTTCAACTGCTTGCGATCAATCTTGCCGCGGTCGTTCTTCGGTAAAGACGGAACGAATTCTATCCAGCGCGGATATTTATAGAGCGCGAGCCGCGCTTTGACGAACTCTTTGATGCTTCCGGCCAGCTCTTCACCTGACGCGTGGCCCTCGCGCGTGACGATGAAAGCCTTGGGCTTGATTAGGCCGTCGCCCGCGTCATGGCCGATGACCGCCGCTTCCAACACAGCCTCGTGCTGCAAGAGGCAATTTTCTATCTCGGCGGGCGCGACGAAGACGCCGGAGACCTTCAGCATGTCGTCCGTGCGTCCGTGATACCAGTAGTAACCCTTTGCGTCCACGTGAAATTGATCGCCCGTCGTGCACCAGTCGCCAGCGAAAGTTTCTTTGGATTTCTCGTGCGCGTTCCAGTAGCAGAGGGCTGCCGAGTCACCCTTGATCTTAAGCGTCCCCATCTCACCCGTTCCCACCTCTTTGCCAGACGCGTCAACGATCCGCGCCTCGTAGCCTTCGACGACACGTCCCAGGCTCCCTGGCATGACGTCGCCCGGACGATTCGTGATGTAGATGTGGAACATCTCTGCGGAGCCTATGCCGTCGAGTATCTCGACATTAAAAGTCTCCATCCAGCGCGTGTACAGCTCCACGGGCAGGGCCTCGCCCGCCGAATAACAGAAGCGCAGGGAAGATAAATCTCTACGCGCGCCGCCCAACGCGTTGAGCATCGCGTTGATCATCGTCGGCACGGTGGTCAGAACGGTCGGGCGAAAACGCTCGATCACTTCAAAGAGCTTTTCGGGCGTCGAGCGCTCGGAGAAGAGAATGGTCGCGCCGCCGACGGCGAAAGGGAAGAGCAGATTCGTGCCCGTCGCGTAGCCGAAGAAGAGCTTGGGCACGGAGACCGTCAGATCGTCTTCGCGGACCCCTATGGTCCGTTTGGCGAAAACTTCCGTGTTGAAAGGCAGGTCGTGTTGAAGATGCACTGCGCCTTTCGGGTGACCCGTCGAGCCGGAAGTGAAAAGCCAGATGGCGATGTCGTCGCGATGAGTGTCGGCGGGCTGGCATTCATCCGGTTGAGCTTTAAGCGTCTCGCCGAAGGATAGGAAAGGCCCACGCTCTTCACCGACCACAAGGACGTGACGCAAATAGCTGGCGTCACGCGCGGCCTCCTCAAAATTCTTCAGCAGCGATTCGTGAATGACGGCGACGCGGGCTCGCGTGTAATCAAGATAGTATTTGTAATCTTCCGCGGGCAGGAGCGGGTTGACCATCGTAATCACCGCGCCGATGCGGCTCGCGCCGAACCAGGTCCAGACGAACTCCGGGCAGTCTGGCAGCACAATCAGGACGCGGTCTTCAATCTCCACCCCCAGCTCGCGCAGCGCATTGCCAGCGCGGTTCGCCATCCGCACAGCCTCGCCGTAGGTGTACGCCTCGTCGCGAAAATAGAGGCAGGTCTTACCTTCGCGCCCTTCCTCCACGTTGTGATAGAGGAAGTAGTCGGCCATATTGAAGCGTTCTGGGAATTCCATAAGAAAGTTACAGGTGACGAGGGACGAGTAAGAGCGAGATTTGATCCCGCCGCTCATGACTGGTCGCTCGTCGCTGAAGTGAAGGGGCATCCTCCTTCGCCGTGTTTAACGTCCAGATAGGTGCGTGCTTCCCACAGTTCCGGAAAGAATTTCTTGTCGAGCGTGGTTTTCAGGTAGCCGACGCCCTCGCTCCCGCCCGTGCCGCGTTTGGCCCCGACCATGCGCTCGACCATCTTGACGTGATGGGAACGCCAGAGCGAGAAATACTCGTCGTGCGAGATGAGGCTCTCCGCGAGCTGGAACTCTTCGTTGCGCTCCTCAAAATGCGTCAGTATCTCAAGGATGGCGCGCGTCCGTCTTCCGTAATCGCGGCGTCCTTCTTCTTCTGAAAGATTCGCGTCGCCAGCTGGCGCGTCGAAGCCGCGTCGGCGCAGAAGTGCGTAGAAAGCATCGCCGAGCGTCGGCGAATCGAAGCGCGCTCTTAAGCGCGTGGCGGCGAATTCGTCGTCGCGGAAGGCGCGCATGATGGCCTCGTCCTTCAGACCGGACGAAAACTCTATCTCACGAAACTGCATTGATTGAAAGCCGCTCGCCGGGTTCAGCTCATCACGGAAGGCCAGGAAGCTGATGGGCGTCATCGTCTCCAGAATGTGTATCTGGTTGACCAGCAGCTTCTCGATTTCGACGACGCGCACGAGAGCGCGCGTTGCCGCCACCGCACGGTCGTCCTTCATCGCGCAAATCGCAGCATCAATCTCATGCAGAATCTGCTTAAACCAGAGCTCATAAGCCTGGTGGACCGTGATGAAGAGCAGCTCGTCGTGATGTACGGGGTCTGACAAGCACTCCTGAAGCGCGATCAGATCGGGCACGCGCAGGTATTTATTGTACGACAGTGGGGAATTGCTCCCGTATTCTTTTGACATAATCGTAACAGATGACAGGTGACGGGTGACAGGACGAAAGCGTTTTACTCTCGTCACCTGTCACCTGTCACTTGTCGCGACGTTAAAAAGCTGCTCCAGCGGCTTCGTGCTCGGCGTAGGCGCGCGTGTCCCGGATGGTCTTCATCTCGCGGATGATCAGTTCGAGCTCTTCATCCTTCGTGTAAAAGTGTGGCGAGATGCGTATGCCCGCGCCAGGACGATAGTCAACTATGAACTCACGGCGGATCAGTTCTTTGGTCACCGCCGCCGCGTGTTCCGACGCGACCGTGATGGTCCCGCCACGCTCGGAAGCCTGATGTGGGCTCGTGACGCGGAAACCGGCTTCCAACGCCAGCTCTATGAGCCGCGTCGTCTGGCGCACGCTCTTCTGTCGAATCATTTCGACTCCGATCTCGTTAATAATGCGATAGCCGCTCTCCGCCGCGTAGAGCGCGGGGATCGCGGGCGAGCCGTGCAGGAAGCGCATGACATCGGGCGCGTACCTCATGGAGCCTTCGAAAGCGAAGGGCGATTCGTGGGCCATCCAGCCGGTAGTGCGCGGCTCAAGCTTGCCATGCAAATCCGGGCGGACGTAAAGATAGCCCGCGCCGGGACCGCCGCACAGCCACTTGACGGAGCCCCCCGTTGCGAAGTCAACGTTCAAATCCTTGACGCTGAAAGGCACCGTGCCCGCGGACTGGTAGGTGTCGAGCACAACACGCGCCCCGACCTCGTGGGCGCGCTCCGTGATGGCGCGCGCATCCTGCAAAAATCCGCTTTTGAAAAGCACATGCGAGATCGGGACCAGCAGCGTCTCCTCGTCAATCGCCGCGAGCATTCTTTCGAGCGGCACTCGGATACCGTCTTCCGACTTGACCTTTTCGATGCGTAAGCGCCCGTGGCGCGCGTGGGCCTCATAGACGTACATCACCGAAGGGAAATTCAACTCCGAATAGACGATCTTATTTCTGGGCGGGACCGGGTCAAAACAGGAGATGATGAGCGACTGGCAGATGGAGACGTTCTGGTGCATGACGACTGTTTTGGGCTCGGCGCCGATGATGCGCGCTACTTCATCGCCGAGCGTGACGGGCATCTCCCACCAGCCTTCGGCCCAGGCGCGCACGCCGCGTGTCGCCCAACTTTCGGCGTAATCGTGCAGGCGCTCGTAAGTCCCGCGCGGCATCGCGCCGAGACTGTGCGAGATCAGATAAACGGCCTTGTCCAGGATCGGGAACTCGCGCCGCCACTTTAAAAGCTCATCCGTCAAAAGCTATCTCCTCTTTATTTGAAGCCGTCGGAAGATTTTAGAGTAGTTTTAGCGGCTTAGCAAAACAGCCGCATGATTTACTCATCTTTCAGCAAACCTGTTACACTTCGATTGCTGACCGTTATTATGTGGCATCCTCCTGAATCAATCCGTCATGAAATTCCTGAAACGCGCTGGCCGGCAGCGGAAGAGGCCGCCCGTTCGCTTCTCTTTCAACCGATCAATCTAGGACCCATCAGGCTCGAAAGCCGCACGTGGGTTCCCGCAATGGTTCCCTGGCGCGCGACCTCTGACGGGTTGGTGACGAAAGATAATCTGGAGTGGTACGGCCGCTTTGCCGAAGGACAGCCGGGCGCGCTGGTCGTCGAGGCCACGGGCGTTCGGGACGTGCCTTCGGGGCCGCTCCTGCGGATCGGGCATGACCGCTTCATTCCGGGCCTGCGCCAACTGGTCGAGACGGTGCGCGAGGCGAGCCGCGGGCGGACGCGCCTCTTCATACAGATCATAGATTTCCTGGCGGTCAAGCGCCGTCCCGAAAAATCAAAATTCTTCGAGCGCTTCCTGGCGCTCTCCGCGCGCCACCGCCACGCGCTCGCAGAGGCTACGAACGAAACTCATTGGCTGGATGCAGAGGACGCGAGGGTGCGCGCCTATCTCAACTCCGCGCCGGACGAGCTGCTTGAGCGCGTGCTGGATGAACGCGAGCTGGAGTCCCTGCGCTTCGGCTATCGCGAGCGCGTCACAGATATGCACCTGCCGCATGTGCGCGAGCTTCCGCAGGTCCTCCCGGAGATTTTCGCAAGGGCTGCCTGGCGCGCGCGCGAAGCCGGGTTCGACGGGGTCGAGCTACACTACGCGCACGCTTACACGATGGCCTCGTTCCTGAGCGCGCGAAACACGCGCACGGACGGCTACGGGGGCGAGCGTGAGAATCGCGTGCGTCTGCCGCTTGAAGTTTACAGTGCCGTGCGCGAGCGCGTCGGGCGCGATTATCCTGTGGGCGTGCGTTTTCTCGGCGACGAGGTTATCGAAGGCGGCAACCGTGTTGACGACGCTGTCTATTTCGGAGTGGAGTTTGCGCGCGCGGGCTTCGATTATCTCTCAATCTCGAAGGGCGGCAAGTTCGAGGACGCGAAACAGCCGAAGGTCGGCCAAGCCGTCTATCCGTACACGGGCCGCAGCGGCTACGAGTGCATGCCGACGGTGATTTCGGACGCGCGCGGGCCCTTCGGCCGCAGCGTTCCGCTCGTCGCCGCCATCAAGCGCGCGGTGAACGCTGCGGGCTTTGAAACTCCGCTGGTCGCAGCGGGCGGAATCAGCACCTTCGAACAGGCGGAGGCGATTCTCCGAAAAGGCGAAGCAGACATCGCCGGCTTTGCGCGGCAGGCGCTCGCCGACCCGGACTGGTTTCTCAAGGTGAAAGCCGGGCGCGGGCAGGAGGTCCGCCGCTGCACCTACACGAACTATTGCGAGGCGCTCGATCAACTGCACAAGCAGGTCACCTGCAAGCTCTGGGACCATCAGGGCCTGGATGAACCCGGAATTACTTTGAGCAGTGACGGCAAACGCAGGCTCCTGCCTCCAAGCTGGCGACGTGAAGACTAGGAAGTCCAAATCCGGGATTTAACCACAGAGACACAGAGGCACAGAGATAATTTAAAAGTTATTCAGGAAAGACCCGGCAAGTTGTTTATTCCAATCTCTGTGTCTCTGTGTCTCTATGGCTAATCATTGAAACAGGTTCTAAAGGGTTATTTGAACAGATAACTCAAAAGACCCAGGACGAAGGGGGAGAGAACTACCAGGATTGCGAAGACCAGAATCAATGTAAATCCCTGGTCGTCTCTGAAAGGACCCGGCAACAGGTCCGCCCCGCTCTCGCGCGCTCGCCGACCGTGGCCGTATTGCAGATCTAAATCGCCAGAGATGAACATGCGGCTGTAGATGTAAATCTCGTTCAGGAGCGCCGCGACGAGCCACAGATTATCGTACCAGGCGAAAGCCTTGTGCAGCTGAAACCAGCCCAGGCCCCAGACCACCAGAAAGGCCCCCATGAAGATGTAGAGAACCACCGGATAGAAATACTCCCGCTCCTTAATGCCTTTGACGGTTGCGCCCGCGATTATTCCAGCGCACATGCCGCCGACCTCTACGAAAGCCGCGTCGAGGTAGAAATACCAGAAACCGCCTCCCAGCAAACTGGAGATGACGAGCAGCAGGGGGCTGGAAAAGATCACCCACAAAGCCGAAGGCAGGTGCGTCGTCAAGTGATAACGTTCGGCCTGAAGCGCGTAATAGGCCGCGATGGGCGCGAAGCCCGAAGCGATCATCCAGCCGAGCGCGCTCCGCTTCAGAAACCACCAGCTGATGATTCCGAGCAAGGGGACTGCGACCAGATAGGCGAAATGAATTCGGACCAGACGAGCGAGCAGTTTATCTTGATTGACGGGAGACATGGATGGGCTGGCGTTCAACGAAGGGCGCGCTCGTAAGCCTCTATGAACTGCGGGTCACGCCTTTTCAGGTTCTCGTAGTCAATCCGTTTGCTGCGCGTCATCAGGCTGTACGCGAAGGGCAGCGGGTCCAGGTGCATGTAGTTGCGTGCGTTCTCGAACCAGATCAGGCTCTCGTAGGCAGCCTCCTGATACTCCTCTATGACCGGCTTTCTCATCCTCTCGAATTCGCGCAGGGCCGAGGGCACATCCGCCTCTGAGAGAAAACATTTGTAGAGCGCGATGGCGTCTTCGAGCGCAAGCTTCGTCCCGGAGCCGATGGAGAAGTGCGCCGTGTGCAGGGCGTCGCCGACGAGCACTGTGTTGGCATGGCTCCAGTGCTCGTTCCTGACGTTGACGAAATTAATCCACTTCGAGTTGTTCGATAGCAGCGGATGACCATTGAGGTCGTCGCGGAAAACTTCCTCCAGGTAGAGTCGGGTCTCCGCGTCCGTCATGCGCTCGAAGGCGGTAGCTTCCCACGTCTCCCGGTCACACTCGACGATGAAAGTGCTCGTCGTCTTATTGAATTTGTAGGAGTGGGCCGCGAAAACGCCTGCCCCGGACTCGCGGAAAGTGAGCGTCAGGCCGTGGAACAGTTGATTCGTCCCGTACCAGATATATTTGTTGTCGCGCACGCTCAGGTGCGGCACGAAAAACTCGTTGTATCTTTGCCGGACCGTCGAGTTGATGCCGTCCGCGCCGACGAGCAGGTCGCAATTGCGCGCCAGGCCGTCAACGTCTGAGACTTCCGCGCGGAAGCGCAGGTCCACGCCGAGCTTCTGGCAACGGCCTTGTAAGATTTGCAGCAGCTTGATGCGGGCGATGCCGGAAAAGCGGTTGCCGCGAATCGTGATCTTGCGCCCGCGATGAACGACGTCAACGTTATCCCACAGCTCGAAGCTGTCCGTAATCTCGCGGTAAGACTCTTCGTCCGTCTCTTTCAGGTACGAAAGCGTCTTGTCGGAAAAGACCACGCCCCAGCCGAACGTGTCGTCGGGCGCGTTCCTCTCAAAGACCGCGATCTCGTGCGCCGGATTCTCTTTCTTCATCAGGAGGGCGAAATACAATCCGGCAGGCCCGCCGCCGATGATGGTAATTATCATATCCTTGATTAGCGTGCTTCATTTAAAACCTTTTCCAGCAGGTCACGCACGCTCAATTTATCAGCCCATGCGCGCAAATAATCAACATCCAAATTCTCGCCCTGACTTCCGATAACTCCCAACACATCCGTCCATTGTGTGTTCGATATTTCATTGCCCGCACGATACCATTTCAATTTAGCCAGGATTGTGTCCTCTGCTGTGGCAACATAAAAGGGCTGCGCCACATCGGGCGCAAGTTGTTCAGATTGCCGCCGCAGCAACTGTTGTTGGCTGAAGTCATCAAGCGGCGGGACGAAAATATCGACCTTAAAAACAGATTCGAAGTGAATGATATTGAAGGAACGATGCGTCATAACAGCGCGTCTGGCCGATTGCTCGTCAATGTAAAAATCATTTTGAAGCGTAGCCACGAGCGCATTGATCTGTTCGAGCTTGATGTCAGCTATAATGTCAATGTCATTCGTCGTGCGATATATCCCATGCAGCGAACTGGCAAAAGACCCAACGACAACATAGTTTATGCCTTGCGCATCAAGCGCGTGTGTGATTTGCAATAAGACTATGAGCGGGCTTTCCATCAGCCTTACTCAATCTGACTCCTCTTCAGGATCAAACCCATAAGCGTGGATCACTTCATCGCGGGTCAGCAGTCTGGCTATCAATCTGCGACGCAACTCTTCCTCGCTTGCGTGTGGGAAGCGACGCCGCAGGTCGGCCAACATCAACTTGCGCGCGGTCTGGATAAGTTCACAGGTTAGCGCAAGGCGTTTCCAGACAGGCACGCGGCGAAGCAGTTCAAACTGCATTTGCTGAGTTTCAGGAGTAGTGTCTGGCGAAAGAGGTCTCACGTTTATCCTTTAAGCTATTCTTTCAAAAGCTGCCCGGCGATTACCAACTTCTGAATCTCTGACGTGCCTTCGTAAATCCGCAGGGCTCGCACGTCCCTGTAGAGGCGTTCGACAATCCGGCCGCGCACGAGGCCCATGCCGCCGTGAATCTGTACGGCCTGATCAATGATACGTCCGGCGGCTTCGGTCGCAAACAATTTCGCCTCGCTCGCCTCGCGCGTCACGCGCTCCACGCCTGCATCTTTCAGATACGCTGCGCGGTAAACCAGGAGGCGCGCGGCGTCCAGCTCCGTCATCATGTCCGCGAGCTTTCCCTGAATCAACTGGTTCTCCGCGATTGGGCGTCCGAACTGGCGGCGGCTCCTGGCGTAAGTGAGAGCTTCGTCGAGCGCGCGCCCGGCCATGCCGCAGGCCGCTGCGCCGACGCTGGCGCGGAACGTGTCCATCGTCTTCATCGCCAGAATGAAACCGTCGCCCTGGCGTCCGACCATATCTTCGGCAGGGACGCGGCATCCCTGAAACTCTATCTCGCCAATCGGGTGAGGCGCGATCAATCTGGTGCGCTCGCGCACGCGAAAGCCCGGCATCCGCGCCCCGACGACGAAGGCCGACAGCTCGGCGCGCCCGTGCTGGTCTGTTCCGGTCCGCGCAAAGACCGTGTAGAAATCTGCCAGCCCCGCGTTGGAGATGAAGCGCTTGCTCCCGTCAATGATGTAGGCATCGCCCTCGCGGCGCGCGGTCGTCTGAATGCCAGCGACGTCTGAGCCGGCCTCAGTCTCCGTGAGCGCGAACGCAGCGATTGCGGTCCCGCGCGCGGCGCGTTCGAGCCAGAAGTCGCGGACGTGTTCGGGCGCGGCGAGGCTGAGCGGAAAGGTGCCGAGCCCCTGCATCACGAAAGCCAGGTCCGCGAGCGGGGAAGAGTAGGCGAGCGACTCGCGCATGATGCAGAGGGAGCGCACGTCCAGGCGTCCGCCGGGCTGGGCAATCGCGTAACGCAGCAGGTCCGCCTTCGCCAGAATGTCTATGTAAGAGCGAAAGCTCGTCTCGACATCAATGTCCCCTCGCTCCTCCTCAATCGAGCGCGTCTCAATCTCGCGCGCGATGAACCCGGCCACGCTCACGGCCAGGTTGCGCTGCTCGGCTGTGAAGAAAGGGGTCTCTTCGATGAATGGGTCAGTCATAGTTCGTAAATCGTAAATCGTAAATCGTGAATAGTAAAAGCAAAAACCATCTATTTACGATTCACGATTCACGATTTACGAAATATTGGTTCGCGCTTGGCGACGAAGGCTTCGTAGGCTTCGCGGTAATCGGGATGCTGCATGCAGATGCCCTGCGCCTGGGCTTCCCATTCGAGCGCGGCCTCCAGGCTCACGTCCATCTCGCGGTTGAGCATCTCTTTCGTCATGGCGAGAGCGAAAGAAGGGCCGCGCGCCATGCGTTCTGCGAATTCAAGGGTTGCGGATTCGAGTTCTTCACGGTCCACGACACGGTTGTAAAGGCCGATCCTTTCGGCCTCCTCCGCGGAAAGAAAATCGCCCGTGTAAAGCAGTTCCGTAGCTTTCGCCAGCCCGACGACTCTGGGCAGAAGATAGGCCGCGCCCATGTCCGCGCCGGAGAGGCCGACGCGCACGAAGAGGAAAGCTATCCGGGCCTCGCGGCTGGCGATGCGTATGTCCGAGGCCAGCGCGATGCAGGCGCCTGCGCCGGCGGTCGTGCCGTTGAGGCTCGCGATGACGGGCTTCGGCAGCGCGCGTATGTTGCGGACCAGCTCGCAGGTCATCCGCGTGAACTCCAGGAGACCCTGCATGTCGCGGGAGAACAACTCGCCGATGATGTCGTGGACGTCGCCGCCAGTGCAGAAGGCGCGCCCCTCGCCTCGGATGACTACAGCGCGCACCTCGGGCTCGTCCCGTAGCGCCGAGAACGCGTCTGTCAACTCACGATAGACTTCAAAAGTCAGCGCGTTGAGGCGCTCCGGGCGGTTGAGCGTAATCCAGGCAACGCCTTCGCGCACTTCATAAAGGAAACTTTTAGGTTCAAGCATAAGAGTGATGAGTGATGAGTGATGAGTGATGAGTAGGAGCTTTTCACTCATTACTCATCACTCGTCACTCATCACTTAGAGTACGGCGATGCCCTCGATCTCGACCTTCGCGCCGTCTTCCAAGAGCCCCTTGACCTCGACGAGCGTCATCGCCGGATAGTTGTTACCCATCAACGCCCGCCAGCGCTCGCCTATCTCGCGGCGGCTTGCGCGATACTCTTCCTTATCCGTGACGTAGATTGTGAGGCGCGCGACGCCGCCGGGCGCGCCCCCGGCTTCGCGCACGACCTCAAGAACATTCCTGAGGGCGCGATCAAACTGCTCCACGAAATCATCGCTGACCAAATTTTGAGACTCGTCCCAGCCGATCTGCCCGGCGATGAACAGAAACCTCACGTCTGGAGTCGTCAGCAGCCCGTTCGTGTACCCACTGGGCCGTCCCAGAGATTCAGGATTGATACGTTTGAAAGACACTTGAATACAATTTTGAGTTATGAGTTTTGAATTTTGAATTACTGCTTCAATTCAAAATTCAAAACTCATAATTCATAATTCTCAAAAGAGGACGCTCCCGCCGTCCACGTTGATGGCCTGCCCGTTGATGCCGCGCCCCTCTTCGCTTGCGAGCAGGAGCGCGACCGCGGCGACCTCTTCGGGCGTGATGAGACGATTCTGCGGGCTCATGCGCTTGATGATCTCCAGGGCTTCCGGGGTTGATTTGCCGGTCCGGGCCTCAATGTTTTCGATGGCGCGCGTCGTCATGTCCGTGTCCACATAGCCGGGACAGATCGCGTTGACCGTCACGCCTTTCCCCGCGACTTCGAGCGCGACGGAGCGTGTCAATCCCAGGACGCCGTGCTTTGAGGCAGCGTAAGCGGAAATATACGGCGCGCCCGTCTTGCCCGCAATGGAGGCGACGTTGATGATACGTCCCCAGCCGCGCTCGATCATCGTGCGAAGAACGGCGCGCGTGAAATAGAAGGTCCCCGTCAGGTTGATGGCGAGATGGCGCTGCCAGAGCTCGTCGCTCGTCTTGCCTACGGGCGCGCTCTCCGCGATGCCCGCGTTGTTGACGAGAATGTCAACTCTTTCCAGGCGCTCGCGAACGTCCGCGAGCGCCAGCTCGACGCTCTCTCTGTCCGAGACGTCGCAGATCGCGTACATGGCGTCCACGCCCGTCGCGGCCTTGACCTCCGCGGCCACGCGCTCGACCTCCTGCCCGGTCCTGGCAATCACAGCCACGCGCGCCCCCTCGCGCGCGAACGCCAGCGCGACGGCTCGCCCGATGCCGCGCCCGCCCCCTGTAATCAATGCGGTTTTATCTTTGAGTTTCAAGTTTCAGGTTTCAGGTTTCAAGTTTCAAGTTTCAAGTTCCATGCTTTTAACTTGGAACCTGAAACCTGAAACTTATACTTTACGAGGCTCCCGACGCTCTAAAAATGCGCGGACGCGTTCGCGCGCTTCCGGTGATTGAAAACATTGGAGCTGCGCCTCGGTTTCGTATTGCAGCATCCGCTCCAGGCTGCTCACTTCGCTCATATAGACAGCGTGCTTGGCTGCGGCGATTGAGGCGTAAGGCGCATCGCGGAGGCGCGTCGCGAGTTTGGTGGTCTCGGCGGCGAGCTCCTCGTCGGCGACGACGCGGTTGACGATGCCGAACCTGTGGGCCTCTTCGGCGTTGAAAGCATCGCCTAGAAAGAACATCTCGCAGGCGATGTTGGTTGGCACGACGCGCGGCAGAAAATAGGTCCCGCCCCAGTCCGGGTGAAGGCCGACCTTGACGAAGGACTGGCTGAAGGTGGCGGACCGTGCGGCGAGGCGTATATCGCACGCGAGCGCCAGGTTGAAGCCCGCGCCGTAAGCCGCGCCGTTGACGGACGCGATGACGGGTTTGTTCATCTGGCGAATCGTCGTCAGCACGCGGCGCCCGGAGCCGAGCAGGCGCTTGAACTCTTCCACGTCCTGCCGCTCCATCAACTCGTTCATGTAACGGACGTCCGCGCCAGCGCAGAAGCCACGCCCCGCGCCCGTGATGACGACGACTCGCGACGAGCGGTCGGTCGCCGCGCCTTCGAGCGCCTCGGCCAGGTCGCGCCGCATGTGCCCGGCGAAAGCGTTCAACTTCTCAGGCCGGTCGAGCGTGATGGTCGTAATCCCGGAGTCAACCGAGACTTTAATGTTGTCGTAAGGCATGTAGTCGTAAATCGTAAATCGTAAATCGTAAATCGGCGAACCGTCTTTCTCTATTCACGATTTACGATTTACGATTCACGCTCCTTTAAACTGAGGTTTGCGCTTATTGACGTAAGCGTCCAATCCTTCGCGTGCGTCTTCGGATTGGAAGAGCTGTTGTTGGAGCTCGCGTTCGAGCGCGAGGGCGTACTCGAAGGGAATCTCCGCGCCCGCCTGGACGCTGCGTTTGATGCGCCCGACGGCGCGCGCGGCCCTGTTCGGCGTCGTGAATTGCCGCGCATATTCTATCACCTGCGCGACGAACTGCTCGTTCGTTTCTGCCTCGTAGATGTGATTGACGAGCCCTAGCTCCAGCCCTTTCTCGAAATCGAAGAGCGCGCCCGTCGCCATCAATTCGATGGCGACGGATTTGCCGACGACGCGCACCAGGCGCTGCGTGCCGCCAGTGCCTGGCAGCACACCCAGTGAGACTTCGGGCAATCCCATCTTGCCAGCATTTTTGCGCGCGATGCGGATGTCCGCGGCCATCGCGACCTCCAGGCCGCCGCCGACCGAGTGGCCGTTGATGGCTGCGATGACGAGTTTCGGCGTCTGTTCGAGGCGTGAAAGGGTCTCGTTGGCGTGGAGACAGAAATAGTATTTGAATTCGGGCGTGACCTCTGAGAGCATCTGAATGTTTGCGCCCGCGCAGAAAAACTTTTCGCCGCCTCCGGTGATGACGATGACATGCACGCTCTCGTCCATCCGCGCAGCGAGGACCGCGCGGTCCAGCTCCTGCATCATCTCGTAAGAATATGTGTTGGCCGGAGGGTCGTTGAGCGTCAGGATGGCGATCCCATCCTGCGCGCGATATTGTACGAGATTGCCGCTCACCCCTGCCGCTGTTTTCTGTGCTTCAGATTGTGCCATGCCTGTGGCGCTCCTTTGGATTTAAACTCCGTGTAAATTCATGACTGGGATCCGCGCCAGACGCTCAGGCGTTCGGCTTGTGCCTCTTTCGGTTTGAACTGTAGTTTGTCGCTCTGCGCGCCTGCGAGGAAGCCGGAGAGAAAGAGGCGCGTGACGTTCTCCACCAGTTCGTGGACGGAGAGCTTGCCACGCGGATCATACCAGTTATAAATCCAGTTCATCATCCCGAAGAGCGCGTAGGTCGCCACAGTCAGATCAATCTTCTGCCCGCCGCTCGCCTGCTGGACTTCCGAAAGAATCTCGCGCACCAGTTTAGTGTACTGCTGTTTTTTGCCGGAGACGTGTGCGTGCCATTCGCCAGCGAGCGAGTCTGCTTCGTGCGAGAGCACTTTCATCTCGGCCATGTTCGCAGCGAAGAACGAGAGGTGATTTTCGATGACGAGGCGCAGCTTCTCCACAGAGTCGTCCGCTTCCTGAAGGCGCTCCTGAAGACGTTCGTGCACGCGCCCGAAGCAATTATCCTGAATCAGGAATAGGAGCTCGTCTTTAGACTTACAGTAATGGTAGAGCCCCGCCAGACTGACATTCGTCTCGCGCGAGATGTCGCGCATCGTGGTCGAATGATAGCCCTTCTCGGCGAAGATGCGCGCCGCGTTGCGCAGGATGAACTCCAGCTTCTGATCGTAGCGCGTGAAGTTTTCTGAAAGGTTTGCTGCCATAAATGAATTTAGCCACAGAGGCACAGAGACACAGAGATATTTAGATATGCTGGAGCAACTCCTTTTTTAATTTCCTTCTCTGTGTCTCTGTGTCTCTGTGGCATTATCTTGCGTTCGTTAGAGCCGGACGTATTCAAACTCAAACGGCTTGCCTTTGATCCCGGAGTTCGGCGGCGCGATCCAGTTGGCGATCTTGCCGGGCTCTGTCACGGGATGCATCAGGCTGCCGACGTATTCGCGGTCCGCAAGCGTCGGCAACCACTCCGCACGCCTACGCTCAAACTCATCCTGAGTGATGAGGTGGCCTTGAATGTCGAAGTGATGACCGGCGAACTCCCCTACGTGACGATGAAAGCGCGTGCTCGGCAGGTAGAGCTGAGCCTCCAGGCCTTCGTCCGCGAGATATTTATTCCAACGTTTCATGGCGCGTTCACAGTCCTTGACGTACTCGCCGCGCAGGACCTCGTTGAGCGCATTCCGAAGCGGCACCTCGCGGGGCACAAGCCTCCCGTCCTCGACGACCATCAAGGTAAAATGGCCGTCGGCGGCGACGTGGTCTTCGTACTGCTCCTGCTCTTTATAGCGCCCCTTGAGGCCGGCCGCGAAGAAATCCGCGCTGTTCGAGCTGATTTCGCCGCCAAAGAGGTCCAGCGAATAGCTGAACCAGAAATTGATGTAGCGTTGAATAATGTCGAGCGGAATCCCGCCCAGCGCGCGCACGCCGCCGTCCTTGCTCTCGCGCATCAACTGCGCCGTGCGCCTGACGACCCGGCCCACGCCCGTCTCGCCGACGAAGAGGTGATGCGCCTCTTCCGTGAGCATGAACTGGCAGGTGCGCGCCAGCGGGTCAAAGCCTGATTCGGCCAGTGCGGAGAGCTGGTATTTGCCGTCGCGGTCCGTGAACATCGTGAAGCAGAAAAAGTTGAGCCAGTCGTCGCAGGGTTGGTTAAAGGCTTCCAGAATGCGCGGCTTGTCCGGGTTGCCGCTCCTGCGTTCCAGGAGCGCGTCCGCCTCGTCGCGCCCGTCGCGCCCGAAATAGCCGTGGAGCAGGTAAACCATGGCCCAGAGGTGACGGCCCTCTTCGACGTTCACCTGAAAGAGATTGCGCAGGTCGTAGAGCGAAGGGCAGGTCTTGCCCAGCCGGCGTTGCTGCTCGACAGACGCTGGCTCCGTGTCGGCCTGCGTCACGATGATGCGGCGCAAAGGGTTGCGGAACTCACCGGGCACTTCGTCGTAAGCGGGCATCCCGTAGTTGTCGCCAAAACCCACTCGCGGGTCCGGTTGCGGTGGCTTGAGAAAGATGCCCCAGCGATAATCGGGCATCTTCACGTAATCGAAATGGGCCCAGCCTTCGGGCTCGACGCTGACCGCGGTGCGTAGATAGACGTCCTTGTCCTGAAAACCTTCCGGCCCCATCTCTTTCCACCAGTCGAGATAATCTGGCAGCCATTTCTCAAGCGCGCGCTGAAGCCGCTTGTCCCCGGAAAGGTTCACGTTGTTAGGAATGCGTTCGTGTAGTTCCATGTTTTTATCGTAAATCGTGAATCGTAAATCGTAAATAGGCGGAAGACGGTTTCCTCTATTTACGATTTACGATTCACGATTTACGTCCTTTTATAATCGAATTGCGGCTGCGTCGGTTTCCCGTAATTAGTCAACGCGCCCTGCGGACCGACGGCGTTGGGGCGTTGGAAAATCCAGTTCTGCCAGGCGGTCAGCCGCCCGTAAATTTTCGTGTCGAGTGTTTCCGGTCCGGCGAATCTCAAGGACGCCTCCATGCCCGTGAGCGCGTCCGGCGAGAGCGAGGTCCGCTCCTCTATGGCGACGCGAATCTCGTCTTCCCAGTCAAGATCGTCCGGCGCGAAGGTGACGAGACCGGCCTCTTCGGCGGCTCCCGTGTCGAAACGCCCGTCGTGCTCAAAGACCTCTTCGGCCCCTTGAAGATTCGCCAGAAAGCGTGATTGCATGCGCGTGAGATTGTTGCTCATGGGAAGAGCGCCCTGATTGAGTTCGCTCACGGCGACCCAGACTTCTGCCTCCGGGTCGTTGAGCATGTAGGTGCGGTCCGCGGACAGGGCCAGCTCCAGCAGATTGCCGACGAAGCAACTGCCCGGCTCGATGAGCGCGAAGAAGCTCTTGGCAGTCAGGTCCAGGCGGCGCAAGACGCGCGCCATGTGCAGGATGATCTCCCGAATCAACCAGTGCTCTTTATTCGCCGACAGAGTTTTATCAACGGCTAGAACGTCATCAATCGAGCCTTCCGTGCGCAGGCAGACGAGGCCCGTCTCGGGTTCGTTGAGGCGCAGATGAAGGAGCGCGTCGTTCAGCTCGCGGTAAGCCTGAAGCGGCCAGTAGGCGTCGCCCAGCTTTTCTATCTCCTCGATGGTCGTCGGCGACGCTGATTCCGGCCCGCGCATGGTCAGGTCCGCGTAACGCTTCTCGCGGTTTAATTTCAAACTGACATACTTGTACTCACGCCCGTCCGCCCCCGCTTCAACACGAAGAGGGTTGAGCTTGATGCCGTGCGCTGCTTCACGTTGACCGTCGGCTGCTACGAGCTCAGAGACGCGCGCGGCCACTGCGTCCTGAAACTTGCTGGTCGGGAAATAATCGTCAATCAGGCCCCACTCTTTGGCGCGTTTGCCTTTGAGTCCTTCGGCGAGGGTCGAAAAGACATCCGCGCGGTCGCGCCGCACCTTCCTCTTGTCAACCAGGCGGGTCAAGCCTCCAGTGCCGGGCAAGACTCCCAGAAGCGGAACTTCTGGCAGGGAGACGGCGGAGTTGCCGTCGTCAACCAGGTAGATCTCATCGCAAGCGATGGCGAGCTCATAGCCGCCGCCGGACGCAGTGCCGTTCAGGGCGGCGACATAACGCTGGCCGGAGTGCGCTGAAGCGTCTTCGATGGCGCAGCGTGTCTCGTTCGTGAACTTGCAGAAGTTGACTTTGAAGGCGTGCGAGGAGGTGCCGAGCATGTAGATGTTGGCGCCCGCGCAGAAGATGCGCGGCTTGAGGCTCGTGATGACGACCACACGGACTTCCGGGTGCTCGAAGCGCAGGCGCTCGACGGCGTCCGCCAACTCTATGTCAACGCCCAGATCGTATGAATTCAGCTTGAGCTTGTAGCCTTCCGCTAAGGTCTCGTCTTCCTGAACGTCCATCGAGAGCGTGGCGACAGGACCCTTCAGGGTCAGTTTCCAGTGCCGGTAACGCTCCGGCGAAGTCTCAAAATTAATCATTAAAAACCCGAATTCCGTCAGATTTGAAGAGCACTCGCGGAAATCAAAGCGCGCCAGATTCCGCTGAAAATCCCGGCCGTTCGAACGTCCGTTCGGATATACTAATAATCTATCTTTCGCTCGTCAAGCCGGCGAAGAATTCTTTGATAAGCCTATTGGGGATAGATTGAGAGTAGATTTGAAAAGTCTGGATTGGGAAAGGATGCTGGCTAAACAGGTAGATTCAATTGCTCGCGCAGGTGCTTCTTTAATTCTCGAACTTCTGCGCGAGTCTCTAAAGCGATGGCTTGTGTTTTGTCCAAGCGAATCTCGATCTCATCGAGCCTGCTTTCTACTGAGACGCGGAACTCCCGTAGCTCTTTAAGGATGGTCTCAAGCATAGGTGTTGTTTTGGCTTCATCGCTCACGAATCTAATCTTGAACCCGGTTGACCTGAAATGTCAATCAAGGTTAACTCCGCGGAAGTGGATTTGCTTCATCTGCTTGAGACTTTCCAGCATCTTCCTGTTACACTGTCGGAGCGCCCTTTCGAGAGATTATGCAGAGCCTGAGCCTTCACGAAACCGCGTCACAAAATGCGCCGCCGGATTTAGAGCAGGAGATTTCCGTTCAAGAGGCTCTGTTGGCGGAGCGCCGCCGTGAGCTTTCGGCCTTGCAGCAGGAGTTGCGCGAGTTCAAGGCGCGCTACACACAGGTGGTCGGCAGCCGTCTCGCGGAACTAGGCGAAGTCGAGCGCGCCATCCGAAAGGCAGAGGCGCGTCTCTTCGACCTCGAAGCAGAAGCGGGCGGCGAAGAGGAGCCTGCTGCCCGGCCCGTTGAGACAGCGCACGCGGCGGGCCTCACGGGCAGGACGGCACTACGTAAACTTTTCTGGTCCGTGGCGAGGCTTTTTCACCCGGACCATGCATCGGACGAGAAGGAGGCGGAGCGCAGGCACGCCGTCATGGCCGAAGCGAGCCGCGCTTACAGGGATGGTGACGTGGAGAGCTTGCACACGCTGCTCGGCGACGAGCAGTTGCAGTTCTTCTGCGCGGCGCCGGGCGCGGACGATACGGATGAGGATGCGGCGAGTCGTCTCCTGAGAATCAAAGGGGATTTACGCACGGTCGAGTTCGGCATCAAGCGCATCCGCCAGGACGGCCTCTACAATCTCAAGCTCAGGGTTGACGCGGACGCCGCAGAGGGGCGCGATGCGCTGGCTCTGATGGCTGAAAATATCAGGCGGCAGATCACGAAGGCGCGCCGCCGACTCGAACATCTGGCAGGAGAGCCGATTGCGGATTTCGGAGAGCAGAAAGCAGTAGGCAGAAAGCAGTAGGCAGTAAAAACCGCTTGGCCTTCTGCCTTCTGTTTTTCAATCTGCATTCCGAAATCCGAAATCCAATGTGTTGCTTGACAGGCATGTCCGCCCGCGCGTAGGTTTTTGTTCATCCCACCCAAATCGGGAGGCGCATCTCGTCTGGTGACGGGCGCGGTCTTCAAAACCGTTTAGTGAGCCTGTGAGAGCAGGCTCAGGTAGGTTCGATTCCTACACGCCTCCGCCAAAACAATTGTGGATTGCGGAATGCGGATTAAAGAGACCGTGTTTTTCAATCCGCGTTCCGCAATCCGAAATCCGCAATATGAAAGAGTGGATCGCGCTCAACATGACGCCAGGCATAGGGCCGCGCGCTGCTGCGAAGTTGCTGGAGCGCTTCGGATCGGCCGAGGCTGTCTTTGCGGCGACGCGCGCCGAGCTTGAAGGCTTACGCCTGCGCCCTGAAGCAATCGAGAGCATCAGGGCACGCGAGTTCTTTGAAAAGGCTCTGGAAGAGATCGAGCGCGTGCGTCTGGCTGGCGCGGACGTGCTCCTGCTTGACGACGGTGTCTACCCGGCGCTGCTGCGCGAAATTTACGACCCGCCGATTACGCTCTACGTTAAGGGGGCTTGGAGCGAGTGTCTCGAACAGCCCGCAGTCGCAATTGTCGGGTCGCGCCGTTGTTCGACGTACGGCCAGAACGCTGCGACGATGCTCGCGCGCGACCTGGCGCAGAGAGGCATCACAATCATTTCGGGACTGGCGCGCGGCATAGATGCGGCGGCGCACCGCGGCGCGCTCGAAGCGAAGGGGCGGACGGTGGCTGTGATGGGCACAGGGTTGGATCAAATCTACCCGCGCGATCACAGGAAGCTGGCCGAAGAGATTCTCAAAAGCGGGGGCGCGCTCTTTTCAGAGTTCCCTCTGGAGACGCCGCCCGCGCCGCAAAACTTTCCGTACCGCAACCGCGTCATCAGCGGATTGAGTCTGGGCGTCCTGATCGTCGAGGCAGCCGAAAACAGCGGCTCCCTGATTACGGCGCGCCTGGCTATGGAGCAGAACCGCGAAGTCTTCTCCGTCCCGGGCAACATCACTTCAAGAAACTCTTTCGGCACGAACTATCTCATCAAAGGCGCGAGCGCAAAATTGGTGCAGCAATGGCAGGACGTCGTCTCAGAATTGCCGCCGGAGATTGCGGCGCGCATCCTTCCGCCCGAGCCGAAGAAGCAAGAGAAGGGAATGGTCGAGCAGTTGGCGCTCGTGCCGGAAGGACTTTCGGTGACGGAGCACGTTATCTTTAAGTTGCTCTCGACGGATGACCCGGCGCACATTGACCAGTTGGCGGAAGCGACGCAACTCTCCGTGCCGGAGTTGACGAGTGCGTTACTGAGTTTGGAGATGCGTGAGTTAGTCCGACAGCTTCCGGGTAAGTGCTTTGTCAGGAAGCTATGAGCAGAATTAGCGATTCGAGTTCAACGGTAAAAGGTGACAGACTTGACATGCGCGAAGAATATTCTTGACGGCTCTTTAGAACGGGAGTAAATTGCCCGCGTTTTTACGACTTGCTCTCCCAGGCAAGAGCCTCACTCCTCAACGAGTCCCGCTCCTGCTGAAATCACATTCTTACCGCAATCAGTCTCTTTATCGATTGCCCTCTTTATTCGTCTCGGAGGTCCCAATGGATAAGAAGCGAATAGTGATTTTTTCATGCGTCGCAGTTTTGCTGGCAGGTGCATTTACCTTTAGCCGAAACACCTCTAGTAAAGCAGTACACCAAGATTTGCCCCCGCACGCTCACCCGTCACAGCAAAGCCCTGTAGTTCCAGATTACGTCGTCTACAACTTTTTATTCCACAAAGTAACCCGTCTCAGAGAAAAAACGAGAGAGTTACAAGCGCAGGGTCGCGTCGAGCAAAAGCCTTACTTCCCACTTCAGAGAGAAGCCAGACTTACTGAGGGCCAAGCTACCGCGCTCGAAGCAGTTGCCTTCGCTTGCCGACAACAGGTGAAACAGCAGGATGAAAAGGCCAAGGCCATTATCAACGCTTTTCAGTCTCGGTTTCCGGGAGGGAAAGTTCCTGAAGGCGGGTCTCCTCCTCCCCCGCCCGAATTAAAAACTATGTGGGAAGAGCGCAATGCCATGATCCTGCGGGCGCGCGACCAATTACGCGCAGCCTTCGGAGAAGAAGAATTTGCGCGCTTCGATAATTACGCGAAATTTCATTACGGCGCTAACAAATCCCCCGTCACTGTCAACCCTGTAAGTCCTAAGTCAAAACAGAGATGACATTGCTTGAGCACTTAAACTCGGAGGAGTGATTTCCATGAGAAACTCTCTTGCCTTAATGCTACTGGCTGGCGCTTGCTATTTGATATTTTCGCAGGAAGCGAGAGCGGATGTTAATACTATAACTGAGGTCTCTTATTATGAGCCTACAAACTCTATACTTGCTTGGGCTGAGGTAATACCTGATTACGACACTTTGGCCTATTACTGCTTCGACGACTGGGGCGAGGTCCGTAAGAACGACGTAGTGATAAATTCGTTTTGGGGCGGTAGCTGCGAGGGCGAGTCCTATTATGAAGGTTTTTTCCCCTACGACCCTGCTGCCGACTATTCAATCGAGGTCTATCCCCAGTTGATAGTCAAACACTGGATCCCTTCCCCCGGGGACGGGTATGACGACTACTATAATTACAATGAATGGACATACGGAGACTCCGTTTATTTCCCATATTATTTTAGTTTTACCGGGCCTGGGCCTGAAACGGCAATTAGTTATAACACCATCATTTTAGGTGCGGTTTATAGTATCTTTACAGAAGGAGGGACGGCAGGGCAACCGCATCACCTCAAACTCGTTTCCGATACTTTCCCGCTCACTGACTGCGGTTCTGTTCGCAGATGGCTGAAGTTTCGAGTGGTTGATGCAAATGGGCGCCGCGCCGGAAATGTCAGAGTTGAGGAAACATTTGAAACCACCTCGCAGCCTCCTACCGGCATCCAATGTCTCTATAATAGCTGTCAGAGTAACAATTATTGTCCACCTGGATGTCAGGGAATGGATCTTGATGGCACTTTCACGGATCAGTTATGGGTAGGTTGTCCTTCCGCGGGTGGAGACTGTGGGTTTAGTCCTTCCCCTGTCGTTTCTAGGTGGTGGTGGTGCCCTGCAAGGTTCGGACGTGTTTCATTGACGGCAAACACATACGAGATAAGACATAATCAAGTTCTTGTTAATGGAAGGTCAACAGCTTATCCCTCTGGAACGGAATTTCGGTGAGGAGGCGTTACCATGCGTGCAAAGTTTCTGTTCGGGTTATTTGCAGTGGCTATTCTGGCTGCGATTGGCGGAATATACGTCGCCACTTCGTCGCAGTCACAACTTATGCAGCATGATGTTGCTGCTGGCACAGGGGCAATAACAGGCCAAGTGCTAGATGCTACAGGACAGCCTGTAAAGGGGGCAAAAGTTTATGCTGATAGAAACGAGGCCCCAATGGGGCGGCGTCCTTATGTGGTCACCGATGAGCAAGGGGTGTTTACAATTAACAATCTGGTGCCTGGCACATACACGGTATCAACTTCCAAAGAGGAAGATGGATATGCTCCTACTGATGTTCCGTTCTATGCTGGTTATGTGCAAGCCCCACAGGTAATCGTTACCGAGCGGCAAACTACTTCCGGCGTAGTGGTGCCTCTCGGGCCGCGCGCCGCGAAGCTAACAGTAAATATCGTAGACGCCGCAACCAATACAAGGTTGAGAGCTTCCCAGAATGTACAACTCATCCTCCGGCGCATTGACAATCCGAATCAGGCCATTACTACGGGGCCGGACCTGAAGCGCCCTTTCAGTATTCTTGTTCCGACTGTTCCTTTCACAGTGGAAGTGTCAGCTACAGGTTATCAGCATTGGCGCTACAGACAAGTTAAATCTAACAACTCGATAGATGTTTTAGAGTTGCCGGCGGGGCAAGTTCAAAGGTTAGATATTGCACTACGTCCAGATAAATACACTGGAAACTAAGTTTTCTGATATTTAGCATTGCCAGCATTGACGTGCCGATAATGCCTGTTCAACTTACCTCTCGCTGACTCAATCGAGAACTGCCACTCGATCTTGATGGCCTTCTCTTCGCGCTCTTTGACAATCGCTAAGACTTCTTTGGTCAGTTCTTCTTTGGTCGCGATGCGACGGTTCAAACATTGCTTCGAGAGAGCCGAGAACTCGATCTCAATCATGTTGAGCCAAGAAGCCTTCTTCGGCGTGTAATAAAACTCGAAGCGTTGACTCAAAGCGAAAGCTTCTTCCGCGCTGAAGGTCTCGTAGAAGGAACTGGTCGAGTGGGTGTTCAAGTTGTCTTGCACAACTCTGATCTTCTCGGCTTGAGGAAACTTCTCAGCCAACTCTTTCATAAAGAGTGCGTACTCCTGTTTGGTGCGTTG
This sequence comes from Pyrinomonadaceae bacterium, assembly GCA_036392495.1. Lineage (GTDB taxonomy): Bacteria > Acidobacteriota > Blastocatellia > Pyrinomonadales > Pyrinomonadaceae > QHXM01. The sequence goes on along the minus strand of DASVXV010000167.1, from coordinate 112,803 downwards.
ATCGAAGACTTCTGCAAGGCGCTTGCCGGTCAACGGCTCAATCGCCATCAAAAGCGCGCATGAGCCATTCTTCTCATAGGCATAATGCTGGCGGGCTACTTGACCGGCCTTCATCTCAAGACCAGCGACATGGTCGCCGATCAAGAAACAGGGGCGCTCATCGAAACAAACAACCGGAGATGCTGCCGAATATGGCAAAGCATAAAGAGCTAAAATCTGCTCCATGCGGGCGAGAAATTGAGAGTCCATCGTTCCTATGCACCACTGCTTTTTCAAGTGCGGCTGAAGACAGTTTTTTTCAGAATGGAGCGCGCCTTAGTATGTGAAAGACTTTCACACAAGCCTAGCTCGACGGCTTTGTCTGCTAACAGGCGCAACGTCCAACGGGCATGACCTCGTGGTGGAGTCGAACAGGCTAAAGCAGTGATTTGTGCGCGCTGTTTGCCATCAATGAGAAGAGGACGACCCCGTCGGGGCTTCTCTGCTAAAGCCTGCAATCCGCTTGATTGATAGTTGTCTCGCCACTGGGCTATGGTTTGATAACTGACTTGCAAAGTTTGAGAGACTGAGCACAAGGTCTGGCCGCGATGAAGTTCCAAAAGCGCAGTGGCTCTTTTGAAAACTCGGGCTGGAAGTTGACCTTTCGAGATGATGGTCATTAAAAAGTCTTGGTCTGCTTGGCTGAGTTTGATGTGTTCTTTGTGCATGTTTTCAGCATACTACTAAAATAGCTGAAAACTTAAATTCCAATGTAATAAATAACTTCTATGACTATACTGTAGATAATGTGTTGTACTATCCGCTCTTCTTTGATTTCATCAGGCCAGGGCCTTCTGTTTCTTCCTACTGGAAATATCTATCCTTCAGAATACTTTTGCTTATGTAAACGGAGGCTCGCAATTTGCCCCCAGTACGCACCTTTACCCTTAAGGAGGCACTACAATGAAATTACGGCTATTGGTAGGGCTGCTTGTCGCGCTGGTCTTAGCTACCGTCTACGCTTCATTTGCCCTAAATCGCTCCCGGCGCACACGCCAATATAGAGGGACATCCTCTCACCAAGAGATTTCTCAGTCTTCTGGAGCGATTACAGGACGTGTGTTAGATGCCGAAGGGCAACCAATGTTTAATGCAAAGGTTCAGGCATTTAATACTGAGTTTGGAACAGGCAAAGTGCCTACCGCTTATACGGATGAGCAAGGAGTATTTCTAATTAAAAACTTAAAACCTGGAACATATAGGCTGCCTGTCGCCAAAGAAGGGGATGGCTACCCGCCTACTGATTCCACGTTTTACTCGATGGATTTCACGCAACCTCAGCAGGCGCTGGTTTATGAGGGGCAAACGACCTCTGATGTCGTGTTACATCTTGGCCCGAAGGTAGCTAAGTTAGCAGGACATATTGTTGACTCTACGAGTCATAAGAAAGTTTTAGTTGACGGTGTACTAATAACTCTGCGTCGTGTTGATAATCCTGACCGCCCACATCAGATAAGCACAGACGAAAATGGAGAATTTGAAGTTCTGGTTCCTCCTGTACCAACCGCAATTGAAGTGTCAGCCCCGGGTTATGAAAAGAAGAAGCTGGAAGCTTTACTGTTAACGCGGGGGGAAGTCAAACGGCTGAATATAGCTTTGCATCCAGCCAGATAAGCTGAAAGGAAAATTTAAAGACCCGCTACCGTGGAGGGAGAAAGAGAGGCTGCGAAACCTTTTGGGGAAGCCTCGCCGCCTTCCTATGTCACCCATCTGTCAGCCACACTTAAGTCCTTTAGTTCTCGCGCACCTCTTCAGGTAAGGTTTAAGGTATCAGGCATAATTCAATTATTACAGGTTGCCAGGAGTTCTGTAACAAACCGCGAAGTCTTCTCCGTCCCGGGCAACATCACTTCAAGAAACTCTTTCGGCACGAACTATCTCATCAAAGGCGCGAGCGCAAAATTGGTGCAACAGTGGCAGGACGTCGTCTCCGAATTGCCGCCGGAGATTGCCGCGCGCATCCTTCCGCCCGAGCCGAAGAAGAAAGAGAAGGGAATGGTCGAGCAGTTGGCGCTCGTGCCGGACGGGCTTTCGGCGACGGAGCATACGGTCTGGAAACTGCTTTCAACGGACGAGCCGTCGCACATTGATGCTCTCGCGGGGGCGAGCAAGCTCTCCATCTCAGAGTTGACGGGCGCGCTCCTGGGGCTTGAGATGCGCGACCTCGTTCGCCAGCTTCCGGGTAAATGCTTCGTGAGAAAAATCTAGTGAGGATGGACTCTAAGGCGAAAGATACACCAGCCACCGGTTCTTAAAACCGTGCGGCCCCTCACACTCATCCGCGCCATGTTCACTTCCAATGAGCACGGCGCGGATGAGGGAGAAACGCTTGAATAACTCTACAAGCTCTTAGTTCCCGAACCGTTTACGATATTCGACAGAGTTCATGAAGCCGCTGATCATGCCGCGATAGTCCCCGCCGTTCTCATTCATGATCCTGATCCATTCCAGATAGAGAATGTCCGGGTCGCGCCTCAAGTAGCCGAAGTACTGCATCACGACAAACGCTTCCGTGTTGAACTTAGCGTACAGCTCGGAACTATCAACCAGCCCTCTCAAGACATCTGCGCGTGTCAGCGTGCCTGCCGTCAGGCCGTTGATCCAGAAGCCTCTGGTCGGATGATTCGGTAGCCCTGTGGCCTGTAATAACCCGTCAACATAGGCTGTTGGTGTGGTTAATCCATCGTACTTGCTTTTGAACTCCTGGCGGCTCATGAACTCCTGCACGAAGGCTGACTTGCTCGCCTCCAACTGCGTGGTGCTCTGGAAGCCGCTCACTTTCGCAAAGTCCGGGATGAACTCGTTATAACGCGGGATTCTGCCCAAAATCGAGTAGAACCGATAAATGAAATAGCCTCTGCCCTGGAACTCCTCCGAGCGGAAGAAGCCTGAGGAGACCTCTATCCGGTCACAGAAGTTGCCGTTGGCGTCCTTGCCTGATGGGGGGCAATTGTTAATGATCTCTTGCCACGCCTGATAACCTCCCGCATCCGGCTCACGTCCGAGGAAGTCTATGTAGTTCTCACGGACAAAGAAGGCCGTTTGATCAATAGGGTTACTGGTTGAGTCAACGCTCTCGTTATCCGTAATGGTTACCGTGGCTGAAGCGATTGACCCGAGGCTTGCCGCACTGGGATTGCTCAAGGTGATGGTAAAGCTCTCGTTGCCCTCACTGTAGCCATCATCTATTAAGGGAATGAAGATGGATTTGGTGCTTTCGCCTGCGGCGAATTGAAGTGTTCCGACCGAGACTGTGTAGTCGCAACGGGAGGAGGCAATGCCATTGATGACGTTGCAATCTGTCAGACCTGCTGCGTCTGATGTCGCGTACTTGACCGTGGCCGGGATGGATGAGTCGCCCAGGCGCGTAACAGTAACACTGACGTTCCCATCGCCTTCCGATACGCTGTAACTCCTCTGGCTTAACTGTAACGTCGGAGTGTCATCGTTGAAGATGGTCACTACGGCATGGCCATCATTTATAGTCACATTCATCGGGTTGGAGAGGTTAACGAAGAAAGTTTCATTCGGTTCATCGAACGTATCACCAATCATCGGAACATCAATGATTTTGAAAGTCTCACCCGGAGAGAAGGTGATAGTTCCAGAAGTGGCCTGGTAGTCGATCCCGGCTAACGCCGTGCCGTCTGCCGTCGAGAAATCAACTGTAATCGGCTTTGGGCTGTTGGTTGCTAAATTTACAAAGAGGCGAGCGTTTGTGGTTCCAATATTACCTTCACCTAGTGGCGGTGTGTCGCTGATGGAGACTGAGGGTGGTGGATCATCATTGAGGATTGTACAGGTCCCTTGGCCACGGACAATTATCCCCCCAATAGGATTTGAAAGGTTGAGCGTGAAGGTTTCGTCATATTCGTCTACGCCTTCGCCATAAACAGGCACGAGGATCGTCTTAGAGGTTTCGCCGGGTTCAAAGATAAGCGTCCCGCCGACCATCCCGAAATCAGAATCCGGCGAGGCCGTGCCTGCGGCAGTGGCGTAGTTCACCGTCACCGACTGAGCGGAGGGAGCCGAGAGTGTGACAGAGAAACTAGCGGTAAGGGTGTTAGGGTAGCTACCTTCCGGCATCGTGATATCATTGACGGATATGCCGGGAAGTGGCGGTGTGTTGGCTTCACAACTGTTAAGCAGTACTGCTACCGCTCCAGGCGACCCATCCTTAGACGCAACCACGTCAGTCTTGCCATCATGATTGAAGTCTCCAATTACTATGGACGTGGGAGCCCCGCCGACCAGGAAACTGGCGGCCACGCCAAACCCGCCCGCCCCGTCGCCTAAGATGACTGTCACGTCTTGGGAAACACTACTGGCAGCCACGATGTCAAGGCGACCGTCATTATTGAAGTCCCCCTTCACTATAGACGTCAACTCTTTCCCTACGGGACGGTCGGTCCGGCCCCCAAATCCGCCGGACCCATTTCCGATAAGGAGCGAGATGCTCGCGGAATAACGGTTTGTCACAGCCAGATCAAGTTTACCGTCACTATTAAAATCTCCCGCCACTAGGCCGGATGGGTTATCCCCGACGGTAAATACCGCTGGGGGAGCGAATCCGCTCGTGCCATTGTTTAAGTAAACCGAGATGTGTCCGGGACCGATGAACCATTTCGTTGTGGCTAAGTCCGGCTTACCATCACCATTAAAGTCTTGGGTTATGATGCGTTCAGCTCTTGCTCCAACCGGAAGGAAATCTGAGCCAGTGAAGTTGCCTGTACCATCGCCGAATCGAAGGAGCACCCGACCGTCATTATACTGATCCGCCAGGGCCAAGTCCGCGTTGCCATCATTATTAAAATCTGCTACCGCGATTGACTCCACAAGTCCCCCAACATAAAAAGAGCTAACGACTGTGAAGCCCCCCACCCCGTTACCCAATAAGATAAATATATATGGGTCAAAGCGACTTGATGTGGCTAAACTGGAGACGGCCAAATCTATTTTGTTATCGCCATTAAAATCTCCCGTCTCAACTGCAGCCAGGCGGTTCCCGACACTAATAAAGTTTGGCGTGCCAAAACCACCCGTACCATCACCCATCAATACGGAAATGTAGTTTGATTCCAGATTGGCTACAACGATGTCGAGATTCCCATCGCCATTTAGGTCTACCGTTACGGCTGAACGAGGAGAATTCCCCACGTTAAATACTTTCCCTAGAGTGAGGTTCGGCGTATTACCGCATGAACCGTCCGCATAGGTTGGATTCCAGTTGCACGCGATGACAACAAATAACGAAGCTAGGATGTATACCTGCAAGGTAAGGGTTTTTGTTGTGATATAGCGGACCACAAGCATCTCCAATGTCTGAACTTTGGGATGTCCTTACTTTATTGACAAAAAGCTCCTAAAGATTGGACATGCACCTCTTCGGAGACATGGCTACAGTGTGAGGGAATTGCAACTCATACCAGTTTGTAGGTTGGGAATTCCCGTGGGCTTTATACCCTCTTCCAGGACAGCCGGGGAGCCGTGCGGAAAAAGGAATATACTTTCTATAGAAAAACGCTGTCAAGGCGCGCCGTTCCTCGATTTTTGCCTCGCCTGGCGGTGGCGCGTGCGTACCTTAAACCCCGCTGGCGATATAAGAATCTGCCCGCCCGATCACCGCTTCACTCGGTCTTTAAAGAGGAGTCTGTTCCGATGCAACTACTGAGGCATCGGCTAATGTGAAAGCGGGCAGGATTGAACGGCCACGAGTTGCCAGCGGCCCTGACGCCTGGCATAGACCTGAAGCGTTCTGTAGTCGCCCGTGATGAGACGTCCGTGATAGGTCCAGCGGGCCGTGTCGTGGCAGGTCAGGACCGCCGAATCTCCGTAGATCCGCACGACAACGTTCTTGCGGTCGAAGAGATCAATCGTTAAATCGCCCGATTCGACGTCCGAGATGAACTGGGTCTTGTCGTCGCCCTCCATCGGATAAGTGAAGACGAAGTCGTCGGCCATGACCCGGTTGAGCGTCTCCGTGTCGCGCTCGACAAACGCGGTCACCCACTGCTGGCAGACCCGCTTCACTTCTTTGATGGCCTCGAAGTCTATGGCGGCTTGTTTGTCTTCGGGTTGCTCGGCCAAGAGTTTATGCGCCCCCGCAAAAAGTTTGAAGTCATCCGTTTCTATGTCAAACGCAGAGCTATGTCAATCAAAAAGCTCCACAGTGTGTGGAGGAGGGCGTCGGGTCTCGTCAACGCGAGGCGCTCGTCGCTCCCGGCATTGAATCAATGTTCCCGGGAATGAGCCGTGATAGAATACTGCGGAAAGTTACAGGATGGAGGTAAAGCGGTGTCTGTCAGACTGAAAGCGATTTACAGAGACGGCGCGTTCGTGCCTGTGGCGAAAGGCGAGAAGTTGAACGTGCCGGAGAATGCGGAAGTCGAAATAACGGTGCACGATCCTTACTTGATTCCGCCGCGCGTGACGGACGAGGCTGAGCGGGCACGTATCATGCAGGAGCTTTTCGAAAGTTGGGACAAACATCCCTTGCGGGAAGACGCGCCGCGCCTGACACGAGACGAATTGCATGAACGCCGTTGACACTAATATCTTGATCTACACACGCGACCCGCGAGACGCGATCAAGCAACAAAAGGCTCAGCTATTGACAACGAATTTAGCCGACGGCGTGCTTCTCTGGCAGGTCGCATGCGAATTTATTGCGACCTCGCGCAAACTCGCTCCGTTTGGCTTCACGCAATCGCTGGCATGGCGCGAGATTGAACGTTTGAGCTTGGTCTGGACATTCGCCTTACCATCCAAAAACGTCTTGGCCCGCACCGAACAGTTGACGGCCAGGCACAACCTATCGTTCTGGGACGCGATGATTGTTGCGGCGTGCATGGAAAGCGGCGTCACGCGCCTTTACACGGAAGATTTTGATAATTCGCTCTCACAGGCAACAGGCGTCGAGATAGTCAACCCATTCTGACTTAAACCTCTGTCAGCGTCGTCCGTCAGACGTGACGGCATATCAAGCAACATGACGACTAAATCAAATCGCATTCATGAAGTAGCTTTCTGCGCCGAAGTTTCTAAATGGGCGGATAAGTTATTTGAATCTGATGAGTCATTACCGTTTGACTCTTCCTCTATTGAAGGGTTTGGCCGCGGTAGTCAGAAACGACAAGATTTTCGGGTGTACGAGCGAAAAGAAAGGGGACGCGGCAGACTTGTACTCTGCGGAGAGGTAAAACTACCTGGTACGACACAAGGACGCTCGCCATTCGACCTTGCCTTAATGAATGATGCTTATTTTAAAGCGACTAATGAGAACTGTCGTTACTTCTTTACTTGGAACGTTGAGCATCTCGCACTATTTGATCGTTCCCTCTGGGAAGCTGACACGATGCACGAGCGTTGCGTCGGGCAGTGGAAGTTAGGGGAAGAGCTTAATCATCCGACGGAGGTCAACCATGCAGAAGTAATCAAGCGAATAAAAGAAGAGTTTCTACCTAAATTCTTCTCAGACTTCGCTGACATATATCTCGGACGAGTAAAAGACGTCACCCCGCCGCCGCCAGAGTTTTACATCGCTGTTCTTGAGTCGCATCTTTCCGGCCCAATGGGGCCAGTCCGTGAGTTGCGCGATTACCTAGCTCTACAATCAAGGGAAAACAAAGCTTTCAATTCACGCTTGCGTGAATGGATGACTGGGGAACAGCAATGGAACTTTAATCCCGAAGATAAAGATTCTTGGCGTGAAGTTATAGACCGCGCGGCACGCAGCATGGCTTATGTGCTTAGTAATCGCATCCTTTTCTATCAGGCTGTGCGCTTGCGTAATTCTCTGCCCGAACTGGCACTAACAGGCCAAGCCAGAAAAGACCCACACAAAGCTCTGCGTTATTTACACGCACGTTTCCAAGAGGCGGTTGATAAAACAGGCGATTACGAATCGGTTTTCTTTCCTGATAGCGATGACAAAGACTGGACAGCACTGATGGCGCTTTCAGGCGTCAACTCTCTTGAATCCTGGGATAAGGCGATCCACGCAATTGATAACTTTATCTTCAAAGAAATCCCAACAGACCTGCTGGGCCTCATCTTTCAAAAGCTCATTAGTCCGGACGAGCGGAAAAAGTTCGGCCAGTTTTACACAGAAGAGAGCATTGTAGATGTCATCAACGCTTTCTGCATACGCAAAGGTGGGGACGTTATTTTAGACCCCTCATGCGGTAGCGGCAGTTTTCTCGTGCGGGCCTACTACCGAAAGGGACAGCTTGATAGGAGTCTCAATAATCAGGAAAAGCTTGAGGGGATTTACGGTTGCGATATTAATCCGTTTCCAGCGCACTTGGCGACATTAAATTTGGCAGCGCGCAACATTGGTAACGAAGAGAATTACCCGCGCATCGCACATCGAAACTTTTTTGCCATCGAGCCGGGGAAGCCATTTTGTGAGCTTCCCAGCGCGTCAGCGCCATACGAAGGGAAGCGCGGACGGGAAAAGATAGCACTGCCGACGCTTGACGCTGTAATCGGTAATCCGCCATATGTTAGGCAAGAGAGCATTCCGAAAGCGGCAGACCTTCCCAAGAGTCACAGGGATCAATCCAAAGAGCACTTGCAGGAGGCAGCAGAGCGAGCATGGCCGAGCATTGGCCTTTCCAGGCAATGCGACTTGCATGTTTATTTTTGGCCCGTCGCTGCACAGTTCTTGGATGAAAACGGATGGTTTGGTTTTCTCACCTCGTCAAGCTGGCTTGATGCAAAGTATGGCTTTCAGTTGCAGCGCTGGATACTTTCACATTTCCGCTTGGTCGCAGTCATTGAAAGCGTGCATGAGCCTTGGTTTGAAGATGCGCGGGTGAAGACGGCTGCGACGATTCTCCAACGCTGCGATAATGAACGGAAGCGCAACGACAATCTGGTGCGCTTTGTCCGTCTCAAGCGGCCTTTGGATGAAATCCTCGGCCTGCGTAGCGAGGAAAGATACCACCTTGATGAGGAAAAGAAGCAGGAAGCCGCAGAAGAGTTGCGCGACCTGATTCTCAAGCGCAAGAGCGACTACTCCGACGACCAATTACGCATCATGGTCAAGAAACAGAGTGACCTGTGGGGCGAGGGCTTATCAGTCGCCAAGATGTTTGCTCGACAGAAGGGACTCGCCGCTGGCGAATTGGAAGAGGAGGAAGAGACTGTCAAACAAAACGACAAGCACGCCGAACAAACTCACATGCAGGATAAGGGTATGGGGGCTTTGGATTACGGCGGCGGTAAGTGGGGGCGATACCTGCGCGCACCGGACTTCTATTTTGAAATCATGCGCGAGTTCGGCCATCGCTTCACTCGCATGGGAGATATAGCAACGATTAAATTTGGCATTAAAAGCGGATGCGATGCTTTCTTTATGCCCCGTAATGTTTCTGCGAAACTTCTGGAAGAAAATCCAAGTAACACCGAGTGGAACGTCTTACCACTAATGAAGAGATGCAAACGCTCTGAGGTGGAAGCTGGCAAGGTCATCGTTGTTAAGTGCGGTGATAACACCCTTCACCCAATAGAAGCAGAATTCGTGCGCCCTGAAGTCCATAGCTTGATGCAAGTTGATCGCCCCATTGTTTCGCCTGAACAACTTGACCGAGTTGTTTTGTGGGTGAGTAAAAAACTCAAAGAATTGAAGGGAACATACGCTCATGATTTCATTAACTGGGGAAGTAAGCAGACTTTTCAATCCAACAAGTCAAAGAGCGTACCTGTGCCGGAACGAGAAACTTGCGCTAACAGAGAGCTTTGGTATGACTTGACTGGCTTAAAATCGGGGGTTGGCTTTTGGCCTATGGCCCAGCAATACCGTCATATTATTCCTGCTAATCCAAACGGGCTTGTTTGCAATCATAACCTTTTCGACATACATCCTCTGAATCTTGATCGCAACTCGGTTCAGGCTCTAATACCAATATTGAATTCAACCATTGTTGCGTTCATTAAACCGTTTTACGGTCGCTATGCTGGAACTGAAGGAAACCTTAAAACAGAGGTCGTGGACTCCCTCCTTATTGAAATTCCCGATCCACGTAATACCACCGTGCCAATTCTGCAACGTCTCACAACAGCGTTCGCCTCAATGCAACAGCGCGAAGTAACACATCTCGTTGAAGAGGCTTTTCGTCAATGTCACACTAAAGAGGAAGTCAACGAAGCCGCAAAACTGCCGCTCGGTTTGCCTGTAGAATTACAACAAGCAGATCGCCGCGAACTTGATAATGCCGTCTTTGAACTGCTCGGAGTAAAAGATCCGAACCGACGTAATGCGCTTATTGACCAACTTTATCGAGAAGTTGCGATGCACTACCGCGCCATTCGTATTGTTGAAGTTCAAAAGATGGAGCAACGACGGCACGGCGGAAAGAGTAAGGTGTCTCCCCTCAATCTAGCACTCGGCGCGTGGGGAGATCTCGACCCCGAATGGCAAAAGCCTTTAGACCTATGGCTTGAAGAACAATCACATCATGCCAAAACCGTTGAGATTCCAGACGGCGAAGTGCGCTTACCCGATGCTCACAACTTCTTTGAAGCTACAACTGTCTATTTCGGCAAAAAACCTGCCGTCAGCCATGTCTGCGCCAGCCGTGCCGAAGCTGAATTGATGACATCCATCGCTCAAGCAGGTCTGCGCGGCCCAGTCTTAATTCCTTCAACCGAGCGGGAGTGCGAGAAGGTCTCCCAATCCCTAGAAAAACGGCTCGCCGATGCGCAAACTAAATTTAATGAATTGGCTCAGCAATATGCAGGCACGGATAAACTTCGTGAACAGGTGACAGAAATTTTAAGGCGTTGGTTCATCTATGGAAAAGCAGAATGATCTGTATAAATTCAAATAAAATTTCGGGGCCGATTAAGCTCCTCCCAATCCGCCCGTATTCATCCGAAATCCACAATCGAACAGGCCAACCAAACCACCTCAAACTGCTTCAAAGCTGCCCGTCTCAATCTGAGAAGATAATGAGGGGGTTGGCTCGCCTGAGAGCCGCGCCATTTGACTTTGGACGCACTCTTGGTGTTATTTTCATTCAAGCATCAAATCAGGAGTAAAAGTATCGGTCGAGACGTGGATTAACGGTAAATTTAAAATTCTCATTTGGTTACGGAAGAAAAAATGTCAAAGAATTTAGTTATAGTCGAATCGCCTGCGAAGGCCAAAACGATCAACAAATATCTGGGTAGCGATTATCGCGTGATGGCCTCAATCGGCCATATTAAGGACCTGCCGTCGAAGGGCCTGGGCGTTGACGTCGAGCACGATTTCGAGCCCACCTACGAGATCATCCCGGACACGAAAAAACGGAACAACCGAAAGATCATAGCGGATTTGAAGAAGGCCGCCAAAGAAGCTGAAGCCATTTACCTGGCGGCCGACCCTGACCGTGAAGGCGAGGCCATCTGCCAGCACCTGGCCGAAGAGATCGTCCCCAAGCGCCCCAAAAAGCCTTCGTACCGCGTGATGTTCAACGAGATCACGAAGCGGGCCGTGCAGGACGCCTTCAAGGAGCCGAAGCAGATAGACGCCAATCTGGTTGACGCGCAGCAGGCGCGACGTCTACTGGACCGTCTGGTCGGCTACAAAGTCTCGCCCCTGTTGTGCCGCATCGTCGGCGGGCGCTTGAGCGCGGGCCGCGTGCAATCGGTCGCCCTGCGCATGGTCGTCGAGCGCGAGCGCGAGATCGAGGCGTTCGTCAAGACAGAATACTGGACGATTACCGCGAACCTCGCGGCCCATTTGCCGCCAGCCTTCGACGCGCGCCTTTTCAAAGTGGGCGAGCAGACGGTCAAGACCTCCAACTTCGATCAGGACATCAAGAAGAACGAGATTCTGATCGGCGACGAGGCGCAGGCCAGAGAGATTGTCAGTGAGGCCGAACGGCAGAGCTACAAGGTCTCAGAAGTCACGACCAAAGAGCGCAAGCGCAACCCTGTCCCGCCTTTCATCACGTCCAAGTTACAACAGGAGGCTTCGCGCAAGCTGGGCTTCGCCGTGAAGAAGACGATGATGCTCGCGCAGAAGCTTTACGAAGGCGTCGAGGTCGGAGCCGAAGGCGCGGTCGGGCTCATCACTTACATGCGCACGGATTCCACGCGCGTTTCGGACGCGGCTTTGAACGAGGTTCGCGATTTTATAGGCACGCAGTACGGTGCGCCTTATCTCCCGGAGAAGGCCGTCTATTACCGCTCGAAGAAGGACGCACAGGACGCGCACGAAGCGATTCGCCCGACGGACGTGGCGCGCACGCCGGATTCCTTGGCGAGGTATCTCAACAAGGAGGAGTTAAAGCTCTACCGCCTGATCTGGCAGCGCTTCGTCGCTTCGCAGATGACGCCTGCGATCTTCGACCAGACGACCATTGACATCGAAGCCGGGCGCTTCATCTTCCGCGCGACCGGGTCGGTCCAGAAGTTCGATGGCTTCCTGAAAGTCTATCAGGAGGGGCGCGACGAGAAGGCCGAAGAGGACGACGAGGCGGAGCGCAAACTCCCGCCCGTCGAAAAGGGCGAAGCCTTGAAGCTCAATTCGATTAGCCCCGAACAGCATTTCACGGAGCCCCCGCCGCGCTACACGGAGGCGACGCTCGTCAAGGCCCTCGAAGAGAAAGGCATCGGCAGGCCCTCGACCTACGCCGCGATCATGACGACCATCATAGACCGCGAGTACGTCGAGAAGCACGAAGGGCGCTTTCACCCGACCGCGCTCGGCATGACGGTCAACGATCTTCTGGTCGCCAGCTTTGACGACCTCTTCAACGAGTCCTACACGGCCCGCATGGAAGAGGAGCTGGACGAGATAGAGGAAGGGAAGTTGAAGTGGACGGCCGCGCTCCACGAGTTCTACGAAAAATTCGCGAAGGACTTGAAGGTGGCCGAAAAACAGATGCGCGCGGCCAAGCAGCAGGCGATTCCGACCGACGAGAAGTGCGAGAACTGCGGCGCTCCGATGGTCATCAAGTTCGGGCGCTTCGGACAGTTCCTGGCCTGCTCGAACTGGCCCGAGTGCCGGACGACGCGCGAAATCGCCAAGCCCGCTCCCGAAAGCGACGCGGCGGGCGCTGGGGCTTCACCCTCGGCGCAGAGTACGGGCCGTGCCGACGCTGGCAAAGCGGACGCGGAAGAGGCAGAGGAGTGCGACCTGTGCGGCAGGCCGATGGCGCTCAAGCGTGGCCGCTTCGGACAGTTCCTGGGCTGCACAGGCTACCCGGAGTGTCGCAACATACGCAAGATCGCCAGGAGCGGGGCAGTCGCGCCCGCCCCTGTCCCGCTGGACGAAAAGTGTCCGGTGGACGGCGCGCAACTGGTCCTCAGGCACGGGCGTTTCGGCGAGTTCATCTCGTGCTCGAACTACCCGAAGTGCGACTACATCAAGCGCGAGACGACCGGAGTGGCCTGCCCGCGCCCGGGCTGCCGCGGCGAGATCGTGGTCAAGAAATCGAAGCGCGGAAAAATCTTTTACGGGTGCTCGGAATATCCTAAGTGCGATACGGTCTTCTGGGACAAGCCCGTTGCGAAACCCTGCCCGAAGTGCAACGCGCCGTTTACGCTTGAGAAGACGACCAAAAAGGAAGGGACCGTGCGCTACTGCTCGCGCGAAGGCTGCGATTACAAAGAGGCGCAAACGGCCGCTCCCGTCATCAGGCCGGCGAGCGGGGAGACCGGCAAAGACAGTCGCGTTGCGCGTTGAGGTGTGAAGAGTTAAGCGCGAGACCTTCGAGGGCAGCTTTTATTCTTGCCCGCCCCCGGATTCCATCTTCTCCCGCAGGTGTGTGGGACGCATGTCCGTCCAGACCTGCTTGATGTAGGCCAGGCATTCTTCCTTCGTCCCGGTCTTGCCTGCGTCCCTCCATCCGAGGGCGTTCTCGCGGTCCGCGGGCCAGATGGAATATTGCTCTTCGTGGTTCACGACGACCTTATAGATGGTCGGATCTTCTCTCTCATCCATAAAAAGCTCCTTCGGAAACGTTTCGTCTCATCTCTCCTCGTTCTCCGTCATCACGTACTCGACGATGTAGCGACGCAACTTATCGCGATTAGCCTTGCGATAGCTGGCATAATCCTGCGCGATGCCTTGATCTACGCGCGCGAGCAAGATATAGGCTTCGAGCAGCCCTGCATCATTGAGCTTGACGAGAGTTGCGAGCGATGGATCAAGTTGCTTGATTCGCTTCTCTTTCATCTGCGTCGAAACCGCTTCGGCGACGGCGCGGAGCGCAGCTGCTTCTTCGGCGAGACTGTGGCGGTATGTTTTCTCCGCGGGATACGCCTTAGCGAACTTCTCGCTCGGACCTGTCTTGCCGTCGCTCATCCAGAGCGCCCGCGTCATGCCGTACCAAACCCAAGCCGCAGAGCCGTCGCCCTTCTCGGCAGAGACCGACGGCGCAACGTTGATATTGATCTTGCCTTTCTCCGGTGATGAGACGCTCGTCGGTATCTCCATTACCGGATGTTGGAGCCTCACACCGTTGCTATTCGCCCATTCCACGAGATTACTGACGGCCAGCCTGTTGGAAGGCTCTGTGATGAAAGCCTCTATGAATTTGTCGCGTGCCTCCAGCATCCTGCCCTGCTTGAGGAAGGAGATGCCCCAGTAGCGATACGCAGTCTCGCGCTCAGGGTTTATCTTGACGGCTCGCTCAAACCACTCGACCGCTTGCTCGGGCTGATTCTTCTTGTTGTACATGTCACCGGCAAAGAGCGCGGCCAGGTAAAGTTGCGGATCAAATTGGAGAGCACGCTGATAGTGCGCTAGGGCTTTGTCCAGATCACCCTGAACGAAAGCGGCCTCGCCTTCGCGCATCGCTTCCTCGGCTTCCTTGATCTTTGAAAAAGTTTCGCGCGATTCGCCGTCAGGACGAAGCGAGTCAAGAATTGATTGCAGTAATGGATGTTTATAGCCGAGTTCTTTTGCTCGAACGAGGACGGCGCGTGCGCGTATGCGACCCTGCTTGCGCGCTTCCGGGTCTTTATTCGTATTGGCAGCCGCGAGCATGGTGAAACCATGTCCGAATATCACGTCGGCGTCATCGGGCTTCTCTTTGGCGAGCTTCTCGAAAATCGGCGACGCTTCGGCGATTTTCCCCATGTCTAGAAGACGAAACGCACGTTCGCGCTCCGCCTCATAATTACTGCCGCCTTGCGCTCTGGCGCTCAAGGGCGAAAGCAGGAGCAGCGAGGAGGCGGTGATTGCGCAAATAATTATCCATGCGTTGCGCTGTGAGACTGGCTTTGGTGCGGCCATCGAAACAATCCTTTCAAAAAAGGAGCGAGGACAGTGCGCGCTCCATGTTAGATAGACTGCTCCGGCGAGAGCGCCCCAATGCCCGGGCGCTCTCGCCCGCATGATGGATTTCGCGATAGCAGTTCTCTCTTACTTGGCCGCGCTGATGACGATCTCCGTCCAGTAACGCCGCAATTTCTCGCGGTCGGCCTTGCGGTAAGCGTCGAAATCGCGCGCGATCCCTTCGTCCGCGCGTGCGAAGAGCACGTAAGGTTCGATAAGACCAGCATTGTGCAGCCGCATCAGATTAGCGAGCGAAGGATCGTCCAGGGACTTGAGCTTCCCGGACTTCAAATCATTCGCAACCATCTCGGCGACGATCCGCAAGGCGGTCGCCTCTTCCTTCAAACTATGGCGGTAAGTCTTCTCGTTCGGAAACTCTTTCTGAAATGTCGCCGGGTAGGTCGAGCGCGTCAGATCATAGAAAGACCAGTAGTAGGCCGCGCCCTGCTTCGGGTCCAGCGCCTTCGGGTCAATGGTGATCGTCGTCTGGTTGTCCTTACCGGTGGACGCACTCATGGAAGGCTTGGGTTGATCAATTCTTGGATGACCGAGAGGCACGCGGAACTGCTCGGCCCACTGAAGCAGCCCGACATATGAACGCCTGTTGTAAGGCTCGGCGATGATCGCCTCGACGAATTTCGCCCTCGACTCGTCTTTGAGCCCGAGCACCTTCAACGCGTCGCCCCAGTAGCGGTGAGCCGTCTCTATGTTTTCGTCTATGGCAATCGCCCGCGCGAACCACTCGCCCGCCCGGTCCATCTCAGCCTTCCTCGCGCCAGCGTCCTTCGCCTGGACGCCTTTCTTGAAATACATGTCTCCGGTGAAGAGCGCCGCCATGTAGAGCGTCGGATCAAGCTTCAGCGCGCGCTGGTAAGCGGCGATGGCTTTGTCCAAATCCCCGCGCGTGTGCGCCTCCTCGCCTTCGCGCATCGCCGCGTCGGCCTCCTTGTTGTTCGAAAAGGGCATTTCACTGGGGTCCGGCTGAGAAAGATTTTCAAGCCCGGTCTGCAAAAGCTCGCTGTTATCTCCCAGGTCTTTGGCGCGCATCAGCAACGTGCGCGCGCGGTCACGAGCTTTTTTGCGCTCCTGCGGGTCTTTCATCGAGCCGGAAACAACCAGCGTCGCCCACCCGAGCCGCTCCAACAACACCACATCAGAGTTGTTAGCGGCCACCAGCTTCTCCATGATTGGAATCGCGTCGGCGAATTTATTCTGGTCGAAGAGCTCCATCGCCCGCTTGCGTTCTTCCTGATAATCCGTCGTCGCTTGCGCGAGAGCGCGCGGCATGGCGCAAAAGAGCAACCCGAGCAGAACCGTTGTACAGACGGCGACGACGCCCACGTGACGCTTTCTTGATATTTGTTTGGACATGAGAAGAATCCTTTTGGAAGACCGACCGTCGAGGAAATAGGGTTGGGGAACGAACGAGAAGTCTATGTCTGGCCCGGCGAGAGTGTCAACTTAAACCTTTCAATGTTCGTGGGGCACGGCCTCCGAACTCTTGTCCGAATAAACGATCTCGGCGGCCATCTCGTCCGGGACGCGCGTCCACCCATCCGGCGAGTGCTTGAAATGCTGGTTCGACGAGGTGGTGAAGGCCTCGCGCTCCGCCTGCCACGACAGGCGCTCGACGTTGATGAACGGGTGCTTGATGCGCAGCACGTTGAATGAATTGGTCTCGCCGCGCCCGCGTGTCGAGGTGGCCGTACCGGCGGAGACGATGAGCGCGCTGTGGCCCGCAATCTTGTAGCGCGCGGAACTCTGGCCAGTGTGGCTGACGTGCAGGTGTCCGGCCAGGAGCACGTCCGCGCCGCATCTGGCAATCGCCTCCATCGCCAGTTGAGCGCGCCCGACGAGAACATCGTTGTGGCCTTCGGGCAGATCAAAAGGATGATGCGTGACGATCATCTTCGTCACTTCGTCTGAGAAAGGGCAGAGCCTTTCGCGGATCGCCGCAATCTGCCCCTCGTTGATGCGCCCGTCCTTGATCGTCAGCGAGCGCGCAGTATTGATGCCTAAGATCGCCACCTCGTCGTCTGAGTAAAAAGGTTCCAGATCGTCCGTGATATATCGCTTGTACTTGTCGAGCGCCTGAAAGAAGCGCGCGAAGGCGTTGTGCAGCGGAATGTCATGATTGCCCGGCACGATGATCTGCGGCGAGGGCAGCGTGTCAAGGAACTCCCGCGCCTCCTTGAACTGGTGACTGCGCGCGCGCTGCGTCAAATCGCCGGAGACGACGACCACATCCGGCTTCAACTCGGTCACGGTCGTCCGAACAGGATCAAGCAACGCGTAATCAACGCGCCCGAAATGAAGATCGGAGAGATGAACAAGTGTACGCATTAATCGTGAATCGTAAATCGTGAATCGTAAATCGTAAATAGAGAATAGCCGTTCTTCTATTTACGATTTACGATTCACGATTTACGCCCTCTTTTGGGACGAGCACCCGCAGCGCGCCGGGGCGCACTCGGTAGTGGAGCGGCGTCGTCATGATGGTGACTTCGCCATCCGTGGCGACGCGTAGGCGTTTAGGCCGTCGCGTCTCGACCCAGATCTCTTTGGTGCACAACGCGTCGAAATCCTGCTGGTCGCGCAAGCCCCCGAAAAGCGCACGCAGGGCCAGGCGCAAGAGCCCCAGGCGACCCGTGCGGTGCGCGACGTAGAGGCTCAACTGCCCTTTGTCTATGCAGGACCGCCCGCCGATATTAAAACTCTCCATCACGTATTCGTTGTTGCCGATGAAGACGAAGGGCGTGTGACGGATCAGCCTCTGATCGTCCGTGCTCAGGCGCACGTTGAGAAATGGATAACGCTTGAGCGCTGAAAGAGTCGCCCAGATGAACGCCGGCCACTTGCCGCGGCCCAGGCGCTCCTGCTGCTTCTCGCGGTGGCGCACTATCGTCGGGTAGAGCCCCAAACTGGAGTTGTTGAGAAAGATGCGGTCGTTGACCTCGCCGACGTCAATCGGTGCCGCGCGACCTTCGAGGCAGATGCGCGCCGCGCCCTCCAGGTCCAGCGGAATCTTTAAATCTTTGGCGAAGTGGTTGAGCGTGCCCAGCGGCAGCACGCCCAGCGTCCGGTTTGTGCCGACGACGACCGAGGCGACGGCGTTAATCGTCCCGTCGCCGCCCCCTGCGATTATCGGCTGGCAATCGTCGCTGACCGCGCGGCGCGCGACGGCGATAATCTCCTCGCCGCTCTCAGCCAGTGTGACCTGAGCCTTCTTCCCTTCCGCCGCGAAGAGTTCCAGGAGGCGGTCGCGCACCCCCTTTTTATCGTCCGCGCCGGAAGAGGCGTTCAGGATGACGGCGGGTTGCGGGGGCGCGACTTCCCCCGCACGCGTTTCGCTTTGAACCTGGATGGTGACGTTGCCTTGCATCTTGCGGACCTGACTGTTAAAGACAAATCATCCTTAACCCATGCGCAGCAAAACCACGCGCGCAGACTACAAAGAGCGAGCCCGGTTCACTGCTCGCCCTTCGTTGGAGTCAAACATCCTGGCACGCGCCTCTCAGCGGTCAAGATCGAGAATGGAATCGCCGCCCTTGCTCGCGGTCGCTTCCGCGTCTTTCGCCCCGTAGCCGCGGTTCTCGCTGGTCGCGTAGGACGGACCGCCCGAAGCGGACGCGGAGGCGCCCGCCGCACGCGCGCTCGGCGTTTGTTGATTGGTCTCGGCCTGCGCACTCTGTGTGCTTTCGCCCGCAGCCTGTTTCCCTTCGGCCTTCTTGCCGGAAAGATCAACGCCGAAGAGCTCCTTGATCTTGGCGAAGAGCGCGGGCAGCACTACGTTGTGAGCCGTGCTCGACAGCTCTTCGATGAAGCGGTCGCCGAGCGAGGCCAGCTCCGTTTGCAGGCGATCATAGGCCGATGTGCCTTTGAAGCGCTCGTACAGGCCAGGCTTCTGCGTGCCTTCCTGCTGGCTCTCGTCGCGCTCAGTGCTTCCGCTCTCTGCGCCCGTCAGCCGCTGACTGTAATCACCGGCGCTCTGCTCCTCTGCCTCGTCCGTGTAGCTTCGCTCGTCCTCTGAAGTTTCGCCGGGACCGTCCAGGATCGGCTGGGCAGCGTAAGAGTGTCCGTGAAAAGCCGAATGCCGCCCGGCTTCATCTTCGTATCGCGGGGGCGCAGCGCCCGTCAGCTCGTAAACGTCCGTCTCCTGATACGAAGGGTATCCGCTGCGTCCGCGCCCGTTGCCTTTGAGCGTGCCCGCCAGCCCGTAGCCGACCAGAAAGCCGACCGAGAGCGCGCCGACGCTGAAGGCTATGGGCCGCTTGCGAAAATGTGTGCGCCAGTCCAGAGCTTCCGAGACAGACTCTTTGACAGAGTAGTATTGGTTCGTCACAGTTTCTTTGATCTCCGTTACGGTTTGCGTGATTGACTCGCGCGCCTCGTCCATCCGACGCTGAAGCTCTTCCTTGCTAGGCTCTCGGTCGTCTCTTTCATCGTCAGCGCGCGATAGTCCTAGAGTTCCTTCTTGAGCCATTCCTTATCCTTTCTGAGTTCCGCGACGCTGCGGTTCGGCACGATGTCCTGCTTCGCCAGACGATTCTTCGCCGTGATGATGAAGATTGCGCCGACGATCAGGTAAAGCGCGCCCGTGATGGCGAAGCCGAGCGCCAGGCGCACGCCCAGGTCCAACGTATCTGGCAAGAGCCAGCCGACGAAAACCGCTATCGCCACGTTGACAATCGCGAAGCCGACGGCCGCGATGATTCCGCCGACGAGGATCATCACGGTGCCGCGTATGTAGGCGCTGATGTCCTCCTTGATTTCGACCTTCAGCAGACTGAGTTTCGTGTCCACCAGCGTCGTCACGCCATCGCTCAAACGCCCGAAGAGCGCAGGCAAGCTCTCCGTCTCAGTATCCCGAGCGGGCGCCGCCGCCGCGCTCTTCTCCAAATCGGCCATCACTCCTCCTTGAAAAACAGTGATGAGTGACGAGTGACAAGCGACGAGCAGGAACAAGTTTTTAACTCGTCACTCGTCACTTGTCACTTGTCACTGCTTTTACGATCTTCTGCTGCCGCGAATCAAAAGGCCGAGGACGAGGCCAGCCGCAGCCGAAATCAGGATCGCCTGACCCGGATTCTGGCGCGCGTAGTCCTTCGCCTGATTAGCAACCTCTTTGATATCCGTGTTCTTGAGTTCCGAGAGCTTGTCGCCGATGGCAGACACCTTGTCCGCGACGTAGTCTTTGGCCGTAGAGGCCGCGTCGGCGATCTTCGCGCCGTAGCCTTTATCCTCCGCGGGAGCCGCGCCCGTGCCGCCGCCGGTGCTCTGCGTGCCACCGGTGGGCGTGAGGCTCGTGCTGGTCGTGTCGGTGGTCCCGGTGTTGGAGCCGCCGCCGGTTCCGGTGCTGCCCGTCTGTCCTTGATTGTATCCGCCTGAGTATCTGCTGTCTGACATTCTCTGTATTCTCCTTAAAAAAGATTTTCCATTCGCACCAGTGCGAATGAAGGCGCGAGAGAGTTATGAAAAAGGTCCATCTCGGTCGCAACCGAGCAAACCACGTGCCCGACGACCCGCCGGAGCATCCGCAAAGTCACGCCCCGTCAATAAAGAGGCGCTCGACGCCCCTTCGGTAAAGGGGAGACGACGACCAGCGCTTGCCCGCTTCCAACTTGTTGCGAAAAGGTACGTGATACTTTAGCGCAAAGGTCGGGAACAGTACAGCAGTCAGCGGTCAGCCTTCAGCCGTCAGCCAGAGAATTCTTCGGAGCGGACTTTCCGCAGCCGAGAGCTGAAAGCTGACCGCGGACAGCTTTTTTGAAACCGAAACCCCCTTGACTTCGTTTTTGAGAGATGGTAAGTAAGTACTTACTTTTGAGGCAGTCGAGAGATAGGAACTTCATAACTTTTGAGCAAGCAGATTACTGTTTCCAATGCTGAGGCGTCCGCGCTCACGGGCGGCGGACGGATGGCGGGCGAGGAGCGGCGGCTCCAGATCCTGCGCGTCGCCGTGCGCCTTTTTTCGCAGCACGGCTTTCGCGGCACGACCACCAAAGAGATAGCGCAGGCGGCAGGGGTCTCCGAGGCGATGGTCTTTCGCCATTTCGCCACCAAGGAGGAGCTTTACACGGCCATCCTCGATCACAAGGCGTGCGACAGCGGAATCGAGGACCCATGCGCTTTGGTCGCGGACGCGGTCCAGCGTAAGGACGACCGCGCGGTCTTCGAGACGCTCGCCTTCGCCGCCCTGCAGCACCACGAGCATGACAGGGAGTTTCACCGCCTGGTGCTCCACGCGGCCCTGGAAGAGCACGAGCTGGCGCAGATGTTCTGGGAAAGAACAGTGCTCCAGTTTTACGAGTTCTTGGGAGGCTACGTCGCCGAGCGCCAGCGTGACGGCGCCTTCCGCGAGGTCGAGCCGCGCATCGTCGTGCGCGCCTTCATAGGCATGCTCATACACCATTCGCTCAACAACAATTTATGGGACCCGAAGCGCCGCCTGCTCAACATCTCAAACGAACGCGCGGCGCGCGAGTTCACGGACATTCTGCTGAGAGGTATCGCGAATCCTGCGACAGCGCCCGCCGTGAAAAAGGGCGCGACGGCGCGCCGCTCTACTACGAATAAGAAGCAAACGAAATGATCTCCCGCAAGTCAATTAAGTTTCTCTCACTCGCCCTGGCTCTCGCCGCGCTATGTGTTTTCGCGTCCGCATGCGGCGGCGGCTCCAAGGCCGGGTCTAATACGACTGCGACCACGACCACCACGACCGCCGTGGTTGACGTGACGACCGCGCCCGCCATCTCCAGGGATCTGCCGCGCTTCTTTGAAGCCACTGGCAGCCTCGCCGCGGACGAACAGACGGACGTCGCCCCTGCGATTGGCGGCAAAGTGGTGGAGGTCAAGGTTGATCTCGGCAACTGGGTCGAACGCGGGAACGTGCTCGTGCGGCTCGACGACAGGGACGCGCGCATCCGGCTCGACCAGGCTGTGGCGCAGGTCGCGCAGGCAGAGGCCGCCGTGCGCCAGGCCGAAGCCAAAATCGGACTCAGGCCCGGGCAGGCTTTCGACCCCGAACGGGTCGCTGAAGTCTCGTCGGCGCGTGTTGCGCTGGAGCTCGCCGAAAAGCAGCTGCGCCGTTTCGAGCGTTTGATCGAGACGGGCGACGTCTCGCGCTCTGCCTACGACCAGCAGAAGGCGCAGCGCGACCAGTTGCAGGAACAGTACGAGGCTGCGCGGACGCTGGCCCGGCAGAACTACGCCGCCATTGAGACTTCGCGCGCGGCAGTGGCTTCCGCCAGGACGCAGATCGCGCAGGCGCGCAAGGCCATCGCCGACGCGGTCGTGACCAGCCCGATCAGCGGCTACGTCTCGGACCGACCGGCGGACCTGGGCGAATACGTGACCACCTCTTCGAAGATCGCGACCATCGTTCGCACGAACCCCTTGCGCGTGCGCATGGACATCCCGGAGCAGGCCCTTTCAGCTATTCGGGCAGGGCAGGGCGTATCGGTCAGCGTCAGCGCCTATCCGGACCGCACTTTCAGCGGGATGATCCATCACATCGCGCCCGGGGTGACGCCGAACTCGCGCACGATGACCGTCGAGGCGGAGGTCGAGAACAACGAAGGATTATTGAAGCCAGGGCAGTTTGCGACCGTCCGTGTCCAGCAACCGCAGACCAGCCCCGCGGTTCTTGTCCCTGCGCGCGCGGTCCGCACGGAAGCCGGCTCTAGCTACGTCTTCGTCATCAAGGACGGGCGCGCCGAAAAGCGCATCGTGCAACTCGGACAGGCGGAGGGCGACCTCGTGGAGATCAAGGCCGGCGTGACGGCCGCAGAACTGATCGCGACGAGCAACCTGGAACTCTTGAACGACGGCGCGACCGTCAAACAATAACAGTCTGGAGTCTGGAGTCTCAGAGTCTGGAGTCAAAGGCAGAAAGTTCTTTGGCTTTTAGACTCCAGACTCCAGACTCCAGACTCCAGACTCAATTATGCAAAAGCTTGCTGAAATCTGTGTCCGGCGCCCGGTCTTCGCGACGATGTTGATTCTGTCGCTGACAGTGGTCGGCCTCTTCTCCTACAAGTCGCTCGGCGTTGATCTCTTCCCGAAGATTGACCTGCCAACGATCACCGTCACGGTCGTCAACCCAGGGGCCTCCCCGCAGGAGATCGAGACCGAAATCACGGACAAGGTGGAGGGCGCTGTCAACACCATCAGCGGCATAGACGAGCTGCGCTCGACCTCCGTCGAAGGCGTCTCGCAGGTCTTCATCACGTTCCTCCTTGAAAAGAATGCAGACGTCGCGGCGCAGGAAGTCCGCAGCAAAGTTGATCTGATTTTGCCGGACCTCCCCGAAACGGCGGAGAAGCCCATCGTCCAGAAACTCGACACGGACGCCGCGCCAGTCTTGCGCATCGCCGTCTCCGCCCCGCCCCCGCGCACGCTGCGCGAGGTAACGGAGGTCGCCGACAAACAGATCAAGGACCGCATCGAGTCCATCAACGGCGTCGGCGAAGTGCAGATCATCGGTGGCCGCCAGCGCGAGATTCAAGTCTGGGTGGACCCGGACAAGCTGCGTTCCTTCAACGTGACGGTCGCCGAAGTCGCCGCAGCCATCCGGATGCAGAACATGGAGGTCCCGGGCGGGCGCGTTGATGAAGGCACGCGCGAACTGACCGTGCGCACGATGGGACGCATCGTGGACCCTGCGAGCTTCAATGAGCTGGTGGTCGCGACGCGCGGGAACTATCAGGTCAAGATCAGCGACATCGGCTACGTCGAGGATGGGGCGGAAGAGCAGCGCACGCAGGCTCTCTTGAACGGGCAGCCTGCTGTGACGCTCGTCGTCTCAAAACAGTCCGGACAGAACACCGTCGCGGTCGCAGACGAAGTCAAGCAAAGGCTGAAAGAGATTCTGCCGACTCTGCCGCCCGGATTTAAGACCGAAATCGTCGGCGACCAGTCCATCTTCATCAAGGCCTCGCTCGAATCAATCCAGAGGCATTTGATAGAGGGCGGCATCCTCGCGGCCATCGTCGTCTTCATCTTCCTGTGGAGCATCCGCTCGACCTTCATCGCGGCCATCGCCATCCCGACCTCGATCATCGCGACCTTCGGCCTGATGGCCGCGATGGGATTCACCTTAAACCAGATCACTATGCTGGCTTTGACGCTGATGGTCGGGATCGTGATTGACGACGCGATTGTAGTTTTGGAGAACATCTACCGCTTCGTCGAAGAGAAAGGGATGCGCCCTTTTCAGGCGGCGATTCAGGGGACAAAAGAGATCGGCCTCGCCGTGATGGCGACCACGCTCTCTTTGCTCGCGGTCTTTTTGCCGGTCGGGTTCATGGGCGGCATCGTCGGCCGCTTCATGTCCTCCTTCGGCCTGACAGCGTCGTTCGCCATCGCCGTCTCGCTGCTCGTCTCGTTCACGCTGACGCCGATGCTCGCGGCGCGACTGATTAAACGCAAGAATGACCCGCTCCCGGCCGGAACTGGCAGCAAGCCGTCCGAGGGCGATGCCCCGGTCGCGCTCGCGGACGAATCGCGCGTGGCTGCAGGGGAAGAAAGGGAGGTTGAAAAGAGCGCGGCGGACCAGGAGGCCGCCCCAGAGGTTTTGAGTTCCGAGTTACAGGTTTCGGGTTCGGAGGCAAAGCGAAACTCGGAACTCGAAACTCGAAACTCAAAGGAGTCGCGCTTCTATCGCCCGATTGATCGGACCTACACGTGGATGCTGAAGTGGTCAATGGCGCACCGCTGGGCCGTGGTCGGCCTGTGCGTGCTCGTCATCGTCAGCATCGTGCCGCTCTTCAAGTTCGTCGGCAAGAACTTCCTGCCCGTTGACGACCAGTCGCAATTTGAAGTCAACGTGCGCGCGCCCGAAGGCTACACCCTGCGCTCAACCTCTACGCTCGTCGAAAAGATTGCGGCGGACTTGCGCAGCCTGCCCGGCGTCGAGAGTTCGCTGGTTACCATCGGCGGCGGCCAGCAGCAGCTCGTCAACGTCGCCTCCATCTATCTCAAGCTCAAGCCGATTGAGGAGCGCCAGGATTCTCAGGAAAAATTGATGGTCCGGGCGCGAGAGCTTCTGAAAAACTACCCGAAGGAGCTGCGGACCAGCGTGCAGCAGGTGGCGGCGATCTCCGGCGGCGGCTTCCGCAACGCAGACATTCAGTATGTCATCGGCGGCCCGGACCTACAGAAGCTGACGAAGTATTCCGAAGAGCTGCTGGCGAAGATGAAGACCATTCAGGACGTAGTTGACGCCGACTCGACTCTGATTACGGGCAAGCCGGAGCTGCGCGTCGTGATTGATCGGGCGCGCGCCGGCGACCTCGGCGTGAGGGTCGGCGACATCGCTCAGGCCCTGAACACGCTCGTCGCCGGGCAGAAGGTTTCCACCTTCAACGCCGGGACGGACCAGTACGACGTGCGTGTGCGCGCCACGGGCGAGTTTCGCGCGAGCGTCGAGGGATTGCGGCGCATGATCGTGCCTTCGGCGAAGGTCGGCTGGGTGACGCTCGACAACGTCGTTCGCGTTGACGAAGGCTCAGGCCCTTCGGCGATTGACCGCCTCAACCGTCAGCGCCAAGTTACTTTACTCGCTAACGTTAGACCGGGCGGTTCGCAGGCAGATGTGATTGAAAGAATGAACGAGTTTGTAAAAGAGTTGAAAGTCGAGAGCACATACAAGACCGGTCTGGCTGGACGGTCAAAGGAGCTTGGCCGCGCGGGCTATTATTTCATGATTGCTATTATTCTCTCGTTTACCTTCATGTACATGGTGCTCGCGGCGCAGTTTGAATCTTTCATTCACCCCGTTACGATCCTGCTGACGCTGCCGCTCGCCATTCCGTTCGGCATCGTCTCCCTGCTCGTGACCGGGCAGACCGTGAACATCTTCTCCGGCCTGGGGCTCCTGTTGCTCTTCGGAGTGGTGAAGAAGAACGCGATCTTGCAGATTGATCACACGAACGCATTGCGCGCGCAGGGCATGGAACGCCTGGACGCAATTATTCAGGCGAACCGCGACCGCCTGCGTCCCATCCTGATGACGACGATTGCTCTGGTCGCGGGCATGATGCCGCTGGTCGTTTCGACCGGACCGGGGGCGGGCACGAATCGCTCCATAGGCGTGCTCGTCGTCGGCGGCCAATCGCTCTGTTTGCTACTGACGCTGCTGGCCGTTCCGGTCTTCTACTCGCTCTTCGATGATCTGGGCAGGCTGCGCCTCTTCAGCCGGGCGGGCCAGCGCATCCGCGCGGCTTTCGCCTGGGCCAAACGCAAGACCGCGTCGGCGACCGCATCAATCTGGGGGCTCTTTACGAAACACTGAGGGATTGCGGAATGCGGATTGCGGAATGCGGATTTAGAAAAACAGAAGGCAGAAAGCAGAAAGCAGTAGGCAGTAAAAACCAGGAGCATTTTGCCTTGACTGCCTTCTGCTTTGTGCCTTCTGCTTTCTGTTCTTTCATTCCGCATTCCGCAATCCGAAATCCGCAATCGAAAGAATGCTTATGAATCGTCGCGACTTTAATTCGGCAATCATCGTTCTGTTCTTCGGCCTGATGCTCTGCGCTCAGGGCGCGCGGTCAAGCGCTTTCGGGCAGCAGCCCGGGACGCCCACGGCCACTCCGGTCACGCCCGCGCCGAGCGCCAACACGCAGACGAGCGCTCCGCCCTCTGGCGGTGTCAACGCCGCCCCTTCCGGCAACAATCCGCAGGGGCAGGCCGCGGAGCCCGGCTCGAACGCACGCCCCGTCACGCCTGCAGGGCAAACGGAGCAGAGCGTGCAGCCCGTCACACAGGCTGAGCAGCAGAGGCGCGGAACAACGCCTGCGCCAGCCACAGAGCCGCAGACGGCGCAGGGCGGCTCAACGCTCTCTTCAATCCCGACCACGGACAGTCTGCCGTCAGGTAATTCATCCACGCCAGCGACGGCACAGCCGACGCCAGCGCCGCAAGCGCCAGGTCAAACAGTGCCTGCGGTCCAGGCCCCGCGCGTGCCTGGCCGCGAGACTGTTCCGGCGCAGACGCCTCAGACGGAGAATCTTCCGGCCGTTCCTGCTATCGCTCCAAACTATCGCGCGCCTGAAAGACCTTTGCCGGAGATGGCGCGCGTCGGCGTGGACATGACGAACCAGCGCCCGCTCACTTTGCGCGAAGCACTGGAGATGGCGCTCGCCAACAATAAGGACATAGAGGTCTCTCGGCAGAACGTTCGCGCCGCAGAGTTTGACCTTCTGGGCGCGCGCGGCATTTACGACCCGCGCTTCAGCTCGCTCTCCTACTATGAGCGATCCGAAACGCCTTCGGCTAGTTTCCTGAGCGGCAGCTCGACGGGCGCTGTCACGCAGAGTGATTTCACAGGCACTGCGCGCATCGAAGGGCTGACGCCGAAGTTCGGGGGCGGCTATCGCGTGGACTTTTCAGCGATTCGCTTGACGACCGACAACCAGTTCGCTGCACTGGACCCGCAGTTCCCGACAGCGCTGACCTTTAACTACACGCAGCCGCTCTGGCGCGGATTCCGTTTCGACCAGAACCGTCGCCTGATAGAAGTCGCCAAGAAGAACCTTTCTTTGACGGACGCGCAGTTTCGCCAGCGCACGATTGAGACCATCACGCAGGTGCAGCGCGCCTACTGGGACCTGGTCTTCGCTTTGCGCAACCTTCAGATTCAGCGCGACGCGGTGAAGGACGCGCGCACGCAGCTTGAGCACAACAAGCGGCTGGTCGAAGAGGGCATGCTCGCGCCGATTGACGTCGTCGCGGCCGAGGCGCAGGTCTCCGGTTTCGAGCAGAGCGTTTACACGGCGCTCGAAGAGGTGGGCCGTTCCGAGAACAGCTTGAAGAATCTGATTGCGGAGAACCGGCAGTCGCCCTTCTGGGAGGTCTCGATCATCCCGACCGATTCGGTTGACCTTGCGCCGCCCGCAGTGGACCTGGCTGACGCGATGAGTACGGCGATGGCGAACCGGCCAGAGCTGCAGCAGTCGGACGTGGCGCGCGCGATTAACGAGATAGACCAGCGGTACTTCCGCGAGCAGACGAAGCCGCAGGTGGACCTCGTCGGAAGCTACGGCGTCGTCGGCCTCGCAGGGGAGATTAACAGCAGCGGCGCGAGCAATCCTCTGACGAGCACGACCGCCCAGCTGCGCGACCGCATCAACCAGCTTTCGCAATTAAACGGGCTGCCGCCGCTTCCCACCCCGCCGCCGACGGCGATTCAGGAGAGCTTAATCGGGGGCTTCGGGCAATCGCTCTCGAACCTGACGGCCAATCGCTACAGCAACTTTCGCGTCGGAGTGCAGTTGAATCTCCCGATCAGGAATCGCACGGCTGAAGCGCAGCTGGGCCGCTCGCTCGTCGAAGGGAAGCGAATCTCCACGCAGCGCGAGCAGCTTGAGCAGTTGATTCAGGTAGACGTGCGCAACGCCCTGCAATCGGTCCGCACAGCGCAATCGCGCCTGCGCGCGGCCGCCGCCACACGCTCCGCCTCGGAGCAGCAGTACGAGAGCGAGCGGCGTCGGTTCGACTCCGGGCAATCAACGCTCTTCCTGGTCCTGGAGCGCCAGACCGCCCTGACCACGGCGCGCGGCAACGAGCTGCGCGCGCAGACGGATTTGAACAAAGCGCTGGCCGAGCTGCAACGCGCCACTGGCAACGCCCTGCAGGCGAATAACGTAGTCGTCAACGCGAGATAAGGAAAAATAGATGCTGGATGTCAGATGTTAGATGCTGGTAAAAGCAGTTACTGACATCCAGCATCCGACATCTGCGGTTCCCGTTGCGCGTGTGCGCTCTCACTGGTCTCCCTGTGAGGCAGCACCGCGTGACGAAAGGGCGGTGAGTTTGGGGCGAACTCACCGCCTTCCTCATTAACGATGAACGCTGAACGATGAACGCGGAAGTAAATAAATTCTTTTTTCACTTCATCATTCCGCGTTCATCGTTCAGCGTTACAATGACCCAGAGCGGCCAGTGGTCCGAAAACCCGACCTTCTTATCAATGCCGTGGCTGGTCGCTTGCAGGCCGCGCAGCCAGAGATAGTCGAGCTTGAATTCCAGTAAGAATGTCTTCCAGGTGGTGAGGTTGTTGGTGAAGGGCGTGTTGAATTTCGCGACCGTGAAGAGCTCTGTCGTTTCGCCCACGTCTTTGGCCGTGACCGTATTGAAATCCCCGAGCACGATGGCGCGCTCCGTCTTCGCGTGATGCGTCTGAAGATCATCCAGGACGGCCTTGAACTGCTCAAGCCGCTCTTTGTTGGCCATGCGGAGTTCCGCGTGGACCGAATAGACGCGCACGCTCAGTTCTCCGATCTTGACAGTCGCGCCCAGGGCCACGCGCCTGCGGCCCCCTGGCCCTTCGTTGGGGAGCACGATGCGCGTCACGTCCGCGAGCGGATACGCGCTCAAGATGGCGACTCCGGTCTCTTCTTCCTGCGGCTTCTTATCTTTCGCAGGGGGCGGAGGAGGCGCGGCCCAGGCGTAATACATCCCCAACTCTTCCGCTATCAGGCGCGCGGTGTTCTCGTTTCCAGTGCGCTTCTTGTTCCGGTCAACTTCCTGTAGACCGAGGATGGCGGCGCCGCCGATCTCCGCATCCGTCCTGAAAAGCTCTATCAGCTTTCGCAGGTCCGAGCCCCCGCGCCAGCGTATGTTGTAGGAGATGATCCGAATGGAAGCTGGCTTCAGGGCGGGCTTTTGAAGTCTCGCCGCCTGGCCCGCTTCGAGGAGTTCTGAATCGGCCCGCCCGACAGCGCGTCCGAGCTGCGGAGCTACTTGTGAGGAAACTAAAACGAAAAGAAGTAAAACCAGCAGGCCGATTCTTCCCTTGTGCATCAAATACTCGCTTCCCTTTAATCAATGTAAGGCATGGCAGAGACGATCCTGTAGTTCGCGCCGACTCTCGCAATCTGCAACTGGAAAGAGGGCACGTTGATGGTAATAAGACGCGTGCCCGCTGGCAAGTCGTAACAGCTTGCGTCGCAAACGGTCACCCAGGGCTTGAAGTGATGGAAGCGCTCGTCCCACGCGGCCACGCTCTCTTTGTAAGTCGCAGTTCCTTCGGCTTTGCGTCTGATGACGTCCGCGCGCAAGAGCGCCGTCAGTCTCTCCAGATGGCTGTTGTAGGTGCGCAGCTGCCGTACATTTTTGATCTTCTCCACTAAGGTATCGGTCCGCCGAAGCTGCCGCAAGAGACTTACAGGGTAAACGTCGTCGGGGGGGTCGCCCTTCTGCGCCGAGTGTTTGCTGTAAACGTATAGCTCGTGCAGATACCAGAAATTCATCGTGGCAAGATAGTAACGCCGCGCCTCGATTTTACCGACGCGCCGGGCCACGTCGCGCTCGATGAAGAGGAACGAGCTGTTCTCCGGCTCGTTCGCCATCAGGCGCTCAAGATAGTCCGGGACGAGCAGCTCTTTGATGACGGGCGTGATGTCCTTCGTCTCCGCCAGTCGCCTGGCGAAAGCTTCGGCCAGCGCCAGCGATTCGCGCGTCTCTTCCGCCGTCAGTTCCTCATCAATCTTTGGTGCGGGCGCGGCGTGGATGGGAGAGACAGTCGCCGCGATCAGAAGGAGAGTTATCAATAAAAATCTTTTCATCTTCAGTCAAACACCTCCGCCCGTTATGGACGGGCGCGGCCCGTGGCTTTGCTTTCTACGCTCGCTCAACCGATGCGCAGTCGCAACCCGTCCGTTGCCGCGATGGTTTCTCCGGGCCAGAGTTTTTTAGCCTCCGCCGGGAGATCTATTCCATCCCATTCAGGATAGAGATGAGCGAGCAGCACCCTTTGCGGCGCGGCGTCTCGGGCCAGCCGCATCGCGTCCTCCAGTTCGAGATGCTTCTCGACGGGCTTCTTGCGGTAGAAAGAGCATTCCATCAGAAAAAGATGCGCGCCAGAGGCGAAGCTCGCGAGCGCGTCCGTATAGCCAGTGTCCGAAGTATAGACCAGTGACGTGCCGCGTTCATCCTCCAGGCGCAGCGCCAGGCTCTCACGCGTGTGCGGCGTCGAAAAGACGCGCGCGCGAACGCCCGGCAAAATCTCAAACTCAGCGTCCGGCGAGACCTCGCGTATCTCGACCGGGAAGGGCTGTTTCAGCAGCCCGTAATCGTTCGCTTCGTCGAACGCACGGAACAGCTTCTTCAACCCGCGCCCGCCAAAGATAGTCAGAGGCTTGCGGCGCGATTTCGTCTGCGGGGCATGTTTCGTGCCGAAGAGCAGAGGGGCGAGGCCGCCGACATGATCCAGATGAAAATGGCTGATCCAGATGGCGTCCAGTCCTATCCAGTCGAGATTTTCCTGCGCCATCCGGTGAATAACTGCTGCACTCGCGTCGAGCAGCAGCGAGCCTCCGTCGGTTTCGAGCCAGTGCCCGCTCGAAGCGCGCTCGGGGTGCGGGACGGATGTGCCTGAGCCCAGGACGACGAGATTCATCATAAAGGCAGAATTCAGATGCAGTCTTTAAGAAACCGTTTGAAAACAGCCACGGCAGCGGCGGAATGTTTATAGCTCAAGAGATCAATAAGTTTCTTTAGCTCCGTTAGGAGCGGCATGTGGACTATTCCGCTCCTAACGGAGCTAAGAATTATAAAGATTTGCTGCTGGCTATAAACATCTCGCTCCTAACGGAGCTTGGACCTGACTGCTTCCAATGAGTTGAAGGCTACAAAATCATATGAGCAAGCGTCAATGTCCGCTTGACCGCTTAGCGCCTATTAGGCTAAATCTCAAGCGAGAGAATCAATGGATACAGCCAATATAGAACTCGACGCGCTGGCCGTCTTTTCGCACCCGGACGACGCGGAGCTGACAGTTGCGGGCACGCTGCTCAAGCTGAAATCTTTGGGTTATCGCACGGGCGTGCTCGACATGACGCGCGGCGAGATGGGAACTCGCGGCACGCCCGAAGGCCGTGCGGAAGAGGCGCGCGAGGCGGCGCGCATCCTGAAACTGGACGCGCGGTTGAATCTGGAACAGCCGGACGGCCACGTCTGGCTGAACGAAGAGGCGCGCCGCGCAATGGTC
This sequence comes from Pyrinomonadaceae bacterium, assembly GCA_036392495.1. Lineage (GTDB taxonomy): Bacteria > Acidobacteriota > Blastocatellia > Pyrinomonadales > Pyrinomonadaceae > QHXM01. Next base: position 80,500 of record DASVXV010000167.1, on the reverse strand, counting down.
AGGGTCATCCGCGCGCGCAGGCCCAAAGTTATTCTGACCTCACACTGGGACGACCCGCATCCGGACCACGCCGCCACGGCGCGCATCGTGCGCGAAGCGGCGCGCCTCGCCAGCATGCGGCGCTACGACGAAGAGGCTGGCCTCGATGCCGTGCGCATGCCGGCGTTGGCGCACTCCGTCTTCTCGCGCCTCGTCGCCCCCTCTTTTATCGTTGATGTTTCGGATTTCCTGGAAGAGAAAATGAGCGCCATCCGCGCGCACGCTTCACAGTTCTACAGGCCCGGCGCGGAAGAGCCGGAGACGCGCATCACCGACAAAGGATTCCTGCAGCAGATCGAATGGCGGATGCGCTATTACGGCTCGCTCATCGGGGTCGCCGCAGGCGAAGCTTTCTACGTCCGCGAAGCCCTCAACATCGAAGACCCGGTCCAGCTTCTCACGCGCCCGATGAACATTTATTCTTAAAAGCAGAATCCAGAATTCAGGAGTCAGAATTCGGAATCCAGAATGATAAGGCGGAAACCGTTTCTGTTTTTCTTTTCTTCTGACTCCTGGGTTCTGAATTCTGGATTCTGCTTTTCAGTTCACCACCGCCCTGTCCTGGACGACTGTGACGTTTCGCTTCTGGTCGAGCGCCGCGCGGACGATGGCTAAAGTGGCCGTGGCGCGCGGGGCTTCGTTCATAAAATTCTTCGCCAGTTGGATGGCGCGGTAGAGATCGTCTTTGGCCAGGAGGCCGAAGATGCCGGCCAAATCGAAGCTGTCCACCGTGAAGTTCGTCGTCGAGGTGCCACGCGACGTCGAAATGCGGGCGGCGATCTGGGCGTCTTCGCCCGTGAAATCCGTCGCCGCGTTGGCCGCCTTGATGGCTTCGCTCATCGCCTCCCAGACGCGGCTGCGGTCCACCTCATACATCCTTGTCGCCACGCCGAAGAGCGCGCGCGGCGCATCCGGATCGCTGGCGCCGATGCGCCGCGCTTCGGCGGCCGCCTCGTCCAGAATCTCTGCGGCCCTTTTGGCGTCCGTCTTGTGCAGCAAGCGGGCCACCTCCGCGAGCGCCCAGGACCTGTGAACGTTCGTCAACTCGCCCGTGCGCGCCAGCCTCAGAGCTTCGTCAGCCTTCTTCTCACCGATGGCGTGGTTGACGAGGGTGAAATCAATGAAGGCGCGCACGCGCTTACGCAGGTCTGTGTCCTGAACCTTCTCCACGAGCTCGCGCGCCGTCGCCTCGCCCTTCCGGGCCGCGACCATCGCAGCCCTGGCGAACTGTAGATCGCGCTCCGCCGGGTCGGCGGCGCGGTCCGCCGACTCCATAGCCTCGCGCCCTTCGTCCGGTCCGCTCTCTTCAGGAGCGAGGCCGCGCGTCAGCGTCCTGTCTGTGCCGGAGCGAAATCTCTCGGGCGCGTCGGGCGCCAGCGCGGCCATCTGCGCGCGCAACTCCGGCGAGAAATTCGAGGCATATTGATCGAAGAGCGGCAGCAGGCGCGCGATGGTGAAGAAGAGGCCGCCGCGGCCTGCGAGCGTGCGGTCCTGCTCGATGGGCGGAATCGGACGCATCAGAATCTGCGCGGCGACGCTCAAAAATGCGCCGCGCAATTCCGTTGAGATATTGGGGGCGACGATACGATCGCGCTCCTGGCTCGTATGGTTGCGTCCGTTGCCCCTGACGACGATTGTCAGAAACGGCGTGAAGGCATAGGAAGAGAGGACCGAAACGATCACAGCGTCCGATGAAGGGTCTGCGGCCGCTCTTTGCAGCATCATTAGAAAGCGGCGGTCCGCCGCTGCTTGATCCTTCTCACGCAGCAGTGAAAGGAAATTCATAGCGCGCGTCGTCACGATGTCCAGAGCCTTATCCGCGAATTGCAGAGCGCGCTCCGTGTCGCCCTCATCCAGAAACTCCCGTGCGAGGCGCAGTCTCTGCGCGACCGCTGGCGGCGGGTTCTCCGGGTCGGGGGTCGGTTGAATCTGTGAGCTGTCCGTGCTGACGGTCAGGTCCGGCTCCTCTTTGTCCGCGGCCTCCTTGAGTCTGACTAGAAAATCTTCCCCGAGCGCGCGGTCACGACGGGCCGCCAGGCGCAGGACCTCCCCGCGCAGGTTCGGCGGACCGGACCCGGCCCACCTGCCGTTGCTCGTCTGGGAACGGAGTCTCTCCTCGTAGAGGCGCTGGGCCTCTCTGTCGGCTGAATCCGCTGCCTCCCAGGCCCTGCGAAAAAGCTCTCGCGCCTTGCTCGCGTCCGTCTCCCAGATGGCGTCCGCGACGCGCATCAGGACGCGCGCGCGCAACTGTTCGTCGCGAAATCCACGCGCCTCGTCCGACAGCGACGATGCCAGCTGGATGGCCGCCGCGCGACGCTCACTCGCGGTCGTCGTGGCCGGTCCGGCCGTCTTCTCGGTTTTTGTTGTTTTCTGCGGAGTCGCTTTGCCGGAAGGCGTCTGGGCATTGATTGACAAGGGCAACGCCATCAAGCAAAGCGAGGTCGCTAGGGCGCGGGCGTAGGATAACATAGTGTCTTCTCCAATAGGGGGGTGAATTGTAATCAGAGCGAAAAGAGCCAGGCTATCCACGCGCTCCACACGAAGCGACACGAATCAAGCATCTCTTTTCGTGTCGCTTCGTGTGGAGCGCGTGGACAGTCTCCCTCGCTCTCTCCATCTATCTCTGCTTCTCTTCGAGCACGGTGCGTGTGATGGCGAGAATGGCGTTGGCGCGTGCCGACTCGCCCGTAAAATTCTTGGCAATCTCGATGGCCCGATCAAGGTCGTCCTTCGCCAGCGCACGGAAGACTCCCAGTAAATCGAAGTCCGACGCGTTGGAACTCCTCATGACGATCCCGTTCCTGAAACGGAGCATGGATGTCAGGCGCGCGTCGTCGCCCGCGAATCCTTCTGCGGAGTTGGCTGCTTTGACCGTTTCGGAGAGTAGTTCCCAGACACGATTGCGGTCGGCTTCATTGAAGATCGTGACGACAGCGACGAGCGCGCGCGCACGCTCGGGGTTACTGGCTTCTATGCGGCGGGCTTCGGTGGTCGCCTCTTCCAACAGCTCGATGGCGCGCTGGCGGTCCGATTTCAGGAGCAGGCGCGCGGATTGGGTCAGGCCCCAGACGCGCTGTAGGTGCGTCAGTTCGCCGCCACGCGCGATGCGAATCGCTTCCGCCGTATCCTTTTTCTGAAGGGCGTTGTCCAGGAACTGGAAGTCCGTGTAAGCGCGCGTCTGCTGGCGCAGCTCCGTGTCCTCTATCTTATCAACGAGCTCGCGGGCGCGCGCATCGCCCGAGCCCGCGAGGGCCGAAGCCATGTCTGCGTAGATCGAGTCGCGCTCGGCCGAATCGGCTGCGCGATCAATCCGATCTTGCAGCCCTTCCATACGGTCCCTCGAACTATCTTCTGGAACAATCCCCCTCGTCAGTGCGCGATTCTCACCCGTGCGATTCCTTTCCGGCACGTCCGTGGAGAGCGCAGTCATCTGCACGCGCAGTTCCGCCACACGATCCTGTGCGTACTTCTCGAAGAGCGGAAGCAGCCGCTTGATGACCATATACTTGCCTGAGCGCCCGGCGCTCGTGGTGTCCTGTTCGGGCGGTGGCGACGGGCGCAAAAGAATCTGCGCGGCCACACGGAAGAAAGCGTTGCGTAATTCCGCCGGGAGATCAGGGGCCGGACCGAGCGCCCTCCTCGCCATCTGAGACGCGCCGCCGCGCGGCTGAAAGACGACGTAATAAAAGGGCGTGAAGGCGTAGGACGAGAGCCCCGAAACGGTGTTGGCGTCCGACGCCGGATCGAGCGCCACGCGCCGGAGCAGCGCGGCGAAACGTTGGTCCGCCGCGGCGGCATTCTTCTCGCGCAGCGCCGACAGGAAGTCTATCGAGTCCACTGTGACTGAGGTGAGGGCCGGATCGGCGAATTGCAGGGCGCGCTCTGTGTCCCCGTCCTGCACGAGCTGCATGGCTAACCGCAGACGCTGGGCCTGAGAAGCCTTCGACATCCAGGGGTCGCGATTGAGCGAGTTGGGCGCGGTCTCGCGCTCTTTAGCCTCCTCCAGCTTGTTCAAAAACTCTTCGCCGAGCGTGCGGTCGCGGCGGGCTATCAACCGGAGCACTTCGTTGCGCACGTTCGGCGGCGAGGTGACGGCGGCCGCGCCCGTGGTCCGCTGCTGGTTGCGAATGTCCTCTTCCATGCGCCGCGCGGATTCGGCGTCGGCCTCTTCGGCCGCATCCCAGGCGCGGCGAAAGAGCGTGCGCGCGTGCTCAGGATTGCTCGCCCAGAGAGCTTCACCGGCGCGCGCCAGAATGCGCGCGCGCAGGATTTGATCGCGATAGGCTTTGGCTTCATCCGCCAGCGAGATCAGCAAAGAGACGGCGGTCGTGCGGCGCTGCTCGGCGACGAGGTCCGCTTCGGCGCGCGGGGTCGCCGATTTCTTGTCGGTTTTGGACGGAGTCGTCTCCCTGGCGGCAGACGTTTGAGCTGAGCTGAGAGCGGGAAATGCAGCCAGGCAGAGCGCCGCAAGGCAGGTGCGAGCGAAATGAGACATCTTAACCTCCTGGTTGTTAGAACAAATGCCGGGTCAGGAATCAAACCCTCGGGATAAAGGATTCTACGAGCCGGCGGGCTCAGAGTTCAAAATAATTATAGTGCAGGGAGAGAATAGAGATTATCCAGTCCTTCCTGAAAGAGTCCTGCTCCTTCAGGCGGTCCGAGAAAACCGCTCGAAGAATCTATCAAGAAAAAACTTTTCCGTAAAATAGCGCCGTTGCCATTTCGGGTTCGCGCGGTCTAGAAGCAGCGCCTCGCCCGCGCCGAAAGGATAGAAGGCCGTCCGCTGCCGGTCCGAGAGGGACATGTTTTTGAGATCGGCCAGGATTCTGGAATGAAGAGCCTCCGCGTGGTCTTGAAATGAGCTGAAATCTTTGAGCGCCGCGAACTCTTTGCTCGGCTTGTAGCTGGCGGTCGCCGCTTTGGCGATTCGATACTCTGTGTATCGCGCCACGCCCTCCTTCCAGAGTTGAAAAGAGAAATACTTGTAATCGTCCGGCGCGAGCAGCGCCTGAAAGCTTTTTCTGGCGGCAAGGTAGGCGGCGAGCTTTTCTGGAAAATCTTTCTTCCCGGAACTGACAGCTTCTGCAAGCGCGCTTCTCAGGACGGCGAACTGACGTGTGACCTCCTCGCTTGCGTAAGGGAAAGGGAAGTTGAGCATCCACATGCCTGTCTGGTCCCCGCGCGAGAGAGCAAGCGCGTTGACCTCAGCGTAGAAGTCCTTCTGGGAGTCCTGCATCTGGTGGAAGTGCTCGTGTAGAAGTGTGATGACCCAGCGCGTGGAGGATTTCGCGTCGGTGTTGGCGGGCTGGCCAACGACGATGGTAGAAACTCCGCCGACTGCGGGGAAGGTCGCCAGAAGGTTCGTCTGGAAAACTCGCTTGCGAAAATAGATTTCGCTTTTGAGCGCGGGGTCGTAGCCGAGCGCCGTGAAATCTTTGGTCGGCTGCGGGTGGCGCACCAGGAACTCGTATTCGGGCGTGACCAGCAGCACAGCGAACGGAGCCTTGCTCCATCCTTTCCAGACCCTGTCTCCCAGTTTCTCGCCAATGCGGAAAGCTTCCGCAAGCCGAATGCGATCATCCCGCGCAAGTTGCGGCTGAGCGAACGCTGGCGCATCGAAACTCGTGCTTAAAGCGATGAGAAACGCCAGGCGCACAATTCGAGAAGCCAATTTGGGTTGAGCCATCATGACTGGACGTTGATAAATTCTGAGTTCAAGGCTCCCGGCGCAAGACAGACCACACGCGCCCCTGAAAGTTTTTCTGAACGCTTACACGCAAGGCTGAGGGCACGGTTCCAAAACCTACAAAGTTCTTAGACAGCCCTGTCAGCGATAATTTACCCCGATACAGGCCGCCATGCCGCTCGTCCTAAATGACAATTACCGTTGCTGTATAATCAGACGGAGGCGACTGCGGCCTAATGAGCGTTAGATGGTTTCCTCTTAACGTATGGCATAATTACAGCAGAGGGAATGTAGAAAGATATCTATCATGTCAAAGAAATCAGATTCGCCTTTAGATGAAGTTGCTCATGTTGATTATTTAGAGAAGCTCATCAGAGAAGCTGATGAACTCGCCGTTCGGTTGGGGATAGAGGAACTTTCTGAATCTTGGAGCGAGTTTGATTTGTATGACATAGAAAAAAAGTATCGAATTAGACTTGAAGTAATTAGGCGCTTGATTCGACGTTACAATAATTGGGCAGAAGCTTATGCCAAAATGGTTAAAACTGATGCTGATAAAATTCGAGAGCAGGAACATACTAAGCTCACGGAATATTTCATGAATAAAGTTGGAATGTCCAAAATAGATGCCGCCGCTGCTGCTTCTGGTGTAATTGTCATGCGCAAACTTGAAGAGCCAGAGGAGGAAGAGCCTGTTAATTAAACGCGCGCTTTGTCACAACTACACCATCTAACAACTCATTCAACCGGAGCGCGGGATAGCATTTCTTTCATGCTCGAATGGCGCGGCGCGGCTTGAATGCCTTTCGCCCGCGCCCGGTTAATTAGGGCGTTGGGCTGTTGATTTAATCTCATTCACCTAACCACGCTTTCGGTTTATAATCCTGTCATGAAACAGCTATCACGAATTACATTCAATCCATTGGTCATGGGCGGCAAACCTTGTATTCGTGGGTTGCGTGTCACCGTCGGCACAGTTGTTGGGTTGTTTGCCTCGGGCCACTCATCAGCCGAAATCTTGAAATTATATCCCTACTTGGAGGAAGAAGATTTACGTGAAGCCTTAGCGTATGCTGCGTGGCGTGCTGAAGAAATTGAACTTCCGCTCGTGACGACATGAAGGTTCTCGTGGACATGAATCTTTCTCCTGATTGGGTGGAGGTATTTGCCCGTCATGGCTTGAGCGCGGTTCACTGGTCAACGATTGGTGATCCGCGTGCTGAAGACCCGATGGTGATGCAATGGGCGCGCGAGAATGATTACATTGTCTTTACTCATGATCTGGATTTCGGCACATTGCTGGCACTAACGCAAGCCGAAAGTCCAAGCGCCATCCAGGTTCGCACACAGGATGTCTCGCCGCACTATTTGGAGATGATGGTGATAGGTGCTTTGAAGGAATATGAACCATTGCTTGAATCGGGTGCATTGATCATTTTGGACGAAGGCAAATCTAGAGTGCGGATTTTACCCCTTTCAAAGAAATCTTAATCGTGCGCCGCCCAACAACTCATTAAACCGGAGCGCGAACTAGCCGGTCTTTCATCGAGCGCTTGAGACTAATGTAGCGCCGTTCTCTTAATTATTCCGCCTTCGGCATCAGAGAGCGGGTGGGTCACGATAAAGGCCGCACCGTCCTTCTCTCTGGCGACCGCTTTGACGTTTCCGATTTCCAGCCGCGTCACCACGCAGAAAAGTATGTCCTGGTCCGCGCCGGACAGACCACCGCGACCTTTGTAAACCGTCACGCCGCGCTTCAGCTTGTGTGTGATGGCTTCTCTGATCTCTTCGCTCTTTTCGGAGACGATGATGACGGCCGTGTGCTCCTCTATGCCGTGAATCAAAAAGTCAATCATCTTTGACGCCGCGAAGTAGGTGAGAATCGAATAGAGGGCCGCTTCGATGCCCAGAAAAAAGGCCGCGGCCGAGAAGATGAAGATGTTTAGGAGGAGAATCACATCCCCGACCTTCAACAGGTGGCTGCTTTTGCTGACAAGCAGGGCGGCGATCTCGGTCCCGTCCAGCACCGCCCCGCCGCGTATGGCGAGGCCGATCCCCGCGCCGATAAAGAAGCCTCCGAAGACTGCCGTCAGGAGTTTATCGGGCGTGACATCCGGATAGGGGACGAACGCCAGGCACAGAGAGAGTCCCGCAATCGCCAGCGCGCTTTTGATCGCAAACTTTCTCCCGATTTGACGATAACCGATGGCGATGAAAGGAAGGTTGATGACGAGGATCAAAATGGGCAGCGAGAACTTGAGGACACTCGACAGCAGCATGGAGATGCCCGTCACCCCGCCATCAATAAAATGGCTTGAGAGCAGAAAGCCTTTGAGGCCCAGTCCTGCCGAAAGTATCCCCAGAACGATGAGGGCTACGTTGATAGATTCCCTGATAAATGCTTTCATGCACTAAGAACAGTCCGTTAGTCATAAGACAAAAACCAGAACGCGCCCCTCCGCTGTTCGATTGCGGCTTCGGAGCGTGAGAGCTAAACGGCGACGACTTCGAGGTCCGGGTCCACCTCTTGTTTGAGCATTCCTTCGATAGCCATCAAGGTTCCCGTCAGCGAACTGGGACAACTGCCGCACGCGCCCTGGTAGCGTATGTTCAGCGTGTTGTCTTTGATGCCGAGCACTTCCAGGTAGCCGCCGTCCATCATCAGGGCCGGGCGCACTTTCTCGTCCAGAATCTCGTTGATCTGAACAAGGCGTGGGTCGTCGCTCAGCATCGCGCCGAGCGCGCCGCCGAGTTGCTGTGAACCGGCCGCAGCCGCCGCTGCTCCGTGCGCCACCGCTTCAGCGGCTCGAATCGGCACGGCCAGACGCGGCAGGAGTTCGTCCCAATCGCTCTCTTCCGTCTTCTCGACGGTAATCATGTTGTCCATGTAGAAGACAGAGACGACTTGCTCCGAATCGAACAGGGCTTTGGCAAGGGGATCGCCTACGGCCTTGTCCGCGGAATCGAACTGGCGGGCCACCCCGCCGGTCAAAGGCTCTTTCAAAATGAACTTGACCGCGTTCGGATTGGGCGTCTCCTGAATATCACTGATTTTCGGCATTACTTGATCTCCATTCGTTCGCCTGCCGTTTGAGACGACGGCTGATACGCTTTCAGTAAATTTGATGACAACAGCGATTATACTTCGTTTCGCGCTTTAATGCAGTCTGCGGCGAGTCGCTACAGAGGAGCCCGCCGCCGCCCCGAATCTCACGCAAAACGCCGAAAACGACCGCAAAAACGGGGGCTCTGTTAAATTATCTTTGAGGCCTTTTTTGAGCCGGACGATGGGGCTCAAAAAAACAGCTTTCCGGCAAAATAAATGTTGCCAAAGGCGCACACTGAGACTATACTTCCAAGCCTCGCTTGACCCCCCTTTAACCAGGTGAGACAAGTTGAGGCAAGAAGCAGGCGATTGCGAGGGTCGCCTGCTTTCTTGCTATAGAAAAGCAGAAGTCAGAATCCAGAATCCAGAATCCAGAATAAAAGGCTGCTACCGCTTCTGTTTTTATTCTGACTTCTGGATTCTGACTTCTGGATTCTGTTTTATGAACATCGGCATCACCGTTTACCCGACTTACGGCGGCAGCGGGATAGTCGGCTCCGAGCTGGGAAAAGAGCTGGCCGCGCGCGGCCACACGGTCCATTTCATCGCATCATCTTTGCCGACGCGCCTGACGGAGCTGAACGAGCGCGTCCGCTTTCACGAAGTCGAGATGATGTCTTACCCGCTCTTCGAGCACCAGCCGTACACGCTCGCCCTGGCGACGAAGATGGCGAAGGTGGCGGAAACGGAAAACCTGGACCTGCTGCACGTCCATTACGCCATCCCGCATTCAATCAGCGCTATCCTGGCGCGCGAATCCCTGAAGCCGCGATGTCGCCTGCCCGTGATCACGACCCTGCACGGGACGGACATCACGCTCGTCGGAGCGGACCGCTCCTACCTGCCGATCACGCGCTACGGCATCATTCAATCGGACGGGGTGACGGCCATCTCGAACTATCTCAAGCAGGCGACCGTCGAGACCTTCGAGTTCGACGAGATCGCCGTCATTCCGAACTTCATCTGCGCGACCGATTATCAAAGGCACCCGGTCCCGGACCTGCGCGCGCAACTCTCGCCGAACAATGAGCCGCTGCTCGTTCACGTCTCCAATTTCCGCCCGGTCAAGCGCCCGGTTGATTGCGTGGAAATCTTTGCGCGAGTTTTGAAGCAAACGAAAGCGCGTCTCGTGATGGTCGGCGACGGAAGCGAGCGCACCAATGCTGAACATCGCGCGCGTTGTCTGGGAATCTATGAACACTGCTCTTTCGTCGGCAAGCAGCCGAAGATAGTTGATTATCTTTCCGCGGCAGATGTGTTGCTGCTCCCGTCGGAGCAGGAGTCGTTCGGCCTGGCTGCGCTCGAAGCGATGGCGTGTGAAGTGCCGGTCGTCGCCTCGCGCGTCGGCGGCGTTCCAGAAGTCGTGACGGACGGCGAGACAGGATATTTGAGCGAGGTCGGGGACGTCGAAAAGATGGGCGCGGACGCCGCGCGCCTCGCCGCCGACGAAGAGCTGCGGCGCGAGATGGGAAGGCGCGCGCGGGAATCGGCCATCGCGCGCTACAGCACGGACCTGGTCATTCCGCAGTACATAAATTTTTATGAGCGCGTCCTCGCCGCGTAAGGCGGTCAAAGACGAGACGGAATCTGGCGAGAAGCCGATTCGCTACATCATACAGAACCTGGAGCGCGCCTACGGCGTGCCGTTGAACGAGCGCGCGACTGACCCGCTCGACATGCTCATCAAAATCATCCTCTCGCAGGCGACGAGCGACACAAACAGCCACCGGACTTTCGCCGCCCTGAAGAAACGCTTTCCCACCTGGGACGCGGTGCTGCGCGCGCGCACCCACACGATTGCCGAGACGATACGCTCCGGCGGGCTGGCGAACCAGAAGGCTGCCGTCATCAAAGATGTGCTCAGGCAGATAAAGGAAGAGCACGGCGCGCTCGACCTCAGTTTCCTGCACAAATTTTCACCTGAAGAGGCTGTCCGCTATCTCTCGCAATTTCGCGGCATCGGCCCGAAGACCATCGCCTGCACGCTCCTTTTCGCCTGCCGCAAAGAGGTCTTTCCGCTCGACACGCACATCTTCCGCATCCTGCGCCGCGTCGGCCTCATCCCGCAGAAGTGCACGGACCGGCGCGCGCACGAGATCATGAACAGCGTCGTCCCGGAGGGCAAGTTCTACTCCTTCCACGTCAACCTCATCCGCCACGGGCGCACGCTCTGCCGCCCGCGCGATCCCCTATGCGAACGCTGCCCGATTGTGGAATACTGTGACTATGGACAAAATAAGATTTAAGGGAAAGGTGTAATTAGTACCGTAAAGATTCCGATTCGGAATCTTCATACTTCCGAAATGTACCGGAAAACTTTTACTACCTTTAGCAGAATTGTGATAGGCTGCGAACATCACGCTACTCTTAAATGTCCGATTTATGTAGGCGGTTGATCTTTGTAGCCACTGGCTACTTAAAATACCTCAACGCAAACGCCGATAGTCATTTGAGCTTTCCCTCCCGAGTTGAAAGGAGACCCCACGATGAAACCCGACACGAAGCGACCGAATTTCCTCATCTTCATGGCTGATGAGGTGCGATATCCGCCTGTTTATGAAACCGAGGAGATCAAGGAGTGGCGCAAAAAGTATCTGAAGGCACAAGACGTGCTCAGGCAAACCGGCGTGGAGTTCGAGCGCCACTACGTCGCCTCGTGCGCCTGCTGTCCTAGTCGCTCTTCGATCTTCACCGGCCAGTACCCCAGCTTGCACGGCGTCACACAGACGCCCGGCACGGCCAAAACCTCTTTCGACCCAGGCATGTTCTGGCTCGACCCCAACACCGTGCCCACGATGGGCGACTACTTCCGCGCCGCAGGCTACCGCACCTTCTACAAAGGCAAGTGGCACGTCTCGGACGCGGACATCATCATTCCGGGGACGCACGATGTGCTCATGACCTGGGGAGTGAAAGACACAGACGGAAAGGACAGCGCCCCGACCCCAATCCCGCTCCCACGCAACATAGAGATTTACCGCCGGGCCGACCGGCTCGACGATTACGGGTTCAGCGGCTGGATCGGCCCCGAGCCGCACGGCGCGGCTCAAGCCAACTGCGGGATGAACCGCGACAGCGGCTACGCCCAGGAGGCTATAGAGTTGCTGGACGAGCTCGAAGCGGAGCGCGCGACGTCGGGCGGCCAGCAGTCGCCCTGGCTCATCGTCAACTCCTACGTGAACCCACATGACATCGCCCTGTTCGGCCTCCAGTGGCCCACCTCCTGGGGCTACCCCTTAACAGACGACACGGTGCCCGACATCCCCGCCGCGCCGACCGACGACGAAGACCTAGACACCAAGCCGAGGTGCCAGAAAAGCTTCGTCCATGTCTACCCGCAGATGATCTCGCCGCAGCCGCCTATCGAAATCTTCCGAAAGTTTTACTACTACCTTCAGAAAATTACGGATGGGTACATCCAGCAGGTCTACGCCCGACTGCGCGCCTCCTCTTTCTTCGAAAACACCATCGTCATCTTCACCTCGGACCACGGCGACATGCTGGGCGCGCACGGCGGCCAGCATCAAAAATGGCACAACGCCTACGAGGAGACGGTGCACGTGCCCTTCATCATCTCCAGCCCGGCCTACTTCAAGGGGCCGAGGACGATTGACGCGCTGACCAGCCACGTTGACATCATCCCGACCTTGCTCGCGCTCGCCGGAGCCGACCAGCAAGAGGTTCAGGTGGTTGCCGCCCGCGACCACAGCGAGGTGCGCCCGCTGGTGGGGCGTGACCTCTCCGCCCTGCTGCTCGACGGGGCCGCGCCGCAGCGCGTGAGCGAGCCCGTCTACTTCATGACCGACGACGAGATTAGCGAGGGACAGTCTAATTTCAGTCCCGTCACCGGAAACCCGTACAACCCCGTCATTCAGCCCAACCATGTCGAGACGGTCATCGCCACCTTCCCTGCGGAAGGCGGCGAGCAGGTCTGGAAATACTCCCGCTACTTCGACAACCAGGACTTCTGGACAAGCCCCGGCCAGTATGACGTCGTGCCCGTCGGCAAGGAGCAGCAGCAGAGGACAAAGCCTGCTCCCGACGAGTACGAGATGTACAACCTCACGCTTGACCCGCTTGAGAGAATCAACTTGGCCCACACGTCTCACCAGACGCCCGAGACGCAGAAGAGACAGCAGGAGTTGCAAGCACTTTTGGCCGAGCAGAACGCCAGGAAACGTCTGACGCCCCGGAACGAAACTGGTTCGAACTCATCCACAGGCGGAGGGAAGCCAAAAGTGTAGCCTTGAGCCAAAGCGTCAAAGCCAGTGTAAGGACCGTGCCGAGAGATATTCGCTGAAGGATGCGTACTCTCGGAAAGCTTACGCTACCAATACGGAATCTTTTTGGTTCCAAGTACCGTTATCGGCGGCGCTAATGCGTCTGGAAGCTATCTATTTCGGAAATCTTATGGGTTTAAAATCGGCTTCTTTATGGTACTAAAGGGTGTGGTTTAGTTAAATCAGTTTTCTGGCTGTGCCAGTGCTCTTCTCAATTATGCCGGTGGAATGATCCCGCCCCGCATCTTCTCTAATTTAGCCACTCCCGCTATGAGCCGGAGAGAATCCCTTTAAAGATGCGTATGAGCCAGCCGAGAAGCGCAGCGTTTCCCAGCGCGAAAAGCCCTGCGATGAGCGGATACTTTTTCAGATGGTCTAAAAGATTGCCAGTGACATATTCGCCATGAGTTTGCACCAACGCCTTTCCAGAGAAGTCAAGCTGAATCTCTTCGACGTTCACCATGAGGTTATTGATATTAAGAAGCGGTCCGTCTCTGACACTGGCATTCAGGCTCGGAGGCTGAGAAGGTGTGGATGATCCATCACCGCTCCGCGCGTTGACATTGATGGCCTGTGCTTGAAGAGGCTTTGATCCAAACATGAATGGTTGGAAGAGCTCTTTTGAGTCTTTCCACAATGAAGCGGGCTTGTGTTGAAGAAAGGTGAAATGAAGGATGGAATTTGCTGTGGCGATAACCTTGATCTCCCAAAATCCAGAGTTATGCCATTCCCAATCGCCGATTTTAAGCAGCTTCCCGCAGCCAGGAGCCAAAGAGTCAATTTGGTTCTGTTTATTGAACGGGGGTGATGTCCTCATTGAGACGACGAGATCGGTATCCACCACCATATAAAAATCCCGGCTGGAGCCAGAACCTTTTAGTTGATAGAAACGGACGCTGGTTGGGAGCTTGGAGTCGGCTGCCACTTCCGCTTTCACAAAGATAAGACACGTTCCATTCTCATCGCGCTTCGTATCCTCCGCCTCGTCCTCCGATTTGATTTCGCCATTCTGGGGCTGTGATTTATTCTTTGCTTTTATCTCGTCCAATTTCCGCTTCAGGTCCTCTGTGCGGAAATCAATTGTCTCCAAATCAACCGGCGGAGGCTTGGGTTTATCCTGAAAAAGCGCAAAGGTTTCTTCGCTGAGCCGTGCTTTCTCGAACTGAATGTCCACGAATTCATTCATCTTCCCATCGAGCGAGAACAGAATCCGGCCCGAATCAAGGACCGGCTTTTCGATCACCAGTTCTTCCTGTTTGAATTTGGCTACGGCAGGGCTGTACTTGTAGGCATTAACATCCACCGGTAGAGGTCTATTGGCGAGATAATATTGGAGGCTTATCGCCGCGCCTAAGACCAGCAGCGCAGTGGCCCCGCGCACCACTCGCTTGCGCCAGTAAACTCCTATTTTTCGTCTGAGAACAAAGAGACGCACGGCATTACCTTTCGGACTTTCAAATAATGCATGACCTTATCTCTCAGTCAATGCGAACTCTCTGTGGATCGGACCAGGCACTTGCCCAATCACCAAACAGTCCGAGCCATGCCCGCACCTCCACGTTGTGCGTACCGAGAGAGGCCGCGCCTCCGTCCAGCCCATCCCACTCGCACGAACACCGGGTTGGCTTTAACCACCCGTTTTCTGTTATCGGGCCGAGGTCTTTAACATGCGCCGCCACGGTGAAGGACACGTTTTCGATCTCTTCCATGCGATAGAAAATTATCTTTACACCGTTGAACCCGGACAGCGAGTGAATCCGGTATTTGACTTTCTGTCTCCGGCCTGTATTAATCCTCCTGGTGCTCAGGATAATTTGATCAATCGCCAATGAACCTTCGCCTTCGGGCATGGCGAACCCGTGAGAGTGTGAATGATTAGCCATTGCTGTGCCGGGACGATCAATGCTCGCCCTACTGCTGACCGCTTTGCTCCCCATTCCAAGTCCGTAAAGACGAAAGTAAGCGGGCTTTCTCTCTCCCGGACCATTGGTAAACGCCTGAATCGAGAGCTTACCGACTTGCGGTGTTTCACCGAAGGATGCCGGAAGTTGCACGGTCAAGTGGTTTCGCGCCCTATCCCAATTGCGAAAAATCCCTTCGAGGATCGCTCTTATGAGTGCGCCCCCGCGCTGCTCCGCTGTGGCTCCCGGTTGTAATATCTCTCCGAGCCTTCTATTCAACTCTGCATCTTGGGGCGTTTCCGGTTGCGTCAGCACTACGGTGAAGGGTTCGACGCCTTCAGCGCTGAGCGTGAGCACGGCGGTGCTGTTAGGTTGTAGCGCGTAGTCTATGACGAGCGGCGCGTTGCCCTTAACGAATGCTCTGAGCGAAAGATTGCTCATGCTGAATTTTTGTGGAAACAGCGGACCGCTGGCCGCCAGCCTCGCCTTTTGTTCCTCTTTAGGCAAGGCATCGAACTCCTTAATTTGCGCTTCTTCGATGAGCGGAAAAGGACTCGTGACTTGGCCCGACTGCTGTGGAGTGGGTTGCTGTGTTGAAGGCGTGCCCGGCTGCTGGTTCTTTTGAGCTTCCACGGTCCTGGTTTGAAGCATACAGGAGACGACTATTAAGAGGCCGACAAAAAGGACAAACAACTTGTCCCGCCCTCTTGTTGAGCGTTGATGGAAATTCATTTCAGACCTCCTTCCGCTGGTGAGAGTGTGGAATCCACGCATTAGAACTTCGGCTGGTCCGGGCTGACGGTGAGGAGAAACGTGTCTAAAGGAGTGTGTGTTGCCTATGGGGTGCGAAGAGGCATGTGCTGGGTTTCATCATTATCCTCAAATGCAAGCACGTCAGAAAACAGCTAAAGTGAGAGCAAAATACTCTCGCAAAGCGTTGATGTCAATCTATATGGAAATCTCAGCTTTTCGGGTACGACCGTTGTACTCCCCAACTAGTTATGATCCTTTCCGTAAAACTTATCATTCCTCGTTCAGATCGTTTTTGGTAATAATCATAAAGGCTAAAAGGGAATCGGGAAATGCAAGCCGCATCGGTAGATAGTCTAGCCGTTTACCCTTTAATCGTTTTCCCATTGCCCTGACTGCATTTCATGTCTTATCTGGTTGACGGCAACAATGTGATGGCGCAGCGCGTCGGCTGGCACAGGGACAAGCCGAAAGCGCGGCGAATGTTGATGGATGAGTTGGCGCGGTTTGCTCAGTCGAAGCGTGCGCAGGTGACGGTCGTCTTTGACGGCGCTCCCGAAGAGTATTTCCCGGATGGCGCGAGTTACAAAGGCGTTCGCATCTTTTACGCGGAGCGCGGCTCGAATGCGGACGAGCGCATCAAGAAGATGGTCGAGCAGGAGCGCGAGCGGCGCACGCTTATAGTCGTCACCTCCGACCGCACATTGGCCGACTACGTCCGCCGCTGCGGTGCGCAGGTCCTACGCTCCGGCGAATTTCGCAAGCGCCTTGAAGAGACCAAGGACAGTTCTCACCAGAGCAAAGCTGAGCCGCGCGCCAGCGGCGACCTCAGCGAATGGATGCGCTATTTCGGCGTCGCTCCCGAAGACGATGAAAGCAGTGACGAGTAATAAGTGACGAGTGACGAGCAGGAAAGTTTTTAACTCGTCACTCGTCACTCGTCACTGTTTTTGGCATAATCTCTCCCGTCAAATCTGTGATCTTCGGAGAACCCTTTATGAAGAAACAGTCCTCGCTCGCTCTCGCCCTGATCTTGTCTCTCTTTATTTCGGCCACGGGGCAAAGTCAGAACCCTGGTCCGCAACCTGCGACACCGCAGCAGCAGGACGATGATGAAGTTGTGCGCATCACCACCAATCTGGTGCAGGTGGATGCCATCGTTACGAAGGACGGCAAGCAGGTGGCGGACCTTCTTCCCGAAGATTTTGAAATCTACGAGGACGGGCGCCCGCAGAAGATCACAAACTTTTCCTACGTTTCCACCGAAAGCGGCACGGCGCAGCCGGTCGCCGTCACGCCTGTGGATAAAACTGCGCCGCCAGTCCCTCCAGTGCGCCTCAGGCCCGAGCAGGTGCGGCGCACCATCGCGCTCGTCGTTGACGATCTGGGCCTCTCGTTCGAAAGCACTGCCTTCGTCCGGCAGGCTTTAAAGAAGTTCGTTGACAAGCAGCTCCAGCCGGGCGACCTGGTCGCCATCGTCCGCACCGCGGGCGGCATGGGAGCTTTGCAGCAGTTCACCTCGGACAAACAGCAGCTCTATGCGGCCATCGAACGCGTCAAGTGGAATCCGCAAGGGCGCGGAGGCATCTCGGCCTTCGCCCCGATTGAAGCGGACCCGCTGGCGCAGGTGCGTGACCAGATTCCGAGTCAGGATTCTGACGACGAGCGTGATCGCCCAGCGGGCGATGACATAGAGCAGTTTCGTGAGGAGCTTTTCTCGGTCGGCACGCTCGGCGCGCTCAATTACGTCATCCGCGGGATGAAGGAGCTGCCCGGACGCAAGTCCATCCTCCTGATGTCCGACGGGATCAAGATTTTCAACCGTGACGACCCGTCGCGCAGCACACGCGTGCTCGAAGCCCTACGTCGCCTGACTGACTTGGCGAACCGCGCTTCGGTCGTCGTTTACACGATGGATGCGCGCGGCCTCCCGTGGTTCGGCTTGTCGGCCGCCGACAGCACTTCCGGACTCAGCGCTGAGCAGCTCGAAACACGATTGGCGAACCGCAGCTTCGATTTCTTTGAGTCGCAGAGCGGGTTGGATTATATCGCGCGACAGACGGGCGGCATTCCCATACGCAACAACAACGATCTGGCGGCGGGCATCCAGCGCGTGCTGGACGACCAGAAAGGTTATTACCTAATCGGCTATCGCCCGGACGAGTCAACTTTCGAGGCGACCATGGGCCGCCGCAAATTTCATAAAATCTCTATCAAGGTCAAGCGACCCGGCATGAACGTGCGCTCGCGCACCGGCTTTTACGGGATCACGGATGAAGAGGCAGTCCCGCAGCGCGGCACGCGCGCTCAGCAGTTAATCGGCGCGCTCACTTCGCCTTTCGCCTCGGGCGGAATCAAGCTGCGACTCACCACACTCTTCGGCAACGATCAGAAGGCTGGTTCGTTCATGCGCTCGCTGCTTCACATTGATACGCGCGGCCTCACCTTCACTGACGAGCCGGAAGGCTGGCATAAAGCCACCTTCGATGTCCTCGCCGTCACCTTCGGGGATAACGGGACGGTGGTTGATGAGCTGAGCCGGACGCACACGGTCCGCATGCGCGGAGAGACCTACAAGAAAGCTCTGGAGGACGGCCTCGTTTACATCGTCACAGTGCCTATCAAAAAGCCAGGGGCTTACCAGTTGCGCGCGGCGTTGCGTGATGCGACAAACGAGCGCGTCGGCTCTGCCAGTCAGTTCATAGAAGTCCCTAACATTACGAAGAATCGCCTGACGCTCTCGGGCCTCGTGGTCAGTGGCACAGACCCCGCGGCCAGACCCAAAGCTGGCGCTAAGGAAGCTGCGAGCGATAGCTTGACGCCCGGCGCACCGAAGACCGCAGAGGGAGATGGCGGCGAGTCGGACCCGAAGGCCGGGCCCGCCGTGCGAAATTTCCGGCGTGGGATGATTATGCAGTACGGCTACGCGATCTATAACGCGCAGGCGGACAAGTCCACGGCCCGCCCGCAGGTCCAGACGCAGATTCGCCTCTTCCGCGACGGCAAACAGATTTTCGCAGGGCGCACGCAGCCGCTGGACGTGAGCAATCAACCGGACCCGAAACGGCTCGTCGCGGGCGGGGCTTTGCAACTCGGCACGGAGATGGCGCCGGGCGAGTATATCCTGCAAGTGGTCGTCACCGACCCGCTCGCCAAAGAGAAGTACCGCACGGCCACGCAGTGGATTGATTTCGAGATCGTCAAGTAAACCGGCCAGGCTTTGAGGCCGGATTTTCAAGAATAGTGCATCTCCAACGTCGGCAGATGCCGGAGAATATTTATGAAGAAGAATCCCTCGCTCGCTCTCATCCTCCTCGTCTCACTATTCATTCAAGTAACGGCGCAAAATTCTGCGCCCGCGCCCCAACAGGAACAGTCCGAAGAAGACGAAGTCGTCAGGATTACCACCAACCTCGTGCAGGTTGATGCGGTCGTCACAGACAAGGACGGAAATCAGGTGACGGACCTGACTGTGGATGATTTCGAAGTGCTGGAAGACGGCGACCGGCAACAGATAACCAATTTTTCCTACGTCGCGCCGGAAAGCATGACGACGCCTTCGGAGGCCGCAGCCCCTGCAGGGAAGGTCGCGCCCGCTGTCGTGCCGACGCGCCTGCGCCCCGAACAGGTGAAACGCACAATGGCCCTGGTGGCGGACGACCTGGCACTGACGGTCGCGACCACCAACTATCTACGCCTCGCGCTCAAGAAGACTGTCGCGGAGCAGTTGCAGCCGGGCGATCTCGCGGCCGTCATACGCACGGCCGGAGGTGTGGGCTACCTGCAACAGTTCACCACCAACAAGCAGCTCCTTTACGCCGCCATCGAGCGCATTCGCCGGAGCGTCTTTAGCCGCGTTAACTCTTTCGACGGCATTACGGCCGCGCCGATAGCGAAGTTCGGCGACGGCATGATAAGGGCGGGCGGGGGGCAGGCCCCGAATATGCTTGGGGAAGACAAGGTCGCCAAGATGGCTGCCCAGCTCAACCTTCTGCGCGATGACGTTTTCACCTTCAACACGATCAACTCGCTCAACTACGTCATCAACGGGTTGAGAAAGCTGCCCGGCCGTAAATCCATCCTCCTCTTCTCCGATAGCATTAAGTTGACGGAGAGGAACCTGGATGAGATGCGGCGTCTGGCGGATAACGCCAACCGGGCTTCCGTCGTGATCTACGCGATGGACACACGGGGTCTGCCCGTCACAGGCTTGATGGCGGCCGACGCCACGTCCGGCAATACTGGACCGGAGATTGATGCCAAATTGGCGGAGCGCGCCGCCGCGATTCCGGCCGGACAGTCCGGCCTCTTCTTCCTGACAGAGCAGACGGGCGGTCTCTTTGTCCGCAACACCAATGATTTGAGCGGCGGGATCAAGCGCATTCTGGACGACCAGAAAGGCTATTACCTGCTCGGCTATCGCCCGGACAAATCCACCTTCGACAAGAACGGGAGCCGCCGCTTCCATAACATTCAGATCAAGGTCAAGCGCCCCGGTTTGAGCGTCCGTTTTCGCAGAGGGTTCTACGGATTGGCTGAGGAGAATAAGCCTGCCGCGCCGCGCACGCGGAGCCAGGAATTGCTCGACGCCATGCTCTCTCCTTTCTACTCGGGCGGCATTGACATGCGCTTGACCTCGCTCTTCAGCAACGAGCAGGGCACGGGCTCTTTCATGAGGACGCTGCTTCATGTGGACGCCAAAGCCCTGAAGTTTACGGAGAGCCCGGACGGCTGGCAGACGGCGAAGATGGAGGTCGCCGCGTTGACGATGGACGCTTTGGGGAAGATCGTGGATCAGGTCACTCGCGAGGAGACGATTCAAGCGCGCGGCGCGAGCTACCAGCGTCTGCTCCGCAACGGGCTGGTCTATGCTTTCGACGTGCCGGTCCGCAAGCCCGGGGCTTACCAGCTACGCGTCGCCGTGCGCGACCCCTCGTCCAAACTGATCGGCTCTGCCAGCCAGTTCATAGAAGTCCCGGACCTGAAGACGAAGCGTCTCGCGCTTTCTGGCATCTACGCGCGCGGCGTCAACCCTGCGGAAGAAGCGCCGGCGATAAAAAGCTCCTGGCTCTCGGGAGCCGGCGGGCTGCTTTCGAAGCCGCCGGAGATCGCAGAGGGCTCCGGGCAGGAGACGGGCGTGCAACCCGGCGCGGCTGTCAGGCGCCTGCGTCGCGGGATGGCGCTCGATTACGGCTTCTACATCTTCAACCCGCAGGTGGACGAGCGGACGCGCCGTCCATTGCTTCAAACCCAGCTCATCTTGCTGCGCGACGGCCAGCAGGTGCTCGCCAAAAACGTGCAGGCGTCGGATGCCGGCAATAAATCGGACCCGAACAGGCTCGACGCCAGTGGTCGTCTAGAACTCGGCGCGGACCTGCCGCCGGGCCAATACGTCCTGCAAGTCGTCGTCACAGACCTCCTGGCCGACGAAAAACATCGCACGGCGACGCAGGCGATAGATTTTGAAATCGTTAAATAGGGGCCGGGGGTCAGGGGCCGGAGGCCGGAAAGAGAATGGCGCGCACCGACCCCTGACCCCTGATCCCTGACCCCATTATGCGAAGCATAATCATCGGCACGGCCGGCCACATAGATCATGGAAAGACTGCGCTCGTTCGCGCGTTGACGGGGGTTGATGCGGACCGTTTGCCGGAGGAGAAGCGGCGCGGAATTACGATTGATCTGGGGTTCGCGGAGCTTGACGTCGGAGACGTGCGCATCGGCTTCATAGATGTCCCCGGCCATGAACGCTTCGTCAAGAACATGCTGGCCGGAGCCCACGGCATTGACGCGGTCGCGCTCGTCATCGCGGCGGATGAAGGCGTGATGCCGCAGACGCGCGAGCACTTCGACATCTGCCGCCTGCTCGGCGTCCGTCATGGCCTGGTCGTCATCACCAAAACTGACACGGTTGACGAAGAGCTCCTGGCGCTCGTGCGAGCCGAAGCGGAAGAGCTCGTCGCCGGGTCGTTTCTGGAGGGCGCGCAGATTTTGGGAGTCAGCGCGCGGACCGGCGCAGGAATTGAAGAGTTGAAGGGGGCGCTCAATGAGGTGGCCTTGCGAGTCCCCGCGCGCCCGGGCGAAATGGTTGCGCGACTGCCCATTGATCGCGCTTTCACGATGCGCGGCTTCGGCGCGGTGGTGACGGGCACGCTCGTCGCGGGCCAGATCGCAGAGGGCGATGAGATGGAACTGTTGCCGGCAGGCGCGCGTGCGCGCGTGCGCGGGCTACAGGTCCACGGCTCGCAGGTCCGTACGGCGTTCGCGGGCCAGAGAACCGCGATTAACCTGGGGGGCGTCGAAGTCTCTCAGATCGAGCGCGGGATGGTGCTCGCGCCGCCAGCGCGCCTCAGCCCGACACAGATTCTGGACGTTCGAGTTGATGTTTTGGGAAGCGCGCCGCGACCTTTGCGTTCGCGTATGCGCGTGCGCCTGCACCTGGGCGCGGCCGAAGTGCTGGCGCGCGTCGCGGTCCTGGAAGAGTCTGGCGAGATTGCTCCCGGCGAGAGCGGCTTCGCCCAGCTGCGCCTGGAATCTGCGGTCATCGCGCTGCCGCACGAGCGCTTTATCCTCCGTTCCTATTCACCTCCGCGCACAATCGCCGGCGGACTCGTTCTGGACGCGCACGCGCAACGACATCGGCGGCGCGAGAGCGCTGCGGCGCGCGCACGCCTGGAGGTGCTGGCGGGCGGTGACCGTGCGAGTGCGCTCGCCGTCTATGTCGAGATGGCAGGCGAGCGCGGCGTCCGGCCGGCGTTGATACTGGCGCGGACGGGTTGGACCGACGAGGTGTTGCAAGAGGCTGCGCGGCGCGCTGGAGAGAGTAAAGGGTTGATTGAGGCGGAGGGCGTTTACGTTGCGGAAGGGAGCCTGGAGCAGTTATCCCGCGCTGCACTCTTTGAGGTTGAGAGTTATCACAAACGCGAGCCCTTAGCGCGAGGGCTCCTGAGGGAAACTTTACGCGAGCGCGTCTTCGCGCACGCCGCGCCGGAAGTCTTCCGCGCCGTGTTGTCGAATCTGGAAAGCAAGGGGGCTCTCGTCTCCGAAAAGGAGGTGGTCCGCGCGGCTTCCCACAGCCTTTCGCTCACGGCTTCGGATGCGGCGCTCCGCGAGCGTTTGGAAAAAGTTTACCGGGAGGCGGCGCTCGAAGCGCCGACGTTCGAAGAGGCTGTTGAGCGCGCGGGCGGCGCGAAACTTCAGCGCGAGCATGCCCGCAAGATTTTCCAGTTGCTGCTCGACGAACGCTTGCTGGTCCGCGTGACCCCCGAACTCTACTTCCACAGAGAAGCCCTCGACCATCTGGTGGCGAAGCTGCGCGAGTTCGCCGCCGCGCAAGGACCGGAGCGCTTGATTGACGTCCCGACCTTCAAGGAGGTGGCGGGTGTGACGCGCAAGTACGCCATCCCGCTTTTGGAATATTTCGACCGCGAGCGCATCACGCGCCGGGCCGGCGACAAGCGAATTATCCTTTAAGTTAAAAGGAAAAAGGTAAAAGGCAAAAGTGAAGATGAAAGACATTGAAAAGCGGACGTTTGATTTTTCGATTCGCATAGTGAAACTTTGTCAACACCTAGACGAGAGGCAGGGCGTTGGAAGAATCCTCGGGCGTCAATTATTGCGCTCAGGAACATCCATCGGGGCAAACGTTGAAGAAGCTCAGGCCGGGCAGAGTAAAGCCGATTTCATCAGCAAATATGCTATCGCCTTGAAGGAGGCCCGTGAGACCCTTTATTGGTTGCGTCTGCTTGCCGCGACGAAAATCTTGCCGGCCGAACGCCTCTCAGAACTGGAAACTGAATCCGAAGAATTGATGCGCATTATCGGCTCAATCATCGTCTCCGCCAAAACCAGGACGTAGCAGATACCCTCATCCCCTCACTTTTACCTTTTACCTTTTGCCTTTTGCCTTATGAAAAACTTGCGTTTTCGGGGGGGATGGAAGTAACATGCAGCGGCATAATAGCTATCAAACTGTCTCGCGTTTGAGATGGTTTGCCCGACGTCTCTCTTCAGAGCTTTTAAACGGTAAACGTTAACGGCTTTCTAGCCTTTCTACCTGAAATATAACGAACGCCGGAGGTTCAACATGAAGAGCACTACAGACATTCTCACTTGGGTTCTCGGCCTTCTCGCGACCGGATTTGCCGTCTATTTCTTCTTCTGGAGATACAAAACCGCCGAATCGCCGGACGGCGATCCGAAATATTTGTGGCTGGCCATCGGGTGCACTGTGGTCGCGTTTCTGTGCGCCCTGGTCTTCTTTGTTCGTCGCGTCAACAAGGAAGAGGAAATTCACATTACGCAGTAAGCCGCACCACACGAGTGGGCGCGCGCACCTCTAAAGAAAGCGGCCTGGCAAGGCTCTCCCGGTCTTTGCGCCGCCGCCGCCCCAGTGTGAGTTGAGCGGAAAGCTATAACTTGACGCCGTTTGCGTTGTCGCAGTAGCCTGCACTGCGCAGACGGCGCTTTTCTCTGTCTTTCGCAGGGTTCGACTTTCAGACGACTGATTCGATAGGAGCGATCTTCAAGATGCTTTTGACTTCATCCCTGATGCTGGCGCAAATGGAGACATACACCGCGCCAAGCTATTTCCGGGTTGTTATACTTACTTTGCTGGCGCTCGGCGCCGTCGGGTGGCTGGTGGCCGCGGCACTCGGATTTGCGCGCTCGCGCTCTCTGGGGTCCGCCACCTGGTGGTTTGCCATCGCCGCCCTTTCCCTTTTGATCTATCACCTGCAGTTCGTGATTATGGTGCTGGCCGCATTGAGCAATCCCGACCTGCTGCTCGCCATCGGGGCCTTCTTCAATCTCTTTATCGTCGTCGGGGCTGCCTGCGCCATCGTGGGCTTCGCGCGCCTGAGCAATCAGCGTTAGACGTACGAACTTCCGTCCCGGTTTTTCTCATGGGTAAGAAAGCGTTGTTTCTGGCCGCGTTCGCCTTGCTTGCGGGCGCGGCCCTTTTCTTCGCGCTGCGCAGCCGGGAAGGGGAGCGCGCGGCCCGGCCGGGGTTCGTCTCGACAAACGGCACGAACTTCATCGTTGACGGTCGCCCGTTCCGCTTCACGGGCGCGAACGTCGCTGTGATGTACACGGAAGAGGAACGCGCGCACATGCCGGAGACGTTGAAAGAGGCTGCGCGGGACGGCGTGAGCGTGGTCCGCGTGTGGGCGTTCGGCGAAGGCGACGAAAACGGCGTCGGCCAGGCTGAAGGCGGCGCGCGCAGGCACAACTTCCGGTCCGCGCCTGGGCATTGGAACGAAGAGGCGTTCGTCCATCTGGACAGGGTGCTCGCGTTGGCTGCGCGTAACAATCTTCGAGTGCAGCTTTGCCTGACCAACTGGTGGCGCGACACAGGGGGCGTCACGCAGTACCTGGACTGGGCAGGGATCAAGGACGCCGCCGACGATAGCCAGCCTTACGGCATCAACGCCGGGCGCGCGATGCTCTTTTACACGAACGAGGTGACGCGCCGCCTCTACCGTGAGCACGTCCAGCGGGTCGTCACCCGCCGCAACACCGTAACGGGCATTTTGTACCGCGACGACCCGACCATTATGGGTTATGAATTGATGAATGAAGCGCAGGCGGTGACAGGGCGCTGGGCGGAGCGTCGTGCCTGGGTCGTGGAGATGAGCGCGTATCTCAAGACGCTCGACCCGGACCATCTAGTCACGCCTGGCACGTGGGGTTATCGCACGGCCTGGGAACGTCGCGAGTGGCTGGCGGAGCATAACATCAAGACCATAGATTATTGCGACGTTCACCACTATCCGAGCGATGACCTGGACAGCTTTGTGGATTCGCCCGCGGCCTTGCAGGCGTTTTTAGAGAACCGCGCCGCTGCGGCCCTTTCCATCAACAAGCCGCTCGTGATCGGGGAGTTCGGGATGGGGCACGAAGGCTACAAGGGTTTTTCCGAGGTCGAGTGGTACAGGGCATTTTTCGAGAGTGCCGCCCGCTCAGGCGTGGGCGGCGCAATGTTCTGGATCTTCACGCCGGATTCCGAACGCAATTACGGGATCACTTACACTATTGCCCGGGATGAAAGTGTCCGGGCGGAGATTCGTAAAGCGTCCGCCCTTTTCGCTTCGCTGCAAGATGCGAAACCGCCAGCTCATCTGTTGGATTCGTCGCGCCATCTGGTCCCGCACCAGTTCGCTTTCGCGCGGGCTATTGACGGTCCGGCGGCGCTGCCTGAAGTGTTGAATGACGGGAAGGATGGAGGGCCGATTATCTATTCGTTCAGGCCCGAGGGGGCCGCGAGCGCGCGTTTTGAAAAGCTCGGAGACGGGCCGGGATACGTCTGGGGCAGCGGCGTCGGCTACTTCGAATACATCATCCCCGAGCGCGAGCAGGGGCGTATGATTAGAAGCGTCACAGTGCGCGCTCACCTGCAGCCTGTTCTTCCGCAGGACGCGCCTTCGAATGTGAACGCGACGCGGGTCACCCTGCTCATCAACGGCGTGGACTGCGGCTCGCGCCTCGTCGCGGTCGAAGACACGCAGCGAGCGGTCACGCAAGAGTGGGTCGTGGATTCATTGGCCGTGAGAACTCAGGCATCGCAGGGCCTTCCGCTCTCAATCCGCTTCGAAGTCAAGGTTGATGCGGACCAGCCCCTCGGATTGAACATCTCTGGCTTTCCGGAAGGACACGACCCGCCGGACGCAAGACCGATTGAAGTCCAGCTAAGATAAGGGTCGCTGTATAACTTGCCGATGCGGTGACCGTGGTTGCTCAAACGGTTATCTGAGAGCGCGTGCCGCTTCCTGTGCGTAGTAGGTGATGATCAGGTCCGCCCCTGCGCGTTTGATGCTGGTCAGAGTTTCAAGCATGACGCGGCGCTCGTCTATCCATCCCTTCGCGGAGGCCGCTTTAATCATGGCGTACTCGCCAGAGACGTGATAGGCGGCCACGGGCAGATCGAAGCGGTCGCGGACCATCTTCAGAACGTCCAGGTAGGCCGTGGCGGGCTTGACCATCAGGATGTCCGCGCCCTCCGTATAATCCAGCTCGGCTTCACGCAAAGCTTCGCGCGCGTTCGCGGCATCCATCTGGTAGGCGCGCCGGTCGCCGAAAGCCGGAGCGCTATCGGCCGCTTCACGAAACGGACCGTAAAAAGCGGAGGCGTACTTGACCGCGTAAGACATCACGGCCACCTGCTCGAAGCCCGAGCCATCCAGCTCCGCTCGAATCGCGCCGACCTGCCCATCCATCATCGCGGAAGGCGCGACGATGTCCGCGCCTGCCTCCGCCTGGCTGAGCGCTGTGCGCGCCAGAAGTTCGAGCGACTCGTCATTCAACACCTCGCCTTCACGGACAACGCCGCAGTGGCCGTGCGAAGTGTATTCGCAGAGACAGGTGTCCGCGATGATTACCATGTCCGGGACGGCGCGGCGAACGGCGCGTATGGCCTCCTGCACGATACCCTTTTCGGCATAGGCTCCGGACGCGGTTTCGTCTTTGGCTTCGGGCAGCCCGAAAAGGATGACGCCTCGAATCCCCAGCTCGAACGCGTTGGCCGCCTCACGCGCGACCTCATCAACCGACAGGTTATAAACGCCGGGCATGGACGAGACCTCGCGCCGCACGCCTGTTCCCGGGCAGGCGAAGAACGGAAGGATTAAGTCCTCGCGTTCGAGCCGTGCCTCACGGACCAGCGCGCGCAACGCCTCAGTCCGCCTGAGCCTTCGCGGGCGATTGATAATGTCTGACATCCTTTAAGACCTCTTCCTGAGAATTAATCCGAAGCTGAATGATACGCATCCTCAGACTCGCGCGCAAACAGGAAAACTCTCGGCGCCTTTATGCCGCACGGGTTATAATGTTGTCGCCCACCCGAGTCAAAAATCTTCAAAGAGGCCATCGTGGAAGTTAGGATGCGCTGACCAGGGAAAGGAATGCGAATGCGAACCACATTTGACATCGGAAATGAGGCGGAAGGGGTTGTGCTGGGACAGTATATGAAAGCCGGGCTGAGGGTCTGCATTCCGTTCGGGACGGGCGGGCCTTATGACCTGGCTGTTGACACAGGCGTTCGAATCGTAAAGGTTCAAGTCAAAACCGCCACGTTCGAGAAGGGGTGTGTCCTGTGCAAGACCAGGCGAAGAAATGCGAGCTATGACCGAACGATGAGAAGGTATGAAAAGGGCGAGGTGGATTATTTTGCTGTTTATTGCCCGCAGTTGAATGAGGTGTACGCTATACCTTTTGAGGACACGAGAGTGTCCGCATCATTGAGAATCAAGCCGACAATAAACAAGCAAAAAAAATACGTCCGGTGGGCGAAAGATTATTCCTGGGAGAAGCACATCGCAGAATTGAAAGGGAATGGCGGGGGAGAGACTTGAACTCTCGGCCTACGGGTTATGAGTCCGTCGCTCTAACCAGCTGAGCTACCCCGCCACAGAGACTCGAATTATAACCAAGCCGGGAGTTATCGGCAATTAGGCGGCTGTGATAACATAATCGCCCAATCGTCAAAAAAGGGAATCTCTGAGGATGAAAAGCGGGGCGTGCTTTTCCATAAGTTTTTAAAGACGACCCAGGGCTCTGAAAAACAAAGGCTGGTAGATAAAAATGGCTGAGACAAAAACAGTTTCACAAATCGAAACTCTTTCGGGCAACGCTTTAGAGGCTGGAGGACAGGTCATCCAGGACAATCTGGATTACACGCTTTTTTCCTGGAGCAAGCAGAAAGGGATCAATCCTATCGCCGTGAAATACGGCGAGGGAGTTTATCTGTATGACTACGATGGCCGGCGTTACCTTGATTTCTCGTCGGGGTTAATGAATGTGAATATCGGCCACGGCGACCAGAGGGTAACTGATGCGGTGGTCAGGCAGATGCAGGAGGTCAGCTATGTGACCCCGTCCTGCGTTACCAAAGCGCGCGGTGAGCTGGGGAAGAAGCTGGCGGAAATCTGTCCCGGCGACCTGAATAAAGCATTCTTTACGCTCTGCGGTGCCAGCTCCATCGAAAATGCTATTAAGCTGTCCAGGCTTTATACAGGGCGACATAAAATACTCACACGCTACCAGTCTTATCACGGCTCTTCGACCGGCGCCATGACGGCGAGCGGCGACCCGCGCAAGCTCCCTGTGGATTCCCAGCAAGCGCCGAACTTCGTCCATTTCGATTTGCCCTATTTATACCGTTGGGAGTATGGCGAAGAAAATTTATTGAAAGAAGCTGTGGCGAGTCTGGAACGTGTGATTGCCTATGAAGGTCCGGGCAATATCGCAGCTATTTTGTTGGAAGGAGAATCCGGCTCGTCAGGCTGTTTGAAATATCCTGTCGGTTATTTAAAAGAGGTCAGAGAAATATGTGACAGGTATAGCATCCTGCTGATTATGGACGAAGTGATGAGCGGCTTTGGCCGCACGGGTAAATGGTTCGGTTTCGAGCATCACGGCATCGTTCCAGACATGATCGCGATGGCGAAAGGTCTTACTTCTGGATATTTGCCTTTCGGCTGCCTGATGGTGTCGGACAGAATCGCTTCAAAATATGATGACGCGATGCTCCCGTTAGGGCTCACCTACTCAGCCCATCCCGTCAGCTGTGCCGCGGCCTTAGAAATGCTGAAAATCTACGAGGACGATAAGTTAATCGCCAATGCCGCCGCGATGGGCGAGTACGTTGACGGCCAGGTGGAGCTGTTAAAACAGAAGCACCCGAGCATCGGCGATTGGAGAAATACGGGTCTGCTCGGCTGCCTTGAATTGGTGAAGGACAGAAAGACTAAAGAACCGATGGCGCCCTTCAACGCGAAGCCGGGCGAGATGACGGTCATGAATAAAGTGGCTGCAAAGATCAAAGACCTGGGTATGTACACGTTCGTCAGGTGGAGCTATATCTTCGTTGCGCCGCCGCTCTGCGTGACTAAGGAACAGATAGACGAAGGGTTGGGGATTATCAGTGAGGCGATTAAGATTGCGGACCAGGAGATGACTTCATAGAAATTGATAGGCTGCGTTTCTCTTTCAGGCTGAGTTCGATCAACTCTTTGAATAATTCCAGGCTCACTCCTTCACACCTGGTTGTAATGAAGCAGATTCGCGAGCAATTCCCGCTCGCGCTCCGGTTTCAATCCGGCCCGCCAGTCTGCATTTGATGGGCGAGTCGCATCCCAGGCGAGTGTGGCTCTGATGGTCTCCGACAGGGGCCGAAAAGTAAGACCGGCGGCAATGGCTTTGTCGTTATTAACCGCGAAAATCCCGTTCGCCTCTTCTGGAATCCACAGAGGCATTTCGCCCCACGCCCCGACTTTCTGTTCAAGCAAAAATTGTTCGCTCGCCCAGACGAACGTCGCATCGCTGTCGCTTACCGCTCGACACTCGTCGAGCAAGCGCCCCATCGTTAAATCATCTTCCGCTCCGGTGGCGTTGTAAATACCCCCTGATCGTCTCTCCGCCATCCCTATAATCCACTCGGCCAGGTCGCGCACGTCAATCACTCGCACGCGCCTGGAAGGGCGGCCTGGTGCCAGCACTTCGCCGCCTTGCGCCACGCGGTGGACCCAGTAAGTAAAGCGGTCGCTGTAATCGTGCGGCCCGACGATCAGGCCGGCGCGCACACTCAAGGCTCTGCCGCGCATCTCTTCTGCCGCCGCCTGCTCACACAAGGCTTTCAGCGCGCCGTACATCTCTCCATAGGTCAGGGCCATCGCCCGTTCACCCGGATCAATCTGCTCTGCCTCGCCCAATCGCTCGGACGTTATTGTGCTAACCGGATCATTCTCGTCTGTCCCCGCCAGGTCAAAGTTCGCATAGACGGAGCAGCTTGAGATGAACGTATAGTGTTCCACCGCCTCGGATAATAGCTCGGCCGCTTTTCGCACCTCGCCGGGAAGATAACCGCACGTATCAATCACAGTATCCCAGCGTCTTCCCTTTAAAGCTGTGAGATCAAGGCGACGGTCGCCCCGCAGCTTTTCGATTTCGGGATACAGGTCCGCGCCGTGTTGCCCGCGGTTGAAGATCGTAACCTCATGTTCGCGCTCAAGCGCCGCCTCGATCAGATGACGGCCGAGAAAGATCGTGCCGCCGAGAAGTAGGATTTTCATCTCTTCCTTTCCTGAAGTCGGACAAAAGACACTTAGAGCTTCTTGACCACGTCGCCGGTCCGAATCAAGCCGGGCCGAACGACCTTCGCATTGATGCCGCGCAGATGAAGCTGTTTCCCCAGGGGGGAATTAACAAACTTCATCGCGTCCAGACCAAAGCGTGCCACAAATTTTTGGCAACCGTTGTGAGGCAGGGCGGTGACTTCAATGACGGTCGAGCCGATGGAGAGTCGCGTCCCCGCTGGCAGATTCTCGGCGCTCAAATCCAGGTCAATAAAAAGCTGATCGCCTGCCAGCGGCCAACGCGCCTTGTCCTGCGCCACGAGGGCGATAACGCGGGAATTCATGATGTTGAGCTGCATCTCTGGATGCGGCGACCCGTCAGGCGTGCGGGAACTCCTGCGCTCTCTCCAACTATCCCCTACGAGACCTTCCGAGAGATGAAGCTCGCCTGCTTCCATGACTTCACGCTCATCAATCCGCGGCCGCCGCACAATTAACTCCAGCACTCCTTTGTCCCTGGGCGACCGGCGAATCGCGTCCAACCCCGCTTCAAGCTCTTCCATAATTAAATGCTTCACACGCACCAACGTCACCCTCCTACATTACCGCAGGGCTGCGGTCTGATCGAAGACATCCCAAAAGCTACACGACGTCTCGCCCAGTATACCGAATAGAAGAGAGAAAAAAACCGTGCCCGCTACGAGAGCCGCGACTTTCGTGAAAAGCTCAAATAAAAAGCTGCTTTGAAACTCACGTCGAGTGCGGTCCGGGGCAGTGGCACGTTCGTTGCCATTACCCGTGCCCGGAGGTGTTGGGATGAAAAAACTTTTAGCGACAATTATGTGTTTGGTCCTGCTGACTTTCGCGGTGGCTCCTGCGGGGGCGCAGACGCGCTACAGACAGCGAGTTTATAGAGAATCCCAGAGCAGGCAATACGATGATTACAGAAGGGATGATCGCTCCTTCTGGGAAAAACATCGTGACAAGATCACGACCGCCGGCGGTGCCGTGGCGGGTGCCGTCCTCGGCGGCCTGCTTGGCGGCAAGAAGGGTGCGGTAATCGGCGCAATCGCGGGCGGCGGTGGCGCGGCCGTTTACACCTATAAGATTCGCAACAAGGATCGCCGCTACTAAGGCGGATTGAAGTTAAACGAGTTCGGTCGTTCCTGTCTTAACATAAGTGAGCGGCCGTAAAGAGAAGCCTGGAGGCGAAGGGGAGAGCGCCTCCAGGCTTCGTCCTGTTTTCACGCGCCTTGAGTTGGCGTGCCGGCCTGCCGGTTCTATTTGACGGGCGCGCCCAGATTGAGCCATTCGAGAATGAGCTGCCTCTTATCGCGCGACATATCGCGCGTCACGGGCATGTAGCGCGGGTCCGAAACGGGAATGTTCAAGACCTGCTGGAAGGCGGCTATGTTCTGCTGGATTACTGTCGGATCGTCGAGCTGAAATATGGTGTCCATGAACGGATAAAGCGCCGCGTACTGCTGCATGATCGGTTGAATGTTTTTCCACGTCGGCGATTCCTCGTAGGAATCGAAAACCAGCACGCTAACGAAGTTCCAGGGGTCTGTAGGGAAATTAGGGTCAGCATCTTCGGGCCAGCTATATCCCACACCGTAGACTTGTCCGTCAATGAACTGTCTTGGGTTGCCGGGATCGGTCGCCGCCATCGGGAAAGAAGCGCGGCCATCATCATTGGTCGTGACGCTTTGAGGGAACTGGAGTGCAGTCGCAGGTTTCCCGACCGGAATACCAGGCGATGCCTGTTGTTTTAAGATGGTGTTATTGAATTGCAAGCTAATTTTTTGCCCGGATGCCGGTTCACCGAATTGGAGGGCGATCATCTCGACCACGTCAACGTCGCCGGGATTCATCCTGTAGACTTGCTGTGTGGAGTTGATATACGTTCCGTTCTGCCCTTCTCGCAGCAGCACGGGAGGATTCGCCAGAGTGCTCGGCTTGTTCGTCTGAATGACGCCGAGCGGTGTCTTGGCGAGCGCCGCAAGCTGAGCTTCGTTGACGGAATACTCCTGAATTCCGGCGCTTCCTGTATATGCAGCCAGCGAGTAATCATAGTCGCCAAGAATGGTGGGCTTGCCGCTCGCCGGAATGATCGCCACCTGTAGCGTGCCTAGATTTGGAGGTGGCCCGCCAGGTGCTGTTGTGGGAATGCTATTACCCAGATCAATCAAAACCTTCTGACGAATCTTATCAACTCTCGCATAGCCAAACCACAGTGGATTCTGATTAGGCGTCTTGGCATTGGGGCGCAGCGCGCGACCGAGAACGAAGTTCGGCGGCTCGTCGGCCCACGCCGGGCCGATAGTGCCGACGACTCTTCCCTGTTTGGACGTTTCATCGTAACCATCAACGACAAACTTGATCGAGAGCCGGGCCGGACTGGCGTTCTGAAGCTCCTGCAGGAAGGGTGAAGTTATCTGGCTGCCCCAGGTCACGTTGTCTAGGAAGGATTGGAAGAAGGCGCTGGCCCCCGCATCGCCCCCTCCAGGCGCTCTTGAGAAATTAATGTCGTTGAAGCAGACCACAAGAAAATCGCCCACGAAATAATCTGTGTCAGAGATGGCGACCTTGATTTGCAGCCCCCAGATTTGAGAAACGAGCTGCTGTTCGGTGTCCAGATCAACGAGCTTCGCGACTATCGGCTGGTCCGTGCTGACGACCGCTGCCTGAAGAATCGGGTCCTGTTTGACGGGGCCGTTACTGTTGACAGCCGTTTGCACGGTGCAGCCCGAGAATTGCCAGAAGTGGTTACCGTTAGGATTCCAGGATGGGTTGAGGTTGTTGAAATTGGCTGGATCGAAATTACTTGGTGTGTTGTTCAGCGTGGAAGGTTGGGCGATGAAATTTCCGGCGAAATGTAATCGCGGGACATCCATGTAGCTCATGTTTTTCTCCTTCGTCAAATTGTTTGGACACGCCAGCGGCCCGTTTGAAACAGGGTTGTGAGATAGATCGGATTCTTTCATCTGTTAAGAAGTGGTTCAACGCGGCGGGCAACAAACCAGAAGAAGCCCGCTATCAGAAGAACCAGCCCGAACATCAGCGCTGTGCTTTGAAAATTTACGACCGCCGCTCCCGTTAGAGCGTAGATCAAGGCCGGGGGCAGGGAGCCCGCCAGCGCGGCTAAGGCCGTCTGCCCCCAGCCGAGAGATGAAGTGCCCGCCATGATCGCCACCGTCTCCGCCAGCAGGGGCACGGGCCGGGTCACAATGATGGAGAGCGTTCCCCACCGTTTCAGCAAGTCATCTGCGCGAGCACGCTCTTCCGTCTTAACAAGGCGCTCCAAAAGTTTTCCTCCACGCCTGCCAATCGCAAAGCCGAACAGAGTCGCGCCCACGCTCCCCGCGAGCGAAAGAAGCGTCCCGTTCACGACGCCAAAGAGCGCTCCGTGAGCGACCATTACGAGACTGGAGGGCACTGGCAGCAGCACGTCTGCGATCAAGAGTCCGACGCCGAGTGCTGCTACCAGTATTCCGCCGTTCTTCATCCACGGTGTCGGGTCTTTGAGTAGCGGAATGCCTAAAGCCTCCACGACCAGAAAAAGAGTCGTGAAGAAGACGAGCACCGTGCACATTACCAGCAAATAGCGTTTCATCTCTCTTCAGGCTATTCGTCCCAGCCGCCTCATCAAGGTAACCGCTTGAGCTGGGGCGTGAATGGCGTTAGCGTTCCGTCAAATTGCCCGCACAGCTCATCCGAATGAAAGTTGAGAAGCGTGCCTGAGAACCTGAACTCTTGGAAGGCTTTAAAATAAGCCATCACAGCCGACTTACCCGGAGTAACCTGAATCGCCTTGTTAAGGATTCCGTTGTAACTCTCTTTGCCGCTCCATCCCAGCGTGAGCGTCCCCTGCGAAGGGGGAATGTTATCGGGAGCGGAGCCTCCAAGATGCGAGATGCGCGTCGCCAGATTGCGTCCGGCAGCCGTTCCGGTCCGCGCGGCAGGTGACAACGCGTGATAGTCAGCGAGCAAAGCGGTCTTACGTTGATTGCTGAATGTGTTCAGGGAGACTATCCCGTATTTCGTCAATTCAGCAGCCGTCAGCGGGAAGAAGCCGTTTGCCAGCGGCCTGTCTGTCAGAGTTGCCGGTTTACCCGAAAAACTGGTTCCGATGTGAAGCTCAAAGTTTTCCATTGGCTCGAAGCCGGGATTGTAGCTCTCAAAAGGCTGCGGACCAGCGGGGTTGATCGGTTCGTTGGCTGCCAGATAAGTGTTGGGTCCCAGGTTTACTTTCTGGCCGATGACCGCATCGCCCTTTTTGAAGGAAACGACTTTACCTGCGATATCAGCCTCAATCGCCACGACCTGGACACCGATTGGCGCTACATGAGGACGTGGAGCGACAGCGTTCTGGAAACGCACGACCCGGCCGACGGCCATTCCGGGTTGAGTCGGAACGTTGTTTGCCGCGGGCACAAAATCCGGCTCACCCTCCAGAGCCCAGGTCCAGCCTTGAGCTGTCCCACGAGGCTCGTTGAAGAAGTCGGCGTCTGTTGCGAAGCGAGCCTGAAAGCGCCCTGTGAAACGGATTCGCGGATTAGGCAGGGAGGTGAGCGTGCAACTGGCTCTGATTCTTCCGGCGACCTTCACCGCAAGCTTGATGTCGCCTGCTCTTTTGCTCGCCGTTTTGGCGGTGATCTTCACGGACTTTTGAGTCGGGCCGATGGTGAGGTTTGTCTTCGATAGCTGAACGATAACGCCGCTCGCCGCCGTGATGCTCAAGGTCGCATCGACCGTAGATCCGTCATCGGTCTTCAACCCGACCGACCCTGGAAATTCCTGTAAGCCGGAAGGGGCGATCAGGAAACCCTCGGGGCCCGTGTTGCCATTAACAGTTATTTTAATCGCCATGACAGTGCCTCCTTTCATTGGTGGCTAAAGGTTTGGAGGATGAAAAAGCAGAGGCGCCGATTCATCCATGTTATCTCCGCAGCAAATTGAAAAGGTCCAGCGTCAGACCGAAGACGATTGAACGCCCGGGCGCGGGCGCGGTTTGAAAATTCTCGAAGTACAGACGGTTGGTCAGATTCTCCAGACCGAGGTTGAGCGAGAGGCGGTAATCTTCCTTGTTGTATCTGTAGCCGGCGCGCAAGGCGTGCCGGGTAAAAGGACTGAGACTCGCGAGCGTCCCATACTGAGTGGAGATGGTGGCCGAGAGATCAAGCGGGTCGGCGCGCAGGATCCGTGCCTGGTAACGTATTTCATACTCGCCGAACCAGCGCCGGCCTGCGCTATCGTAGCGCACGCCGCCAATGGTGCGTAGCGGCGTGATGCCGGATAGCGGAGCATCCTCTATTGAGCCTTCCAGCCGCACGGGCGTGTCCGTGCGATTATAGAATTGATTGATTAAAGCGATGGTGTCTGCATCGGGCGTTAAGTTAGACCCTTTCAACCAGCCGAGTGTGCCGAACGGCGTCATGACGCCGTGGTTACGTCCCAGCGGCAAGCTCATCTCAGCGGCGGCCTCGAAACCTTTAATGCGCGCCCGCGCAATGTTCGTGCGCTGCACGTAGAGAACGCCGTGAAACGGGAAGAAGGGAGAGATGGGATTGAGGCCCCGACTCGCGTCCGCCGGCACAAAGAGCGGGTCGGCAAAGGCGTTGCCGATGAAATCCTTCAGATTGTTCTGAAAGTAGCCGAGGGAAGCCGCCCACCTGGACCTTTGAATTTTCAGACCGACGTCGAAACTCTGGCCGCGCTCTGGCCGCAACGCGCTGTTCGGGATGACAAGCACGCTGAAGGTCCGTTCGCCGAAATCGCGCAGCAGGTAGCGCTCCGTAATCCCCGGCTCACGATAGCTCGTGCCCCAGCGGAAATACGGGTTGATGCCGCCTCTTAGCCGGAGGACGATTCCGGCATTGCCCGTAACCACGGTGCGCCTGGTCCTGATGCCGCTTGTGCCGTTGAGTAGATTCTGGAGTTCGTTTGCGCCTTCGGTGTTGATTGATCCGGGGCGCTCCAACAGTTGCGCCCACGAAGCATCTAGTATCGCTGCTTCGCTGCCGAGCGGGAAGCCGCGCGTCACGCGCGCCTCTGTCTTCCAGTTATCAACGCGCAGCCCGGCAGTCAATCGCAACCAACTGACGGGCTCGTACTCAAGCAGATTGAACCACCCCAGATTTCGATAAACGGTATCGGGGTTGCTGGCTCTGCCGCTAATGCGGTTGATCGGCTGTGAGGTGTTCGGCGCGAAATCGTTACGTGAGAACTCGTCTGCCGAGGAGTCTCTGAAGTATCCGACTCCGGTCGTGATTAATGTTCCGGCGAAGGGGGCGAAAGTGGCCTGCGTGTCCCAGGCCCAGGTGGTGATAGAGCTTTTGTTCTCGGAAAAGTTGGCGTTCGTGAAGGTCGAAAGGCTGCCCGTCAAAATTTCCAGAGGGCTCTGTGGCGCCTGCGGGTTAGGGATAAAATTCCAGCTGCTGCCGGCGTTAATTGCAGAGGTGAGCGTGGCGTCTGGAAAAGAATACTTCTGGCGATAAAAGCCCGCGCGCACGCTTGGCAGCCATGATCTCACTTCGCTCGTTTCGTATCTCAGCCCGTATTTGTCCAGACGACGAAAGCTATTGAACTGTGTTCGTTGATCGAAAGGCGGCGCGATGAAAGAGAAGCCCAGGTCTTTGTGCTGGCTGTTCAATTGACGATAACGAAAACTCTGCTTCGCGCTCGCCAAAAACCAGAGGTCCATCTGGTCGTTGAAACCGTGAGCCTGCCCGTTAGGAATCAACGCGCCGGCCGGAAGGCTCCAGACGGCGTAGGTGCGCGCCACACTGTTGCCAGCGGTATTTCCCAGAGCAGTCGCGAACTCTCCTAGCCGCACAACCTCATCCGCCGAGATGGCGCGGTTTCCGGAATGGTAATTACCCGCGCGAAACAGCGCGCCGCTCACACGCAAAGCGACTCGCGGCACACTCCAATTAAGAGTTGCTGCGCCGCGACGGAAAAGGCCATTGCTGCGCAGGTCCGCATCGAGCCTAATGCTCAGAATTTGCCCGTGGTCTCCGGCGGGCACAGGGCTTTTGGTAATCAGATTGATAACCCCTGAGAGCGCGTCCGAGCCGTAGAGACTTGAGCCGGCGCCGCCTAAAACCTCCGCGGCTTCCAGTTGTGTGACGTCAATGACGCTGGGGGAAACGCCTGAGGTCGGGTCGCTGCGCGCGTTATTGAGCCGTTCACCGTCCAGGATGATTAAGAGGCGGTTGGAGGCGAGACCGCGCAGTCGTGGGCGTTCCAGCAACGGGCTGGCGCTGACGGGTGTGAGGTTCGGCGCTCTTTCAATTGCCTGAAAGGTTGAAGCGGGTCGGCGCTCTTCGATTTGTAAGGTGTCTGTAACGGTGATTGATTGCGGCGTTTCCGCGACGATGCGCGCGCTTCCTTTACCGGCCGTCACAGTAATCGTGCTCTTGATAATGCCTGGCACGAGCAGGAAATCTTCCGTCAACGGAGCATCGTTGTCTAAGATGACGCGGCGCGCGGCCGTAGCGAACCCCTCCCGGCTAACCGAAAGCTGATAAGAACCGGGCGGCAAATCCGTTAAGCTATATCTACCGGAATCGTCAGTCCTGGTGCCGAGCGAGCGCCCGCTCGCGATGTTAAGCAGGCGCACTTCCGCATTGGCGACCAGCGCCCCGTTTTGATCTGTCACCGTCCCTGCCATCGTGGCTCTGGTTTGGGCCGCCGCGTTCGACTGGCAGAGCGCGAGCCAAATAATGAAGATAAGGCGACGAGCCATATTGGACTGCTCCGAAATTAATTCCCCGGGGGCTTCTGGAAGCGACTTCTGCGTTCAGTCAGCAGCCCTTCAGTGCTTAACCGTTTGTCGAGAGGAGTCGGTTTGCGCTCGCACGGAAGCGGAGGTGATACCGGCCCTGTGAGTAAAGGTCTCGAAGTTTGCGAGGAGTAGATACATTTGGAACGGGCGAAACTATATGCCTGCCTCTCACACGCTGTCAAGAATTTTAGTGGCGCGCTGGACCTCTAACTTGAGCGAAAGAGGCTGGACCGCTACTGGCAATTAAAGATTCTTGACAGTGGGCCACCACCGGTAATAAAGTCACGCGCGTTCTTCACGATTCTTTTATGCCCCTCGCTCTAAGACCAGGCCCGGCGTCTGACTCTCATCAAGCTCCGACTGGAAGAAGGGCGTCCACCTTGTCGCGCAAAGGATTCCCAACATCAAGCTCGCCCATGAAACTTTTAAACGTGCGGACCGGCACGCTGAAAGGAAAGCTCAATGGCTAACTCCAACGACCAGCTGAATCGAATCAATCATATCGTGGTGTTGATGATGGAGAACCGCTCTTTCGATAACGTCCTGGGCTGGCTGTACGATAAGGATAATCAGCCTCCGTTCAACGAAGTCCCCCCGGGTCAGCAGTTCGAAGGTCTCTCCGGAAAGAATTTGAGTAATCCGGGGCTGGACGGCGTGCTGGTCACTCCCGGCAAAGGGACGGACCTGACCGCGCCTTATCCCGATCCGAATGAGCCTTATGATCAGGTTTACGCGCAGATGTTCAACCAGACTCCGCCCCCGACGCCGATTCCCAACAGGGAGGATCCGCCGAACATGCAGGGCTTCGTCATCAACTATGCGGATGCCATCAACCTGGCGAGCACGGCCAAAACGGGGGTGCCGGACCCGCCCAACCCTGGCATCATCATGAACGGCTTTACGCCGGCGACCCTGCCCGTCATCAACGGCCTGGCGAATGCCTACGCCGTCTGTGACCACTGGTTCAGTTCCGTGCCGACGCAAACGTTCCCCAACCGCTCCTTCGTTCATGCCGCCACCTCTTCGGGCTACGTCTATAACACCTGGAAGACCGGAAGCCACCTGTGGGACATAGGCATCCTGATTAACAATACGCCCACCATTTACAATCTGCTGGAGGAGGCCCGCGTCAGTTGGAAAATCTATCACGGAGGACCTCTTCTGCTGTGTAACGCTCTTCTGATACAGGAGCAGTTGTGGAAGTACAGCCTGCTGGGCCAGCACTTTTTCCCGTTCGCGAAATTCCTGGAGGACGCGAAGCGTGAGGGGGGATTACCCGCCTACTCCTTCATCGAGCCCAACATGATGTGCAGCAAAAAGTATGGCCCGGAAAACGACATGCACCCGGCATACGCCATTACGGACACGGGCGCTCCGACGAACGTCCTTTACGGAGACCAGCTCATTTACACTATCTATCAGGCGCTGCGCGAGAGTCCTGATTGGGAGAGCACGCTGCTGATTATCACGTTCGACGAGCACGGCGGCTGTTACGACCACGTTCCGCCTGCGCCCGCAGCCACCGCGCCCGACGATAAAGTGATTCCGCCGGGTGAACCCGGAGGGAGCGGATTCGACTTCAAGCGTTTCGGGGTGCGTATTCCGGCAGTGCTCGTTTCCCCGCTGATTAAGCAGGGCACGGTCTGTAATACGCAGTTCGATCACACCTCCGTGATTAAGACCGCGGCGAATCGCTGGCTGGGCGGGCAGCACCTCACCAACCGCGACAAGAATGCGGTGGATGTGAGCGAGGTGCTGACCCTCAAGGAGCCGCGCGCGGATACGCCGGACATCAAGCTGAACCCGCCGCCGCCCTTCGCAGGTTGCGGTGAACAGCCGCTCTCAACCGTTCACAGGCACCTGCTGGCGGCAGCCGCACGTCTTGTGACGAAGAGCGCTGGCGAGCTGATGGATTTGAACCACATTGAGACGACGGAGCAGGCCGTAGAGGCGCTGGATGAAAAGGAAGGAAGAGTTCGCGCCGGATGACGAAAGGCGACCTGGAAAAGAGTCGCGTTCAGTCAAGAGATTAGCTAGCGCGAGTAAAACGTTCAAAGCCCCGGAGGGGCGGCCGTGTCAGTAGCCCACGGCGTCAGCCGTGGGAGCGAGCGCCGTACCAAAGATTGAGCCCCGTCAGGGGCGACATAATCTATGCCGCCCCTGACGGGGCTCAAATCATATCCTCGCGTCATGAATCCGGGGCTCACGCCCCGGGCTACTGATATGTCGCCCCCTTCGGGGGCTGTTGGGTCCTATCTCATTCTCTGTTTACGTCGAACTCACGTTAGCCATTGCCGTTTGACGACCTACGGCATCCGGCTCAGATCAATCTTCGCGGGCTCGATCTTTTCCGGGAAGAATGATCTGTCCACCAACTCCGACAGCGGAATCTGTTTGGTGAAAAACCCGAGGCTCGTGCCCATGTCCAGAATTCTCTGCATCTCTTCGTCTGTCGGATTCAGGTTGCGATAGGTGACGCGGTCCGGCGGCTGTGTCAACACGTAGCTTAACAGCTCAACGTTCTGGCGAAAGTATGGCGAGACGAGCTTGGCCGCGTCCGCACGATTTCTTTCGACCCACTCGCCCGATTCATTAATGCCGCGCACAAGGTCGCGGACGACCTCCGGCTGGTCCCGAATCAAGTCCTCAAGGACGACCAGGCAACAAGAGATGTAGTTCGGCCAGATGTCTTTGGCGTAGTAGAGCACGCGCCCGTAGCCTTCTAGCTCGGCTTTGGCGCAGAAAGGCTCCGCGACGATAAAGCCGTCAATTGATTTAGTCGCCAGCGAAGCAGTCATGTCGGGCGGCGGCAACTCGACAAAGTTAATCTCGCCGGGCTGGACTCCCTGCTCACGCATCAATTTGTTGATGAAAAAGTTCTCGTTGCTGAAGCGATTCGGAATCGCTATGGTCTTGCCGCGCAGGTCGCGCAGGCTCCTGGCGGCGTCCTCCTTGCGGACGACGAGCTGCGAGCCGTCGCGGTGTCCGAGGGAGACAATCTTGATGGGCGCACCCTGCTCGCGCAACTTCATGGCGAGCGGCACGGTCAAAAATCCAGCCTTCAGTTGCTTACTCTTCAATGCTTCGACGATGGTCGGAAATTCCGTGAAGAGCTTCGCATCGAAGCGCGTCGCGGTCGTGCTGGTCCTTGAAGCGTAATCTGTGACGGGACAGGTCAGATGACAGGTGACCGGAATAAACGCGACCTCAAGCGACTGTTTTTGGCCCCCGTCGGGTCCACGGTGAAAGACCTCTTCATCGTGGCTGCGCGGCTTGTTAAGGGAGCGGTAGCGTAAGAAAACTATCAGGCCGAAACAGACGAGGATTACAGCAACTACCAGGACTGCTTTTTTCGAACGAAACATTAATTCACCTTTCCGGAAAAGCCGTTGATGCCTCTTTTTGAAAAGCTCCGCCGAGAAGGACTGGAACTGAACTGCTGACGTCTAGTTCCGCCGCCAGTCGGATGTCATTCTCCTCATTGCGCTCAAGTTTCTCCTTCCCTGAGCCGCAACGCTTGAGCCGCTCGAAGAGAGTTGGCCGCGCGTCCTCGAAGACGGCCAGAGCCGAAGCCGCTTCGGGCGAAAGCCTTCCCGTCAGGAAACGTATGATTGCGCCAGCGCCTATTAAATCCTCAAGACAGGGACGGAGCGTACCGTCTTCCCAGCGCTCGCCCGCCGGGGCGAGGGCGACGCGCCGCCCCTTCCTCAGAGCCGATTCGGCCACGGCCCGGCAGTTACGCAAGCATCCAGCGAGCGTCGGGGTCGAGCCAGCCGACAGGCTGAGGGTGGAGCCGTTGGGAGATGGTAAGACAAGACGCGCGCCCGTGGGAAGCTTTAAAAGAGAGGTCGGCGAAAGCGAAAAGCCATAGGGGTTGTCCCGGTCCGCCACTTCTGCGTGGACCGACGAGGCGAACGCGTGCGCCGTCTCGTCTTTCCAGCGGTAGGGAAAGACAGATGCGCCTCGGCTTGCGGCGATCTCCAGAGAGGTCGAGAATGAAAGCACATCAATAATGATTAAGACATCGCTCGTCGGCGCGAGCCGCCGGACCCCCTGCTCGCCCCATTCGCAACGAATGTCGTACTCGGACTGATCAAATGTCATCGCGTCGAAAGGTTCGAATCGTTCACACGTCAAGCGGATCGTAGCAAGGGTAATCTGTCTGGCCGATGATTTTCCCGTCGTGGAATCGTAGAAAGGTCGCGAGCTGCGCGCTCAGGCGCGTCCCGGCGGGAAACGGTCCGATTGCTTTCGCGACCTCCCCGGTCCAGCTAATCTCCAGAGCGACCACGTCGCCGCTCGCGACGGCGCTCCTGATCGCGTAAGTCTGTTCGGGTAAGTACTGACGGCCCTTCTCGAAACTCGCCAGCGCGCTTTCCAGGTCGCTCTCCCGGCCCGTCGGCGCGAAGCGATTAGGCATCTCCCGCCAGACCAGCCGCTCGTCAAGCAAAGCTCTTAAATCTTCTAGAGTTGCTGATGGGCGGCCCACGACTTCAATGTACCGGCGGGCCAGCTCAAGATTACGTTCTTCCTCTTCTGACGGCATGCTTCCGTCTCCCAGTTTTTCAAGGTAGAGCGAAGAGTCTGAATGAAAACCGCCATGGGTAGCAGCCATCTCAGAGAAGTTTCTTAAACTCTTCAACGCTCAAGCCAGCGTCACGCACGATGCCGCCCATCGTGTAAGCGTTCACGGGATTATGACGTGGAATCGTGAGTATGCGAATGCCGTCTGACATGACGATATGTTTACCTTGGCGGATGACTCGAAAGCCAGCCTTCTCTAATGCTCTGACAGCTTCCAGATGATTGATGCCGGGAATCTTCGGCACAGCTAAACTGTCACCTCGACTTCACGAACGTCCGCATCTTTCACCAACTCGTCAACGGCCGCAAGATACTCAGAAATGGCAATGCGTATATTCTCAAGGGCCTCTTCTTCCGTTTCACCTTGAGACCAGCAGCCGGGCAGGCCGGGACAGGAAACACTGTAACCCTCTTCCGACTCCTGAACGCGCACTTTGTAATTCATTCTGCAACCTCCGAGCTTGATTATAGCCTCAGAAGGATTCGGTAGCCATCCTAATGATAAATTTGAAAACCCCCGGGCGGGCATTTAAAAAATTAGCTTGATCCCGAGCTGAATGTTGCGCGGCAGGTTGGCCTGGCCGGTGACGCGGCCGAAGTTTGTGCTGGTCGGGTCCAGAATGGGGTTGTTGAATTGCGGGTGGTTGAAGGCGTTTAAGAATTCGCCGCGCAGCTGGAGGCGCGTGCGGTCCGTGAAGAGAAAGTTTTTGATGAGCGAGATGTCCCAGAGATTCAGTGGCTGGCCGCGAAAATTCGCGAGGCGCGACGGGAATCTGCGAACGTTGAAGGCCAGGCGAATGCGCGGGTCGTTGCGCTGCTTCGCTGGGTCCACGACGCCATTTGTCTGAACCGCCGCGTCCGTGAAATAGAAGCCGCTCGTGTCGAAGACGGCGTCAACCGTGCTCCCGTCAATGCGAACTCTCAATTCGGAGGGGTCGCCGTTGAAGTAGAGGTTGCCGAGTTCAAGTGGCCGCCCGCTCTGCGCCTGCCAGATGGCTTGCAGCTGCCAGCCGCCGAAGACGGCCTCCGCGAGAGGATTCCACCCCGCTCCCCACCTGCGATTTTTGCCGAACGGCAGCTCCCAGATGCCGCTTAAGGCGAGGCGATGCGGGGCGTCGTTCGCGGAGATGCGTTTCTCGTATTCCGCGTCGGTCGGATTCAGAAGTGAGACTCTCTCCAGCAGTTTCGAAAAAGTATAGCTCGCAAGCAGCGTGTAGCCGTCAGTGAAACGCTTTTCGACGCGCACCTGCCCGGCGTGATAGATGCTCGACCCGTCGTCGCCGCGCGTGCGTATGTTTCCAAACTGCGGGAAGGGACGTAAGAGCTGCTGGCGTTGCACGGTCGCAGAGTTAAGCGTCGTCCCCGGCGCAAGACCCTGGAAAGGGTTCGCCACCGTCGCCGTCAGGAAATCAATCACGGCCTGGTCGCGCGACGCGCTCGTCGAGAGGAAACGGCGCGGGACGGCGTTGAGCGCGTCCGTCTCCGTCGTCAGGTCGTAGCCGTAGTTTCCGATATAAGCGATCTCGAAAAGCCACTGGCCCGGAATCTCGCGCTCCATATTCAACTGCCAGCGTTGCGCCTGGCCGTTGCTGCGGTTGACCGGAACAAACTCTATGTCGCGCCCGATGAACGTCGCCAGACCCGGAGTCGAGCCGGGGGCCGCGGCCAGACCTTCCGGGAACGGGTCGAAGAGGCTCGCGCGGAAGGTTAAGCCGTTATCGAGCGTCGGGAC
This sequence comes from Pyrinomonadaceae bacterium, assembly GCA_036392495.1. Lineage (GTDB taxonomy): Bacteria > Acidobacteriota > Blastocatellia > Pyrinomonadales > Pyrinomonadaceae > QHXM01. The sequence goes on along the minus strand of DASVXV010000167.1, from coordinate 35,565 downwards.
CAGGGTCGTTGATTGCGAAAAACCGAACTGCCCCACGCCGTCAATTATGAAAGGTATCGTGTAGATGGCCCAGCCGCCGCGCACAACCGTCCGATCATTGATTCTGTAGGCGAAGCCCAGGCGCGGCTGAATGTTGTTCCTGTCCGGCTCCCAGAAGCCGCGGTTGTTGTCGTCCGCGAACAGCAGCCCGCCGCGCACCCGGAAATTCTGCGCAGGGATTTCGGGAATCGGATTGACCGCGTAGGCCGCGCGCGCCGCCGCCTCAACCGGGTTCGGGGTCGTTTCGTCGAAGCCGCGCACGTTGCGGTTGAAGCGCTCGGTCGTCGCCCCCTCATACTCGTAGCGCACGCCCAGATTGAGCGTCAGGTTTTTCGTAGCCTTCCAGTCGTCTTGAAGGAAGATGCCGTGATAGAGGGTCTGATTCGAGCGCGCCGTGTTGCGTTCAAGAATTCCGCCGGTCGGTTGCCCGAGCAGAAAGCTTGCTAGCTCCTGGCCGATTGCTCCGGGCGCGGAAGTATCCAGTGGACCGCGCGTGAAGTCCGTCCCGAAGTCGTAACGCCCTGCGGCGTGTCCCAAACCGTAGGCGTCTTCACGGTAGGCGCGAAAGTCGTAGCCGATGCGTAAAGTGTGGCCGCCGGTTATTTTTGTCGCGGTCGGCTGAAACGAATAGATGCTGTCTGTGAAGCCTGAGCCGAGCGGGTCGCCGAGCGGCGAGAACGCGCCGGTCTCGAACCGCGGGAAGTAAGAGAGCCCTGAGAAGAGCGCAGCCGTGCGGGAAGAGAAGCCGAGCGAGGCCGGATCGAATGCCCCTTCGCTTTCTCTCACGGTCGGGGAATCGAAGCGCGTGTAGCCGGCGCGAAAGTTAAAGACGAGGGTCGGCGACGCCGTGTAAATGTGGTCGTAGGTCGCGCCGTTATTATTGCGGAAGAGAAGAGTCCCGGTCGGACGAATGCCGTTCACAACACCTGTCCAGTTTCCGCGATTCTCCAGGCGGTTGTTACGCGTGTAGCGAAAGAAGGCCGTGTGCCTGTCGTTGAAGCTGAAGTCGAGACGCAGAGACTCGGAGTTGAAAGTGTCCGTGCGCGGATTCGGGCTGATGAAATTGTTGCGCCCCTGCGCGTCGCCCGGCTGGTTCGGCAGCGGGTAGAACTGCAAAAAGGCCCGCGCCACGGCGCTGATGCGCTCCGCCGGAATGATGTTGTTCGCGAAAGGCGTCCGCTGAACGCGGTTGCCGACCATGACGGCCGTCAGCGGGTCGTAAATCTGTATGCCGAGCGGGAGCAGGGCGGAGAAATCCCCGCGGCGTTCGGCGAGCGTCGGCACAGTGAATAGTCCGGGCTCCGGAAAAGCATCCTTCAGTCCCTCGTAGGCGAAGAAGAAAAAGTAGCGGTTGCGCCCGCTCACGAATGCGCGCCCGCCTTCACCGAAGCGCGGCCATGTGACTGGACCGCCGAACGTCCCGCCGTAGCGGTTGTAGCGTAGCGCGTCGCGCTCCTGGCCCGCGCGGTTCAGAAAGAAATCATTGGCCGAAAGAATATCGTTGCGGACGAATTCGTAGAGCGAGCCGTGAAAGTCGTTCGTGCCGTTGCGGAGCGTCACGTCAATATTCGCGCCAGCGGTGTGTCCCTGCTGCGCGTCGAAGCTGTTGGTGACGACCTTGAACTCCTGCACGGCGTCCGCAGGGGGGACGAAGGAGACGCGCGGCTCTCTCCCATGTGTGTTCGGGGAGCCGTCGAGCGTGAATTCGTTGCCGCCCGGCGCGCCCTGCGAGACAACCGATGACGTACCCAGATTGTCGAAGGGGCGGGAGAATTTCAGGTCGCCCGTGTAGGTGATGCCGGGCGCGAGGCGCGACAGCACAAAGGGGTTGCCATCCGAGAGCGGCAGCTCCGAGATGCGGCGGCGGTCAATCACCTGCCCGGAAGAGGCCGTCGCCGCTTCGAGCAGCGGCGTCTCCGTAGTGATGTTGACGGTTTCGACAATCTCGCCGACTTCCAATGTCAGATCGAGCGTCAGCTTGTCGCCGACGCGCACCTCGACGTCCTGTCGCAAGAGTTTCTTGAAGCCGCGGGCTTCGACTGTAAGGTTGTACTTGCCAGGGTTCAGAAAAAGGATGGTGTAGTCGCCGGAGTCGTCCGTCGTCGCCCAGGTGGAGGTGTTGGTCGCGGGGTTGGTCGCAGAGACCTGCGCGCCGGGGACGACCGCGCCCGCCGCGTCCATGACGCGACCCGTGATCGAGCCGCGAAACTCCTGAGCGTTTATCGGGCCAACGGCGAACAGCAGGCAGGCGGCGAAGAGAGAGAAACAGGAGATGCGCTTACGACCCGGATGCTTGAGGCGTGAGTTCATTCATCCTCCTGTTGGTAACTTACGAGTCAGTACCGCCTGCGGTAGCGGGCGGGTAATTGCGCGCAGAAGACCCGCCCGCTACCGCAGGCGGTACTGACTGGATGCCTTGCTAGAGCGGTCACATCCTATTGCAACCCGCTATAAGAAGCTGTTTGAAGCGGCCAACGCGTCAATGACCGAAGCGACGCCAGGGATGACTTATCCTGTGCGGCTCAGGTCAATTCGACTTTGGTATATACATCGGCGAGCCTGAGAGTACACTGAATGGAAGGTAACTCGACCACGCCTTCAAGCGAGCTTATATCTGACAGCAGCCAGTGCCCATCGGCCTGTTTGACGTACTGCTCAACTTTATACTCATCCTGAGCGATTAGTAAATATTCAGCGAGCGACTCAATCGTGCGGTAATAGCCGAATTTTTTAATCCGGTCATAAGAGGCAGTCGAAGGTGAAAGCACTTCGACAATCAAAGTCGGGTTGAGCAAGGTGTCAAAGTATTCGTCCTCGAAACTTGGTTCATCGCAGGCCACGACGACATCCGGGTAGGTGTACAGTTGTGTCGCCGGAACTCTGACACGCATGTCGCTCGGATAAAGCTCACACGGCTTGTCTCTCAGCTGTTGTCCGAGCGCTATAATGATATTCGCCGCGATGAGATTGTGTTTGCGACTCGCCCCCACCATTGCGAAGGCATCATGCGCCTTGCCCGTACTTCTCAGAGGGAACATCTCGCCGTTGAAATATTCGCTCTTCGTTTCGGCTTTGCGCTCGATAGCCAGATACTCTTCCGGCGTCAAAAAGATTTTGGGCTGGCTGGACATAAACATCCCCGATTCTCAAAGTACGAGACAGGCAACTTTATCATGCAGGAACTTCAGGATGCGAGCCCAATTTGTCGCAGCCGTTCGGTGAAGCGCGGGTCCGAGCGCAGGTCGTCGAGTCTGGGGTCAACATTGAGGTGGATGTAGGATTCGTCGCGCTCCGTGTAGGCGCGGTCGAGCCATTCGAACGCAGCCTCTTTGTCCCCGAGCGCGACGTAGATGAGGGCGACCGCGTAGGGCGAGACGTATCTGTTACCGGCGATCAGACCCTTCAGTTGCTTGATTATTTTCAGAGCTTCGGGGCGGCGGCCCGAAGCCGCGTAGGCGTGGCCGAGCACGGCGATCATTTCGGGCTTACCTTCGGGAAACTCCGCGGTCTTGGAGAGATTGACGGCGTTCTGAAATGCGGAGATGGCTTCAGCGTAATTACGCTTGCCTTCGTAGGCGAGGCCGAGACTCCAATGCGTGTCGGCATACCTGGGGTCCCTCGGAAGCGTCTTCTGGAGATGCTCTATCGCCTCGTCGTAGCGGCGCGCCCAGAAGTATGCGCGCCCCACCGCGGTGCTGATCGAGAGCGAGAGCGGGTCCAGCTCAAGGGCGCGTTTGCGCTCGACGAGCGATTCGTCATGCCGCCCCATCTCCGAAAGATAGACCCCGTACCACTGGTGAGCGGTCGCGTAGCCGGGCTTGAGCTGGAGCGCCCTTTTGAACTCCCTTTCGGCCCCCTCCCAGTCCCACTCGTAAGAGAGCTTGATCTTGGCGAGCGAGGTGTGCGCCTCCGCCAGGTCCTGGTCAATCGCCAGCGCCGCATTGGTCTTGTCAATGGCAATCGGCATGGCCTCTTTCGGCGACATCTGAAGGAGATTGCCCAGGACGTAACAGTCCGCCAGCCCCGTGTAGGCCAGGGCGTAGGTCGGGTCCAGGTCAATCGCCTGCTGGAAAGCCTGTATGGCCTCGCGAACGTCTTCCGGCCGGCGCTTGTTCCAGAGGTAGCGGCCTTTCCAGTAGAGCCTGTAGGCTTCAGGGTTCTCCGTGTAGCGCTTGGCGAGCTGCCTTTTCTCTTCGCCGGAGAGCTTCAGCCGGAGGTTCTCTGAAATCTCACGCGAAATGTCATCCTGAAGCGCGATGATGTCTGAAACTTTACGATTGTAGTTCTCGCCCCAGAGCCGCGTCTGCGTGTCAACGTCAACCAGTTCGGTCTGAATCGTCAGCTGATCTTTCATCTGGACGACGCGCCCCATCAACACGGCCCGCACGCCGAGCTCGCGGCCAACAACCTGCGGATCAATCTCCCTGCCTTTATAGCGAAAGACGGAGCTGCGCGCGATGACTTTCAGATTCGGGAGTTGCGAGAGACTGTTGATGAGGCTTTCGGTCAACCCGTCGGAAAGATATTCGGTGTTCGTGTCGCCGCCGACGTTGGCGAACGGCATCACCGCGACGGAGTCAATCGCTTGAATGGTCGTGGCTAAATCCTGGCCGGACCTGCTCGTCTCTTGAGTCGCGTTAGTCGAGTCCTGAGCCGGTCTGGTGAAGTACCAGAGGGAAAAGCCTGCGAGGGCTAGAGCCAGAACGGCCACGACGGCGGTCGTCATTCTTTTGCGGCGCTTGAGGTCGCTGCCACGCAAGATAGTGCTCAGCGTCGGGCGAGCCATCGGGTCGCGGGTCGTGATGAAATCAAACTGGCCTGTGTCGGTCCCGGCCGTCGGCCCGCCGCCGCTCGTCCCTGTTTCGCGGGCTCGGGCCAGCTTGCCCTCGAACTCCAGGTCCGCCCTCAGCGCCTTCATATCGTCGAGAAATTCTCTGACGGTCTGGTAGCGCTGGTCCCTGTCTTTGGCGAGCGCCAGATTGATGATCCGCTGAAGCCTGTCGGGGGCGTCCGGGGTATAGACGGCAATCGGCAGCGGCTCTTCCTTGAGGATGGAGGCGACGATCTCGTGGTTGGTCATGCCCGTGAAAGGAGACTCGCCCGCGATCATCTCGTAGAGCACGATGCCGAGACTGAAGATGTCTGTGCGGCCGTCAATTTCGAGGCCGCGCGCCTGTTCCGGCGACATGTAGCGCGCGGTGCCGATGACGGCGCCAACGTCCGTGTGGACCTGCGTGACAGCCTCCGGGCTGGTGGCCTGCTTTTCCAACAGCTTCGCCAGACCGAAGTCTAGGATTTTGACGTAGCCGTCCTCGCGCAGCATGATGTTTTCGGGCTTGATGTCGCGGTGGACGATCTCTTTGGCGTGGGCCGCCGCGAGCGCGCTCGCCGTCTGGACGGCCACGTCCAGGGCCTCGTCAATTGGAAGGCGACTGCGCGCCAATCGGTCCCGGAGCGTGATGCCCTCGATATATTCCGTGGCGATGAAAGGCACGGAGCCCACCTGGTCAATCTCGTGAATCGTGATGATGTTCGGGTGATTCAGCGCCGAGATGGCGTGGGCCTCCTGGTTGAAACGCTGCATACGCTTCTGGTCGGAGGCCACTTCGGCCGGGATGAACTTCAGGGCCACAGTGCGGTGAAGCTTGGTGTCTTCGGCCAGATAAACCTCGCCCATGCCGCCTACGCCGAGCTGCGAGCGGATTTCATAGCGGCCGAAACGTGTGCCGGGGGGGAAGGCTTTGGTCATCTGGGCGAAACTTCGGGTCCGGCAGATTGCACGAGCAGATTCATCGGAACAGCGTTAACCGTAATAAGCACAACGCTCTGATTCTAGCCGACTTCGTTTGAACGCGCCAGAGAGGGGAAAGAAGTTAGCATTAGGCAGTCAGCCCCGTCAGGGGCGGCAGAATAAAGCCCAGGGCGCAAGCCCTGGGTCACAGCGCCGATTTGAAATGCAAGCCCGCGCGAGCGGGCGACAGCCCTTGAATTGCAGTCGGGAATCCACGGGCTGTCGCCCATTTCATGGGCTTCGATATTTCTTCCTGCCAGTGACCCAGGGCTGACGCCCTGGGCTTTATACCGTCGCCCATTTCATGGGCTTTTGTTTTTCTTCCTGACAGTAATCCAGGGACGGACGCCCCTGGCTAAATTCTGTCGCCCCTAGCGGGGCTGGTCATTTACTGCCTACTGCCTACTGCTTTCTGCCTTCTGCTTTCTGCCTACTATCATTTAGGCAGGCCTTTGCGCGCGATCATCTCCATTACGTCGGAGAAGCGGTCCAGTTCCTTGAGCGTCGTATAGACGTTGGGCGTGATGCGCAGGCCGCGGAATTCGTCGTGGATGATGGGGGTCGTAAAAATCTTGTGCGCGCTCATCAGGTAGTTGCCGATGTCCACGGGGTTCACGCCTGCTATCGCCACGTTGGCGATGGCGCACGATTGTTCGTCCGCGAACGACGTGTTGAAGCTGATGCCGGGGACGTCCTTCAGTCGGTTCATCCAGTAGCGCGCAAGATAGCGCAGGCGCGCCTCTTTGCGCAGGCTCCCGATGCCGTTGTGAAAGAGTAAGGCCTCGCCGATTGCCAGGCGCGGCGCGGCTGAATGTGTCCCGATCTCTTCGAACTTGCGAATGTCGCTCGATTGCTTCTTCTCCGCCGCATAGAGCGGCCAGACCTTCTCGATCTTATCCCGCTTGACGTAGAGCATGCCGGACCCCTTCGGCGCATAGAGCCACTTGTGCAGGCTGGTCCCGAAGTAATCGCAGTTGAGATCGCTCTGCTTGAAATTGAACTGCGCGAACGAGTGCGCGCCGTCAACGACGGTTTCAATGCCGCGCGAGCGCGCCATCTCGCAGACCTTTCGGACCGGCGTAATCTGCCCGGTGATGTTGACCATGTGCGAGATGAGTATCAGGCGCGTCCGCGGTGTGATGCCTCTCTCGAAAGCGGTCACTATCTCGTCCAGGCTTTTCGGCGCAATCGGAATCTTGACGAGTTTGAGGACGAGCCCTTCACGGCGCTCGCGCTGCCGAAGCGTGGTCAGCATGCGCGGGTAGTCCTGCGTGGTCGTCAGGATTTCGTCGCCCGGCTTGAAATCCATTCCGAAAAGCAGGGCTTCGAGGGATTCCGAGGCGTTGCGCGTGATCGCTATCTCCTCGCGGTCGCAGCCGAACAGCTCCGCCAATCCGGTGCGAATCGTCTCCGATTGCGGCTCCAGGATTTGCCACATCGTGTAGGCGGTCGCGTCCTCCTGCTGCCAGGTGTAACGCACGACGGCCTCCGTGACGATGCGCGGGCTCGGGCTGACGCCGCCGTTGTTGAGATTGATGATCCCGCGCGTGACCGTAAAAGAGTTCTGGATAGTGAACCAGAAGTCTTCGTCGCTGGCGATCTCTGCGGGCGTCAGGTGAGCTGTGCGTCGCGTCGCCGCCTGGATGTCGTCTAGAAACGAGGCGACCGCCGCGGACGAGAGCGCGGCGAGGCCGACGCCCTTGCCGACGCTTGAGAGAAACTGGCGACGGTCGCATTCGTTCTGATAAAGGTTTGGGGAATCGTTCATGGCTGCCTCACATTGATGAATGCTCAAGGGCGCGGCGCTGTGTAGCCGGGCCGTGTGATGACGTTGAGCTTCTTACGTTCGGGCGTTTCGGCCACAGTGACCTGGACCTTGCGAAAAGTGCCGTCGCGAGCGGCGTTGGTCGGAAGGTATCCGATAACATATTGCGCGCGCAGGTCGCGCGTGATTTCAACGACAATGCCGGAAATCTCCGAGGGAGACTTGGGGAAGTAGGCGCGTCCGCCTGTCGCTTCGGCGACGCCCGTGAGGAAGTTTGCGGCCTTTTCGCGAGAGCTTTGCATTCCGCTCAGCTTGGTCAGGCCGATGATAAAGAATTGAATCTCTTCTTCGCGCAAACGATTCAGGAGCGCGTCTTGATTTCGCGCGCGGCTGCCCCTGTCTTCACCGTCACTGATGAGGATGAGCGCCAGGCGACGCGGCGCATCCGTGGAGCTTCGCTTGTTCTTGCTTAAATAATCAACGGAGCGGTTAATGGCATCATACACGGCCGTCAATCCGCCTTCGACATAGATGCTGTCCAGCGCCTCCCCGAGCGCATACTTGTCTGAAGTCAGCCCCTGCAAGACCTCTATGTTGTCGGCGTCAACGAAGCGCAGGACGAAAGCCTCGTCCGCGGGCTTATTACTGCCGACCAGATTCCTTCCAGCCTCAATGATCTCATTCATCAAGGTGCGCATCGAGCCGGAGGAATCAACCAGGATGCCGTAACTGATAGGCGACTCATCGCTTGAAAAGTAAATGATGCTCTGCGGCTTGCCGTCTTCCAACACACGAAAATCCTCGTTGCGAAGGTCCGTAACCGTACGATTCGAGCTATCTGTGACGAGCACGTTGAGTCTTACGGGGGAGCGCCGCGTGATGATCTCCTCCTTCGTCTCCTGCGCGCGTGCGGCGACTGTGAGTATCAGGAGGCAGAGCGCGGCTGTTAATATTGAAGTGCGGTTGCGAGGGGATTTCATCTCCTGCTTCTCCTTTTCGATAGCACGCCCTTTACGGCTGGCGTTCGTAAACTATCTCGCCGCCGATGACCGTCATCAGGCATTCGGTCCGGAGAATCTCCGGCTCCGGGATTTTCATGATGTCGGCCGAGAGCACAGTCAGGTCGGCGAGCTTGCCGGGTTCAATCGAGCCTTTAATCTTCTCTTCAAAGGCCGCGAAGGCGGGCCAGATGGTGAACATCTTCAGGGCCTGTTCGCGCGAGACCCTTTCTTCCGGGTGCCAGCCTTCGCCGGAAAAACCTTTCTGGTCCTTGCGTGCGACAGCCGCGTAGAACTCTATCATAGGCTCGCCGCGCTCGACGGGCGCGTCCGAGCCGCCCGAGATAATCGAGCCAGCCTTGATAAGACTCTGCCAGGCGTATGCGCCTTCAAGGCGTTTGATTCCAAGGCGGCTGGGGGCGAAATGCAGGTCGCCGATGACGTGCGAGGGTTGCATCGAAGGAATTACGCCGAGTTTGGCGAAGCGTGGGATGTCCGTTGGGTTGATGATCTGCGCGTGCTCGACCCGCCAGCGCGGCTGGGGAATCTTTCTCTCGGCGGGCGGCACTTCATTTAAAGCTTTCTCGTACAGGTCCAGAATGATGCGGTTGGCGCGGTCGCCTATGGCGTGCGTCTCGACCTGAATGCCCTGTCGCAGCGCATCTTTCAACATCGGCAACAGCTCTTCTTCCTTCTGCGTGAGAAAGCCGGAGGTGTCCGGCTTATCCGCGTAAGGCTCAAGCAGCGCCGCGCCGCGCGAGCCGAGCGCGCCGTCGAAGACGACTTTAATCGTGCGGGCCGTCAAGCGATTGTCGTAAGCGCCGACAACCGCGCCTCCGTATAGAAGTTTTTGCGAACTCTGGCTCGGGCCGTGCACGGCCTTGTAGATACGCAGCTTGATCTTGCCCTGCTCGTAGAGCTTCTTAAAAAGCTCGACGTCCGCGTAGTCACCGCCGGCATCCTGAATCTGGCACCAGCCGAGTTTGACCTCGCGCTCGACGCCGAGCAGGATCGCCTGTTCCGTATCGGCTACGGTCGCCTGCGGGATGTTCTTCGTAACTAACCCCTGCGCGCTGTCTAAGAGCATGCCGTTCGGCTCGCCCTGTGTGTCTTTCGAGATTTCGCCGCCGAAAGGGTTCGGCGTGTTGCGGTCAATGCCGGCGAGTTTCAGGGCAGCGCTGTTGGCGATTGCGCCGTGCCCGTCCGCGCGGCGCAGAAAGACTGGGTTGCTGGGCGCGACGCGGTCCAGGTCCTGGCGTGTCGGGAAGACCGGCGGCTTCCAGAACGTCTCGATCCAGCCGCGCCCTGTGACCCACTCGCCGGGCCGCGCGCGGTCCACGCGCGCCTTAACCTTCGTCAAAAAATCTTCGAGGCTCGTGGTCCCTTCAAGATTGAGCGTCATCTCGCGCTGCCCGATTCCGATGAGGTGGCAGTGCGCGTCCGTCAGCCCCGGCACGACTGTGTGGCCCTGTAGATCAACCACGCGCGTCCCCTTGCCTACATACTTTTTGACCTGAGCGGTTGATCCAACGAAAACTATCCGACCGTTCTTCACCGCAACGGCCTCTGCGTGCGGCTGGCGCTCGTTGACCGTATAGATGCTGCCGTTCTTGAAGACAACGTCCGCCGTTTCAACTTTGGGGCTGACGCCTGAGAAACTGAGCGCGGCGATTAAGAGTGTGAATATGAAAGTTCTCATCTCTCCTCTTTCGGATAACTGAAGCGCCTGGTTGACACGCGCCGCTAGCGCGGCGATAGCAGGTTGAAAATCGAATGATGCGCGGATTCAAGATAACTAATACGGCCCGAGCGATAGCTCTTATATCACTGATTGGCTTCGGCCAGAAAGATGATTGGAAGTCCAGGGCGCTTGCCATATAATCCTGACGCCGCACCTTAACCGAAAGCAATCTTTTGCCGAAACGCTTTTTTACAAAGGAACACGCCGAACATGAAGACGGAAACACTCAACCTTGAGACCCAAAACGGCGCGACAACCGCGCACGTCGCACTGCCCGATGCGGCGAACAAAAAAGAGGCCGCCATCATTCTGATACAGGAATGGTGGGGCATCAACGATCACGTCCGAGAGATCGCCGGGCGCTACGCCGGAGAGGGCTACACGTGCGTCGCGCCGGACCTGTATCGCGGCAAAATAACGAAGGACGCAGAAGAAGCCTCGCGCCTGATGCACGAGCTGGCGATTGAGGACGGCATGGACACGATCAGCCGGACGGTGGAAGAGGTGCGACGCAGATACGAGACGGAGAAGATCGGCATCACAGGCTACTGCATGGGCGGGACTTTCGCCTTGCGCTCGGCCTGCGAGATCGAGGGGCTCCGGGCTTCCGCTCCCTTCTACGGCGACATCCCCGAAGAGAAGACTTTGTCGCAGCTCACAGTTCCAACCCTTTTCATCGCAGGGGCGCGCGACCAATGGATTAATCCGGAGAAGGTGAACCAGCTCAAAGAGGCCGCGCACAAATATAATCTGCCCGTCGAAGTCGTGAGCTACGATGCGGACCACGCTTTCTTCAACGACACGAGGCCCGAAGTCTATGACCCGGAAGCCGCGGCTGACGCCTGGCGGCGCGTCCTCAATTTTTTCGGCGAGCGTTTGTAGCCGTCAGGTTAAGCCTATGACGAAGAGGAGCGTGACGAGAAGATTGGCTATAGCCTGCGGGCTCGGCCTGCTGTTCGCCCAGGCGGCGTTCGGGCAGACGAAACCCCACCGGGAGAATGACGGCCTCAAAGGACCCGTCTACACCGTCATGACCGAAAGCGTGACCTTCTCAAACGAGGGCGACGTCTGGGTCGAAGGCCAAAGGAATACTGTCTCTTTCACCGTTTACGATAAGGGCGGGACAGACGCCCGCCGCCAGTCGTCGGGGCAATCTGCGATATCGGCTTCCGAGGTTAAAAGCAGGTACGACGATAAGGGCAGGGAAATCGAGCAGGTCTATGAGAGTCCCGACGGGAAGATCATCGTCAAAAGGGTCTTCAAATATGACGACAAGGGAAGAAAGACAGAAGAGACGGATTATGAGAATGACGGCTCTCAGATGAGGAGGGCCGTTTTCACCTACGACTCTTACGGCAACACCAGCAGCATGTCCTTCTATGACGAGCGCGACCGTCTGACGCGACGGCTGACCTGGACTTTCGACGCCAAAGGGAACAGGACCGAATGGACCGAATCAACCCTGCGCGGCGAGGAGCTTGCGCTCTTCTGCAAGATTACGAGCAGCTATGACGGTGAAGGAAACATCCTCGAAGAAATCCAGTACGGCAATCCGGAAGGCAGCGTGACCAGGCAGACGTTCAGATACGAGTTTGACGCGATGGGGAATTGGGTCAAGAGGGACAGGGAATGGCATGCGATTGAGGGTGGTCCCCGCAGCGCGCACCTGACGCACAAAATCACAGATTACCGCACGATCAGTTATTATCCCGCGCAATAAATTCATTCAACTCTTTTTCGGACGGTAAAGAGGTGCGCGCCCCTATGGCGCGGCATTTGAGACAGGCCGTGGCGTTGGCGAGCCTGAGACTCGTCTCGATCTCTTCGCCGCGCAACAGCCCGTAGAGGAGGCCAGCGTGAAAAGCGTCGCCCGCTCCCGTCGTGTCGCGGCAGCCGCCGGGAACCGCGAACGCTGGCGATTCAAAAAAGACTCCTTCCGTGTAGAGCAGAGCGCCGCGCACGCCGAGCGTCATTCCAACCACAGGGCAGCCGTAGCGCGCCTTCAATTCGACGAGCGAGGCGCGCTCGTCGGCAATCCCTGTCATCCGGTGCGGGAATTCCGCAGAAGAGACGAGGACGTCTATCAGCGGGAGCAACTCCGGCAGCCCTTCATAAATGTTATCTATGTCCGCCGAGACGATTACTCCGCTAGCGCGGGCGCGGCGCGCCAGGCGCGCACATGCAGGCGGGTCGTGCGCGTCCAGGTGCAGGACGCGCCCGAGCGAAGCCACCTCCGCTGGGGCTTCGTCCGCACCATAGGCCAGACGCTCGTCGCGGTCCCAGATGATTGTGCGCTCGCCGTCACGCGCGTCAATCACTATGAAAGCGATCTGATTGCGCGCGCCCTCTACAACTTCGGCGAACCGCAGGTTGACCCCTTCGTCTTCGAGCGCCGCGAACCCGAACCTTCCTTCCGCGTCCGAGCCGAAGCGACCGGCATAAGCCGTCTTCATCCCGAGCCTCTGGAGTGAGGCCATCGCCGTCGCCGTCTGCCCGCCAGCCGCCTGCACGTGCTCGACCAGGCGGACCTTCGTATCGAAAGCCGGGTAAGCGGGCACGACTACAAGATGGTCAACGGCGTTAAGACCGAAGCCGACGGCGTCAAATTGTTTTGCTCCATTAATTTTGAAAGGGAAGCGCATCACGCCCGCATTATGCAATCAAATCAGGGTGACCGAAGTGAGGAAATCCATCAAAAGCTGACTACGATTTTGGCTTTCAACTAATTGTTTCAACCTCTCATCGTCAATCGGCACAACCAGCAAGTCAGTCTTGCTTGAACGAAGCATCTCTTTGGTAACAGTTTCGGCAAACTCTTCAACGCAAACTAAAAACCCCAACCGGCAACGTCCGGCCCGGTTTTCTATCTTTTCCTTAAATAGAACGAACTCATTTTTGCCGACCCGCTGGCTGTGCCAGTTCTTACACTCAACTAAAATCAAACTGCCTTCTTTTTGCCAGAATGGATGTTGGCTTTCATTGCGAAAGACAATGTCAATCTCTTCTGTTTCCGTCTTAACGTTGCGATCAATTTCTGTAAAGCCTTCAATGCTAGCGAACAAGGCCGCGAGTAAATCTTCTAGCGCCTTGCCCTTTGTCTGAGAGTTCATGCTATGCAGAGCTTCAGCATATTTCGCGTTAATTAATAGTTCCCGATCTGCAATTAGGTGAAAAGTGGGAATGAAGTTGTTAACTTTGAAGATGATTACATCCTTAAAGTCAGCCTCCTTAGGTATGAAATCAAGTGCTCCACGCTTCATAGCTTCTACCGTCTTAGGAATATCTCCGTAAGCGCTCATTATCATCACTTGTGTCTGCGGCTTAAGCTTCTTGATTTCGGAAAGCGCATCGAGACCTTCTGTCCCCGATGGCATACGCATATCAAGTAATACTAAGTCATAATCTTCAGTCCGGACTTCCTCAATTGCCTCTGCCCCGCTTACGGCTTGGGTTATGGCAATGTCCGGCCTTCCCTCGAATAATTGATTCAACACATAGCGCCACGATTCGTCATCATCAACGATGAGCATGTGCAAGATTCTACTTGCCATCGGACTTCGCCTCCTTTGTTACAGGCAATCTAATGGTCACAGTTACGCTTTCCCTTCTTACCTTATTAGTGATGGTGATGTCGCCGCCGTGACCTTCGCTGATAATGCGTCGGGCTAAAGCCAGCCCTATTCCAGCTCCGCGCCTGCCAAGTTTAGTAGTAAAGCCAAGTTCAAAGACGCGGCTCAAATCTTCGGGCTTAATGCCCGTCCCAGTATCGCTAATCTGAATTAACACTTGACCTGCCTCAAGCCGGGTCGTGATAGTTAACCTACCGCCGTGCTCCATTGCTTCTATCGCGTTGAGCAGGACATTACGCAGTACTTGAGCCATCAGCGCACGGTCAACTGAAGCCAATGCCATAAGGTTGAAATGTCGGACGACTTCAATATGGTGTTGATCACATTCGGCGCGAGCTTCAGCCAAGCTATGCTCAATCAGTTGATTGATGTCAGTCGGTTCGCGGTTGAGTCTGAGCGGTTTGGTAAAGTCAACATACTCATTCACGACTTCGTACGCAGCTTCTACCTGCTTGAGGATGCGTTGCGTATAATCCGTTAATTTATCCCTGTCCAGCGTCGGACTCTGAACAGCCTCATCAAGCAATTGAGCCATTACTCTGAGTGGCCCGATTGCGCTCTTAACTTCATGTGCAATGAAGGCGCGCGTCTCTTCTAAGGCAGTTTCGCGCCCTATCTCCTCTGCACGCAATAAACTGGGTTCTTTCTGAAAATATTCCAGTCTGCGATAAAACTGTTGCTGCGCCTTGCGAGCCTCTGTCCTGATCTCGCTTATGTCGGTGGAAGCTAATTGCGACAATTCTTTCAGAGCTTGCTCGCTGTCGGTGTAGTAGATAACTATCTCTGTCGCTTTACGACGCACGAAACTGTCTTTATGTGAAAGAGCTTTGACCAAGCCATTAGCTAATTCCTCACCTTTAATTTTCTCTAGTGCTTTTGCTGCACTCCTTCGCACGAAGATCTGATTGCTTCCAATTACATTTAGGAGTTCTGGGACTGCGCTCTCTCCGCCAATTTCTCCTACTGCTTCAGCCGCACGCTGTGCCACAGGTTCTTCGGGATGGTGTAATGCTTCCAAGCATTCATCTAAAACCTCACGATGGCCGAGTCTCCCAAGTGCTAAGGCAGCGCTTCTCTGGACTCCTTTATCTTCATCATTCAGCGCTTCCAATAAACCCGCTGTCGCTCTGTCTCCGCCTATCTTCCCTAGAGCCTCAGCCGCACGCCAACGTGCGCCCACATGCTCATTTGACTTGAGTGTTATGAGTAATACCTCTGTTGCTTTCTCTCCGCCAATTTCGCCAAGCGCCTTTGCTGCACGCCAATGAACGTCGCTTAACTCATCCCCAACTTTATGTTCTAGGGCTTCGATCAAGCCTTCTACAGCGCGCTCCCCGTCAATTTTTGCAAGAGCATCAGCCGCCGCACTCCTGACTTCTAGATTCTTCTCTTTTAAAGCTTTGAGAAGCCCTTCAACTGCTCGCTCATCACCTATGTCTTCGAGTGCTGAAACTGCCTGAAAGCGCAACTCGGGATCCCCAACTTCCAAGATTTCAAGCAAAATTTCAGTGACTTCTTTGTTACCCAACATTCCAAGGGCTAAGGCCGCAGGCCCGCGAATGTCATTCTCCTCATATTTCAGCGGTTCAAGTTTTTCAACGGCTTGATTACTGCCAATCTTCCCTATCGCCCTGGCCGCATTCCAACGAACGTAAACCTTATTGTCCGTTTTCAATACCTCGATTAGCTTTTCTAGGGCTCTGTCGTCACCTATCTCCCCTAGTGAGTGAGCCGCCCAAGAGCGCGTGATAGACTCAGGCTTATCAAGAACTGCGATCAAGCTATCTACAGCCCGTCTATCGCCAAGCGTACCGAGAGCTAAAGCAGCATCGCTCTGTACGACCACATTGCCCTTCTCTAAAGCTTCGAGAAGAGCTTCCAACGCCTTATCCCCACCCAGCTTTGCAATCGCCATGGCTAGATTGAAGGAAGTAAAAGGAGGGGGGCTTCTAAGGATGATTGTTAAGGCTTCAACAAATCTGTCCAAGAAATTGCCTGCTGCGTTCGAGAAGCTGGCTATGATGGGATCACTATAAGAATAGGTTCTTTCATCTTTCTCTGTGACTACACTGACCAGCGCATCGGATAGATTGGTTAGTTGTTGCTCGTTGACCTTTGATGTGTAGCCTAACCCGCGAGCACGGAGACGGAGGTTGGCATAGTTCAGAGATTCGGGCAATTGGGAGAGTGTAGTGTATAGAGCGTTGGGGTCGCTTACTAATCCTAAAGTCATTGGTAAGACTTCCAGCTCCACAAGCGCTGAATTGAAAAAAGCACGACAGAAAACCATTTCGCAATCGTCGCGCTTAGCGAGCGCAGAGGCCGCAAGATAATCCTGAATCGTGGGGTGCAGAAAGGCGAAATCGTCCGTTCCAATCTCGCGCAACAAGGGGGTGGCTTTTACATCAAAGGCCAGATGGTGGGGTAGGATATGTGTAAGACCTTCTTGTTTAATGAACCGTTTAGTGGCTCCGAGGATGAGTTCGCCAGTGAAGTGGCGCTGCACTGTCTTTTCGTCGCCATCGGCCTTTACATCGTCAAGCGGCAGTTGCTCGGATGCTAATCGCTTTAGAAAGTCCAGTTTGATTGCGCCATCGGGATCATTAATGAGAAATTCGCGCTGAGTCAGCTTATCGTCCTTAATCTGCATTACAAGTTGATGAACGAGGTCTTGATATAGCTCTAACCTGTTTTCGACCGGCTCTGTTGAATTGAGGTGATGAGCTTGTAATAACTCTTCTACGTTACGGCTTATTGTGTTTACTTGGGTCATTATAGTTAGTCAATCTCCTGCACGAAATTGAGGGCCTGCTTTGCTCTGCTTGAAGATAAATGATGAGCTGTTTCCTTCTAAAAGGGTCAATAAGCTAAAATCACTGCTTATACTTTAAGAAGTATCGAATAATTCTACAATAAGACAGGGATGACTCTAGAAGAAAAACTCAAAAATCTTCCCACATCGCCTGGCGTCTATCTGCACAAGGACGAGGCGGGCAAGATCATTTACGTCGGCAAGGCGAAGAACCTGCGCAACCGCGTGCGCTCCTATTTCCAGTCGGGGCGCGGGCACGACCGCAAGACGCGCGAGCTCGTGCGGCGCATCAGCGACCTTGAATTCATCATCACGGATAACGAAGTCGAGGCGCTCGTCCTCGAATCCAACCTCATCAAGCGGCACAAGCCGCGCTACAACGTCCTCCTGAAAGACGACAAGCAATACCCGCACCTGAAGTTGACGGTCAACGAGCCTTTTCCGCGAGTCATGATTACGCGCAAGGTTCAACGCGACGGCGCGCTCTACTTCGGCCCGTTTCTTCCGGCGAGCCTGGCGCGCCGGACCATAGACCTCATCAACCGGACGTTTCAGCTCCGCACCTGCGACATAGAGATTGACGGGCGGCTGCCGCGTCCGTGTCTTGAGTACCACATCAAGCGCTGCCTCGGCCCCTGCGTCAAGGGCCTCTGCACGCCCACGGAATACGCAGAGGCTGTGAGAGACGTGCGCCTGCTGCTCGAAGGGAAGAATCGTGAGCTGGCGGACGCGCTCGAAGGGCGGATGATGCAAGCCTCTGAAGAGATGCGGTATGAACTGGCCGCCAAATACAGAGACCTGCTCAAGACCGTGCTGGCGATTGCGGAGCAGCAGAAGATGGCGACTTCACCTGACCGCGACGTTGACATCTTCGGTTACTACCGCGAGGGCGCGCGTCTCGCCCTGCAACTCTTCACGATGCGCGAGGGCAAGATCGTCGGGCGGCGCGAGTTCTACTGGGAAGACTTGCCGGAAGATGATTTCGACCCGTCCAGTTTTTTGAGCGACGTCATGACGCAGTATTACTCGACCGATTACGTGCCGCGCGAGATTCACGTGCCGGTGGATTTCGAGGACCGCGCGCTCCTGGAAAAAGCTCTGACGGAGCGGCGCGGTCGTCGTGTCCATATCCTGGACCCGAAGCGCGGACAAAAGCGTGATTTGATTGATCTGGTCGAGAAGAACGCCAAGCTCGCGTTCGAGCAGCGCTTCCGCGTCTTGAAGCCGGACATGGAGCGCGTGCTTGAAGAGTTGCAGGAGATTCTGGAGTTGCCGCGCTTCCCTGCACGAATAGAATCCTTCGACATCTCTCACATCCAGGGCGCTGAAACGGTCGGCAGCCTCGTCGTCTGCGAAAACGGCAAGATGAACCGCGCGGAGTATCGCAAGTTCAAGATCAAAGGGGTCGAGGGCGCAAATGATCCGGCTTCAATGAATGAAGTTGTCTTTCGTCGTTATCGCAGGCAACTGGATGAAGGGAACCCTTTACCTGATCTGGTGATGATTGACGGAGGCAAGGCCCAGCTCGGGGCGGCTGCTTCGGCGATGCGCGAGCTTGATCTTGAAGCGATTCCGATGATCGGAGTGGTGAAACCTCCGCGCAGGCACAACGAGGTCTCGCACCTCCTGGTCAAAGGGCGCGAGCACGAGCCAGTCTTTCTGGACCCGCACTCGCCCGTGCTGCGCCTGATCCAGATGATCCGCGACGAGACGCACCGGACGGCCGTCCAGTATCATCGCAAGCGTAGGGAGCTGCGCGATTTCACTTCGGAGTTGACGGCGATTCCTGGCGTCGGCGAGAAACGCAAGACGCGTCTTCTGAGAAACCTGGGCTCGATTCAGCGCGTCGCCACGGCCTCCGTCGCAGAGCTCTCGCCTTTCGTTGGACGCAAGACGGCGGAAGAGATAGTTGATCATTTCCAGCGGCAGCGCGCCCTGGCCGAAGGCGGGCATGAGGAGGAGAGCGCTTCGGGGACGCCGGAAGCTGTTAGCGCGGGCGCAGCAAACATCTCGCCCGAGACTATCGCCGCAATCGTAGAGCCGGAGGCTATCGAGACGCGACTTGATGACCCGGAAGGCGACGCAGGTGACCTGCAGCCGATTCGCTCCGTAGATCAAACAGGTCAGGTGCTCAAGCGTCGCCGGTCCTCGCGAAAGCGCGGCGAGCGTTCCTCAAACCCGCACGCCGTCAGGCGAGAGAAGTCGGCTGCCACGGAAGAGAAGGAAGTTGCGGACACAGATTGAAGCGCCCGTCGAAGTCTCGCGCTTCAAGTATGACAATTCAAGAAGTGTCACACCAGTTCTGCATTTCCTGACCCACATCTTTATCCTCAAACTGTCACGCTCCGGAATCATTAATGTTTCCGGGCAATCGCACATAAACAAGATTTGAGACTCCAACTGTCGGGAGTTTTTGGCGGCAGTTAAAGGGGCATTTGCGATTAAGTGATTAAAAATCGGTGGTTTTCCACTGGCACTGCCTTTGCTGAGGATTTGATGGAACAAACGAGCCGGGGAGGGCGTTTAAGGCAGCTTGACATGAAGCAACCCGGAGGCGAATGGTTTGCTTCTAACGTGCCTCATGTCAGCAGCCATCCACCAATGGCTGGAATAACAAGGGGGCCTCAGCATCAGGCCATCATACTCAAAAGAGGGGCATCTTTCATGAGAAGACTGTCACCTCAAAAATCATGAAGAATATCTTCAGGGAGAAAAATAATTAGCTATGCGTAAACTACTTTTCTTGACCTTGCTCGTCATCGCTTCTGCTTCGATGGCTTTTGCGCAGGGCACGGACTACAACAAGGTCGAGTTCGCTGGCGGCTACTCTCACGCGAGAGTTGATACCGGCGTGGACGACCCGGACCTGGACGACGATTTCGCGGATTTCCTGACTGATCGCCGCGGCTTCAACGGTTTCGACGCTTCGATTACCGGCAACCTAACCCGCTACGTCGGTCTGAAGGGCAATGTCTCGGGCCACTTCAAGAGCGACAGCTTCACCGACGGCAGCCTCACGGTCAATACGCGCGAGCGCATCTGGCAGTACATGGGCGGCGTACAGATCAAGGATAATTCGAAGGACGCGCGCTTCAAGCCCTTCGCCCATGTCCTGGCCGGCGCGGCGAATCAGAGCGTCAGGTTCAGTTCCCCGAGTATCTCCGACACCTTTACCATCGACGACACGGACTTTGCCATGAAGTTCGGCGGCGGCATTGACGTCCGCGTCAGCCCGCGGGTGGACATCCGCCTGATCGAGTTGAACTACAACCCGATCTTCGCCGGCGACCGCACCATTGACGGCGACACCTTCAGCGGCAGGACCCAGCACAACTTCACCATCGGGTTCGGCATCACCATCCACTAATTGCCACGACCCGCTTCGTGTAAAGTAAGACCGCCCGGGCTTCCTACGGGGCCCGGGCGGTCTTTAGTTTTTCGGAACTCGGCTTCTGAAGGCGCGGTCTCAACCTTGGGGCTGCGCCCCGCCGCGCGTTCCCGCGAAACCGTACGTGATATGTAGAATCAGCTTGCCGTCCGTCATCTCCACAGTCACCTTTTTGACACGAGCCTTGAGCGTCCCGTTGGCCGATTGCACGGGCATGGCCACCTCCAATTGCGGCGCGCGCAGAATCTCAAGCGGGTTGATGCGCTGGTTGATCGAGTACTGAACGAGCCGTGTGACGATGCCGCTGGCGATGTCTGGCACTCCTTCCACATTGACTCCCTCGACAGTGATGAAGCCCAGGACACGCTGTTCTTCTTCTCTGAACTCGATCTGGATGCTGGCCTGCGCCCAACCTCTGAAGCGCTGGCAGCCCAGGAGATTCTTGCTGCCGGTGAAGGGAATCACCGCGTTGATCTTGCCGTTTAAAAAACGCACTTCAGCCTTCGCGTTGCTGCCTTCGCTGGCGATGGTGATCTGGTCCGGGCACTGATCCTGCAACGCCGCCGGAATCATTTTGGCGGTCGGATCATCAGACGGGCCGCGCTCCATCGTCAGCTCAAGCGGAAACGCCGGCCCGCCCAGGTCTCGGAAGATTGCGCCGAGCACTGTATCGAAAAACTTTTCATCGAGCGTGATGACGGCTGTGCCCGCAGGGTCGCCGCCGGGGTCCGGAGCCTGGACCGGACGAACGGGCAGCGGCTTGGCTTTGGGCGAACCGATCAGAAAGAGCACCAGCAGCACGCCCAGGACCAGGCCGACCACGCCTGTGATGAGAGCCAGAATATATTTACGCATCTCGCGGTTCCTCTCATTTATTTGGTTGGCGTCGCCGATGATGGCGATGGTGGCGGCGGCGGAGCGCTGCTGTTCTGCATGATGTTCTGCATAAAGATGGCAGCGGCTTTCAGGATTATTTCGAGCTGGCCTCGCACCTGTGCCGGGTCAACCTTGCTCATCCCGGTCGGCTCGTCAAACGTGTTCGGAGGAATAGTCGTCTGAATATCGCTCAGCTCCGAGACGAACTTGGCGGAGTTTGCTCCACTCACGTTTCCGGATGAGTTAATGAGCGCTTCCGAATGAAGCGGCAGCGACGTCTCCTTGTCAATATAGATGACGGCTTCCGCTTTCGCTTCTCCGGCCTGCGTGCCCGTCTTGGCCGCGCCCGCGCAGGTGTACTTGATGGCCGTGCGCCCGCCGAACTGCTCTTCGCCCGAGTTGACGCATCCCTTGACGTTCTTAACCTGGCTGACAATCTGTGCCGGCGACATCATCGTCTTCACGTCAAAGCCCGTGGATTTTTCGTCAATCTCGGCGTACTGTTTGCGGCCGGGAAGAACGACGTAGTGCTTATCGGCCCGGTCCAGGTAGATCACTTCATCCCCGGTGGGAGATTTGAAGGAGACGCGACGATTCGCGCCGCTGCGCGCGAAAGTCGCCGTGAGCGTCGGCAAGTTGACGGATTGGCTGCCAGCCATTTCCAGCTTCATCTTGATCGTCGCGCTGTATTGATCCGGCTCGCGCGTTTCGATGCTGACGCCTGCCGTGGTCGTGTCAGTGGTATTAGCGTTGGCGGTGTTCGACGCGTTGGACTGAGCGACATTCGCCGCATTGTCGTTCGTCGTTGTGGCAGTGTTGGTCGCGCTCTGCTGGCACGCGCCGCCCACCAGGACAATCGCCAGCGCAGCTCCCGTCAATAATTTTCCGCTTGTTTTTAAGGCAAAGAAACGCATGAGATAAGTCTCCTCCATCAGGCGGCACACTTTTAATGAGGCCGCTTCCGTTTAAGTAGATCAAATTGAGGGGAACGTTTCGGCTAAGAATAACACGCGCCGGGCGGAAAAGCAGCAGGCAGTAGGCAGTAGGCAGTAAGTTTTAGGTGATTGAAGCAGGGGTTATTAATTAAGCGTTCATCTCATTAACCCTGACCTCACTGCCCACTGCCAACTGTCTTCTTGACTCGCGGCGGTATTTAGCGTAGAAGCGGCATGCTTGTTCAGTTCAATTTTGTGAGTGAGTTAAAGATGAAAAGAATTCTTGCGATCCTCTGTTTATCTTTCCTGTTGATTTCGTGCGGCAATGTCGGGAAGAAGTTTAACCAGACGAATGCCAGCTCGGCGGGCGCGGCTTCGACCACGTCAACCGTAGACACCTCTTCCCAGAATTCTCCGACGACAGGAGCGTCAACCACCGTGACGGGTACTTTCAGTTCCGCCGACTCAACGGGCGGTGAGACAATCGAGAAGCCCGCACCGACGGCGGCGCAAATGGCAACGCTTGAAGGCGGGCAAGAGGTCAAATGGGACGAGCAGGGGATGACCTGGACTTTGCCTAAGAGCTGGAAGAAGCAGACTGTTGAATCAAAGATGTTCTTCTGGAGCACGACGAGCGGCGGAGACCTGGGGTCTTTAATCGTCAATATCTCGCCGATGGGTTCAAGCTTTCCGACGGAGAGTTCTCTCAAGGCGTACTATACTTCGTACGTTGACAAGAAGAAGAACGGCGAGGTCGAAGAGGTCCGCTGGCTTGAGATTGACGGCGTGAAAGGCGTGGCCTGGCGCGAGGCGATGCCAGAGCATGACGATGATCCGCGACGTCTACAATGGATCGGTTACAGGGACTATGCCGGTCAGACGCAGATGATCAACCTGATGCTCGCCACCAAGGGCAAGAGCTTTGAGAAGTATCAGGACACTTTCTACGCCGTCCTCTACTCGACCAAAATCGTCCACTGAAGAGAAAGGCAAAAGGAAAAAGTAAAAAGGTAAAAGGCAAAAGTAAGGCGGAAGCCAATTTATTAATACTGGTTTCCGCCTTACGTTTACCTTTTACCTTTTGCCTTTTGCCTTTCTTCCTACTGCTTTCTCACGTAGCTTCGATGAAGCACTGCTTCATTATTCTGGTTTTTATCGCGCGTCTCGAAGACGATGTTCTTCTCTGTCTCGCGCGTCACGCGCTTGATCCGGGGCGTCACCGCGTCCTCTGAAGCGCGGCCGTCGTCGGCCTCCGCGAAGAAGGTGCTAACGGTCTCCGCTTGGACGGCGTCGAATTTCTGGTCCTTCTGCAATTCCGCCACGGCTTCGACCGCACTCGCCTTGAGGAGCTTCGGCCAGAGTTTTCTAAAGAGCGCGGACGAGCCGTAGACGTCCGCGCTGCTCACCTTGCCGTTGACCGCGAAGGCGTAGCCGATCACGTCGCCCTGGCCGTCAATGATGCCGGTGAGCTTCTTGATATAAGCGTCGGTCGTTTCCCTGACCTTCTTATTCTCCAGGCTTAACTGAAGGCTCGACGACGAAACGGAGGAATTGACTGTGCCGCCGACGTTCGCGCTCAACTTCGCCTGCGCTTCCGTGACTTTGGCCCAGACTTCGCCCTGCGACTTCGTCTTGTTGGCGGCGATCTTCAAGTCGCGTGTGGCGATGACTTCGTCCGAAGACCCGAAGGTGGTGGCTGCTTCACCGCCGCGCTGACGCCAGCGCCCCTGCTCGACGCAGAAGGCCGCAATCGGCATCCTACCCGAACGAGGCGGCACGATCAGGTCCACCGCCAGCACACGGTCCTGCTGTCCGCCTTTGACGATGTCGCCGGATTGAACGTAAACCTCCTGGTCCACCGAGACGTTCTCAATCGCCAGCTCGTTGACATCTTTTGTCTCGTGAACGACCACGACTTTACGCTCCAAAGCTTCCTGAAGCGTCAGAAACTTCTTGCCTTGAATAGTGTCTTTGCCGTGGATCAGAAAGATCGTCAGGTTCTCGTGCGCGTAGGGTCCGGTGATTCTGTAATCATCGGCTTGCGGTCCATTTTTATTGGGGAGCATCTCTGCGGATTGAAACTTCGCTACGGCGAACATCGCCAGCGGGATTCCGAGGGCAATCAGGAGCACAGAAATCCCTATAGAGAGTGCGCGGAAATTCATAACTTACCTCCTCAATGCTAAAGCGGTAACTTGATGCGTCTTTACGCTTCTCACACAGAACGGGAGACGGAGGTCTTCTTGCATGAAGCGACGAGGTTGTCTGCTTGGTTGCCGAGTTATGATTGGAGAGTTGCCAGAGAGAAAATGCAAAGTTAAAAATTAAAAATGCAAAAGGAAGGCAGAGAACCACAATAAATTAAAGCTGGCTCTTCGCCTCAATTTTGCATTTTTAATTTTTAACTTTGCATTCTCTAATCCGCGGCTTCCGTCACGTAAGAGGTCGGAGCGTCCGCGTGCGGGACGAAGCAGCGACGGCAGCGCGCTTCGTACCTATCGCTGGCGCCGACCGCGACGCGCTCGTCGGAGTCAAAGGTGCGCTGCGAATAGTTTGCGGGCTGGCCGCAGCGCACGCAGATGGCGTGCGTCTTTGTGATGTATTCGGCGATGGCCAGGAGCTGCGGCATCGGCTCGAAAGGTTTCCCGGTGTAGTCCTGATCGAGTCCGGCGATGATGACGCGAATGCCACGCGCCGCCAACTCGTTTGCCACCGCCACCAGCTCGTTGTCGAAAAACTGCCCTTCGTCAATGCCGACTACTTCCGTGCCCTTCTCGACGCGTGCGAGCAGCTCGGCGGCCGTCTCGACCGTGGAGGATTCGTGACGCATTTCCGAGTGGGAGACGATGTGGTCGTGAGAATAGCGTATGTCAATCTTGGGTTTGAACACCTGAACTTTCAGGCGCGCGATCCTGGCGCGGCGCAGCCGCCGGATCAGTTCTTCCGATTTGCCGGAGAACATAGAGCCCGCAATCACTTCGATCCAGCCGGGAACCGTGCGCAGGTGATTGAGATGTTCGTCGTTGCCTTGTGCGGTCAATTCTTCCATCGTTTGATTCCTTCAAATATATTTAGTCGGCTTTGCCCAAAAATTCACCCCAAAAATTATTGGCCGCAATGTTTATTAATATAAGCCTTCAATCTTGTCTACTGCCCATAAAACACGTACACTTTCTTTGGGTATCAAGAACTAATACCCTTGACGGCCGATGGAGATCAGTCCGATGGCAGAAGACGAAGCTATAACCCAACCTATGCTGCAATCTATCCTTGAGCGTATCAATTCATTGGAGCAGCGTCTTAACATCCGACTGGATCGGATTGAAAGCGAAGTTAATCTTGTACATTCCGAGACTCTGACCTTGCGCGCAGATATGGCTGAACTGCGCAACCACCTCAAACTTCCAGTCTAAGCCATTTTAATCATCTTAACGCCAACCGACCGAGCCGCGCACCGACTCGATGAGCTTCGAGGGATTGTAGCCGACGCCGTCTTTGAAAACGATCTCGACCTTTTCGATGTCCGCGATGTTTGTTGACGGGTCGCCCTGAACGACGATCAGGTCGGCATCCTTGCCGATGGCAATCGTCCCGATGCGGTCCGCCTCTCCTAAATATTCCGCCCCATTAAGGGTCGCAATGCGGATGGCTTCGAGCGGCGTAAATCCGGCTTCGACCAGCAGCTCGACCTCGCGCTGGGAGCCGAATCCGGCCAGCACGCCCCCGTTCCCGGTCGGGTCCGAGCCCGCGAGCAGCAGCCCGCCCGCTTTGACGAAGGCACGCTCAAAACGCATCTCGTTCTGTAAGGCCGCAGGATAAGGGGAATCTTTCCGCTCGCCGTTGCGTGCGCGCCCGCTCAGGTATTGAATCCGCGCCTCGGGCGTCATGGCGTCCAGCACGCGCTGTTGCAATGGCGGACGATTCGGAGAGGCGGATTCGAAGACCGGAAGCGTCGAAGTGATGGCGACGCGATGCGCGACTAAATCACGGATCATCTCAGAGACGGGCGCTCTCTCGATATCCATCCTGGCAAAGCTGTTGATGGTGTCGGATTGCTGCGGGCACACGTCCGGTCTCTTGCCGGGCAGAAACTCCGTGTCAACGATCATCCCGTGCTCAAGATTATCAATGCCGAGCGCGGCGGCCTCGCGGAAGCCGACGGCGCAGAGATGTCCCGTCACCTTGATCTTGCGTTTGTGCGCCGCCTCGATGGCCGCGCCGAGTTCCGCGCGCTTGATGTACATGTAGGCCTTGAACGAGGTCACGCCCTGGTCCGCCCAGTACTCGACCATGCGGCGCGCGTCCGCAGTGTCAGTAATCTGGTGCAGCTGCGTGACAAAACTCCCCACGCCTTCGAGGTACGGTCCCGTGACGCGCATCTTCGGACCAGGGATTCGGCCGCCGTCAATCAGCCGCTTGATGTTGAGGTCTGTGTAAGGTTCGATGCTGCCGGCGGTGCGGAGCGTCGTCACGCCGCAGGCCAGGTAAAGGCGCGGGAAACTCCACCCCATTTCATTAAAGAGCACCAGTCGGCCCGCAGGATAAAACATGTGCTCGTGCATCATCACGAGGCCGGGCAAGACCGTCTTGCCTTTGAGGTCAATGATCTTCGTATTGTCGGGAATCTGCGTGTTGACGGAGCTTCCGAGCCTCTGAATCCTGCCTCCGGCGATAATGATCGTTTGATCTTCTTTAGCGGCGGAGCCCGTACCGTCAATGACGCGCGCGTGCGTCAGCGCGATGACGGGCGCGTCCACGCTCACAAAATCCTGCACCTCGGGGGCGAAGCGCGTTTGCGGCGCTTGCGCTCGGGCCCCTTGAACCAGCAGCAAAATCAGGCAGAGGCTTGTAATGGTTTTCTTCAGCATGCTTGCTCCTAATGGACTTCGGGTTGCAGCCGAGGTTTCGGCTAAAGATAGAGCCTGGCATTATAGAATGGCGCAAAGGCAGCTATGAGCGCCGCCTCGAAACTCATCGAGCGCGTCAGAAGATCGCGCGAAAGAACGCCCCAGGCCCCCTGACGACTGCGCACGTCGCGCTCGCCCGCGACCTCGTCAATGACCAGCCCCAACTCTCTCTGACCGTCAATCACCATGTCGGCTATCGAAGGGGGAACGGTGACGGAAGGCGCTGCGCCGAAGTAGCCGCGCGCGCCGTCAGACGCGTAAGCCCAGCCGCGTAAGAACGTGTGCCATTCGTCGTCAATGTTGGTCGAATGGAATCCACCTTCGAGTCCGACATAAAGCTCTGCGCGCCGCCCCTCTTTCTCTAACTCGTCGCGCACGGCTGCGGCGCGGGCGCGCGCCCCATGCATCAACTGCCAGTCGGTCAAAGGCATTCTGGGCGCGTCGGTCTCAACCGCTCTGGCGATGATCGAGGCCTCGCTCCAGCGCGCGTCAATCGAGCTAATACGCGCAACTGTGGAACGCAAAGCCATGATCTTGGCCGCGCGATCTGAGCCTAAGGCGATAATCATAAAAGCAGTGACGAGTGACAAGCGACGAGTGACGAGCAGGGCATATTAACTCGTCACTCGTCACTTGTCACTCGTCACTATGGATTAACGGGGAGGATTCGGCCGGGGCGGTCGCATTGTCGGTGTGACGTTGATTTCCTTAATCTGGCCGTCTGGATTTCTCTCGCTGCGCTCGTCAACCATCTTCTGCGCAATGGTGTTGGCGATGGTGATGCTCGGCGAAACTCCGAACGAGTAAGCGAGCGTCACGGCAAAATCGGTGCAGTCGAACCTGTATTTTTCATTGCCGCGACTGCCGCGAGTCTGGGCCGAAGCTGACGATTGCGGGAGCCCTAGCTTTTCCGAGACCTGCTTGAAAAAGTCTTCGGCGTTTCTCCAGGTGACGGCGCCGTTGTAAGTCGCCTTGATGATGGCGAGCCTTTTATCAACGAAGGTCAGATTAACCTCGTCTATCCCTTCCGCGTATTCGTCCTTCAGCTCCGCGCCGGAAAGCCGAACGGCTTGCGTTCCAGTCTTATTAACGGCAGACATCTTGGAATCAAAGAGGCTTGAATCAAAGAGCAGGTCTTTTACGTCCAGCGCGGACATACCTAAATGAAAGCCGTTGAATTCGGGCGCCTGCTTTACTTGGCACGTCGGTTTCTGGGCGAACGCGCAGAGCGCTCCGGCCTGGACGATTGCGGCGAGCGTGAGCAATTTCAAGAATTTCATAGCTACTCCATTAGTTAGATTAACCTTTGTTGCCGGAAGACCGGCCCGGGTGATATCGCACTGTCGGCGGCGGGTCGCTTTGATTCGCATTCACGTAAATGGCCGTCGCGTTCGGGTCAGCTGGCGGAGATGGATTTGGGATGCGCTCCAGAGTCGAGCCGTCGCTCAGACAGAAAGCGAGGGTTTCATCCGCGTAAATAGCCTTGCACGTGGGGCAGCGCTTCACAAAAGTCGCCGGCAACTCTTTCGGCTGATCCACGCCCCTCACAGTCGCCTCGATGCTGCCCCTTGCGAACCCCTTTTCATTCTCTTTGCGACGCTCCCTGATATACAAAATTATTGGAATGACGATAACGAGAATGCCCAGAATCACCAGCACTATCCCTATCGTGCCGAAAGAAGGGGTGGTTGAATCTCCCATAGATGCTCCGTGATTTGGCTCACTCGCCAGGGCAAAAGCTATACTCAGAATGTTCAGCTAACTTTTCGCCGCCCTCTAGCTTCTTCAATTTTTCTTACGAAGCAGCCTGCTGACGAGGATGACGAAAAGAAGGAACAAGACAACGCCTGCGCCGATGAGAAACAGCAACTTCGCGTTGCTCATAGGCTCTGCGGAAGGCGGCGTCTCAACCGGAACCGGCGCGATGACACTCAAATATTGCGGCATCTTTTTAGCTCCCTCAGGCGGAATGATCAGGCAATCACGACCATCATCGTAACACGACCGCAACTCAAAGTAAGCCGGGGCGCCGAACCTGCGCTTAGCCTGGAATCGGCGGGACTTCAATTCTTAAATCCGGGTCGTTGTGGATAAAACTGATCTTCAGGGTTCCTGAGACCTCTGATGCGCTCTCTTTCTCGGAGAGTTGTTCCGCCCGCCGCGAGCAGGGATCAAGGACCGAGAGGCTGGCGTCGTCGAGCAGCAAACCCGTGGCCCGTAGTTCATCACGCAACTTCCCGATCTTCCCGAGGGGCAGTTCAAAATTAAGGCAGATGGAGCGGTTAGAGAACATATGAAAGTCCAGAATGTAGCCGCTGCCCTTCTGGATAGCCTCCTTCACGCGCGAGATCATCTCATGCCTCTCTTCACGCGTGACGCCGTTAAGCCGTAGAAAATTCGGTTGCATCAAGCCTTCAAAACCCTCTTACTCACTCACGAAGGTCCAGATTGCTCTTTCCAGTTCCGAGAGCGTGAGATGAACGGCCTCGGGCGAGAGGCGCAGCGCGTACTTACGCAGGTCGCTGCACTCATAGAGGATTGTCAGCAGCATTAATCTGGCGCGCAGGCCCGAGTCAAGCTCAGCCTGCGTGTAGCCGTAAGCGACGAGCAGCGCCCTTTGTTCTTCGCGCCTACCCTGCACCATGAGGACGCCGGGCGCTACGAACTCATATTCGTGGAAGCCGCAGAACGAGTCGCCGAAATCGAATAATGAGATAGCCCAGCGCCCGCGCACTTGCCTGAGCAGTAAGTTGCCAGGGTGCACGTCCCCGTGCAGCATCACGGACCGGTAGGCGGACGGCAACAACGGCAATCTCTCATCAATGTATGCGGGCAGACTCTCCAGCCACTCAGGATTAGCGCCGCAGTCCCTCTGCCTCTCGACGGACGCGCGCGCCTGCTGCTCTATGAAGCCGAGCCAGTCGCGATTTAAGGCAGCTTGCGAAAGCGGCGCCTCGTGCGAATGGAGTTCTCTGATGGCGACGCCCAGACGAGAGACTATCTCCAGGCGGTCTCGTTCTGCGATGCCCGGCCACACCTCTTTCATAGGGAGGCCAGCGAGGTGCGTCATCACCAGATAAGACCACCCTTCGAGTTCGCCCCTATGCACGACCTCCGGCGTCTCTATCGAAAGCCTGGCCTGGCGTGCGAATTCAAGAGCCGCCGCCTCGCGTTCGTACTGCCCGCGGGCCGCGGCGTAGATTTTGATTACAAAGCGGTCGTCAACGAAGAAGATGATGTTTTCGCCGAGAGGTGAGCGCCGCAAGACGTTGTAAGAGAGATGATGCCGCGCGCAGATGAATGAGGCTGCCTGTTGCCAGACGACGTCGTTGAAATGACGCCGGTAAGCGGCGGCGTCATTTGTGGCCGGAAGTTTCAAGGACATCGTCGCCCGGTCCTTCACTTTTCCGCGAACTGCTTCAGCAGAGCCAGGAGAGCTGGCAGATTCTCTTCGACCAGCGCGCTCGGATTCTTCGCGCGCAACTCGATGGTGACGGTTGGAACCTCTTTGTCAATTCCCGTCAGCACGCCGAGCGAGCCAGGGGTTTCATAACCCAGGGAGGCGCAGAGCGGGTAGCCGTTGATCGCGGCCAGGGTTTGCGCTGGCGCAGCGCCGCGCGGTCCATCCCAGTTGACGCATCCCATCGCGGCGTGCAAGGTGACGACCAGGTGAGGCGGATAGCGTTCGAGCAGTCCGAGCACGGCGCGCGTCTCGGGCTCTGAAGATGGTTGCAGGCCGGGAAAACGCCTCTGCTCCGTGTATTCGGCGCGCCACGTCTTCGAAGGAAAGTTGCGGTTGATGTCCACGCCGTTGGCGTTGACTCGCGTCAGGGCCATCAGCCCGTCCGGGTTGACGTCCGGCACGACGATGACGGTTAGATTGGGCGGCAGGGTCTGCGAATTCATGTTGACGGCCAGGGCGCGCGCCAGAACGGTCGTGTTCTGCTCGTCGCCATGTATCCCGCCAAAGACCAGCACGCGCTTTGCGCCCGAGCCGTAAATGATGGCCGTGATGTCGCGCCCCTTTACGGTCTTGCCCAGGTTGAGGTATGTCGGCGCGATGACCGTTTTGGTTATGTTCGCTTGATTGTTAGTGGCCTGCGGCAGGGGCGATTGAGCCGACGCCAGCAAACAGACGCACAGGAGCACAAACAGGGCGCTTGAGAAGTGACAAAAAGTTCTTCTCAGATGGCGGAAATGTCCAGAGGCACTGAAGCCACTCATGATTGAAACCGTCCTTATTAAACAACGTCAGATTTTCTCGGATGTTTTACGGTTTATCGCCCAACTCTTTTTTGAGTTCTTTCTCTCCCGCTCTATCGGTCAGCGTCAGCACCAGCACGAGCGGTTTGGTGTCCGCCGTCACTCTGAGTTTTACGGCCTTCGAACGTACCATTTTGCCTTCACCATCGTGAGCCACAGCAAAGATAACATAGGTATAGCCCTCAAAGCCTATGAATGAGAAATGGCCGCCATCATCAACTTTCTCGATTGACGTGCCATCATTTCGTCGCGGATTTGGCGGATACCATAGTCGTTTCGGATCACGGATATAGATGTCAGGCCTGAGGCCGGAATTTTCCGACCCGGGCGGAGGTGCCAGCGCGGGTCGCCCATCGGGCCAGACAATGCTTCCTGTGATTTCCCGTTCGACCAATCGGGGAGGTAACTGAATGTCCTTCCGCGACAGCTTCTGACCTTGCTTCAGTGTAACGACGGTGGCTCCCTTAAGATCTTGCGTTCCGGGATAAAAGGTAGTGGGGAAGGGCGAATTGACCTCCGGTATCTGGCCAATATTGACGCCCAGCCAGTAGCGGCCTTCCCTCAACCCGGTAAACGTGTAAATGCCCTCCTTATTTGTCTGGGTGTACTTATAGCCCCCGGATGAGAAATCCTGCTCCGAAGTCGCCGGATAGAGATAGATTGTCTGATCGGTAACAGGTTGCCCTTCCGAATCTAAGACCTTTCCGCTGATTTCGGCTGTGGCCTTAAGGTCCTTCTCGGGCGCAACGATCAACCTGTAATCACACTGATTTGCCGGTAGTGTCACCTCGTACTCCGCCACGGTCAGCTTCTCGGTTGGCTCCGATTTTATCTCTTCAAAGTCCTTGCTGATGTTCATGACAAAGGCGCTATAGGGGATGAAGAGGCGGACTTTATATGTCCCCGGCTGAGGCAGGTTAAAATTGAATTTACCCTCCTTATCGGTGACGGCCTGATGCTTGCCGCTGATGCCTTCGACTATTACCTTCACTCCTTCGACCAGTTCGAACTGACTCTTCCCGACACGGCCTAAGATGGACTGCATCGAAGCTTGTCCGGATACTTTCGTGATGTAAGCCAGGTCTTCGTCAGCGGGAAGCGGTGTCGTCCGAATACACGGGCCGGTTGCCAGCCTGCCGCCAGCCGCACGGTCTGCGTATACGAGCCAGCGCTGGCCTGCTTTGAAGCCCATGTTACAACTGCTGTTCTCGCCGGGAGCGATAACCTCCACTTTCGCGACTTTAATTCCGCGGAAAGCCTGCTCAACTGTGAAATGGACTATTGCGCCGCCGACCCCAGAGTCAGGCGATTCAGCAGTGACTTCAGTTACCAGGCCGATGAAGACAGCATCTACTCCCCAATATGCCGCACAGGGCGGTATGTAATAGTCCCTGCATGAGCAGGCAAGCGCGCTTTTTGTCCACAGAAGCGCCAGAGCGATACAGAGGAAAAGTTTGGTGATTTTCATGTTGATTTGGCCTCGCTATAGTTCGGTGAAGAAATCTTATGGCGAAATGAGGTACATCAACACTGCTCGGGTGGCTATCTCGCGGCCTAAATATACACCCCCGGCTCAA
This sequence comes from Pyrinomonadaceae bacterium, assembly GCA_036392495.1. Classification (GTDB taxonomy): domain Bacteria; phylum Acidobacteriota; class Blastocatellia; order Pyrinomonadales; family Pyrinomonadaceae; genus QHXM01. The sequence goes on along the minus strand of DASVXV010000167.1, from coordinate 2,844 downwards.
AGAATGGCTAGCTTGACATTCAACCCGCCGCTTGCTGTAATCAAATTCCATCAAAAAGTCTTGAGTCTGGAGTCTCTGAGTCTGGAGTCCGCTTGATTTTTTTTGACTTCAGACTCCAGACTCAATTTAAGAGGTGGCGACGTGCCCGTTGAAGAACTCGTTTACGATTGGAACAAGGTCGAGCCGACGACGAAAGCCCCGCAGCGCAAGATCAGTTTCGACGACGAAACTTTGCGCGACGGCCTGCAATCGCCTTCGGTCTGCGAGCCGCCCGTCGAGAAGAAGATCGAACTCCTGCACCTGATGGACGCGCTCTTGATTGACACGGCCGACATCGGTCTGCCGGGCGCGGGCGGCACGCACGCCGCGGGCGTCGAGCGCCTGGCGCGCGAGATCGCCGATAAGAGATTACGGATCCGCCCCAACTGCGCCGCGCGCACTCACGCAGCGGACATCAAACCCATCGCCGAAATCTCGCAGCGCGCGGGAATCCCAATCGAAGCCTGCACTTTCATAGGCTCGTCTCCGGTCCGCTTCTACGCCGAAGACTGGACTCTCGATAAGCTCTTGAAGCTGACGGAAGAGGCCGTGACCTTTGCCGTCAAAGAGGGCCTGCCCGTGATGTACGTCACCGAAGACACGACGCGCGCCGATCCTGAAACAATCAGAGCGCTCTACACGACGGCGATTCGCGCAGGCGCGCGCGCCGTCTGCGTTTGCGACACCGTCGGGCACTCGACGCCGGATGGCGCACGCGCGGTCGTGCGCTACGTGAAGAGTATTATCGAAGAGCAGGGAGAGAAGGTCCGTCTTGACTGGCACGGCCACCAGGACCGTGGCCTCGGCGTTATCAACTCGATTGCGGCCATCGAAGGCGGAGCGGATCAGGTCCACGGCTCGGCCCTGGGCGTCGGCGAGCGCGTCGGCAACACGCCGATGGATCAACTGCTGGTCAATCTCAGGTTGATGGGTTGGATTGACAATGATCTTTCGCGGCTGCGCGAGTATTGCGAGACGGCCGCGGAGTCTTGCGGCTGGACGATTCCCTATAACTACCCTGTCTTCGGACGTGACGCTTTCCGCACGGCGACGGGCGTTCACGCGGCGGCGGTCATCAAGAGCTACAGGAAGAACGACCCGGCCCTGGCGGACCTGGTCTATTCGGGCGTCCCGGCGGGGCTCTTCGGCCTCAAGCAGAAGATCGAAATCGGCCCGATGAGCGGCAAATCAAACGTCATCTTCTGGCTCGAAACGCGCGGCCTCGAAGCCACGGAAGAACGCGTTTCACGCATCTATGAGCGCGCCAAGCAATCTTCGGCAGTGCTCGAAGAAGACGAAGTAATGCGGTTAGTTTGAAAAGTGATGAGTGATGAGTGATGAGTTAAAAGCTCATCCCTACTCATCACTCATTACTCATCACTCATCACTTTTTTTATGGTTTCTGCTGCAATCGCGCCCGACCAGATCCTCGGAGAGCTTTTAGCCTCGCCGCAGGTCCGCGAGGCTTTTCAATTCTTTCAGGCGCGCGAGGCGGAAATCACGGACGAGCAGGTAAGGATCTGCTCAATTCCTGCGCCGCCTTTCGGCGAACAGGAGCGCGCGGCCTATCTGTGCGAGAAGTTCCGGCGTCACGGTTTGAGCGAGGCCCATCTGGACGGGGAAGGCAACTGCGTCGCGCTACGGCGCGGGCGGGAGCTTGCGCCGCTTCTGGTCGTCAGCGCACACCTCGATACGGTCTTCCCCCCCGGCACCGATTTCACTGTCAGGCGTGAACGGCACAGACTGCTCGCCCCCGGCATCGCGGACGACGGCTGCGGCCTGGCCGCGCTCGTCGCCGTCCTGCGCGCCCTCGAAGAGTCCCACATCGAAACGGAAGGCTCGCTGCTTTTCGTCGGGACCGTCGGCGAAGAGGGCGAAGGGAATTTGCGCGGCGCGCGCTATCTGCTGACCGAAGGCGAGTGGGCCGGTCGCGTGGACGCCTTCATCAGTTTCGACGGACCAGGCGTGGAGCGCATCACGCACGCAGCCCTGGGGTCGCGCCGTTACCGCGTGCGGCTGAAAGGCACGGGCGGGCATTCCTGGGGAGACTTCGGCGCGGCCAACCCCGTGCATGCCCTGGGGCGCGCCATCGCGCGGCTCGCAGCATACCCGGCACCCTCGAACCCGCGCACGACCTTCAACGTCGGGCGCATAGAGGGCGGCGCGAGCGTCAACGTCATCCCGCGCGAAGCCTCTATGGATGTGGACATGCGCTCCGAATCCGCGGCAGAACTTCAGCGGCTCGACGCGTACTTTCGCCGCGCCGTGCGCGAGGCCGCGGACGACGAGAACGGCGCCAGGCGCGCGGGCGGTCCGCCTCTGGAACTGGACCTGAAGCTCATCGGAGACCGCCCCAGCGGGGAAACGCCCCCTGAGGCGAAGATCGTTCGCCTCGCGGAAGAGGCGACGCGCTACCTGGGTCACCGCCCGCGCCTTGACCGCTCTTCAACGGATTCCAACATAGCCATCTCACTCGGTCTTCCGGCTATCACGCTCGGTACGGGCGGCACATCCGGCAACTCGCACACGCTCGACGAGTGGTACGACCCGCGCGGTCGCGAAACGGGGCTCAAACGCGCACTGCTGGTAATGCTGGGAATGGTAGGAAAGAATTAAAAATTCAAAATTAAAAATGCAAAAGTAAGGCGGAGAACCACTTTTAATTTAATACATTGGAAACTAAAATTATTGATGTTTTGCGCGTCTCTTAAAGACATGCAAAAAGAACACCTTAAACTGAGCCAAGCTGACCAAGACTTTTTAATGTCAATCGTCTCTCGTGGTCAAACATCTGCCAGAGTCTTC
>DASVXV010000166.1:0-5106 GCA_036392495.1 Pyrinomonadaceae bacterium | reverse complement strand
AGCATAGGGGCTCATGATCTTTAGAGGCAGTCTCTCATGCTTTGTTACAAACAAAGGACTTATGCTCAGCAAAACCAACCCACAGCCCCATAAATGAAAAATGTGGGTAATGATAAGGGCTGACGCCCTGGGCTTTATGCTATCGCCCGCTGGCGCGGGCTAAATATATGCTGTCGCCTGCATTCGCGGGCTAAACATGCAGTCGCCTGCTTGCGTGGGCTAAATAGATACCGTCGCCCGCTCGCGCGGGCTGTTCCTGATTACCAATCCAACCCTTAGCACTTCTCCACTCATCGCTGTACGCTCGTCACAGTTTGGCATATACTCTGGCGCGTACAGCCGACTCGGACTCTTCAGGTTTCCGAAAAGAATCTTCCAAAACAGCCCGCGCACGCTTCCGCACTCTTTTCGGCTCAGCGTCAAGCGCGGCGCTCCTGTTCGGTGAGGTCCGAAGAGCAATGGGTGAGGCACCTGAACGCAGCAAACGCACTCGCGGCGGAAAGCGGTCGAAAGAGAAGACGGACGGTCACGACTTCTTCGCCGTCGGTATCGGCGCGAGCGCCGGAGGCATCACCTCGCTTGAGGAGTTCTTCAGGCAGATGCCTGCTGACAACGGGATGGCCTTCGTCGTCATCCTGCATCTGTCGCCGGAGCACGAGAGCAATCTGGCCGGAATGCTTCAGCGCAACACCGCGATGCCCGTCATCCAGGTGCGCGAACCCGAAAAGGTCAAGCCGAACCACATCTACGTCATCCCCCCCGCCAAAAACCTCATCATGGTGGATGGCAGCATCCAGCTTCAGGAGCCTGACCCGCGCAAAGGCGTGCGCGCGCCCATTGACGTCTTCTTCCGCACGCTCGGCTCTGCTTACAGCATTCACGCCATCGGCGTCGTCCTTTCGGGCACCGGCACGGACGGCACGCTCGGCCTCAAGCGCATTAAGGAGGAGGGCGGCATCGCGCTCGCGCAGGACCCAACGGAGGCGGAGTATGACGGAATGCCGCGCAACGCCATTAACGCCGGGCTGGTGGATTTCGTCCTGTCGGTCTCGGAGATGCCCGACAAGATTATCGGCATTCGCGACGCCTCCGTCCGAATCCAGATTCCGCCTGAAGGCAAGAAGCCGCCGACGGGGACCGAGGCAGACGCCCTGCGCGAGATACTCTCGCTGGTTCGCATACGCACGGGGCACGACTTCTCCAACTACAAGCGCTCGACGATTTTCAGGCGCATCTCGCGGCGGATGCAGGTCAACGAGATGGAAGACCTTGCGTCCTATCTTCAACTCATGCGCGAACACCCGCAGGAGGTGCACGAGCTTCAGCATGACATGCTGATTACCGTCACCAACTTCTTTCGCGACACAGAGGCTTTCGAGATTCTGGAGAAGGAGATCGTGCCGACGCTCTTTAGCGAGAAGACGGACAACGATCAGGTCAGAGTCTGGGTGACGGGTTGCGCCTCTGGCGAAGAGGCCTACTCGCTCGCCATCCTGATGCAGGAGCACGCGGAGACCTTGAACCAAGCGCCGAACATTCAGATCTTCGCCACGGACATTGACAATGAATCCATCGGGCAGGCGCGCGAGGGCGTCTTCCCGGAAACAATCTCGGCGGACGTGCCCGCTGAGCGCCTGCGTCGCTACTTCACCAAAGAGGGGCAGCACTATCGCGTCAAGAAGGAGATTCGCGAGATAGTGCTGTTTGCCCCGCATAACATCCTGCGCGACCCGCCTTTTTCGCGGCTCGACATGGTGAGCTGCCGCAACCTGCTGATCTATCTCAACCGCGAGACGCAGGACCGTGTGCTCGAACTCTTCCACTTCTCGCTCAGGCCCCAGGGCTACCTGTTTCTCGGCACGTCTGAGTCGGCCGACGGCCTGCCGGAGCTTTTCACGCCCATTGACAAGAGGCACCGGATCTTCCAGCGCACGGCCATCTCGCCCACCACACCTTACGTTCCCGCGTTGCCTATGCCCGGCAAGTGGGACGTGAAGGTGCTGGAGGCGACGCCGGCCATCAGAAAGCCCGCGGCCTCTTACGGCGAGATACACCAGATACTGGTCGAGCAGCTCGCGCCGCCGAGCGTGCTCGTCAACGAGGCCCACGACATCGTGCACGTCTCTGAGAGCGCCGGACGCTACCTGCGCTTCGCGGGCGGCGAACCTTCGCGCAACCTGCTCAAGGTCGTCCACCCGGATGTGCGCCTGGACTTGCGCGCCGTGCTCTTCACCGCCACGCAGGAGGAGCACGAGAGCGAGACGCGGCGTATGAGTTTAAAGATTGACGGCGAGACGCGGCTTTTGAAGATCATCGTCCGGCCCGTCAGGCATCCCGAACTCTCGCGCAATTACCTGCTGGTCATTTTCGATGATAGAGCGGAGACGGTCCCCAGGATTGGGGCCGAAGAGTCTGTCGAGGGCGGCGCTAGCATGGACGCGGGCGAGATGGAGCAGATCATCCGCCATCTCGAAGACGAGTTGCAGCGCACCAAGAACGTCCTGCGCACGACCATCGAGCAGTACGAGACTTCGACCGAAGAGCTGAAAGCCTCGAACGAAGAGTTGCAGGCCATCAACGAAGAACTCAGAAGCACTACCGAAGAGTTGGAGACGAGCAAGGAAGAGTTGCAATCCCTGAACGAGGAGCTGCAGACGGTTAACGTCGAATTGAACGACAATGTCAACGAGGTCAACCGCGTCAACAGCGACCTGCAGAACCTCCTGGCCGCGACCGACGTGGCGACGATCTTCCTCGACAGGCGTTTACGCATCATGCGGTTCACGCCGAGCGCCACCGAATTCTTCAACCTCATCGCCTCCGACATAGGCCGGCCGCTCGCTGACCTGACGCACAGGCTCAACTATAAGAACCTCACCGAAGACGCTACGCACGTGCTCGATACGCTGGGGCGTATCGAGCGAGAGGTTCGCAGCCTCGACAACCGCTGGTACATCATGCGCCTGATGCCCTACCGGACGCTGGAGGACCGCATCGAGGGCGTCGTGCTGTCCTTCGTTGACATCACCGACCGCAAACGCGCCGAAGAAGCCTCGCGCGAAGCGGAAGAGCGCGTGCGCCTGCTCATCGAGAGCATACAGGATTACGCCATCTTCACTTTAGACACGCAAGGGCGCATCACCTCATGGAATCCGGGCGCTCAAATGATTATCGGCTACAGCGAAGCGGAGGCCATCGGTCAATCCGGCGAGATTATCTTCACGCCCGAAGACCGCGAGCGCGGCGTGCCGGAAGCAGAGATGCAGACGGCTCTTGAAAAGGGACGCGCCGAGGATAACCGCTGGCACATGCGCAGGGACGGCTCGCTCTTCTACGCCTCCGGCGTGATGGCCCCGCTGCGCGTTGATGGCAAGTTGCGCGGGTACGTCAAGGTCGCGCGCGACTTGACCAAAGAAAAGTATGTGGAGGATGAGCGCGAGGAATTGTTGGGCCATGTCGAGCAGGAGCGCGCGCGGCTCGAAGAAGGGGCCGAGGCGCGCACGCACGAACTCGTGATGGAGGTCGCCGAGCGCCGCAACGCCGAAGAACGTGTCAAGGATTTGCTGCGCCGCCTCGTCCGCGCGCAGGAGCTTGAGCGCCAGCGCATCTCGCGCGACCTGCACGATCAGTTGGGGCAGCAGTTGACGGCGCTGCGCCTGAACCTCGAAACGATCAAGGAGAGGTGCGTGGAAGAGGCGGAGATTACGGAGCAGGTTACGCAGGCGCAAGTTCTGGCCGAGCGCCTCGACTCGGACGTGGACTTTCTCGCGTGGGAACTCAGGCCCGCCGCGCTCGACGAAGCGGGGCTTGCGGCGGCGCTCGAAAACTTCGTCCAGGAGTGGTCGAAGCATTTCAACATCAAGGCCGATTATCACACCGCGCGGCTCAGTAACATTCGCTTCACGCCGGAGGTCGAAACCAGTCTCTACCGCATCACGCAGGAAGCTCTCAACAACGTCTATAAGCACGCCGAGGCCAGCCGCGTTGACGTGCTCCTTGAGCGGCGCGAAGAGAACGCCGTGCTCATTATCGAAGACGACGGCAAGGGCTTCGACACGGAGGCAGAGGTGGAAGGCAATCGCGGGATGGGCCTGCTCAACATGCGCGAGCGCGCGTCGCTCATCGGCGGAACCGTTGAGGTCGAGTCCGCGCCCGGCGAGGGCACGACCGTTTTTGTGCGCATTCCTATCAATTCGGCGAAAAAAAGGGGGGAGGGTAGTGGAGATAACGAGTGAGCAAGAGAGATAAAGTGAAAGACGAAGGCGGCCTCCGCATCCTCCTCGCCGAAGATCACCTGATGGTGCGCGAGGGTTTGAAGGCGCTCGTCAACGCGCAGCCGGACATGTTGGTCGTCGGCGAGGCTGGCGACGGGCGCGCGGCAGTTCAACTCACAGAGGAGCTGCGGCCAGACGTGATCGTGATGGACGTCTCCATGCCGCAGATGAACGGACTCAAAGCGACAGAGAAGGTGAAGCAACTCTTCCCCGACGTGAAAGTCCTGACACTCACGCGCCACGCGGACTCTGGCTTTCTCCAACAACTCTTCCGCGCGGGGGCCTCGGGCTACGTCCTTAAGCAGAGCGCCGCGACCGAACTGATCCGCGCCATCCACGCCGTTGCGGAAGGCGGCAACTACCTGGACCCGGCCATCACCGGAAAGGTCATCAGCGGTTACGCCAACAAGCCGACCATCCCGCAGACCGGGGCGCATGACGAGTTGAGCGAGCGCGAGGCCGAAATCCTACGCCTCATCGCCTGGGGTTACAGCAACAAAGAGATCGCCGCGCGCCTCGACCTCAGCGTCAAGACGGTCGAAGCTCACAAAGCCAACACGATGAAGAAACTCGGCCTCACCAGCCGCATCGGCATCGTCCGCTACGCCCTCCTGCAAGGATGGCTGCAGGACAATTGATAAGCTCCACCCGCTTCCAGCCATTGATAAATTCCACCCCATTCCAGCCGTCGGAGACGGCGACGGCATAAAGCCCAGGGCGCAAGCCCTTATCATTACCCACATTTTTCATTTATGGGGCTGTGGGTTGGTTTTGCTGAGCATAAGTCCTTTGTTTGTAACAAAGCATGAGAGACTGCCTCTAAAGATCATGA
>DASVXV010000165.1:0-31622 GCA_036392495.1 Pyrinomonadaceae bacterium | reverse complement strand
AAAGCATGAGAGACTGCCTCTAAAGATCATGAGCCCCTATGCTCCTTTTAACTCCCACACTTGTTAAGTTTACAGAGATGTGGGTAATGATAAGGGCTGACGCCCTGGGCTTTAGACGGTCGCCCCTAACGGGGCTGACTGCCCACTGCCCACTGCTCACTGCTTATTGCTCACTGCCTTAATCAAAGGGATTGTAGGAGTGCTGCGCGCATGGCTTCCGCGGAGTGCCAGCGCTGCATCGGGTCTTTGGCGATGGCGCGCTCGATGACGGAGGCGACGCGGTCTGGAATCTCGGGCACGCGATGGCGTACAGGGATGACTGGCTTCTCGAAGATCGCCTTGACGGTCTCGGCCACATTGGCGCGCGGCGAGATGTCCAGGGCGATTGCACCCGTCAGGAGACTGTAAGCGGTCATGCCCATCGCGTAGATGTCTGAAGACGGGCGCACGTTGCGAAAGTCCCTGATCTGTTCGGGCGGCATGTAGGCGAACGTGCCCGCCACGTCCCCGGCCATCGTCACGCCGCTCATGCCCGTCTGCGTGAAACTCTTGGCGAGACCGAAGTCCGTCAGCTTGCTGTTGTAGTCGGGCCAGGTGCCGCTGACGAGTATGTTCTGGTCCTTGATGTCGCGGTGGATGTAGCCGCGCTGGTGCGCGTAATCCAGGGCTGCCAGGGACTGCGAGATGATCGTCAAGGCCTCCGGGTAAGGGAGCCTTCCCCCGCGCGCGTCCGCCAGCTTGGCCGCGTCCGCGCCTTCGACGAACTCCGTGATGAGATAGACCACGCCCTTGTTCGTGCCGCGATCAATGAAGCGGACGATGTGCGGGTGTTGCAGCGAGGCCGCGACGTCTATCTCGCGCATGAAGCGGCGCAGCGCCTGGTCCGAAACGGCGACTTCCGGCAACAGGGTCTTGATGGCAACCGTCTCGCCCGTCTGCTGGTTGCGCGCGAGCATGACGCAGCCCATCCCGCCACGCCCCAGGAGCTTCACCATGTCGTAGCCTGGGATGGGCTGCGGGCGCTTACGCAATTCAGCGCGGCAGTCTTCGCAAAGGAAGGTCAGGTGCTCGTCGGGCGAAGCGGCTTCGGCCTGGTCGCGCGCCCCGCAGTTGAGGCATTCGACCATGACGATTGCAGGCTGGGTCGGATGCATGTTGACGGCTGCGGCGGGCCCTGGGTACTGCGCGGGCTGCTGGTCCGCGGAGACTTCCACGGCCAGCACGGTCTGCCCGCCCTGAATCCGGTCCCCGTTGCTCAAGAACGCCTCCATCACCTTTTGCCCGTTGACGTAAGTTCCGTTGGTCGAGCCGAGGTCGCGCAGGTAACAGCGCGGCGGGGCGATCTCCAGAAGGCAGTGGTTGCGCGAGAAGAACCTGTCCTCTGGCAGGCAGAGGTGCGCCGTGTCGCTGCGGCCGATGAGAAACGTGTCGTGCTGGTCGAAGACGAAGCTGCGCCCGGCATGCGGTCCCGACAACACTCTCAAGGTGACTTGCATCGCTCTCTCGAATTCGAATTATGAATTTTGAGTTTTGAATTTTGAATTGAAAGCTTTTGTCCTTAATTCATAATTCAACATTCAAAATTCATAATTACTTACTGCTCTTGATTTCCAGATCGTCAAAGGCGACTTCGTTCGCCTCCGTGCTGTAAAGTCCGACAAAGCCTTCCGTATAACCCGCCGTGTCCGTAATGCTCTTGACGAACTGCCCGTTGATGTAGAAGGAGAGCTGCGGGCCCAGTGTAAGAACCTGAATCTGGTTGGGGTTCGTGCCGCCGCGAATGACGCTCGACTGTGTCCATTCTACCTCATCCCTCGGCATGCCCTCAACGAAGCGCACGATTCCGAACTTGGAAGGCGTGCCAGTGTAAATCAGGAAGCCGTAACCTTCCAGATTATTCTGCCCTGTGACCTTCCCGTGAATGACCAGGCCGTAGCCGTGAGCGGACGCCTTGCCGTCCACGCTGCGCGCCGTCACTTTCACGTCCGCGTCCTTAGAGGAATAGCTGGCGCGGTTGCGCGCGAACATATAGACGTAGAGGTTGGGCTGGCCCTTCATGTGATACTCGCCGTCCTGATAAAAGCTGCCGTAAGCGCCGGCGCCAGTCGGCCAGTTCTCCCTGGAGAAGTCGTCCCTGAGCGAGCTTGTCACGGGCGGGAGGACGGTCCGGCTCCCGTTACTCGTGGTCGGAGGCGTCTGGCCGCTGGCCTGAGGCGTAGTGTTTGAGTTTGCGCTGCTGGAGTTGTCTCTCCCGATGACGGCCAGAAGGACCACGATTCCGGCGCCGAGCGCCAGGACCGCAACGATCCCGCCGATGATCCACCCGCGGCCCCCGTTGGACCTGTGCGCAGGCTGAATTGAGGGCGTCGGCACGTGCTGTGGCGGCGGCGCAGTCTGCCTCCACGAAGGCGCAGGAGGAGGAGGAGTCTGGCTCAAGGGGATAACAGCCGGGGGCGCCGGCTCGTAAACGTTTGTCGGCGGCGGGTTGGTATCGCGGGCTGTGGTGAAGGCGATGGTCCTGTTCGGGTCGGAACCCTCGTCGGAGGTGATTAAGGTCTCCGCGGTCGCGGCCGTACCCTGAAGCTGCGTGCCGTCTTCGAGACAAAAGAGCAGTTCATCGTCCGTGTAAGTGCGATTGCAAGCAGGGCATTGTTTCATCTGTTTCGTAAGGAACGACAGGCAGTCATGGCCGGCCCATCAAGCCCAAGTCTCCGGTCCCAATAGCTCTGACCGAAAAAGTTCATTATACGAGAAGCCATGCGGCGCTCAAGAGCGGATCACGTGCCCGCAGCGCCCGCAGAACTTTGTGCCCGGCGGATAAGGCGTGTGGCAGGTTTGACAGACCACCTGGCCCGGTCTGTTGAAGACGTTGGGGGGCGGCGCGCTCCCCTGCGTGGGTATTCCGCAGCGCCCGCAGAACTTCGTGCCCGGCGCGTAAACTGTCCCGCAGCGCGCGCACCTGACGCCGGTCGTTCCGCCCCCTGAGATTGGAGGGCGTTGGCCCGCGACGCCGCCGGCAGGCGGTCCGACAAACTGCTGGCCGCTCGGACCTCTCTGCGGCTCGTTGACCGGAAGAAAGATTTTGCCGCCGCAGCGCCCGCAGAACTTGACGCCCGCGGCGAAGCGCGAGCCGCACTGCGCGCACATCACGACGCCCGGAAGGCTCCCGCTCGGGCGGCTTCCCCCGGCGCTGCCGCCGATGCTGCCGCCGCGCGAAGGCGTCGCCTGCCCGCTCTGCCCGCCGGACATGTGCGGGCGCAGCACTGCCTGAATTATCTGCTCGCTCGAATCCGGGCGGATCTCTATCACACGCTCGTCGTCCGTGTCGCCCTGGCGGGAGACTCTGAGCACGTGGCGGCCCGGCGCGATGGATTTCAGAATGACGCGCCCAGAGCGGCCGACGCTCCCGTGCCTTTCGTCGTCAACATAAACTTCCGCGCCCACAGGGGCCATGACGACCACCCGCGAGTCGCCACCCCTTTCGTCGTCCTCATCGTCGCCCGCGGCCCTTTCAAACTCTTCGAGCCATTCAGCCACCGTGGCCGGGCGCTTCTCCGCGTCCTTGTCGAGCGCGTGCATCACAGCGCTCTCGACCTCTTTGGGGATGTCCGAGCGTAAGCCCGAGAGCGGCGGCGGCTGGTTCATGATCTTCTGCATGACGAGCTGCGTCAGGTCGCCGGAGAAGGGAGGGCGGCCTCCGAGCATGTGATAGGCGATGACGCCGAGCGCGTAAACGTCTGCGCGCGCGTCCAAGCTCGACTCCATCTGCATCTGTTCGGGGGCCATGTATTCAGGCGTCCCTATGATCCCGCGCGAGGCGGGCCCGCTGCCGCTCTCCCCGCTCGTGTCCGCGATGGCCTGGTTGACTATCTTCGCCAGGCCGAAGTCTCCGACCTTGACGATCCCGTCGCCCGTGATGCTCCCGCTCTTCTTGCGCTGCTGCATGATGAAGATGTTGGCGGGCTTCAAATCTCTGTGCAGGATGCCTTCGTCGTGCGCCGCCTCGACGCCTGCGGCGACCTGGCGCAGGAGCGAGAGCGTCCGGTGCACGCTCAGCGTCCCTTCGCGCCGCAAGAGGTGGTGAAGAGTCTCGCCCTGCACGTACTCCATAACAAGGTAGAAGACGCCTTCGGGACTCTTACCGAAGTCGGTCACGTCCACGACGTTCGGGTGGCGGATTGAAGCGGCCGTGCGCGCCTCGCGCTCGAAGCGAGCGATGGCCTCGCCCTCCTGCATGTCTTCATCGGTGAGAATATCCGGGCGAACGGTTTTGACGGCGACGCGCCTGGTGATGAGGTTCTGGTCGCGCGCCAGGTAGACCTGGCCCATGGCGCCGCGGCCCAGACGCTTCTCCAGCAGGTAACGCCCGGCCATCAGGGGCGGGCCCGGCAGCGTCAGCTTGGTATTCGAGCCTTCCTCCGGGCAGACGAGCACCTCGTCTTCATAGCAGCGTTCACAACGAGGGCATTCGCGCATGGGCTTGGGGGGTCGTTTCCTCTTCCGCTCTTAAAAATTTTAGACCAATCGCAATCATTCGCCCGTAAGGGGCCGCGGGAGTCGCCGGACACCTGAGAAGCGATCGCTGGGCCGAGCGCTTCCGAGCGCAGGACTAGAACGCCACGCTCTGACCGTATTTGCGCAAAAAAGTCGCAATACTGTGCCTTCAAACACGGCGCCGCAACCCGTCCGGCTTCGGCGCGAAGATCGGAGTCAGGGCTGGTCCGCACCCCTCTTCAAAACGCGCGCGACTCCTTTTCTTTCCCGAAAAGAATAAGGCGTCGCAGGAGTCTGCGTCAATCGAATCGAGACTCCTGCGAACGCCTTGCCGTTGAGTTACAAGATAGCGAGCGGAGTCGGAAAAACCCCCACTCTACTGGGCCGCGTTAGCGGCCCTGTGAATTTAGCACGGCCTTTCAAGGCCGTGTGAGTATGAACGGTTGGAATAATGGCGTCGCGTCAGCGACGATTGAATTCTTCATGCAGCTTCAATCGTCGCTGACGCGACGCGGTGAATGGAAATTCTTTCGCGAGTTCCTGGCCTTAAAAGGCCAGGCTAAATTCAATCTGGCCGCTAACGCGGCCCGCGTGTCCGGTCTCCAGCTCAAGCGCGGACTAACTGGCTGCCAAAGCTTTCTTCTCCTCCCGCTTGGCGGCTTCCATCTGAGCGCCCAGTTCTTCGATCTGCTCGCTACTTAAAACCTCACGCGCTCCTGTGAACATCTCGCCCTCTTCCTCTTCGACGTGATGCTCTACGTTCTCCTTGAGCACTTTGAGCTTCGCCCCCCAGGTCTCGTCAGTCGTCGGCAGCTCTTCCAGCTCGGCCAGCAGCGTCTTGATGACGTGATGCTCCTCGTAACCCTCCAGTGTGATCTCATGCGTCTTGCGCGCTTCTCTGATCGCCGGATAGAAGATCTCCTCTTCGATCTTCGCGTGCAGGTCCAGCTCCTTCTTGAGCTCAGTGAACAGCTCCTCGCGCGTCTTTTCGGCGCGCTCCGTGGTCGGCTCTAATTTCTCGAAGATGCCCGAGACCTTTTCGTGATCCTTTTTCAGCAGTTCAAAAGCGTCCATGTGTGGTTCTTCCTCCCCCTCGTTTTAATGGCATGAAGTACGGGCGATGCACGCAATCGGTACGCGCACCTGGCTTTCAAAGGTGATCGGGCAACTTTTATGCCGCCTCTAATTCCACGCAGCACTCGGCACAGCGCGTCGCCTTCAATGGAATCTTCGAGAGGCAGCGCGGGCAATCCTTGGTCGGCGAGGCTTTCTCTTCTTTAGCCTTCATCCGGTTGACCGACCTGACTATCAGGAAGACGACGAAGGCGATGATCAGGAAGTTAATGATGTCGTTGATGAACTGGCCGTAGGCGATGACGGGGACGCCCAGCGCCTTGGCCTCCGCCAGCGTCCTGGCGCTCGTCTCCTGCAGCGGGTAGAAGAGGCTGGCGAAATCGGCTTTCCCGAGCAGCAGCCCTATGGGCGGCATGATCACCCCGTCAACGAGCGTGGTGATGATCTTGCCGAATGCGGCCGCCAGAATGACGGCGACCGCCAGGTCCATGACATTCCCGCGCTTGATAAACTCTCTGAACTCTTTGAACATTTCGCATCTCTCCTTAGGCGGGCCAGATTTGTTACAGAATCTGACGCACAATAAGAGCCTTGCCTGAAAAGGTCAAGAGGGTGTTTTTCTGGTGGGTTCCCGTGGAGGTGTCTGTTCTATTTCGAGGCCGCGAGTATCACCTCGCGCTTCTTCCGCGCAAAATCGAAGAGCGATGGCTGTTGAGTCGCGGCAGACCTGTTCAAAACCTCTTCCAGATCTTTACTGCCGCTGGTGCTCTGACCGTTACCGATCGCCATCTAAGGTCGCTCTGCGAGAACCCTAATTAGCGGCCTTGAAGCGCAACGGCACCGTCACAAGCAGAGGATTGCCCGCCTTGATGGCGGCGCGGAAGATGGTCTGCGGCAGGGGGTCGTCGTCGGTCAGCGGGTCTTCGGTGCCTACCTGTTCGAAACCCTTCGTGCCGTCGGTCTGGGAGATGGCCGGGGTGGTCTGGCCCGCGCCGCCCTCCATCTCCAGGCGGTTGGCCTGCGTCCCCCAGAGTTTCTCCCATTGCGCGACCTGCGAGGGGTCGAGCGTGAGAGGTCTTTCGCTAATGGGTACTGGCAATTGAAGCGGCGTCGGCGATAAGAGAATGGTGAGCACTTCGGCGACCTGTGTCTTGCCCATGCGGCTCGGAGTGATGCGGAAATAACTCGGCGGCATAGGAATGTAGATGAGCTGGTTGACTCTGACGCGGTTGTTGCCTTTGCGCGTGCGCAAAGTTGGGAAGATCAAAACGGGTTTGCCGTATGTGCCGTCCGCGAACTGCTCGCGGTCAATGACGTAGAGATAGCCGTCGCGCGAGAGCGGCTCGATTCCGATCCTGACGCTCTGGCCGATTGAGAGCGAGGTGGTCGCTTCGACCTGTTCGAGCGTCTGCGATTCGATGCCTTCCTGCGTCAGCTCTTTGGAATTGCCCTGCAAGCGCCAGATGGTGACGCCCAGTTGAGCGTATTCCATATCCAGCTGGTTTCGCACGTTGGTGAAAGGTTTATCCGAGCTATAGGTGACGGGACGCTTTGGTCTGGTGTTGCCGCGCCGCGGAGGTCTCTTGCCACCGATCGGGGATTTAATGCGAATGACCACCTCTTCCGACCTGATCCCGCGTGAGCCTTGCGCCTGCGCTGCGCTCGCGCTTCCGAACGAGAGCGCGAGCGCGCAGACAATGATCAAGAGAAGCCGTCGCCACTCATTCTTACTCTTCAACATTGACATCCTCCTACGCGATTTCCGGTTTTACCGCTCTCTTTCGGCGCTGATACTTCTAGTGCTTCAATTCAAGAAGACTGATTAAAAGGTCGCCTTTGCCTTTCAAGGTCACCTGTTTGTTCGTCTTGTCAACTTCAACCACCGGCTTGGATGCTTCATACCGCACAAGTAGTTCCCGCACGATGCCTGTCTGTGCCGGATCGCTGATGATCAGGTCGTGGCTGGCCGCCTCTTTGAAGATGGTCTCCAGCTCCGCTATCGGCTGCGCCGACCAGATGATCCAGAACTTTTCCGTATCCTGCGTTTTGTCGAAGAAATAGCGTCCGGTCTGGACCTTCTGACTGGCCGCAAGCTTGGATAAGCCATCGTTGTTTTGCGGCGTGGGAAAGAGCGCATTGTATTCGAGAGGAGTGCCGGGCGAGTTGACCTCGCTAAGCATGTAAAGGGAGCCTGACTGCGCCGGCGTGATGTTCATGCGAAACTTCCAGTCGCGGCCGAAAATTTCCTGGCCGGTTGACGGATACTCGTCTCCGACAGCCTTTTTGCCCTCCATCTTTTGCACCGTCAGCGAATACGTGAGCTTTCGCTCTGATTCTACCGGCGGAGTTACGCTTGCGCTCTTCGCATCGGATTGCTGTTTGCTCTCCGACCCGGACCTCAGCCACACGATGGCGACGACGATTCCCGCGGCCAGCAGAACCAACGCGGCGATCATCCAGAGCGGGACAGATAACTTTTTATCTACCGGCTTGACTTGTTTCTTGATCGTGCTCTCTTCGCCTTCGGTGAGCGCGCGCGCCAACTCATCGCCGAAGTCCCTGGCCCGCTGCGGGCGTGCGGCCGGGCTATAGGAGAGCGCCTTGAGGATCAGCTCGTCCGCTTTCGCGGGGATGGCGGGTCGCAAGGCTTTGGGCGAAACCTTGACGCCCTCTCTCTGCATCTCTGCGAGCTGATACGGAGTTTCCGGATTGAAGGGCCTGCGCCCCGCCAGCATCTCATACGCGATGGCCCCGAGCGCGTAGATGTCGCTCGCAGCCGCGATTGATCTGGCCTCCAGCTGCTCTGGCGACATGTAGGCGACCGTGCCGGCGACGTTCGCGCCGGTCAAAGTCGTCGGGGCGATTGCGGAGTTCTTGATCTTGGCGATGCCGAAATCAATGACCTTGACCTGCTCCTCGTCGCCCGGCACGCTGCGGAGCATGATGTTCTCAGGCTTAAGATCGCGGTGAACGATCTCCTGATTGTGCGCTGTCGTCAGTGCGCGCCCGACCTGTTTGATGATATTGGCGGCGCGCTCGAAGGCTATGCCCTCGGGCTTGAGCACCGAGCGCAGGTTGACGCCGTCCACGTACTGCATCACAAGGTAGGGCGAGCCGTCGTCGAGCGTGCCCGCGTCGAAGATTCCGACGACACAGGGGTCGTCCAGCCTGGTCAAGGATTCGATCTCCTGGCGAAACTTCTTGACGACCCACTCGTCTTTCAGGGAGTCTTCGAGCAGCACCTTGACGACGACGCGGCGCGAGAGGAGTTCGGGCTTATCGCGTGCCAGATAGACGGCGCCCATCCCGCCTTGAGCCAGCA
Source organism: Pyrinomonadaceae bacterium (assembly GCA_036392495.1). Classification (GTDB taxonomy): domain Bacteria; phylum Acidobacteriota; class Blastocatellia; order Pyrinomonadales; family Pyrinomonadaceae; genus QHXM01. The sequence goes on along the minus strand of DASVXV010000165.1, from coordinate 22,732 downwards.
CCTTCTCGATCAGATAACGCCCGCCGAGCGTCACTCCGATCAGGTTCTCTTTGGCGCGTACTGTTTGCTGGCTGTCGGCGTCCGTGTGTGGATTGCCTGTTACGGTCGCCTCGTTCGGATCGCTGTGTGGGGGCATCGGATCACCTTCGTTCAAGCTTCGGGTCCTGCGCTTCGGGAGGGAATATTATTTCATCGCAGGAGTTTTTGCCACAACGAAGGGCTGAATATTAGGCTCTCTGCGGTAGAAGACACGTGGCGTCTGAGTTGCTAATGGATTAGCGGATCGTAGCCGGACCGGCGAACAATTCCAATGATGGGAAAGTATGGCAGGAGGGAGAGGTTGTCAAGGATTTTGCCGGGATTGCAATGAACCTCTTGCAGAGGTGATTAAGTTGCGGAAGATTAAGGCTGCGTCTCCTCTTTCGCGGCCTTGCGCTTTTCCAATAACTCTCGCGCCGCTTCATCAATGATCTTAAGGCTCGGGCTTTCGCCGACGGGGATGACGGCGACGGAGAAGTCCGCACAATCGAGGAGTCGGGTCCGTAACTTAGTGCGCCAGGAGTCCGGAAGCTTGAGCGCAGATGCCATCCCTTTGGTGAACTCGTCAATCGTCTGCCACTTGAAGGTCTTGTCGTAGCCGATCCAGAGCGAGGAGACGCGTCCGTCCAGAAACTCAAGCGAGATGGTCCGAATGTTTGCGAACGTCGTCTTATCAACTCCCGTCTCGTAATCCGGAAAGATGTTGAGAGACGTCGTGCCGAACTCGTCCGCCGGCCTGACCTGAGCTTTCGGCAGACGCGCCCTGACCTGCTCGATGGTCATGCCGGGCCGAAAGCCGTGCAGCTCGGGAATCGCCGGCAGGTCCGCAAGTTTTACAGCGCATTTCGATTCCTGCGCGGAAGCGGCGCACGCGCAGATGAGTGCCAGGGCGAGAGTGTTTGCGAAGTTTTTGAGATTCATAATCTTAATTTGAGGCTGGCCGGGACCGTTTTATCTCCGCTTCCGCCGCGATGAAACCGAAGCTGGAGCACTGTGGGCCTTCCAGGATTTTACGAAAGAGTTGGAGCGCTTCCGCGCGCCGACCGTTGTAAAGATACCAGTTGCCGACTCCATAGCCAACGGAGGGGAAGCTCAGAGCGCTTCCACCCTTTGCAGCCTCTTCCAGCAAAGCCTCCGGCGAAATCTTGCCCTGATACATCAGGAGCAGCCGGTGGTAATCGCGGTTCTCTATGATGTCCATCTCATCCGTGATGGGCGCTAGAGTTTTCCTCGCTTCCGCCTCGCGGTTCAGACGGCGCAGGGTCATGTAGAGCCAGTGCGTGGTGGCCGCAAGCATGTCCGGGTTCTTTGAAACCTTGAGACATTCGCGGTAGGCCTTGAGCGCGTTCTTGAAATCTCCCACTAGATAATGGGCCAGGCCCAGGTGATACCAGATGTTTGACTGCAAAGTGCTGGTCGGGATGCCTCGCGCGTTGGGCAATCCGTCCGGCTCAATCTCATCCGGTTTGCCCTGGACGAGTTTCGCGGCCCGCTTCAAATCTTTGATCGCCAGATCAAAGCGTCGCACAGTGAGATAACGATGGCCGCGATGGCGATAGAGTCGCGCGGCGGCCGGAAATTTTGCTATGCCTTTTGTGTAAACGGCGATGGCTTCATCGAAGCGACCCAGGTACGCTGTGCGACGACCGAGCCAGATGATCGCTTCCACGTCGTTCGGGCTGCTCTCGAAACGCGCTCTCGCTTCCAGAAGACGCGCCTCCAGCTCGCGCCTCGTTTCAGGCGTCAGGGGCGGGGAACACTGTGCGCCTTCGCGCGGCTCTGTCGTTCCCGCTCTCTGACACAAGGCGGGTGCATGTAGCGCCAGGAAGAGCGCGGCGGCGATAAAGAGGTGCTGGTGCATCAAAGTCTCTGATTTTTGCACGCCAGCTACGGCTTATGTAATAATCGAGGCATGCGCCTGTAGCTCAGTGGATAGAGCGCCTGTCTCCGGAACAGGAGGTCGCAAGTTCGATTCTTGCCAGGCGTACTTATCTTCTTATCTCTTCAAGAGAACGCTTCCAAGTATAGCCTGCTGCTTCTCAAATGATAATCGTCAATCGCCGACACGCCGCCGTTATCAACACCCCGCATCATTCAGAGATTCGCCCGCTGATTGATCGCACGACGTCCAATATCGAGCGGTGCAGCCTCGCGGAAGAGGTCCTGCCCGTGGGCGCGAAGGTCGGGCGACATTACCACGTCGAGACAGAGGAGATTTACTACATTCTGGAGGGAACGGGGCGGATGACGGTCGGAGAGGAATCCCGCGAGGTCGCCCCGGGCGACGCCGTCTTCATCCCGCGCGGCTCCGCGCACACGCTTGAGAACAGCGGCCAGGTGCCGATGAAAATCCTGCTTGTCTGCGGCCCGGCCTACAGCTATGCGGACCACTACGTCGTAAATCGTGAATCGTGAATCGTGAATAGAAAGAACCAGGGGGCTCGTCTATTCACGATTCACGATTTACGATTCACGGCTCTTAATTGATGTACGGCGTGTCTGAGATTGCGCTGAGGAGGGGGAGGTCCGCGACGGCGCGCCCGATCAGCCTTTCTAGAATCAGTTCCCTGGCCGTCTCTGCCGGGACCGGCTTGGAGAAGAGATAGCCCTGGCCGTATTCGCAGTTGAGCGCCCGCAGCTGCGCCAGCTGCTCTTCGGTCTCCACCCCTTCGGCGACCACTTCCATGCCCAGATTGCTCGCCAGCGTCATGATCGTGCTGACGATTTCAGCATTCTCGTCGCCCTCGCCCATCCTGCCGATGAACGAACGATCAATCTTCAGCGTCGTCACGGGGAAGCGGTGCAGGTAGCTCAATGACGAGTAGCCAGTGCCGAAATCGTCAATGCTCAGGTGGACGCCCAGGTCGCGCAATTGCAGCAGCATCGAGGCCGCCGCTTCGGCGTTCTCCATCACGACGCTCTCCGTAATCTCAAGGCGCAGCCAGCGCGGGTCGAAATCCGTTTCGCGCAGAATGCTCTCGATCTGCTGGATCAGATTGTGCTGGATAAACTGCTTGCCGGACAGGTTGACGCTCAGCATCAGCGGGCGTTGGAGTGACGTCTGCCACTGATGCACCTGACGGCAAGCCTCGTAGAGCACCCAGTGTCCGATCTCCATAATCAGCCCCGTCTCCTCCGCGAGCGGAATGAACTCGGCCGGGGGGACGAGCCCGCGCTCCGGGTGCTCCCAGCGCACGAGCGCCTCGAAGCCGGCGACCTGGTCCGTCTGGAGAGAGACGATTGGCTGGTAGAAGACGCGAAACTCCTGACGCTCGATGGCCCGCCTCAAATCGTTCTCAAGTTTCAGGAGCGCAACCGCCCGCGTGTGCATGACCGTGTCGAACATCTCGTAGCGCGCTTTCCCGTTATCTTTGGCGCGATACATCGCTATGTCTGCGTCGCGCAGGATATTTTCGGGGTGCTCGTATCCGGTCGTGCTCAGCGCGATGCCGATGCTCGCCGTCGTGTAGACCTCGTGCCCCTTCAGGTTGAAAGGCTGCATCAGGGCGTCCTGCACGCGGTCGGCGACTTGAATCGCCTGGTTGAAATCTTCCAGGCCATCGAGCAGGATGGCGAACTCGTCGCCCCCGAGGCGGGCCACGGTGTCCATCGGGCGGAGGCAGCCCTCGACGCGGCGCGCGATGGCGATGAGCAGTTGATCGCCGATAGTGTGCCCCAGGCTATCGTTGATGTTTTTGAAGCGGTCCAGATCTAGGAAGAGGACCGCGAAGAGATGATCCTCTCGCCGCTTCGCCCGCTCGATGGCGAGCCTCAGGTGGTCTGTCAACAGGGCGCGGTTTGGCAGCCCGGTCAGGGCGTCGTGAAAGGCCGCGTGGCGGAAATGCTCTTTGCTCTCCTGCAGCGCGCGGCTGATGCGCTCCTGCTCGGCGATGTGCCTGGACAACTCTTCGATGTGGCGTTCGGCCTGCTCGGCGCGCTCGCGCTCGGCCTGCTCCGCCAGGGCGGCGGTCCGTTTGATGTCTTCGAGAAATTTGTGGTAGGTGAAATAGATGATCGAAATAATCGGCAGCGTGATCATCAGCGCGTAGAAGCCGATGGTGTTGACTGAGAGGACGGTCGCCCCGGCTGCGGCCGCGCCGACGATGTAAGTAATAGAAGTCCAGAGGTAATGCTTGTGCCAGGTAGTCCAGGCGGACTGCCTGATCTTAATGGCCAGACCGACGGCGACCAGGCCCGTGTTGACGACGTATTGAACCAGCGCCATCACGGCGAGCGTCATCAGCAGCTGCGAAGAGTTGTGGCGGTAAAAATCCTCGCTCGGCCCGAAGGCGAGTCGCGTGACCCAGACGGTGATGAAAGTCGAGAGGGCCATCACCCCCCCGCTGAAGAGGATCGTCACGGGCTTCCTGCTCTTGCTGATGCGCACGCCTGAACAGAGGCCCTCGGTCGCGGCCAAAAGAATGCCCGCCTCGCCCCCGTAGAGCAGAATCGCCAGGAAGATGAATGTGTCGGAAACGGTGATGTTGGTGTCGAAGCGCGGAATCTTGATGGAGATGCGCGAGCTGACGATGACCGTCATCAAAGTCAGCAGAAGAAAGCGCAGGTCAATTCGCTCAAAGGGCAGGCGGAGCGCCGAGAAGAGGCAGACGGGCGCACCCATGGCTGCGATGATCCATCTATATGGTTCGTATCTCAGTTTGCCCATAGCCGCACCTTATGTGGTTGCCCGGCGACACTTGATCTAGAAAATTTTCCGTGGGAGATAGATCGTGTCGTAGTAACCCTGGAGCGTGTAGCCTACCTTTTGGTAGAGATTGAGCGCCGCCTGGTTCTGCTCGTTGACGAGCAGGCAGATGGAGTCAGCGCCTTCGAGCAGGATGTGGCACAACTCGGAGAAACAGCGAAACCCGTAACCTTTGCCGCGCTCCGACGGGTCCACGTACACACCTTCCAGATAGATAACTTCGGGTGTTACGGAGATGAGGTCGGTTTTGTAGATCAAGCGCTCTTTCTCAATCCACACCCAGACGCGCCCGAGCCCGATGCGGCGGGCGGTCCGTTGCCGAAACCCTGCCAGATCGGTCTGGAACGGGTTGACGCCGCATTCGTCGTAAATCAGCGCGGCGTTGACCTCCAGCACCGTTTCAAGGTCGTCGAGCGTGGCCTGGCGTAGATTGCTCACAAAAGGTTCAGTTAAAAAGGACTGTCGCTGCTCAAGCAGGAGTTCGCTGCAGACCTGACGCGGCGCGTTCCCTCCTGGCATGTAGTGGCCCCGAAAATGTTCGATTATTTCCCGTTCGCCCCTGATGAGGTGGGCGCGCGGATTGTCTTGGGCAAGATGGGCGAAAGCTTCGATGGCGGCATCCGTTTGCGCCTCGAAGAGTGTGGCGTGACCGATGAGGGCGATGCCTTCCATCCGGCCCGCCGCGTCACGACAGGCGTAGAAGTCACCGCGGTTCAGGGAACTGACCAGACCGTTATCCAGAATCAGCCCTGACAGGCAGACGGTGTGCAGGGGGCGCCCTGCGAGGAAGGCGAGCGCCTCTGCCTCGTTCCCGTCGGTTAACAGGTGGATTGACAGCGGGAGAGAGTCCAGGCGCGGACCGAGGGTGGGGACGATTGGTTTTCCGCCTTCCGCGAGTTCTATGGACATGACGCCGCTCCTGATTACCTCTTTGAGACCAGTCGTTAATTGCGAATGACGCCCGCAAAAGCGGCATCGCCGAGGACGACTCCGTCGCCCAGAACCACGCCGTCGCCTGTCATGAGGTTGTCGCCGAGGACGACGCCGTCGCTCAGGACCACACTGCGGCCATGAACGCTCCGATACTTGGTGACGAGATTAACGCCCGTCGCGTAGCACTGATTCAGCATAATGTCCTGCGGTCGAGTGAATGTTTAAGCGGCCACTGTCGTCTGCGGAGTCCGGGCCGCCGTCAAGGGATTAAGTTACAGGTCGTTTCAAAAGCCTCGCAGGGCCGAAGCCTTTTGCGAGTCACACGCATTCAGCAACGCCCGTACCGCGCGCCTCTGGGGCTAGAAATCGCGTTTTTATTGAGGTTTATTCTTTTCCGGTCGGGCCTGAGGGGACGATGTGACGAGGATTCGGTCAGGATGAGTGACAGCCATCAGTCATTTTGCTCCCATGCCTGATGAAGGGCTCGGGGCTGAATGACGGGCTGGAAGGCCGGATTCGGAATCCGAATCAAGGCTTTTCAGCGCGCCGTGAGATGGTAGATCAGCTCGATGATGAAATAAGAGATGGCGGCGATGGTGGCGGCGATGGGAATCGTCAGTACCCAGGCCCAGACGATGCGCCCCGCCACGCCCCACTTGACGGCGGAGAGTCTGCGTGTGGACCCGACGCCGACGATAGCGCCGGTGATCGTGTGCGTCGTGGAAACAGGAATACCTGTGAGCGTCGCGCCGAAGAGGGTCGCGGCCCCGGCCGTCTCGGCGCAGAACCCCCCGACAGGCTTCAGCTTCGTAATCTTCGAGCCCATCGTGTGCACGATTCGCCAGCCGCCGGAGAGTGTGCCGAGGCCTATGGCGGCGTGAGCGACCAGCACGACCCACAGAGGTATTTCGGGAAGCTTGCCGCCCGCCCCCGCTTCCAGGTAATTACCCGCGACGAGCGCCAGGGTGATGATGCCCATGGTTTTTTGCGCGTCGTTTCCACCGTGGCCGAGCGAGAAAGCGGCAGCCGAGAAGAGCTGCCCGCGCCTGAAGGTCTTATCAACATTTCTCGGCGACGAGCGCCTGAAAATCCAGAACACCGCCACCATAAAGAGATAGCCGAGCAGCAGGCCGATCAGCGGGGAAGCGACGATAAAAATAATCGTTTTAGTCCAGCCCGACGCGATCAGAAGACCGCCGCCGACGCCCTTGTGCGCGGCGATGGCCGCCCCCGCGTAGCCGCCGACGAGCGCGTGTGAACTTGAAGTCGGCAAACCCAGCCACCAGGTGATGATGTTCCAGATGATGGCTCCCAGGAGCCCCGCCAGCAGAACATAAAGAGGCATGTTGGGCATGGTGGGGGAGTTTAATAACTGGATGTTGACCAGGTCGCCGCCGATGGTCTTGGCGACGCGCGTCCCGAGAATCGCGAAGGCGATGAAGTTGAAAAAAGCAGCCCAGACGACGGCCAGCCCCGGCGAGAGAACGCGCGTGGAAACCACTGTCGCAATCGAGTTGGCGGCATCGTGAAAACCGTTGATGTAGTCGAAAACGAGCGCGACGAAGATGATCAGGATGACGAAGCCGAAGGTGACAGTCATATTCGCAGTCTGGAGTCTCAGAGTCTGGAGTCTGGAGTCCGATGTCAAAAGCAGCTTTTCTTTTCAGCCTTTGACTCCAGACTCTGAGACTCCAGACTCCAGACTTTTTACGTGTGCTTGATAATAACGCTCTCGATGATATTGGCGACGTTTTCGCAGCGATCCACTGCCGCCTCAAGTTTCTCGTAAATGTCTTTCCACTTAATCACGGTCAGCGGGTCGGGCGCGTTGCGAAAGAGCTCGGCGACGGCTTTGTGGTAAATCTCGTCGCCCTCGTTCTCCAGCCTGTGCAGTTCGACGAGGCGCTGCGTCATCCCGTTCGGCTTCGACAGCATGGAGACGATCTCGTGCAGCTCCGCCGCCATGCGCTGAATGACGTCCGCGAAATGTATCGCGTGGGCTGTGCTTTCATGTACGTCGTACATCACCATCGCCCGCGCCGCGTCGTCAATCAGGTCCACGATGTCGTCGAGCGCCCCTGACAGGAGATAAATATCTTCGCGGTCGAAGGGCGTGATAAAGGACTTATTGAGGCGCGTCGAAATCGAGTGGGTCAGATCGTCGCACTCATGTTCGATGGCCTTGATGCGTTTGAGGTGCTCGTTACGGTCGCCGTTCTTGTCCTTGAGCATCTCCGTGAGGGCGCGCGCGGCGTCGGAGATATAGGAGGTCATCTGCGAAAAGAGGGCGAAATATTGCTCCTCTTTGGGAATTAATCTGAAGAGTGCCATCAGCCTTTTGCTCCGAGAAATTTAAGAAAGCAGCCCAGTTTAGGGGGGCGAAGTTAAATCCATCTTAACTCGATGTAAAATAGTTGCGCCTGGCCGCGAATTAAAATGTGCGATTAAAGAGTCGGCGAAAGACTAGTTTTGCGAAGCCCTTTTGTCAACCTTTGGGCAGCAGTCCAGCCTCTTCGCCGTAGCGGACCGGCAGCTTGATTGTGAATTTTGAGCCTTCGCCGAGTTTGGAATTGACCATTATTTCCCCGTCATGAGCGAGCGCCAGGTGCTTGACGATAGCGAGGCCGAGGCCCGTGCCGCCCAACTCACGCGAGCGCGCGCGATCAACCCTGTAGAAGCGCTCGAAGAGGCGGCCCAGGTGCTCCGGCGGAATTCCGTCGCCCGTGTCCGCGATCTGAATGAGGTCAAGGCCCATCTCCCTGCGGTGGCTGACCGTAACGGAGCCGCCCTCCCTGTTGAACTTGATCGCGTTCTCGACGAGATTCGTGAGCATCTGTTCAAGCCTGTGCTCGTCCGCGAAGACGGAGACGTGCTCGCCGACCTCGTTATTGAGAAGAATCTGCCGCGCGTCGGCCTTGGTCTTGAGGTCCGTCATCACGTCCGCGACAATCAAGCGCAGCGCTATGGCTGCGTGCTTGACCGAGACGTTTCCGGCCTCGATGGCGCTGAGCTCAAGGATGTCGTCAATCAGAGTGTGCATCCGCGTGGCGTTCTTGCGGATGATGGAGAGAAAACGGTGGTTGTTCTCCGGATCGTTAATTGCTCCGTCTTCGAGCGTCTCGACGAAAGCGAGGATGGCCGTCAAAGGCGTTCGCAGCTCGTGTGAGACGTTGGAGAGAAATTCCTGCCGCACGCCTTCGAGCCGCTCCAGTTGCGTGATGTCGAAGAAGATTCCGATGGCGCCGTAGGCCTCCCTGCGCTCGCCCAGCCTCAGCGGGGCCACACGCAGGTCGAAGACGCGCCGGTCCTGCCCGTAGCTCTCGACCTTGACGCCGGCGCGCTCCTTCCCCTGAAGCGCGTCAAGGAATGCCGCGTAGATGGATGGGTTGCGCGTCAGCTCCGTCAGGCGCTGGGCGTCGGGCGTCCCCCTGGCGTAGATGAAGACGTTGCGCGCAGCCGGGTTCGAGGCGACGACCCTCATCTCGTGGTCAACCACCAGGACGCCTTCGCGCATCTGGCTCATGGTCGCCGCGAAAATCTCTCCCATCGAAACCCCTTCCGCATCGGTCCTGTTAACGTCCTGTAAGTCTGCGAGCAGGGGAAAGGCCTTTGACAGGGAGTCTTTAAAAAAGATGAGGCCGAGGGCGAGCCCCGTCAGGAGCGCGCAGAGGAGGGCCAGAGCCGCGCGCGGAGTTAAGAGAGGCGCGGCGATGAAAGCCGTGAGTGCCGCGGCACACAGAGCTAGAATGATGGCGTAGCGTCTGGACACGGCCGTCACCGTTCGGATTTGTCGTCGGTCACAGCCTTCTGGCCGCAGCCCTTGAAGCGATAGCCCACGCCGATCATCGTTTCGATGCAGTCGCCGCAATCTCCCAGCTTCTGACGCAGCTTTCGGATGTGGACGTCCAGCGTGCGGGCTTCCCCGTAGTAACTGTAGCCCCAAACCGTGTCGAGCAGTTGCTGGCGCGTGACAACTCGACCGTAGCTTTTGGCGAGTACGGAAAGAAGCTTGAACTCTTTATTGGCGAGTTTGATTTTGGAGCCGTTACAGACGACCTGCATCTCCGCGAAATCAATCGTCAGTTGATCGTCTTCATAAATCTGTTCCGTGTTCCCGTCCGTGCGGCGCAGGACCGCGCGCACGCGCGCCAGGAGTTCTCTGACGGAGAAAGGCTTGGTGATGTAATCGTCTGCTCCCAGATCGAGTCCGGCCACGCGGTCCGCTTCCGCCGCTTTGGCCGTCAACATGATGATCGGGGTGCGGCGCGTGGCTGGCTCGCGCCGCAAGCGGCGACACAGATCAGTCCCGCTCATTCCGGGCAGCATCAGGTCGAGGATGATGAGAGATGGCGGATTCTGCCCGTTCAGCGCCTCTGCAAGCCCCTGCTCGCCAGTCGCAGCCACACGCGCCTTCAAGCCGTCGCGTTCCATGTTGTAGCGCAAACTCTCCGCGATGTCCGGATCGTCCTCAATAATCAAAACCGGCCTTGGCAAAACGAAATCTCCCCGACGAGTCTCTTTGGCCGCTCGCGATTCCATCCCATCGGGGACGCGCACCTCAAGCGGTCAATAATATGATGAGCCTGTTAAATTTGTCTTAACCGAATGCGACCAGGAGAAAGCGCAATATAGTCGAACCATTTCTAGTTGTCTATAAAGGAACTCCAGACCCAATGCAAAATGCAAAAGGGAGGGGTGGTCTATTCATTCTCACTTTTGCATTTTACATTTTTAATTTTGCATTGACTTGTCGCGGCTTGCGGCTTCGTCGTATGCTCAAACGCCGCGGGCCTGACAGGGAACCGCGAAAGGTCTAGGGGACCCGCGCACGCGTTTAATCAAATGGCAGACGAAAATTATTACTCGCAGGTCGTTGACCTGCTCCTGATGGAAGCAGAGGCCATCCGCGTGACGACTACGCGGATCGCGCCGCAGCAGGTCTCGCAGGCGATAGAGACTTTGAAGAATTGTTCCGGCAAAGTCGTTCTGGTGGGCGTCGGCAAGTCCGGCAACATCGCCGAAAAGATCGCGGCCACTTTGACAAGCACCGGAACGGCGGCCATTTACCTGCACCCGTCGGACGCGCTGCACGGCGGCCTCGGCATCGTGACGGCGGAAGACACGGTCGTCGCTTTAAGCAACAGCGGCGAAACGGATGAAATTATCACGATGCTGCCCTACCTGAGGCAGCGTCGAGTGCCGATAATCGCAATCGTCGGCAACACCGCTTCGGCTCTGGCGCGCCACGCTGACATAGTGATTGACGCTTCCGTAGATCAGGAGGCGTGCCCGCTTAACCTGGCCCCGACGACGAGCACCACGGTCGCGCTTGCGGTCGGCGACGCGCTGGCGATGACCTTGATGCAGGTCAAGGGACTGACCACGGCTGATTTCGCCGTCAACCACCCGGCGGGCCGCATCGGGAAGCGTCTGACTATCAGGGTCGCGGACTTGATGCATAGCGGGGCGGAGAATCCTGTAATCAGTAGTGACGCGGCTTGGCTGGAGGTGATCGCCGCCATCACGCGCGGGGGGCTCGGCGCGGTCAACGTCCTGGACGAAGCGGGCCGCCTGATGGGGCTCATCACTGACGGAGATTTGAGGCGTGCGCTGCAAAAGATCAAGCTCACGGAGCTTGAGAGCTTGCACTGCAACGCAATTATGACGCGCAATCCCGTCGTGGCTTCGCCTGAGATGCTCGCTTACGACGCGTTGCGTCTGATGGAGGACCGCCCGTCGCAAATCTCTGTCCTCCCGGTGGTGGATGGGGAAGGACTCTGCGTCGGCCTGCTCCGACTCCATGACATCGTTCGCAGCGGACTATAACCAGGGAGGATGTAACGTAATGTTCAAGCGCGGGCTCGTGATTATTTTTTGTCTCTTCGTCGCCGTGACGGGGCAAGGCTTGAGTGCGGACGCCTTCGCCCAGGCGCAGAATGCCCCGCGTGCGGAAGTGACCGTCACGCTCAACGAGCAGTTCTTCAACGCTCTGCTGGAAACAATCTTCACGCGCATGAAAGCGCCATCGTTCCCGCTCTCGCTCGCGAGCAGCGAGCCGGATAAAGCGCCTGCGGGAGTTTGGGAATCAAAGGCCGTTACTCTTTCGCATTCCGGCCCGAAGCCTGACGCTTGCGAGAGCAGCGTTGTGCTCGAACGCGAGACCAACGGAGTGCGGACGGCCGTCCGCTTCGAGAACGGAAGGGTGGCCGCGCCGCTGGCCTTCAGAGGGAGCTACAGCATAGCCCTCATCGGCTGCGTAAATTTTCAGGGCTGGGCCGACACGGTCATTCAGCTGAACTTCGACAGAGAGCGACAGGTCCTGAGCGCGCGCGTCACAGTCGTCAACATCGAGTTGAACAACATTCCGTCGCTCGCGAGCGGAATGGTCATCCGCCTGGTACAGAACTCGATTGACCGCCGCATCAACCCGATAGAGATTTTGCAGGCCACGCAGCTCTCAACTCGCCTCCCCATCACAGGCACGGGCGGGGCGCTCCGGATGCGTGCCACGGAGATCCGCCCCGAAGTCGTCCCCGGAGCATTGAGCCTCCATATCTATTATGAATTCGCGCCAGCGGAATAAGCACCAAGTCAGTACCGCCTGCGGTAGCGGGCGGGCGTCTGAAACGCGGAAGTCGGAACGCTGAACGCGGAATGAAAAGATTGCCGTTCGGTTCAGCGTTCATCGTTCAGCGTTCATCGTTTAGTCTGACCCGCCCAGCTTAAGCAGGCGGTACTGACCCGTCCAATTCCGGATTCCCGTTCGCGTCAACGATCTCCCAGGCGGTCCTCTGCCTCAGGAGTTTCGTCATCAACGCGGCGTGCAGGATGTGGCCGCTCTTGTGTGCCGTGACGCGGCCCAGGATCGGCATGCCGAGGAGCGCGAGGTCGCCGACGATGTCCAGGATTTTGTGGCGAACGAACTCGTCGGCGAAGCGCAGGCTGGTCTCGTTGAGCATTCCATCCGTGGTGAGGACTATCGCGTTATCCAGGGAGCCGCCGCGAATCAGGTTGGCGCGGCGCAGCGCCTCTATCTCTTCCGTGAAACCGAAAGTGCGCGCCGCGGCGATCTCGCGCCCGAACGCGCCGTTCGTCAGGTTGACGCGAAAATGCTGGACGCCTATTAAGGGGTGTTTGAAATCAATCAGGCAATCTATCTCGTAAGCGTCGGCCGGCTCGATCTGGATTCTGCGATCACCCTGTTCGATTGAAACACGCTCACGGACCATTAAAGCCCTGCGCGCGAGCGGCTGCTCGACGATGCCTACGCGCTCGATCATCTCCGTGAAGGCTTCGGATGATCCGTCCATGATAGGGATTTCCAGGTTATCTACTTCGATGAAGACGTTGTCCACGCCCCCGCCCCTGAGCGCTGCTAGCAGATGCTCGACCGTCGAGAGCATCACGCCTGTTCTCATCAACGTGGTTGCGTAAGAGCAGTGCGCGACCCATTCGACGCTTGCCGGAATTTCGAAGCCTCCGAGGTCTGTGCGGATGAAGACGTAGCCCGTGTCTGGCGGAGCGGGCACGAGGCGTATCTGGACCGGGACAGCCGTGTGCAGCCCTATGCCGCTCGTCTCGACGGGCCTGGCGAGTGTTGTCTGTTTGACCAAATTGTCAGCCCGAACCTTTCCGAATCGTCGTGAGAGAGACGACTCCGACCCTTTGCACGATAGAACGACAGCTATATGTGCAAAGCCCGTTCCTGAAAGCCCACGTGAAATTTATTGAGGTTTCGGCGCACGCCCCTTCAAGGGTGTCGCGCCGTGGCGACGCGCAGCGACGGGCGGTGCGGCGCGAACGCGACACCGAACAGCCGTAAATCGTGAATCGTAAATCGTAAATAGACGGACGGCCTATTCCATTTACGATTTACGATTCACGATTCACGATTTACGATCTCCTCTTGTCACCTGTCACGGCTTTTCTTATCATCAACCTTAAATGGCAGCCAATAAATCTACGACGCCCGAGGGGCCGACCGAGCGGGTCTATCTGATAGACTCAATGTCGCACATCTTCCGCGCCTACTTCGCGCCGATGGCCGGGCGCACGGACCCGCTCATGAATTCGCAGGGGCAGGTCACGCAGGCCGTCTTCGTCTTCACAAACATGCTGCGCAAGTTGTTGAGCGACGAGAAACCGCACTACATCGCCGCCGTCTTCGAATCGGGCGAGAAGACTTTTCGCCACGAGACGTTCACGGACTATAAGGCGCACCGCGCCGAGATGCCGGAAGACCTTGTATCGCAGTTGCCCTATATCATACGCGTCTGCGAAGCCTATAACATTCCAATCCTCAATGCGCCCGGCTTCGAGGCCGACGACGTGATCGGCACACTCGCGGTGCAGGCTGCGGAGCGCGGCCTGCAGGCCGTCATCGTCTCGAACGACAAAGATATGTGCCAGCTCGTGCGCGACCCCTGGACCATCTGCATGCGGCAGAACTCGCAGAACGTCAAACGAAAGGAGCCCGTGCCCCCGGTTGAGTGGTGTGACGAGGCCTGGGTTGAAAATAAGTTCGGCGTGCCGCCCTCGCAGATTATAGATTTACTCGGGCTGATGGGGGATTCGGTTGATAACATTCCGGGAGCGCCCGGCATCGGCGCGAAAGGCGCGGTCCAGATAGTCAAACAGTTCGGGTCAATCGAGAACGCGCTCAAAGGTTGGGAAGAGGTCAAGCATAAGACGTATCGCGAATCTCTGCGCGATAACGCGGACCTGATTCGCCAGTCGCGCGAGCTGGCGACGATCAGGACTGACGTCAACATTGATCTCGATCTGGAAAAGTTGCGCTCGCGCCCGCCCGACCGCGCCGCCGCCTATCAGCTTTTCCGCGAGCTGGAATTCCAATCCCTCACGCGCGAATTCTCCGACGCAGCGTCGAGCGTCGAGACTGTCAGTGCGCCCCGCCGCTACCGCATCATACGCAAGCGCGCCGAGCTTGATAGTCTCGTGCGCGGGCTCTGGGAAGCGGAGCACTGGGGCTTCTCGATTGCGGAATGCGGAATGCGGAATACGGATTCTGAAAACCGTTCGTCTTTCAATCCGCAATCCGCTGGTCCCAATCCGCAATCGCCAGCAGGGCTCGCCATCGCGACCGCGCCGGGAGCCTCGGCCTACGTTGATCTGGAGAATTTCGAGGACGGGATGGAGGCGGCCGTCGCCCCGCTTCGCGATGTGATTATGAACGGGCTGCTCTCGAAATCCGTGCATGATCTCAAACGCGCGGTCGCGCTCCTCTCTCCGCTAGGCATCGAGCCTGAAGGTGTGACAGACGACACGTTGCTCGCGGCATATCTCCTGGACCCAATCCGCAGCAAGTATGAGTTGGGAGATTTGGCGCGCGAGGCTCTCGGCACAGAGGGCGCAGGCGACCCGCCAGAAGGTTGGACCGAAAACCAATGGCGCGCTGCGGAAGCCGCGGACCTGACCGCGCAGACCGCGCACGTGCTCCACGGACGGCTCCTGGAAAACGGACTTGAGGCGATTTACAACGAGATGGAGCTGCCGCTCGCGCCGCTGCTCTATCGAATGGAGCGGGCGGGCCTGAAGGTAGATACCGAAGTCCTCTCGGAGCTTTCAAAATATCTCGGCTCGGAGCTTGAGAAGCTGACGAAGAAGATTTACGAGGTCGCCGGGCGCGAGTTCAAGATCAATTCACCAAAGCAGGTTGGAGATGTCCTGGAGGAGCTCAATATCAGCTCGGGCCGCAAGACCTCCACGGGGCGCGTCTCAACCAGCAAAGCCGTGCTTGAAGAGCTGGCGCAAAGCTACGAGCTGCCGCGTCTCATCATCGAATACCGCGAGCTGGACAAGTTGAAGACCGTTTACACGGATGCTCTTCCAGAGCAGATCACCGAAGACGGGCGGATTCACGGGCAGCTCAATCAGACTGTGACTGCGACGGGAAGACTTTCGTGCTTACCCGCCGGAACGTTTGTCAGCACGTCGCGCGGCCTCATCGGCATCGAACAAGTGCGCGTCGGTGATACTGTGCGAACTCCTTACGGGGCACGGCGTGTGCTGGCGTGGCAGGCGACCGGCTCGAAGCCTGTCGTTGTGCTCCGATTATCAAACGGCAT
Source organism: Pyrinomonadaceae bacterium (assembly GCA_036392495.1). Classification (GTDB taxonomy): domain Bacteria; phylum Acidobacteriota; class Blastocatellia; order Pyrinomonadales; family Pyrinomonadaceae; genus QHXM01. The sequence continues at coordinate 6,970 of DASVXV010000165.1, read as the reverse complement.
TGAGTTGAGGTGTAGCCCGGAACATCGTTTACGCAGTCAGGGGCAATGGCTCAAAGCGGAGGAAATCGAAGTCGGCGCTCCGGTCTATATGAGTTTTACGGAAGGTCTTTTTGGGGATGAGATTGCCCTCGACTTACAGCGAATCACGGCCTACGTAACTCGTAAATCGCCGTTATTGCCGGTTCGTTGGACTGAAGAATTAGCGGAACTCGTGGGCTATTGCATGGCCGACGGACACATCGTCCACAGCAACTACAACGGTAAACCGTCGAAAGTGGTACTAGCATTTGGCTGGACAGACGATGAACTAATCGAACGTTTCACGAAGAGCATCGAACAGTTGTTCTACAAAGAACCGACGCGGCGTATTACGAAGTCATGTCTTACGCTGGACGTATCGGGCATTGACATCGCAAGTGCGTTCGAACAACTGGGGGCAGGCGGGAAGTCCGGCACGATTCGCGTCCCGCCAAGTATCTTCACTGCGCCCAAGCACATTGTCGCCGCATTCTTGCGCGGTTACTTCGAGGGCGACGGGTGCGTGACGGCGCAAACGCACGGGCCGCAGGTGCGCTCCGTCAGCCGTGGCATGCTTGCAGATGTGCAACAACTATTGACTCTGTTCGGTGTCGCCTCGACGGTCAGAGGGGGCACACCCGACCCGCGGGGTTACGCTCCGCGCTATACGCTCGCCCTCGTCGGTGACAAATCGAAACACATCTTCGCCGATAACATCGGCTTCATCTCACAGCGCAAACAAGTGGCCTGCTATGCGGCTGCTCTTAAGGATCACACGCGAAGCAACGCGGAGGTACTGACGTTGCCTGTTTCGTTTCAGATGACTGATCTTAAGCCTCTCATCTACGCCCCATATCGTGCGGCGGGCAAGCGGGTGCCGAACACCATTACAACCTTCGCTTACAAAATGGCGAATGGCAGACAGGCTATTACCTTAGATCGCGCTCGATGGATAACGTCGCGTTTACCTGCACACCTTCTTACTGAAGGGACGCGCTTCTTGCGCGAAGCCACGGATGGGCAGTTGTACGAAGTCCGCATCGCAAGCGTGAGACGCGAGCCGACGGCGGTGCCCATGTACGACATCGCGGTAGATGAGGTCGAGCAATACATGGCGCAGGGGATTGTGGTACATAACTCTAGCTCGCCAAATTTACAAAATATTCCGATTCGCACAGAATTGGGTCGTCGCATCCGGCGCGCGTTCGTCGCGGAGAAAGGCCACAAGTTAATCTCCGCCGATTATTCGCAGCTCGAACTGAGGCTGCTGGCGCACGTCACGCACGACCCGGTCATGCTCGACGCCTTCCAGAAGGGCGACGACATACACGAGCGCACGGCCCGCCTGGTCTTCAACGCGAAGACGAAGGAGGAGCTGAAGGAGGCGCGCCGTTTCGCCAAGATCGTCAACTTCGCCATCGCCTACGCCATAGAGCCTTTCGGGCTCTCGCAGCGCGTCGGCATCTCGCGCAAAGAGGCGAAGAAGGTGATTGACGATTATTACGAGACCTATAAAGGCGTGCACCGTTTTATGGAGGAGGTGCCGGAGAAAGCGCGTGAGCTCGGCCACGTCCGCTCGATCTACGGGCGCATCCGCCCAATCCCTGGCATCAACGACCGCAACGGCAACATCCGCAACCGCGCCGAACGCGAAGCCATCAACCACCCCATCCAGGGTTCAGCGAGCGACATCGTCAAGCTCGCCATGCTCCACGTTGACGAAGCTATCAAGCGCGAAGGCTTGAAGGCGCGCATGCTGATGCAGGTCCACGATGAACTGTTGGTCGAAGCTCCGAAAGCGGAGGCCGAGCGCGTCGCTGAGCTTTTGCGCCGCGAGATGGAATCGGCGGTCGAACTGGACGTCCCCCTCAAAGTCGAAGTCGGCATCGGCGACAACTGGATGGACGCGAAATAGTGAATCGTGAATCGTAAATCGTGAATAGAAAGAGCACGTTTTTCTCCATTCACGATTTACGATTCACGATTAACGATTCACGAAACTATGATTGAACCAAAAACTGCCCAGACGGATAAAAAAGGAGATGGCGAAGTCGTTTATCGCCGGATCGGTCCGGGTGCGGGCGAGACGGGGCCGCAGCCTTCGAATGGAAAACGCCGGAAGCAGTCTTTGATGGCGCATCTTGCGCCGACGCAGAAGACAGTGATGGCGGGGTTCGTGCTGCTGCTTTTGCTCGTGATCCTTTTGGGCTACCTGAGCGTGCGTCAGATGGATGAGGTCGGCGCGCGGATTCTTGACGATGAAAGGCGACATGCAGTGATCCGCGACTCCACGCTTGAGCTGCGCATTGCCGCGACCAAGCTGGATAACGAGGCGCGTGCGCGCATGAGCCGCCGGAATAACGCGCAGGTAATAACCCCACCTGACACGCGCTTAAACGGAGCGCGTGACGAACTCGAAAAACTGATGCGACAGTTTGTGGTGCCGCCTTCTCCTCAGCGCGAGAAATGGCTCAGCCTGAGCGCTCATCTCGCTTCGTTCATTGAGGTGACGAAAAACGACGAGTCATACCTGCTGGAAGGTTTCAACAGGTTCCAGGAAGTAAATAAGGATTTTGACAAGCTCCTCGAAGACATCCGCCATGAACAGGAAGAGATTTTTTATCGGAACGAGGATTTGAAGAAAGCTGCCGCGCGCCGCATCTGGTTGTTGACGGCCTTTGCGGTCGTGCTCGGCGCGCTCATCGCCGCCTACACGGTCTGGGAGATGCAGAGGCGTTTCCGCCAGGTGCGCGAGAGCATGGAGGAGGCGCGGCGCGAGCGAGAGTTCAGTACGCAGATGTTGGAAGGCATGGTGTCGGCGGTCGCCGCCGTTGATGCTCACGACCGGATACGCAGCGCCAACGGAGCTTTCTTCAAAATCTTCCCGCAGGCGAGCATAGGGGCTTCCGTCCATGACGAGTTCGCGTCGCCCGACGCGATGAAGATGCTGGAGGCCGCGGCCTCTTCGCGCGTCGAGAGGGCGACGTACCGCGGGCGCTGGGTCTGCGACGAGAACACGCCCAACTGCGCGAACAAAACTTTCGATGTGTATTCCTCGCCGCTCACGATTGATGGTGAGCAGGGGCAGATCGTGACACTCGTTGACGCGACGGAGGCGGCACAGGCCGAAAGCGACTTGAGAAGAACGGAAGCCCTGACAGCGATGGGGCAGGCCGTCGCGCAGGTCGCGCACGAGATTAAGAACCCCCTGGGGAGCATACGCCTCGGCGTCTCCATGCTGCGCGACACGAGCACGGATGAAGAGTCGCAGAGTACGATTGACCTGGTCGAACGGGGCATCAACCATCTCAACAAACTCGTGGTGGACGTCACACAGTTCTCTCGCCAGCGTCCGCTTGAGCTTTCGGACGTGGAATTAAATTCATTGATTGATTCGAGCCTGGAACTGGTCGCGGATGTGATTCAGGAGAAAAAGACTCCCATCGAGAGAGAGTTCAGCCCTGAACCCTTGCGCGGGCTATGGGACGCGGACCAACTGCGCCAGGTCTTCGTCAATCTCGCCGCCAACGCGATTGATGCGAGCCTGGAAGGCATGCCCATCATCATCTCTACGGAACGCGCCGCCGTCGAGCGGAAAGATAGAGGGGAGGGGAACGGCAACCGCATCAGTGTCGAGAAACAAACGGTCGCCCGCGTCACGGTCGAGGACCGGGGCGTCGGGATGGACGAGCGAACGCGCACGCGCCTGTTCGAGCCTTTCTTCACGACCAAGAAGCGCGGCACGGGCCTGGGGTTGGCAATCGTCAAACAGATCGTTGAGCAGCACGGCGGCACTATCTCCGTCGAAAGCTCTCCGGGTAAGGGAACACGCTTTACGGTTGATCTGCCGATGAAAGGCTAATGCTGATGTGCGATAGAGCTAAGGGCTGTCTGCGACCCAGAGCCCCGTCAGGGGCGGCATAATCTATGCCGCCCCTGACGGGGCTCAAATTATATCTCGCATTCTTAACCCGGGGCTCACGCCCCGGGCTACTGATATTGCGCCCCTCCGGGGCTGCAGCATATTTTAAGTGATGACTTAATCCAGCAACGCCTTAAAAGCTCTGCGCGCCGCCTCGATAGTTCTATCCAGTAATTCATCCGTATGCTTGAGGCCGATAAATGCGGCCTCGAATTGCGAGGGCGCGAGATAGACCCCTTCTTCGAGCATCGTGTGGAAGAATTTGCCGTAAAGCTCGCGGCTGCTTCTGGCGGCTGAGGTCCAATCAGTGACAGGCTCGTTTGTGAAGAAGCCAGTCCACATCGAGCCGACGCGGTTCGTGACCGTCTCGATTCCGGCTTCGCGCGCCGCCTCCGATAGTCCGTCGCAGAGACGCCTTCCAGCACGCTCCAACTGGTCGTAAACCGAGGCATCGCGCAGACGTTTCAAGGTCACGAGCCCCGCAGTCATCGCCAGAGGATTGCCCGAGAGCGTGCCCGCCTGGTAGATCGGTCCGGCAGGCGCGATCTGGTTCATAATCTCGCGGCTCGCGCCGTATGCCCCGACGGGGAGGCCGCCGCCGATGATCTTGCCGAGCGTCGTGATGTCCGGTCGGACATTATAAAGCTCCTGCGCTCCACCGCGCGCAACACGAAAGCCAGTCATCACTTCATCGAAGATGAGCAGCGCGCCATGCCGCGTCGTTATCTCGCGGACCTTTTGCAGATAGCCGTCCTGCGGCGGGACGCAGCCCATGTTGCCGACGACCGGTTCGATAATGACGGCGGAGATGTCCGGACCGTGTTCGTCAAAAACCTCTTCAAGGGCGGGCGCATCGTTGAAGGCGACTGTAATCGTATTCTGCGCGACGGAGGCTGGAACGCCCGGACTGTCCGGCAACCCGAGGGTGGCGACTCCGGAGCCCGCCTTGACCAGGAGACTGTCGCCGTGGCCGTGATAGCAGCCCTCAAATTTTACGAGCTTGTTGCGGCCCGTGACGCCGCGCGCCAGGCGTATGGCCGACATGGTGGCTTCCGTGCCGCTGTTGACCATGCGCACCATCTCGATTGAAGGGACGGCGCGTGTGATCTCTTCGGCCATCTCTATTTCGAGTTCGGTCGGCGCGCCGTAGCTTGTGCCGCGCGCGAGAGCTTCATGTAGGGCCGCGATCACTTCGTCGTCGGCGTGACCCAGGATCATAGGTCCCCACGAGCCGACGTAATCAATAAGGGTCCGCCCGTCGGCGTCCGTCATCGTCGCGCCTTTTGCGCTCTTGATGAAGCGCGGCGTCCCGCCGACTCCGCGAAAAGCGCGTACGGGCGAATTGACTCCTCCCGGCATTAACTGAAGCGCGCGCGCGAACAACTCCGCCGAGCGAGCAGGCTCATCTTTCTTCGGTGAACTCATAGGATTATTGTGGATTGCGGATTTCGGAGAACAGAAGGCAGAAAGCAGAAGGCAGAAGGCAGTAAAGACGGCCCGGCGTGCTGCCTACTGCTTTCTGCCTTCTGTCCTTTCTTTCTGCAATATCTGATCGTTCTAAGCAGAGGGAACGTTCAACTCGTCGCCCGGATGAATCACGGACTGCGGCGAATCCATCTTGTCGCGGTTGGCGTAGAAGATTTCCATGTAGCGATTGCCGTCGCCGAGTTTGTTTTGGGCGATTTTCCAGAGCGAGTCTCCGGCCTTAACCGTATAGGTTTCCATGCCGCCCCCTCCCTGGCTCTCGTCAACGGTGATATCTGCATTCAGATCGCCGTAATTCGAGTCCACAAGCTTGATCTGATCCCACACCTTGTTTTTGGCCTCCTCCGACGGAGCGGCCGCGATAATCACCAGCTTATCGTTCTCAACATGAAGATTCTGGACGCGCGCGCCTTCGTTCTCAAGCGTGGTCAGCACCGTCTGATATTTCTGCTTGAGCTGGTTGAACTGCTCTTGGCTTCCTGAGGCGGCGGCTGCGCCTGTGCCGAACATTTGATCGAAAATACCCATCTTTCTTTCCTCCTAACAAAATATTACGCCCGGCCATCTTGACCGCACGTGAGACTTATTGAGATGTCATTAATGGAGCGACAAACATTATACTGAAAAGGGGCATGTCTGCAAACGTAATCCAGGCGAACGTCAGTCGGTTCTCGCCTAGATTCGTTCGACAGCGACGAGCGGCTCAACCGTCATGGAGCGGAAGCTGGACATACGCACCAGGCCGGGCGCTGCCCCTTTGGGTTTTGAGAGAAACTTGCGCTGCGTGTAATGCACATCAACTTTCGCGTCGCGCTTCGCCTGACTGAAGAAGGCCGCCAACTGCGCCGCTTCGATAATCGTGCGCTGCGGAATATCCGTGGACCGCGAGTGATTTCGGACGATGACGTGCGACCCCGGATAATCTGCCGCGTGGAACCATGTATCGTGGGGCCGCGCGACGCGAAAAGTCAGATGGTCGTTGTCGCGCGCAGCGCGCCCGACGAGAATCTCATAACCGTCTGAGGACCGGTAGCGGCGAGCGCCTGGAATGTTCTCCGAAGACTTCTGCCGGGTTTTACTGTCGCGCGTTTCCGTCTTTGATTGACCATCGAAGCCTTCAAGCGCGGCCTCGTCCTTCGCCTCGATGATCTTTTCGAGCTCAAGTTGCCGGGAGCGTAGCGTCTCCAGTTCCTTCTCAATCACATTCAGGCGAAGCGCAATCTCCTGCGCGGCGCGTCTGGCCTTCGCATAGCGGGCGAAGCGGCGCGCAGCCTCTTCCTGCAAAGTCGAGTTCTCATCAATTTCGAGCTCGATCAAGGGCGCGTCGTCCGTGTAGTAGTCTCGCAGTTTAACGATACGCCCGTGCCGCTCCGCGCCTGCGATATTGGCAAGCAACAGGTCGCCCATACGTTTATGCTCGCTCGCATCACCATGCGCTTTGAGGTCGTCCGAAAGGCGGCGCCGGAGCTTTTCGCGCTGGGCAATCTCTTTACGCAATCGCGACCGGGCGCTCCCGGCGCGAAGCTCAAAGGCGCGCTCGGCTTC
>DASVXV010000164.1:0-149361 GCA_036392495.1 Pyrinomonadaceae bacterium | reverse complement strand
TAGCTTCAGCTAGTGGACAGGTTGGACAGAAAAAAGTTCGGCTTTAGCCGAAAGGTTTGGCTAAAGCCAAATCTTTTTGTTGCTCATACCTCCAGCTAAAGCTGGAGGCAATTGAAAAAAACTTCAATTACACTGCACTAGTATCAAAGCAGGAATTAACCGCAGAAGACGCGGAGGGCCGCAGAGGAAAGAAGGGGAATTGAAAGAAAAGATTTCAAATTTCAGGAATTACAAAAACCCTCTGCGTTCCTCTGCGTCCTCTGCGGTGAAATCTACGCTCGTCGTTGCGCTCCTCTTTTTAATCAGCACCTCTCGCATCCTCGCCCAGCAACCGACGCCGACACCCTCGCCGCAGCGCACCGGGCGCTCGTACGGGACCGGCGACACGATGAAAGCCCCACCGCCGCCCGGTCCGCAGGCGCCTTCGCCTGTGACCTTCACGGAGATCACCGCGCGGACCAAGGTTGATTTCAGGCAGTCGGCCTCGCCCACGACCCAAAAATATCTCCTGGAGACGATGGGCGGCGGAGTCGCCCTGCTCGATTACGACGCGGACGGGCGGCTGGACATCTACTTCACCAACGGGGCGCAGCTTTCAGACCCGATGCCGAAAGGCGCTCTGCCGGACAAGCGCGATCAGAAGTTCTGGAATCGCCTTTACCGTCAGAAGGCGGACGGAACTTTCGAGGATGTGACGACGCGCGCAGGAGTCCGCGGCGAAGGCTACTCGATGGGCGTCGCCGCTGCGGATTACGACGCGGACGGCTTCGTTGATCTTTACGTCACGGCCTACGGCTCGAACATCCTCTATCGCAATCGCGGCGACGGCACGTTCGAGGACGTGACGAAGCGCGCGGGCGTGGCGGGCGGCGGGTGGAGCACCAGCGCCGGCTGGCTCGATTACGACGCGGACGGGCGGCTGGACCTCTTCGTAGCGCGCTACAGCGACTGGGATTTCGAGAAGGGCTCGCTCTATTGCGGCGACACGCGGCCCGGTTACCGCGCCTACTGTCATCCGGACAATTTCAAAGGGGCGTCGAACCTGCTCTACCACCAGAGGCGCAACGGCACGTTCGAAGACGTTTCCGTACAGGCCAGGATTGTGGACCCGAACGGGAAGGGCCTGGGCGTGGCGTTCGCGGATTTCGACAACGACGGGTGGACGGACATCCTGGTCGCCAACGACAGCGTCCGCCAGCAGCTCTACCGGAACAAAGGCGACGGCACGTTCGAGGATTTGGCTTTGATGGCAGGGGTCGGCTACGACGAGAACGGGAAGACGTTCGCAGGGATGGGCGTTGACGCGCGCGACTATGACGCGGACGGCCTCGCGGACATCTTCATCACGGCGCTCTCGAACGAAACCTATCCACTCTATCGCAACAACGGCGACGGGTCCTTTACATACACGACCAATTCCACGAGCGTCGGCCAGATTACGTTGCTCTATTCGGGATGGGGCACGCGCCTGTCAGATTTCGACAACGACGGCTGGCTGGACGTCTTCGTCGCGCAGGGCCACGTGCTCGACACGATTGAGAAGACTTCCTCCTATCTGAAGTACAGGCAGTCGCCGCTTCTGATGCGTAATACAGGCAAGGGATTCGTGAACGTCTCGGCGACGGCCGGAGAGGCGTTCAGTAAACCCGTCAGCGCACGCGGCGCGGCCTTCGGCGATCTTGACTCGGACGGCGACACAGATGTCGTCGTCGGCGTGGTCGAGGGCACGCCCGTAATCCTGAGGAACGACGGCACGCGCAACCACTGGATAGGCGTCTCTCTGGTCGGCGCGAAGTCGAACCGCCAGGGGCTCGGCGCGCGCGTCACGGTCGTGGACGGAAACGGTCGCAGGCAAGTTTCAGAGGTGACGGGCGCGGGCAGCTATCTCTCGTCAAGCGACCCGCGTATTATCTTCGGGCTGGGGGGGGCAACTGCCGTCAAGTCAATCGAGATTCGCTGGCCGGGAGGCCGCACGCAAAAGATTGCGAATCCGGGTATTGATCGTTACTTGACGGTTAATGAACGTGACACTATACCGAAAGAAGAAAGGCGGTAGTCAGCGATGGCAAGACGAAAGATGAATCTTTTAAGGGTGGCAATCTCCGCGCTCTGTTTAGTGTTGGTGACGGGTGGCAATGGGTTTGCGACTGTCACGGAATGCCCTACCTTTGATGAGTTCGGCGATATAAATTGTGAGGACCTGAGCGCGCGCCTCGATAATTTCAGCGTTGCTCTGCAAACGGCTCCGGACTCTCAAGCGACGATCATCATCTATGAAGGGAAATACAGAAGAGGGCAAAATCCCAGACGTGGCGAGGCGTTGGCAAATGCCGCGCGAATTAAAGACTATCTGGTTAATAATCGTGGCCTGAGCGCGCAACGCATCGTCCTCGTAAATGGAGGCCACCGCGCAGATTTCACTGTACAATTATTCGTTTGCCCGCGAGGCGTTACCCCGACAGCCTCATCAACCGTGGGGGCTAATGTTATAAAGTTCAGGAAGGGCAAGGTCAGCAAGCGTGAATATAAGTGGTCTTGCTTAGAATAAGAATCCAGATAATGTTTCATCTAAACTACGCGCACACTTTCCCCGTTCGCGCCCTCGCTTTATTCATCGTCGCTCAGTTTATCTGTGCGCCGCTCTCTGTGGTCGCGCAGCAGCCGCCTTCGACGCAGCAGCCGATGGGCGGAGTCTCGACAGGCGCGGCCGTCAACTACACTTCGAGGCGCACTGTCGGCATCGTGGACCCGAAGGCCCCGGTTGTCTTCGAGGACATGACGGCGCGCACGCCCCTGGCGAATTTCCGGCACCGTTCGGGAAGTCCGATGAAGGACTACATCGTTGATGGGACTTCGGGCGGCGCGGCCATTTTCGATTATGACAATGACGGGAGACCGGACATCTACCTGCTGAACGGTTCCACCTTTGAAGCGTTGCGCGGGAAAGAGAAGCCGCCGCGCGCCGCTCTCTACCGTAACCTGGGCAACTGGCAGTTTGAAGACGTGACGGACAAGGCTGGCGTTGCGAACGAACGCTGGGGCATGGGCGTGGCCGTCGGCGATTATGATAATGACGGGCGGCCTGATATGTACGTCGGCAATTATGGTGTCTCGCGTCTTTATCATAACAACGGAGACGGGACCTTTACGGACGTCGCGGAGAAACTCGGGGTGGCGCGCAAGGGCTGGAGCACGGGTGCCAGTTTCGGGGATTATGACCGTGACGGAAGGCTGGACCTTTTCGTTCCGGGCTACGTCGAGTTTGACATCAACAATCTGCCGCCGAACCCGTCCGAGGCGCGTAAGCCCTCCAGCATCGGGAAGAACTTCTGCATGTTTCGCGGCTACCCGGTGCTCTGCGGCCCGCGCGGGCTCAAGGGCGAAATGGATACGCTTTATCACCAGAAACCGGATGGCACGTTCGAGGATGTCAGCGAGAAGGCTGGCGTCACCGACCCGCACAGGTATTACGGTTTCTCGTCCGCCTTCATTCACGCCAACGAGGACGAGCTTCTGGACTTAATCGTCGTCAATGATTCGACGCCGAAACTTTTCTACATCAACAAAGGCGACGGCACATTTGAAGAGACGGGCTATCCATCCGGAGTCGCGCTCAACGAAAATGGGCGCGAGCAGGCAGGGATGGGCCTTGGCGTCGGCGATTACGACAACGATGGGCGCGTGGATTTCTACATCACAAACTTTTCCGACGACTCAAACACGCTGTTGCACAACGACGGCGAAGGGCTTTTCACAGACGTGACTTTTCAGGCGGGACACGGCGAGTCAACCTATCCTTTCCTGGGTTGGGGAGCGAGCTTCGTTGATTTTGACAATGACGGATGGAAGGACGTGCTGGTGGCAAACGGCCATGTCTATCATCTGGTTGACGACAGCCAGTGGGGAACGAGCTACGCGCAGCAGATGCTTCTGTTCCGCAACATTCAGAGGACAGGCAGCGCCAGGGAAGAGCGTGTCTTTGAGCGCGTCGGCGCGGCTCCGGGCAGCGGTCTGGCCCTGGCTATTCCCGCGCGCGGGATGGCCGTCGGCGATTTGGACGGGGACGGGCGTCTGGATGCTGTGGTCAACAACATGGACTCTAAACCGACGCTGCTCAGAAATGTGATGAAGCCTGTGGGCCACTGGCTCTCGCTTCGCCTGGAAGGCTCCGTGGCGAAGAAGAGTCCCAAAGATGCTGTGGGCGCGATTGCTTATGTGACCGTTGGCCGGGTGCGTCAGCGTCAGGATGTCCTGAGCGGCGCGGGCTATTCATCGCAGAACGACCTGCGCCTGCATTTCGGACTCGGGGCAGCCGCCAGGATTGATAAGCTAGAAATCGTCTGGCCCGACGGCGCGCGTGAGACGATTAGCGTTCCGGGCGTTGACCGCGTTCTGACCATCGTCGAAGGCAAAGGCATCTCCGGCAAATAAGCGAGTCAATTTAGTTGAGTTGTAAGGTTGAAGGTAAATACGGGAGATGAGCCTCATGCGAAGGTTGGCTTGATAAACGAGAGGCGGGCTCTAAATCTTCACCATGAGTCCTGGGCTCCTTAGTACGAGGTTAGAAAGGACTCTCAGATTAAGTCAGCCCCTATCCCAATCTTGACCGCTCTATAATAATAGACATAAAGTGTCGCCTGTTAAATCCTGACGTGTGAGTCTTCGCCGTACCTTACAAATCCAGCGCTTCACACTCAAGCCATGTTTCAACCATTATTTTAATGACGAAACAAACCAAAGTCAGATTTATCAGGCCGTATTTCCCCCGCGCGGCCCTCACGGCCAATAATCTCGAATTCTGGGTGGGGCGCGAGGCCGAAATAGATCGTGTTGTCCGAGGACTCCTCGCTGCCACGAATTCTCACTATCTGATTACCGGCTATCCTGGGATTGGAAAGACATCTTTCGTCTCGCGAGTCATTGCAGAATGGCGCAGAATGTCCGCACTTCAGGGCATCGAACGTGTTCTCATCTTTAATCTTCAGTTCGCACAGACACAATCACCTGAAGAAGTTGTCAGAAAACTGATAGGTAAGGTTTATTTCGGCAGCTTGGACGGTCAATTCTCTCCAGACAGGCGGTTGGCCGAGCGGCTTCAGCTAAATTTTATTCAGGCTTACGCTAAATCTTTAAAGGAAACGCAAGCCGAAACAACAACAAAGGATAAAGGCGGCGAAGCCAGCTTGCCCAAGATTACGCAATTACTAGGTAGTGAATTAAAGGTTTCTCTTAAGAGCGCAAAAGAACGGAGCAAGTCAATCGAGATTCAGCGGGAATATAATTTGAATGCTGTGATAAGTGATTTTGAAGCCGTGGTTCATCTTCTCACGAAACCGGAAGAAAGAAAGACTTGGTGGTCTTTCTTTCCGTTTGCCGGAAAGCGAGTCTCTTCCGTCCCACCACGTGTTCTATTCGTGTTCGATCAGATTGATGATTTGAATAGCCTGCAAGAACTCTCTAATTTATTCAGCATCCCGAATGCCTCATTTATAGTCTTAGGTGGCATTAGGTTAAAAGAGCAAATGGCTTCTGCTCAGGAAAAGGGCCTTCAGGTTTTGGATAGTTTTCAAGAGGAATATCTTTCATGTCAGTGGGATCAATCAGACAAAATCCTCTCTCTTCTTATCTCGCCAGAGGATATGGGACTTCGTCGGTTTGCTCAATATCGAGATCATCTGAATTTCTTCGCGCAGGGATTGCCACGGCGACTCTTCTCGTCAATTGACCAGCACACAAGCTTGGAAGGGAACGAATTCTACTTAAAACTCTCCAAAGGAGACCTTCTTCGAGTACGGCTCGGTGCAAAACTGCATCGCATCATCTGGAAAAAACGGAGCTCTATCTTGGGTGAATTTATTGATAACGTGCAGTATTACCAGCGGGACAAAGCTTTAAGAGGCATCTATCATTTAGCGGACAACATTTTTAGAGTTGCTAAGTTTACTTTCACCGAAGCTAATACGCTGGCGACTCAAATGTCTGACATTATGATTCACAATGAACGCGAGCGTGTTTTGGGAAATCTGCTAAGAGCCTTCGTAGATGAGGGGCTAATAATTAATAAAGGCAATGTTTATTACCTTGCGGAGGAAGTGCTGAAGTGGGTTAAGCAAATCCCTAACTGGCTGAAAGACGGCTTTGTAGATGCCCGGGAGTTTCTCGCCGACCTTAAAAAGTACAATGCTGCGGCTGCTGAAGAGGAGACAGGTGTCGTGCAGCTAAGACCTGATATTACGATTATCGGGAGTGGAGACCCTCCTCCTAAGATGATTCCGGGCGAAGAGCCAAGCCCCATGGATGTGCCCGATGTCATAAGCCGAGAGCTTTCAGGTCGATATCAGATAATTCGTAAAATAGGTAGTGGGGGAATGGGCAACGTTTATCTGGCTAGAGATAAAATGTTGGACCGCGAGCTGGCTCTTAAAATTATTCATCCTTATATAAGTAAATCGCCGGAATTTATCCAGAGAATCCTGCGCGAAGGTCGAATCGTTGCGAACCTCTCACACCCAAATGTTGTCCAGATATATGACATGCGGGAACTCCCCTCGGGACAAATGGTGTTAGTGACCGAGTACGTCAGTGGGAAAAGTCTGGCTGAGCGCATAGATGAAGCCCCCATGCCATTGGAAGAAGCCCTGCGAATAATCATTGACATAGCCGCAGCCCTTGAGGCCGCTCACCACTCGGGCATCATTCATCGCGACATTAAACCGTCTAATGTTGTGATAACGGAGGAAGGAAGGATAAAGCTTTTAGATTTTGGCATTGCAAAAGCTGTGGCTGACACAACGAACGCAGATTCGCCGATAACCTTAACCGGAGCTGTAATAGGTACTCCTGCCTTTATGGCCCCCGAACAGATGCGAGGTGAGCTGGTTGATCCCCGTACTGATTTATACTCTTTGGGAGCTGTCATGTATCAGATGCTGACCGGGATGCCACACGTTAAGGGTAATACTGCACTCAACATTATGTTTAAGGTCATGCACGAAGATCCTGTGTTGCCCAGCACGTTCAATCCTTCGATTTCGCCAGAATTAGATGAAGTTATCATGAGCTGTTTGGCAAGAGACCCGGCGGCAAGGATTTCGAGCGCCACTGAATTAATCAATAGACTAAGATCTATCTTGCAGGCGCAAAAGCGGAATAAATAAATCAATCCCATTTAGCTTTATTCCAATAAAATAGCCACAGGGGCGAAGAAAAAAGATTCAATAACAGGATATTACCGTTTCTTTACTTCCCTCCTATGTCCCTGTGGCGATGATTCTTTAAAATGAGTGCCTTCGTAACATTCTCCTAGCGCCATGGCAAAAAAGTTGTATGATGCTTTCGCCTCGCTTTGCAGTGACGAGCCAGTGGGTAGTCATTCTTCTCCTTCTTCTTGCATGACGGATGGCGTTGGGGCTATACAGCCCGTTTCCGCCTGTTCGGAGTCTTAACCCTGTGCGTCGGATTGATCTCAAGACGGTACAAGCTGCGCGAGCCAATACGATTCGCGACATCAATCGCCAGATCGTGCTCAATTACGTGCGCGAGCGCGAGCCGATCTCACGCGCAGACATCGCGCGCGAGACGGCTCTCCAGCGCTCCACCATCTCGACCATCGTCGAGGCTCTCAAAGCGGACGGCCTGATTGAAGAGGTGGGGACTGGTGAATCCACAGGGGGGCGACGCCCCACGCTTCTCCGAATCCGCACCTCGGTTGTGATGGCGATTGGCGTTGACATCACGCCTTCGCAAACAATCGTCGCCGTCAGCAATCTGGCCGGGCGCGTTCTCGAAGAAGAGAAGTTTCCGACCGACCCCGACTTCGAAAAGACGATTTCGCGTGTGGTCGGTTGTGTCCAGGACCTGGCGCGCAAATACAAGAGATCCATTGAGGCCGTCGGGGTGAGTCTTCCGGGCCTGGTTGATACGGCCATGAGTCGTGTGCTCTATATCCCCTATTTCAAGTGGCGCGACATAGAGATTGCGGAGATCATCTCGAAGGCCACGGGGCTGGACGTGACGGTCGAGAACGACGCGAACGCCGCCGCGCTCGCGGAGTTGTGGTTCGGTCGCCCGGAGGTCAGCCACGTGCGCGACTTTATAATGGTCCTGGTCGCCGAAGGTATCGGGACGGGCATTGTCTTCGACGGACAGATTTACAAGGGGCAGCACAGCGCCGCGGGCGAGTTCGGCCACATGATCATCGGCCAGGAGGGACCCGTCGCCTGCTCGTGCGGAAACTTCGATTGCTGGGAAGCCTTCTCTTCAGAGCGCGCGACACTGGCACGCTATCAGAAGATGGGCGGTCATTACTCTTGCACATTCAACATCACGGAATTGATTACGCGTGCTCTGATGGGCGAGCGTGCGGCGCAAGACGCTCTGCTTGAGACGGCACACTATCTCGGCATCGGCATCTCGAACATGATCGTCGGCTTTAGCCCCGAGGCGGTCGTCGTCGGAGGCCGGATCACGCGCGCCTGGCCGCTCATCTCGGAAGCGGTCGGCGAGACCGTGGAAAGAAGTATCCGCCGCGGCCTGCCCTCTGCGCGCATCATCGCCTCAACTCTCGGCGACTCGCCAACCTTGATGGGCGCTTTGAGCCTCGTGCTCGCCAACAAATTCGCCTCCGCGCCTGCCGCCTGATCTTTCACCGCTCGAATCTTTTATTCTCCTGGCGTTAGAAAACAGTTGACAGCCCCTCGAATCTGTATTACTTATTACTTCGTTCGGCAAGGCAACAAACTTTCAAACGGCGTTCTCAGTTAAATCGCAAAAATATAGGACCGCCAGCGCAGCGAAGGGCTGTGTCTGTGGTCTCTTATCTGTTCTGTAGGATGATTGCTTTCAGTCGCTCTCGCCCGTCTCTTGTTCGGGTGTAAGGTGCAACCATCAGTCTCTCTGTTCGCACGCGAGGTTCAGCCATGACGACATGCCGGAGAATTACACCTCTTCTCTCTGGGGTCGGCGCACTGTTTTTCTTGCTCGCCGTCTTCGCGCTTCCCACATTTGCTCAGACAAATAAGGGGACCATCACCGGAAATGTTACGGATCAAAACGGTGGCGCGGTCGTCGGGGCCACCGTTACTGTTGTCAACGTAGAGACCAATGCCGAGAAGACTGCGACGACGGACGATAGTGGAAGCTATGAAGTGCCTCTGCTTGATCCAGGCAATTATCGTGTGACTGTCAGCGCTCCCAATTTCAGGAAGACCATTCAAGAGAACGTCAAGCTTGAGACGGCCTCGCGTCAGCCCGTTGACGTGGTGCTGCAAGCCGGAGAGGTGGGCGCGGAAGTTACCATCACGGCTGCGCCGCAGTTGGTCGAAAGCGAGTCGAGTGATCGCGGCAGCGTCGTCACCGGGCGCGAGGTCACGGAGTTGCCGCTCTCCGGGCGCAACTTCACGCAGCTCGCCACGCTCACGCCGGGCGTCTCGCGCGTGACCATCGGCACGCTCTCGGACGCGCGCGCCAACAACAACGGCGATCCGAACGCGGGCGGACAGGGGCCTGGCGGCGGCGACGCGCGCGGCTCGACCGAATCCGCCCGCTTCGCTCGTTCGGGCGGCGCGGTCCTCTCAGCCAACGGTCAGCGTCCGACCAACAACAACTTCTCGGTTGACGGCGTTGACAACAATGAGCCGCAGTTTGGGACCATCGGCGTCTTCGTCAATCCGGACGCCATCGCTGAATTCAAGGTGACGACGAGCGTTCCTCCGGCGGAGATCGGACGCGGGGGCGGCGCCGTCATCAACACTTCTTTTCGTTCCGGCTCAAATGAGTTTCACGGCTCGGTCTATTACTACGGACAGAACTCTGCCCTTAACGCCTATCACCCGATCTTGAAGCGCAGCCGCGCCGAGGCCATCTCGCGCGGCGACCTCAACATTCCGGTCAAGGCCGTGCAGCAGATTCACGAGTTCGGCGGAACAATCGGCGGTCCCATCATCAAGAATCGCACTTTCTTCTTCTTCGACTATCTGGGCGGGCGCAATAACCTGCCGACGCCGCTCTCTTCGACCGTCCCGACGCAGGATGTCCGCAACGGCATCTTCGGGACGACCTATACGAGCACGAGAGATTGCGGGCGCGGAATCTTCGGGGTCATCTGCGACGCGACGACCGGGTTACCGTTTACCAACGCCACGATTCCTGCGGGCCGTATCAGCACGCAGACGAGAGCCTTCTTCAATCTTTTCCCGCTGCCGACGGCCAACAGGCTCAACCCGGGCCAGTTCGACAACAACTTTTTCACGCAGCGCGACGTTAGCGAGAAGATTGATAACTTCGACATCAAGATTGACCATCGCCTGTCGAGCAACAACTCGCTCTCGGGCCGTTACAGTCACCAGGACTTCTCGGCCATTCGCGGCTCTTTCTTCCCGCAGGTTCCGGCAGGGTTCGGTGCGGGCGACGAGGTCGGCAACACGCGCCAGATCGTCGTCACGGACACGCACACTTTTAGCCCGACCATTCTCAACGAATTCCGTTTCGGCTTCACGAAGATTAATATCGGAATTCTCAACTGCGGTGTCGGCGGCGCATGCGGCATCAGCGCCTCCTTTTCGGCGGATATCGGCATTCCGAACGTTAACGACGGGAGCTTTGAGCAGTCAGGCTCGGTCCTGACTGGCGGCTTCGGCAACGGCTTCGTGGAGTTCGCGGGCGATGGCGGACCGTTCATCGTCAACAGCAAGAACCCTTACTTCGCCGACACCGTCACGGTCATCAAAGGCAAACACTCCTTCAAGTTTGGCGGCGAGTTGCGACTGCGCTATCTGGAGACGATTGACGGCGGACGCACGGGCGGCCTCAAGAGCAATCTCGCTTACGCAGACAACGGTCCGTCGACCGGCACGAACCTGGCCTGCCCCGCCGCTTCGCAAGCGCCGGGCTTTAACCCTGCGACCGGCGCGGGCTGCTTCGTTGATGCCAACGGTATCGCTTTCGGCGGAACGGGCCTCGCCATCGCCAACATGCTCGACAACCGCGTGGCCGCGCTCCAGACTTTCAGGGGCAGCGTTCCCGGCGGAGCGTTTCACCTGCGCTCCCAGGAATACGGCATGTTCGTGCAGGACGACTTCAAGGTCAGCGACCGTCTGACGCTTAACCTGGGCCTGCGCTACGACATCTTCCCGGCGGCCACCGAAAGAGACGGGCGGCTCGGCAACTACGATCCGGCGACTCGGACAGTCATCGTCGCTTCCGGCTCAGACGACAGCCTGGTTGAGACCGACTTGAACAATTTCGGGCCGCGCGTTGGTTTCGCTTACGCCATCGGCCCGGAGAAGAGGATGGTGATTCGCGGCGGCTACGGCTTGCTTTACTCTCTGGATGCGACGGATCGCCCGCCGCTCGTCAACAATCCGCCGTTCACAAACAGCATCACCTTCAACAACGCTTTCGATGCCTCGACGCCGCGCAGCATCTTCAACCTGACGACTGGGCCGCCGAACGTTCCGACAATTAGCCCGACCGCGCTGGTTTCACCGGGGGGCGCAATCACGGTCTTTCGTCAGGACCCAGACCAGAAGACCGCTTTGGTTCACCAATTCAACATCACGTACCAGATTCAACTCGGCAGAGACTACGCCTTCGATGTCGGCTATGTCGGCAACCGCACGAGAAACCTGCTCCAGACTCTGGACATCGGCGGAAGCGGCACGGCTGAAGCACGCAATGCTGGAGGCGCATTCCTTGCGGGCCGCTTCTATACGAATCGCGCACGTGCCAACTATGATGCGCTGCAAATGCAGTTGCAGAAACGGCTCTCCAATAATATTCAGGGACAAATCTCCTACACCTACAGTCGAAATCGCGACGATTCGACGGGCGTCTTCCAGGGAATCGGCGAGGGGCGCGGCTCGCAGGGCGGTCCGCAGAATCCTTTCGACCTTGAAGCGGAGTACGGAATTTCATCGCTCGATGTCCCGCATCTCCTCTCAGCCGACGCGATTATTGATCTGCCGTTCGGTCGCGGGCAGCGTTACATGAACTCCAGCGCCGTGGCCGACAAAATCCTCGGCGGCATTCAGCTGAACATCATCGTCACCGGACGCAGCGGGTATCCGTTCACCGTCGTGGACGGCGATAACGGGAGTCGCCGCGCCAATATTGTCGGCGATCCGTTTAGCAATGTGCCTGCGGGACGCTACATGAACGCGGCTGCATTCGGTGGACCCACAGGTCCGTGTCCCGGACCGAACTGTGTGGTTAATGCCGCCGGCTCGCAGATACGCTTCGGGACGCAACCGCGCAACTCGTTTAGAGGCCCTGGATTTGTTCGTACGGATTTCTCGTTCTTTAAGAACACCGGCCTGACCGAGCATTTGAAGATGCAGATTGGACTTGAATTCTTCAATGTCTTCAATCAGGCGACCTATACCGTGCCGAATAACAATTTCAGGGATGGAGGGGCGTTCGGGCGCTTCGATGCTGCTTTGCCCGGACGCGTCGTTCAATACCGCTTGAAGTTCCTCTTCTAAGCGGCAGCAAGTTTGAGCGGGCGTCTCAAACTTTCGGAGACGCGCGCGCCCGCAGCTTTACGGTGCGTGAAGCCGGCTTCTGATTCGCCGCTGCACGCCCCTCAAACAGGACGACCGGGCGCTCCATGTGCGCGCCCGGTCGTTTTTTACTATAATTCCGCCTCCCCGTCCGTCCGTCTTCTGAGTTTCCGGCTTATGAATGTTCGCTCGCTTCAACTCATAGCACTTTGCTTTTGCTTGAGCGCTCTCTCCGGCAGCGCGCAGACGCCGGCCACTCCCGCACAGCCGACGCAACCACCCCAGCCGCGCTCGCACGTCGAGCGTTTCAGCAGCCCGCAGGCCCGGGCCACACAAGCGGAAGCGGAAGCGACGGCCAGGCTCAAAACCAATCCAAACGATGCGGAAACCTTGAACGCTCGCGCCTACGCGCGGATGGGGCTGGGCCGTTACGCTGAAGCCGTCGAAGACTTGCGCCGCGCCGTCTCGCTTAATCAAAAGAGGGCCGATTACTATGCCAACTTAGGTTACGCGCTCTGGAAAACCGGACGCTACATTGACGGCATCAATGCCGAGCGCGCCGCGCTCAAACTCGACGACAAGAACTTCACGGCCCATTATCAACTGGGCCGTTTTCTGCTTCTCAGCGCAGACCTCAAGCAGTTGCCTGAAGCGGCCACGCATCTGCGTCGGGCGCTTGAGCTTGACCCGCGCCGCTCCGAGATTCGCTTCGACCTGCTGACGGTCTATCGCACTCTCGGAGATCAGCCGAACGCCATCGCGCAGCTGAATCTCTTGCAGGATGCGCGCCCTGCGGACCCGCGCGTCACTTATGCGGACGCGCTGCTCGCCTCGGACCGCGGTGATTTGAACGCCGCCGTCAACGGCTTCCGTGAGGCTCTGCGCCTTGATCCGACGCTGTACGGGGCGTGGCAGGACCTGGGCCTGGCCTTCATCAAGCTGAAACGCTGGCCGGATGCCGTTGAGACTTTCGCTGAACTCACGCGCAGACAATCAGACTCGGTCGAGGCGGCATATTTTTACGCGCTCTCGCTCTTTAACGCGGGGCAAGTGAGGTTGGCCGAGCGCGAGGCGAGGCGCACTCTGCGACTGGATGCGGGCGCGGCGGCCGCGCACACGCTGCTCGGCATCATTCTGGCCTCGCGCGGCGGCGCGGACGCGGAATCGAGCGAAGCGCTCTCGCAGGCAATCGCGCTTGACCCGACAAGTTTCGACGCCCATTTTTACTTGGGACGCGTGCAGTATGCGATGAGCGATTTTGCGCCGGCTGTGAAAAGTCTGCGCGCGGCAGTGAAGCTTAATCCGAAACATGCAGAGGCGCGCTTCTTTCTCGGCACGGCTTTGGAATCGGCTGGCGAGTCCGAGGCTGCGCTCGCGGAGTATCAGAAACTCGTCGAGATTGATCCGCAATCGCCCATCGGACAGGTCGGGCTGGGGGCTTTGCAGGTCAAGCAGGGACGGATTGAAGAGGCGATTGCGACTTTGAAACATGCCGTCGCGCTCGACCCGAAAATATTTGAGGCCCACTGGGCTCTGGGTCGCGCGCTCGCGCTCAATGAACGTTTCCCGGAAGCGATTGAATCTTTGAAGACGGCCGTCGCTCTCTTGCCGGACCGCGCCGACGCGCATTACCAACTCGGTCTCGCGCTGCGTCGCGCCGGGCGCGCCGAGGAGGCCAAAAATGAGTTTGCGATCGTCGAACGTCTGAACAACGAGTTCCGCGCCCGCACGAGATAAGGAAAAAGGTAAAAGTGGCCGGACGAAAAGCACAACACAGATTCTGGAAGACGCTTCATCTCTGCTGCTGCTCGTTATCCTTCTGCCTCTCATCTTCTACCTTTTACCTTTCCGCACAGTCGCAGCGACAGACAAACGGACGCCCGACCAGTGTCGCTCAGCGCACGACTACTCCTCCTCCTCAGGCGGATAATCTGAATGCGGCAGCGCGTGCAGCGCTCGATACGGCAGTGGCTGCTTTGCAGTCGAACGCGCTCGCCGAAGCAGAGCGCGCCGCACGCGTCGCCGTTCAGTCTGCCCCGCGCTCAGCCGTCACGCACAACCTTCTGGGGGTTGTTCTGGATCGCATGCGGCGCACGGACGAAGCTTTCAAGGAGTTTCAGACAGCGATTGCGCTCGACCAGAACTTCATCAGCGCGCGCAACAATCTGGGGCGGATGTATGCCGAGCGCGGAAAATTCCCTGAAGCCATAGAGGAGTTTGAGCGCGTCCTCAGAGTTGATCCGGCGCACCTGCAGGCGCTCTATAATCTGGGCGCGCTCTATGGTGACCGTGGGGATTTCGTCAAAGCCGCCGACTACTTCGCGCGAGCGCGCGCGGGGGCCGCAAACGACCCGCAGCTGGCGCTCGCTTTCCTCAACGTCGCTTACCGCGCCAATCGCACGGCGGAAGCCGATGCGGCAGCCGAGCTGGTCGAACGCGTCGCCTCGCGCGAGCCGCGCACACTCTTTACGCTCGGCGCGGCGCTGGCGCAGAACGAGCAGTATGAGCGCGCAGCACGCGTCTTCGCGCTCGTCAACGAGCAGCTGCCGCACACTTTCGAGGTGCTCTACAATCTTGGCATCGCGCTCTACAACCTGGACCGCGGCGACGAAGCCGCGCGGGTTCTGGCCGAAGCGGCGGACCTTAACCCGCAGCCGGCGGAAACACATTTCCGGCTCGGCTTGATTGCGAGCGAGCGCAACGATCATCAAAATGCCGTCGAAGAATTCAAACATGCGACCGAGCGCGAGCCGAAGAACGCGCCTTATCATTACATGCTGGGACGAGAGTATTTCCGCGTCGGCTTCTGGGAAGGCGCGATTAACGAGTACACGCGAGCCATCGAGCTTGACCCGAAGCAGGCCGCTTACGTGCTGGCGCGCGCCAACGCCAACTACCGTAAGGGCGAGTGGACCGCTTCGGCTGCGGACTTCGACCTGGCGGCCTCGATTGATCCGAAGATTGAGAATATCGAATACCTGCAAGGTTACGCGCAGCGAGCCGCAGGCAACTTTGACCGCTCGCGCGAGCTTTTGGAAAAGTTTGTCGCCAAACACCCGGACCACGTTGATGCGCTCGCCAGCCTCGGCTATGTCGCCATTGAGCAGGGACGCTTTGAGGAAGCGGAAGCTCCGCTCAAGCGCGCCCTCGCGCTCCAGGGCGATAACGTGCCGGTGCTTTACGATTACGCGCGTCTGGCCTTAAAGCGGCGCGACTACGTCGAGGCCGCCGCGCGTCTCCAGCGTGTGATTGAGAAGAACCCGACGCACACGCAGGCTCATTATCAACTTTTCCTGGCCTACTCACGCCTCAAGCAGCCGGAAAAAGCGCAGGTCGAACTTGAAGAATTCAAGCGTCTCGAAGCCCTTGAGAAGCAGGTCAAACAGGAGCGCATTCTAGACGAGAAGCTGCGCACTCAACTGATGCTCGGGCAGACGCCGCAGTGAAAGATTGAAGAGCGCATTAAGGACGCGCCTCCGAAGCCGCCGCCAACGCGGCAGGATGTTCGTTGGACTGGAACCGGTAAGATCGCGGATTGAATAAACCACGCTTCAAATCTCTAATATTAATGGCCGCGCTGCTCGCCTTATGCTGCCTGAGCGCGAGCGCGCAATCCCCGCCGACCATCGCTAAAGTCGAGCCGCCTTCGTGGTGGGCCGGGCACACGATTAATCCCGTGCGCCTGCTGGTCCGCGGCTTCAACCTTCACGGGGCGCGCATCACCTCGACGCGCCCTCAAGTGACAGCCTCAGCTGTCGTCGTCAATCCGCGAGGCACGCATCTCTTCGTCAGCGTTCGGATCGACTCCTCCGCGCAGCCGGGCGATTATCCTTTGCAGCTTGAAACCGACGCAGGCGTGGCCACCATTCCGTTTCGCCTCAACCCCGCGCTCGACGGGTCCACGAATTTTCAGGGCATCACCAGCGACGACATTATCTATCTGATTATGCCCGACCGTTTCAGCAACGGCGATCCGTCAAACGACGCTCCGCCCGACTCTCCAAAGGAAGCCAACGACCGCAAGAATCCGCGCGCCTATCACGGCGGTGATCTGCGCGGCATCATCAAACGCCTCCCGTACCTGAAGGAATTGGGCGTGACGGCCATCTGGCTCAATCCGTGGTACGACAATTGGAACGGGGTGAATACGTGCGACAAGCCCTGGTGCCCGAACACCTTTTATCACGGCTACGGCGCGATAGATTATTACGCGGTCGAAGATCATTTCGGCGACATGAATGATCTGCGCGAACTGGTGAGACAATCGCACGCGCACGGGATCAAAGTGATTCAGGACCAGGTGGCGAATCACACAGGCTCGCGTCATCCCTGGATGACGGACCCGCCGCTTGACACCTGGTATCACGGGACGACCGCTAATCACCTGAAGAATCCGTTTCGCGCGGACCTGCTGCTGTCGCCGAACGCTGCCCCGGAAGAGCGCCGGCCGACGCTCGACGGCTGGTTCGACGACACGCTGCCGGACATGAATCAGGAGGAGCCGGAGGTCGCGCGCTACGAGATTCAGAACGCGCTCTGGTGGATCGGCATGACAGGGCTCGACGGTATTCGTCAGGACACAATTCAATATATGTCGCGCCCCTTCATCCGCGATCTCTCGCAGGCGCTTCGCCGCCAGTACCCGAGGATGTGGATGGTCGGAGAGGTCTTCGACCGCGATTCGGTCCACACGGCTTTCTTCATCGGCGGGCGCAAAGGATGGGACGGCATTGACACGGAGCTCGATTCGGTCTTCGACTTCCCGCTCTGGCAAAGGTCACTTGACGTCTTCACGAATAAGAAGCCTGTGCGGACTTTGCGCGAGGTGCTCAAGTATGACGGGCTCTATCCGGACCCGAACCATTTGACGACGATGGTCAGCAATCACGACGTCCGCCGCACGATCTCGGTTGAGGGCATGACTCTGGAAGGCGCGATGCTGCACACGGCCTTTCTGCTGACGGTCCGGGGCATCCCGCAACTCTACTACGGCGACGAGATTGCGCTCGCTGGAGGCGATGACCCGGACAACAGGCGCGATTTCCCCGGCGGGTTCCCCAGGGATGCGCGCAACGCATTCGAGAAGCGTGGACGTAACCCCATAGAGCAACGGATGTTTGAATGGACGCGCGATCTCATTCATTTGCGGCGCGAGCATCCGGCGCTCCGTAGCGGCGCGACGATTGATCTGCTCTATGACGACGATCTCTATGTTTATGGGCGGCGGAGCTCTGATGAGACCATCATCGTCGCTCTCAATCGCGCGCCTGCTTCGAAGAGATTATCCGTTCCCCTGACGATGCTTGAAGCGACCGTTGGCGATCAGCTTCTACCGTTGTTCGGCGCAAAGGAGCGCGTCCGGTTGAGCGATGGCGCGTTCACCTTCAACGTGCCTGCGCGGACCGTAGTGGTCTATAAATTAACAGGCGAGACGAAAGAGGAATAACCTGTGCCCGGCTTTTGTGAAAGGAAGACAAGGGGTCATGAAAAAAGCTCTTCGCTATAAAAACATCGCTGCCCTCGTTCTCTCAATCTTCGCCGCTTCGCTTGTCGCGGCGCAGCAGGATGACTGGAGGGCGAAGAATATAGATCAATGGACGAAAGCCGATATTGAAAGCGTCTTGAATAATTCCGCCTGGGTCAAGAGGCAGGAGGTGCGTGTCAGGTTTCGCGGAGAGCTGCGCGCTGTGGCCGGGGCCGGAAATTCCGCCGAAACGATTGAGGCGCGCAGAGAAGTGCTCAGCGGCGGCAACGCGCCCATTGATTTCGAGTTCACGCTGCGCCTGCGCTCGGCGCTCCCCATCCGGCTGGCGCTCGTCCGCCAGGCTCAGCTCAACGCCAACTACGACAAGCTGAATAAAGAGGAGCGGGCTGCGCTCGATAAAAAGCTGAAGGGGCTGTACGAATGTCCTGCCTGCGCGGACAACTATGTCCTGACGCTCAGTTCGCGCTCCAAAAGTTATCCGGGAGCAGATGCCGTCTTTACCAGTTTGAAGGGGGCGAAGCTGGCGGAACTCAAGCGTTACTTCTATCTCTCGAATGATCGAGGCGAAAAGCGCGAGTTGGTTCATTTTACGCCGCCGAAAGCGCCGGGCGATGAGGCCTATTTCTTCTTCCGCAGATTGGATGAGAAAGGCCAGCCGCTCTTTACTCCCAACGATAAAGAGCTGGTCTTCCGACTCAATACCGAAGAGCTTAACGTGCCGACGAATTTCACCATTGATGTCTCGAAACTATTGGTTAACGGTCAGGTTATATTCTAGCGTTTTTGGGTTATACTAAGTACTACAGCCATAAATAAGAACGGACAGTGCTCTGCCATCACGATTAAGTGAGGAGAAGCTTTTGTGAGCTTTCCTAGATCGAGCGGCATTCTTCTGCATCCGACCAGTCTGCCCGGAAGGTTCGGCATAGGAGATTTGGGGCCGGAAGCTTACGCCTTCGTAGATTTCCTGGCCGCCAGCCGCCAGACGCTCTGGCAAGTCCTGCCGCTCGGCCCGACCGGCTACGGCGATTCCCCTTATCAGTGTTTCTCCGCGTTCGCCGGCAACACGCTGCTCGTCAGCCCCGAACGACTCGTCGCCGAAGGGTTGTTAAGCGCGGAAGACCTGGCGGGCGCGCCCGCTTTCCCGGAAGAGAGAGTTGACTTCGGGAATGTCATCGAATTCAAGAACGCGCTGCTCAAAACTGCCTTCGAGCGTTTCAAGCGGACGGCGGACGTGGACCTGCGCGCCTACTTCGACAATTTCTCTCGGCAAGCCTCTCACTGGCTCGAAGACTATGCGCTTTATCGCGCCCTGAAAGATGAGCAGAACGGTCGGGCCTGGAACGAGTGGGAGCCTGCACTGACGCGCAGAGATGCGGCTGCCCTAATGAGCGCGCGGGAAAGATTGCGCGAGCAGGTTGACGCCCAAAAGTTTTACCAGTTCCTCTTCTTCAAACAGTGGGCCGCGCTCAAGGCGTATTGCCAGGAGAAGGGGATCAAGCTCGTCGGCGATATTCCGATCTTCGTGGCGCGCGATTCGGCGGATGTCTGGATGAACCCGGACCAGTTCAAGCTGGACGAAAACGGCAATCCCGTGGTCGTCGCGGGCGTCCCGCCCGATTATTTCAGCGCGACGGGCCAGTTCTGGGGGAACCCGATTTACAACTGGGACCGGATGCTACGAGACGGCTTTCGCTGGTGGATCGAGCGCGTGCG
The DNA here is from genome assembly GCA_036392495.1 of Pyrinomonadaceae bacterium. Classification (GTDB taxonomy): domain Bacteria; phylum Acidobacteriota; class Blastocatellia; order Pyrinomonadales; family Pyrinomonadaceae; genus QHXM01. The sequence continues at coordinate 129,663 of DASVXV010000164.1, read as the reverse complement.
CGCCACGCTTGCGCATCTGGACATCGTGCGCATAGACCATTTTCGGGGCTTCGCCGCGAGCTGGGAGATTCCGGGCGGGGACAAGACTGCGGAGCGCGGGCAGTGGGTCAATGTGCCGGGCAGGGAACTGTTCACGGCGATCAAGCAAGCCCTCGGCGACCTGCCGATCATCGCTGAAGATTTGGGCGTCATCACGCCCGATGTGGAAGCCCTGCGCGACGATTTCGGCTTGCCCGGCATGCGTATCCTGCAATTCGCTTTCGGCGGCGACGCTCTTAACATAGACCTTCCGCACAACTACGTCAGGAACTCTGTGGTCTATACGGGGACGCACGACAACGACACCACGGTCGGCTGGTTCAACTCCGAAGCGGGCGCGGGCTCAACACGCGACAGCGCGCAGGTCGAGCGCGAGCGCAAGTTCTGTCTGGCCTACCTGGACTCTGACGGCGCAGAGATTCATTGGGACTTCATCCGCGCGGTCCTCGCCTCGGTCGCCGACACGGCGATCATCCCTTTGCAGGACGTGCTCGGCCTGGGCGGCGAAGCGCGCATGAATCTCCCGAACAGCACGTCCGGCAACTGGTCCTGGCGTTTCAAAGCGGGCGCGTTGACGAATGAGATCGGCGAGCGTCTGAAGACGCTGACAGAGCTTTACGGGCGTGAGAATAGACCGGAAGAGAAAAAGTAGGTGGCGAGGAGCAAGAGGCATTGAACAAAAACCGTATCAAATCACTCGCGCGTGGTGCTTTGCCAGTGGCTTTCTTGCTCTTCGCGGTTTCGGTATGCGCGGCGCAGAACGCTCCGGCGGTCCTCAAAGTCGAGCCGCCTAACTGGTGGGCCGGACACTCGATTAATCCCGTGCGGGTTCTGATCCGAGGAAAAAACCTGGCGGGGGCGCGCGTCGAGGCCGTGGGCGCTGGATTAAAGACAGGGCTGACGCGCATCAACTCTTCCGGCACATATCTTTTTGTTGATGTCGTCATTGACAAGGACGCAAAACCCGGGCGTCGGGCGCTTCGCATTACAAACGGCAGCGGGGCAACGGACGCTCCTTTTGAAATCAGCGCGCCGCTTGCGCGCGCCGGGCGCTTTCAAGGGTTCTCACCCGACGACGTCGTTTATCTGATCATGCCCGACCGCTTCAGCGACGGCGACCCGTCGAACAACGACCCGCCACAGTCGCGCGGGCTCTACGACCGCGCGCACAAGTTTCGCTATCACGGCGGCGATCTACAGGGCATCATCAATCACCTGCCATACCTGAAGGACCTGGGCGTCACAGCCATCTGGCTCACGCCCTGGTACGACAACGTCAACCACCCAGACGAGATCGAGAAGAAAGAGGGGGGCACGACCACGGGCTTTCACGGTTACGGTGCGATTGACTTCTACGGCGTCGAAGAGCACTTCGGGACTCTCGCGAAGCTGCGCGAGCTGGTTGACGAAGCGCACAAGCTCGGTATCAAGGTCATTCAGGACGAGGTCCGCAACCACACTGGACCGTATCACCCCTGGGTTGAAGACTCCCCGACGCCCACCTGGTACAACGGCACGAAGGAGAATCACCTGGCGAACGTTTTCCAGACCTGGGTCCTGCACGACCCGCGCGCCGAAGAGAAGATCAAGCGCGAGACGATGGAAGGCTGGTTTCTGAACTTTCTGCCCGACCTCAATCAGTCGGACGAAGAGGTCGAGCGCTACCTGATTCAGAACACGCTCTGGTGGATCGGCGTCACGGGGATTGACGGCATACGCGAAGACACCTGGCAGTACGTGCCCAACAGCTTCTGGCAGAAATGGACGGCGGCGATCAAGCGCGAGTATCCGAGCTTCCGCGTCTTCGGCGAGGTCAAGGACGGCGATGTGGTTCACGTCTCTTTCTTTCAGGGCGGACGCGTGCGTTTTGATGGCGTAGATTCCGGCCTGGATTCGCTTCTGGATTTCCCGCTCTTTTACCCGATTCGCCGCGCGTTCGCCGAAGGCAAGGACGTGAGAGAGGTCGCGCAGGCCCTGTCGAAGGACTACCTTTACACGAACCCGGACCTCCTGGTCACACTGCTCGGCGGGCACGACGACCACCGTTTCATGAGCGAGAAGGGCGCTACCATAACGGGGCTCAAGCTGGCGCACACATTTCTGTTGACGACGCGCGGCGTCCCGCAGCTTTACTACGGCGACGAGATCGCTATGACGGGCGAGGACGAGCCGACCACGCGGAAGGATTTCCCGGGCGGATTTCCCGGAGACAAGCGCAACGCCTTCACCCGTGGGGGGCGCACGCCCGAAGAGCAGGACCTGTTCACGCATGTGCGGCGGATGGCGCGGCTGCACGGGGAACTGGAGCCTTTGAGGCGCGGCTCGCTCGTCAACCTGCATGTCGCCGCACAGCAGTACGCTTACGCGCGTGTGACAGACCGAGCGTCCGTCATCATCCTCATCAACAACGATACGAAGCCCGCCGCTTTCGATTTCGAGGTCGCGCGGGCTGATGTCGAAGAGGGCGCGAGATTCAACGACAGGCTGGACATTTCCGGAGACGTGCGCGTCACGGATGGAAAATTCAAGACGACTCTGCCCGCGCGCTCGGCGAGCGTCTTCACGTTGAAATAAGAGTTTCAGGTTGCCCTTGGTGTATTGTAATGAAAGTCTTTCGAATTGCCTCCAGCTTTAGCTGGAGGATCAAATAGTAAAAGATTACGGCTTTAGCCAAATGTTTCGGCTAAAGCCGAGGAGTTTTTGCACTTCTGTCCACTAGCTAAAGCTAGTGGCAATTCAGTAAGCCAAAAACTTTCACTACAAAGCACCAGGCCCTGCGATTTAAGATTTGAAAACTAAGACATTCATAGAACAGGTGGCCATCGTCACGGGGGGCGGGACGGGCATCGGGCGCGCGTTCAGCGACGCTTTGGCGGGCGCGGGCGCGCGGGTCGTCATCGCATCGCGGCGCGAAGAGACGCTGCGGCGGACCGCAGACGAGTTGAACTCGCGTGTGGATGCCGAGCGCGTCTTCCCTATCGCCTTCGACCTTCGCAATCGTGCGGAAACGGAAGCACTCGTCTCTTACACCAAGGAGCGTTTCGGTTCCGTGGACCTGCTCATAAATAATTCAGGACTCGCAGTGCCCGAGACCGTGACGGAAATTACGGATGAAGGTTGGGCGACCGTCCTGGAGACGAACTTGCGCGGCGCGATGTGGCTCGTGCGCGCGGCGCTGCCGCAGATGATCGAGCAGGATTTCGGCGACGTGGTGAACGTCTCTTCGCAGGCAGGCAAACACGGCTACGCGGATGTCCCGTCCTACTGCGCCTCGAAGTTCGGCCTGTTGGGGTTCGCTGAGAGTTTGCGCGACGACGTCCGCAAGAGCGGGGCGAATATACGTGTCTTCAACTTCTGCCCGGGGCTGGTAGATGTTGACAAGATGGGGGACGATCAGGCACCGCGCGCCGGGGCGATTCACGTCCGGAACATGGCGCGCACTCTGCTGTACGCGCTCTCGCTGGACCGCGACGTGGTGCTCGAAGACATCAATATATACAAACGATGAATGATGAACGCTGAACGCGGAATTAAAAACCAAAGTTTTCAGTTCATCATTCATCGTTCAGCGTTCATCGTTTAAGGAGGCAGGTCATGAAGCAGAAACCGCGTTTGAGCTTCTGGCAAATCTGGAACATGAGTTTCGGTTTCATGGGGATTCAGTTCGGCTGGGGATTGCAGCTCGCTAACATGAGCGGCATCTATACCTATCTCGGCGCGAATCCAGATGATATTCCGATCTTGTGGCTGGCCGGGCCCGTGACGGGGTTACTGGTGCAACCGATCATCGGCTCGATGAGTGATAGAACGTGGAATCGCCTGGGGCGTCGTCGTCCGTACTTTCTGGTTGGCGCTATTCTCGCCAGCATTGCCCTCTTCTTCATGCCGGATTCGCCAGTGCTCTGGATGGCTGCCGGTCTGCTCTGGATTCTGGACGCCTCGATCAACGTCTCGATGGAGCCGTTCCGCGCCTTCGTCGCCGACAAGCTCAACACCGACCAGCGCACCGCAGGCTTCGTCATGCAGAGCTTCTTCATCGGCGTTGGCGCGACGCTCGCTAATGTGCTCCCTTACATCTTCCGCCGTCAGGGTGTGGACGCAGAGTACCAGCGGCTCGCGGATGCGGCCACGAAGGCGGGACAGACTTTCCGGGAAATCCCGCCGAGCGTCGTTTATTCCTTCAAGATCGGCGCGGCGGCCTTCCTCCTCTGCGTACTCTGGACTGTGTTCACGAGCCGCGAGTACCCGCCCGACGACATGCAAGAGTTCGAGCGCAAGCGGCGCGAGCACAAGGGCCTCGCTGCCGGCCTGCGCGAAATCACCTCGGCCATACGCGAGATGCCGCAGACGATGAAGCAACTCGCCGTCGTCCAGTTTTTCACCTGGCTCGGACTCTTTTGCATGTGGATGTTCTACGGGCTGATGACTTCGTATCACGTCTTCCACGCTGCCAACAAAGACGACCAGCTTTTCAAGGACGGGCAGGCTTGGGGCGGGATTGCCTTCGCCGTCTACTCGATCACGTGCTTCGCCGTCGCTTTCCTGTTGCCTCCACTGGCGCGCAAAACCAGCCGCAAGACAGTCCATGTTATCGCGCTCGTTTGCGGGGCGGCGGGGCTGCTCTCCTCCTACTTTATACAGGACAGTAATCTCCTGCTCGTGACGATGGTCGGGGTCGGCATCGCCTGGGCTTCGATCCTCTCGATGCCTTATGCAATGCTTTCAGGTGCGTTGCCGCCGGAACGTATGGGCGTTTACATGGGCATCTTCAATTTTTTCATTGTGATCCCTGAGATCATCGCCTCGTTCAGCTTCGGTCCGGTGATTCGTGCTCTCTTTGGGCGCGATAATCCACAAGCCCCTTTATATGTAGTCATGGCGGGCGGCGTCTTTTTGTTGATTGCCGCCGCGTGCGTCTCATTTGTTCAAGATGTCTCGGATAAATTTCAAGTTGGCAAAGTTATCAAAGGCGATGAACAGGAGCCTCTGACGACGCAGGGGACGGCGCAACCCGTGCCGAGCACAGGGTTGATTGACGCTGAAGGAAAGTGAGCTTGAGGGGATTTTGTGATGTTCAGAAAGTTTTATTTTTCGTTAATGGTGATGCTCGCCGTGTTGTCGCTCGGCGGCGAGAACGCGCGTGCGTGTTCGTGCTTCGCGGGCGGCCCTCCGTGCCAGTCTTACGTTAACACTCAGGCGGTCTTCGTCGGCACGCCGACGGAAGTGACGCGGACCACCGTGAAACTAAAGAGCGGAGACCGCGAATATGATTACGCGCAACGCCTCTTCACTTTTCGCGTCGAGGAGGCGTTTCGTGGAGTTGATGCCGCGGAGGTGCGCGTTGCGACCGGGCAGGGGGGCGGCGACTGTGGCTACAATTTTCAGATAGGCGAGCGCTACATCGTTTACGCCAATCGCATGGAAGGGACGGACTTTTACGGGACGAGCATCTGCACGCGCACGCGCCCGCTCTCGGAAGCCAGCGAAGACCTCGAATACATCAGAGGCTTTGCCAAGCGCGACCCTGGCGCAGTTCTTTCGGGCGAGGTCCGCCGCTACAGGCGCAATCTCGAAACGGAACAGACGGAGCAGCTCGGGCCTCTAAGCGATATAGAGATTCTAATCGTCGGCGCCGGGGGCAAAACGTTTAAGGCTCGCACGGACGAGGAAGGGCGCTACAAGTTGACGGGACTCGCGCCCGGCAAATACAAAGTCAAGCCGCTCCTGCCGGAAAAATTGAGCACCTACGACCTGCAACAGGAGACCGGCCTACAGGAGCGCGGGTGTAGCGTCGTCAGCTTCTACGTCACGGACAACGGGCAGATACGTGGTCGCATTCTGGATGCGAACGGGCAGCCCGTCCCGCGCATGATGATTAATCTGATTCCTGTTTCGCAGGCCGACGATGAGCGCCCGCACAGCATGTTCAACTCTACGGACGACGAGGGGCGTTTTGAGCTGAAGTTCGTGCCGCCGGGCCACTACCTGCTCGGCATTCGCTTGAACGGTCTGGGCGGGCCGGATGACCCGGATGCCTCTTACCCGCGCACGTACTATCCAGGGGTGGCCCGCGCTCAGGAGGCGATGGTCATCTCCGTCGGCGAGAGCGAAGTGATAAAAGACCTTGTGTTGAGATTGCCGTCGCGCCTCGCACAGAGAACGATCAGCGGGCGCGTTGTGATGCCGGACGGTCGCCCGGCAGCGCGCGCTATGGTCGCGCGCTACGAAGCCGCGTACACGGCGCGTGGACTCGGTTACGCAATCGCCGCGGACGAGCAGGGCAAGTTCTCTTTCACTGGTTACGAAGGAATCCCTTACTTCGTCAGCGCGACCATCAACTTCCCTGACGGGCAGCAGAGACACGCGGAGCCCGTTGATGTTCCGCCCGGCGGCGCGGTCCAGAACCTTGTGCTCGTCATCACGGAGCCGCGCGGCACCTGTAGCCGCTGCCTCAACTATCGTTACGGCCAGAACCGGAAGAAGCAGCCGTGAGTATTAACTCGACTTGAGCTTGAGTTGAAAGGTTATGACGGATGCGAGCGAATGAACTATCCACTAAGCCACACGAAACCGCACGAAGAAGTATGGCAGCTTCGTGTTCCTTCGTGTGGGTTCGTGGACGGCCGCGCGCTCCTTACTCATTTTAACGTGGATGGAAAAAGAATGGCCTCGACATCTAGAGATCGTTTCAGTCTCCGGCGCTTGATGGGATTGGGCGTTGCGCTGCTGGTGCTACTGCCGCCGAACGCCTCCTTCGCACAGTCGCCGCCAGCCCGCGACTTTTCGAAAGAGGCCGCGCGGGCGTCGCGCCCTTGGGTGCGCGACGGCGTGATCTATGAAATCTTTCCGCGCGCCTTTTCGACGCAGGGGAATTTCAACGGCGTGACGGCGCGGCTCGATGAGTTGAAGAGTCTCGGCGTGACCATCCTCTGGCTGATGCCGATTCACCCCATCGGCCAGGAGAAGAAAAAGGGGACCATCGGCAGCCCTTACGCCGTGCGTGACTACTACGCGATCAACCCGGACTACGGCACGAAGGAAGATTTAAAGAGGCTCATCACGGAGGCCCACCGGCGTGGGATGAAAGTGATCATAGACATCGTGGCGAACCACACGGCCTGGGACAGCGTGCTCATGAAGCAGCCCGGCTTTTACACGCGCGACGCGACGGGGAAGATTATTCCGCCCGTGCCCGACTGGGCCGACGTGGCCGACCTGGACTACAGCAACCCGGCACTTCGCGAGTACATGCTGGAGATGCTGAAATACTGGCTCAAAGAATTCGACCTGGACGGGTTTCGCTGCGACGTGGCCGGTTTCGTCCCGACGGATTTCTGGGAACGCGCGCGCGCGGAGCTTGAGCGGGTCAAGCCGGACATCATCATGCTCGCCGAATGGAACTCGCCGGACCTGCTCGTCAAAGCTTTCGACCTGGACTACGCTTGGCCGATGCACAGCGCGCTGACGGAAGTTTTGATGGGCATGAAGCCCGCGACCGCTCTCCGGCAAACGTGGGAGGATGAGCGCAAGACTTTCCCGCGCGGCTCGCTCCACATGCGCTTTTCGGATAATCACGACGAGCGGCGCGCTGTCGCGCGTTTCGGGGAGCGCGGCGCTCTCGCGGCCTCTACGCTGGTCTTCACGCTCGACGGCGTGCCGATGCTTTACAACGGGATGGAGGTCGGCGACACGATGGAATCCGGCGCGCCCGCGCTCTTCGAGAAGATTCCGATTCTCTGGCAGATTGCCGAGCGCAGGCCAGAGTTTCCCAGGTTCTACAAACAGATGATCGCGCTGAGAAAATCGAGCGAGGCTCTCAGGCGCGGTGAGGTCCAGTGGCTGCGCAACTCCGATGAAGCGCGCGTCGTCTCTTTCTCGCGCCGCTCTAATGATGAAGAGGTCCTGGTCGCCATCAATTTCTCCAATCAACCATTCGTGGGATTTGTAGAAACGGGCGGCGCTTCTTTCGTAGATGTCACGCCCGACGTGCAGCCCCCGCTTCCCCCTGACGCCCCCGCGCCACAGATCGCCGCCAGAATTCGCACGGCCGGATTGCCCGCGCTCGCGCTCGATGCCTGGGGCTTCCGTATCTTCCGTCGCGCGGTGAAATAAGATTCAGGAGGGTTTTTAAGATGAGGTCTGCGAGATCGAAGCGCCTGCTATTCATTCTTCTTGTTGTCGCTCAGACACTGCCCGTCATCGCGCAGTCTTCACAGGCGGACGTTGAAAAAAGAGTCAACACGCTTCTGGCGCGGATGACGCTTGAAGAAAAACTCGGACAGCTCCAACAACTGGACGGGCACGCGGACGGCAGATACAAGGATGAGCATCCGGACCTGGTGCGGCGCGGCCTGCTCGGCTCGACCTTGAACGTGCGCGGCTCGAAAAATACAAACGAGTTGCAGCGCATCGCCGTCAATGAATCGCGCCTCAAGATTCCGCTCATCTTCGGCTTCGATGTGATTCATGGCTACCGCACGATCTTCCCGATTCCCTTAGGCGAGGCGAGCAGTTGGGACCGGCTGGCGGTGGAGCGCTCGGCGCGCATCGCCGCGAAAGAGGCTTCAGCAGCAGGGGTCCGCTGGACCTTTGCGCCGATGGTTGACATCGCGCGCGACCCCCGTTGGGGAAGAATAGCCGAAGGCGCGGGAGAAGACCCTTTTCTCGGCGCGGCGATGGCACGCGCGCGCGTGCGCGGTTTTCAGGGGGCGAATTACAGTGCGCCGGACCGCATCGTCGCCTGCGCCAAGCACTGGGTGGCTTACGGCGCCGCCGAAGCTGGACGCGACTACAACACGACCGACATCTCGGAAACGACGCTGCGCGAAGTTTACTTCCCTCCGTTCAAAGCGGCGGCGGACGAAGGCGTCGGGACTTTCATGAGCGCCTTTAATGATCTCAACGGCGTCCCGACTTCCGCCAACCCTTTTACACTGACACAGGTCTTGCGCCGCGAGTGGAAGTTCGACGGATTTGTCGTCAGCGATTATGAATCCGTCAAGGAGTTGATGAACCACGGGCTGGCGGCAGACGAAGCAGCGGCCGCGCGCGCGGGCATCAACGCGGGCGTTGACATGGAGATGGTTAGCCATCTCTATAACAAGTATGGCGCTCAGTTGATTCGCGAGGGCAAAGTCACGCAGGCGACGATTGACGAAGCGGTGCGACGCATCCTCAGAATAAAGTTTCGCCTGGGACTCTTCGAGAAGCCTTACGCGGACGAGGCGCGCGAGCGCTCGGAGATCATGAACGGGGAATCAATCGCCGCCGCGCGCGAGATCGCGGCGCGTTCGATGGTGCTCTTGAAGAACGAGCGCGAGACTCTGCCGCTCTCTAAGGGGCTGAAAACGATCGCGGTCGTCGGCCCGCTCGCCGATGATAAAGAGAACCTGATCGGCTCATGGTCCGGCGACGGGCGCGCCGAAGACGCCGTCACTTTGCTCGCCGGAATCAAGTCGAAAGTCTCGGCGCAAACGAGGATCATTTACGCCAAAGGCTGCGACATCGCGGGCGAGAAGACGGACGACATCGCGGAAGCAGTGCGCGCCGCGCGTGAAGCGGATGTAACGGTCCTGGCCGTCGGCGAGCACAAAGACATGAGCGGCGAAGCCGCGTCGCGCAGCTCGCTCGATCTGCCGGGCCGCCAGTTGGACCTTATCAAAGCGGTCCACGAAACAGGCAAACCCTACGTCGTCGTCCTGATGAACGGGCGACCACTGACGATCAACTGGGTGGCCGAGAACTCGCCGGCGATTTTGGAAGCCTGGTTCGCTGGAACGCAGGCGGGCAATGCGATTGCCGATCTGCTTTTCGGCGATGCGAATCCAGGGGGCAAGCTGCCCGTGACTTTTCCGCGCGCGGTCGGGCAGATTCCGCTCTATTACAACTACAAGAACACAGGCCGCCCGCCGGACGTGAATAACAAATACACGTCGAAATACCTGGACGTGCCGGTCACGCCGCTCTTTCCGTTCGGCTTCGGCCTGAGCTACACGCAGTTTCGCATCTCTAACCTTGCTTTGAGCGCGCGGCGCATTCTCCCCGATGGGAGATTGACGGTCAGCGTTGACGTTGAAAACACTGGAAAGCGTGCGGGCGACGAGGTCGTGCAGCTTTACGTCAGAGATGTGGCGGCGAGCCGGACGCGCCCCGTCAGGGAATTGAGAGGCTTCGAGCGCATCACGCTTGGGCCCGGAGAGAAGCGGCGCGTCGAGTTCACACTCGCGCGGGAGCAGCTCGGTTTCTATAACCGCGAGATGCGTTTCGTCGTCGAGCCGGGCGAGTTTAAGGTGATGGTCGGCAACAGCTCTGCCGACGCGCGTGAACTGAGCGCGAGTTTCGAAGTCGTCGAGCAGCAGTGAATACGCTCGGTTGATTAATGGCTGACGAAGATGAAGAAGACGATCCACGAATTCACACGAAACGACACGAAGCAAAACATAGCCTGACTCTTCGTGTTCTTCCCATCCATTTCGTGTTGTTTCGTGTGAATTCGTGGAGATAATTCTCGTCTTATCTCCAAACTGATGTTGAGTATTTTCAGAATGGGCAGATTAACATTCCGCCGCTATTTGATCGCACGTCTGAGCACAGTCGTTGCGTTTTTCCTCATCTGCACGGCCAGCTACTTCAATCCTGCCGCATCTGCCCAGAGCGTGCGTCTCTCGGCGCGCGACGAAGCCTTCCTGGAAGATTTATCTCACCGCGCTTTCCTCTACTTTCTGGAACACGCGGACCCGGAGACGGGGCTCGTGCTCGACCGCGCGCGGACCAGCGGCGCGGCGCATGACGCGAGCCATCCGAGCCACAACATCGCCAGCAGCGCGGCCACGGGCTTCGGACTGACGGCGCTGTGCATCGGCGCTCGGCGCGGCTGGATTACGCGCGCGGAGGCGCGCGAGCGCGTACGGAAGACTTTGCGCTTCTTCGCCGAACGTGCGGCGCAGGAGCACGGTTGGTTTCTACACTGGATGGATCAACGGACGGGCGAAAGGCGCTGGAACAGCGAATACTCTTCGATTGATACGACGCTGCTGCTCGGTGGCGTCCTGACGGTGCGGCAGTGTTTCCGCGACGATGCGTTGATCGTGCGGCTGGCAACAAAGATTTATGAGCGCGTGGATTTTAAGTGGATGCAGGCTGGGCATCCGACGCTCATCTCTCACGGCTGGAAACCGGAGACGGGTTTTCTCAAGCCTCACTGGGATACTTACAGCGAGCACTTGATGCTGGACCTCCTGGCCGTCGGCTCGCCCACGCACTCGATCACGCCGCGCACCTGGCGGGCCTGGAAGCGCGACTACATGACATACGCGGGCTACAGGTACATCACAGGCGGACCACTCTTCATACACCAGTATTCGCACGCCTGGGTTGATTTTCGCAACTGGCGCGAGAGCTGGTCTCCGCACACAGATTTTTTTGCGAATTCGGTTGCGGCGACGCGCGCGCACAGGGCCTTCTGCATCAGCCTGGCGAAAGAGTTTCCGGGCTATTCCGAAGATGTCTGGGGCATCACCGCGTCCGACAGCGCCAAGGGTTATGTGGCGTGGGGCGGACCCCCGCGCGATCCTGCGATTGACGGCACGGTCGTCCCGTGCGCTGCCGGAGGCTCTTTGATGTTCACGCCGGACATCTCACTCAAAGCGCTGCGGACGATGCGCGAGAAATACGGCGAGCGTATCTATGGTCATTATGGTTTTACGGATGCCTTCAACCCGAACACCGGCTGGGTTAACCCGGACGTCATCGGTCTCGATGTCGGCATCACACTGCTCAGTGCCGAAAATTTGCGGACCGGAAATGTCTGGCGTTGGTTCATGCGCAATCCGGAGATTCCGCGCGCCATGCAGTTGGTTGGCCTGCGCCGTAATGGAGCGCGCACACGCCCTGAAGCCATGCGAAGAGTGAGAATCGCGGAGCGCCTGTCGAGCGGAAAAGAACTCTTTTCAGCATCCGCGCTAAAATAAATCCGAGTTAGACATTGAAAGCGAAGAACAAAATTATCCACGAAACCACACGAAACGACACGAAGGAACAAGCCTCGTTCGTGTCGTTTCGTGTGGTTTCGTGGATACTTCAAAGGCAACATGAGGCGCGCACGCCCCTTCGCGCGAGGGCAGGCCTTGCAGCTTTCATAGTGCTCGCTCTCTTTACGGCGCACAGCATGGAAGCGCGAGGGCAGCAGAAAACGGCAAGCGGTAAGCCCGATGCAGCCGCCGTTCAGCGCGGAGATGATCTGTCGGCGCTGGGCGAAGCGGTCGGCCTGCTGCAATCGGGCCAGCTCGATAAAGCTGAGCCGATAGTCCGCGGCGTCTTAAAGCGTTCGCCGCAGAATGCGGATGCACACAATCTGCTCGGGGCTATCCTGGATCAGCGCGGGCAATCGCAAGACGCCGAGCGCGAGTACCGCGCAGCTCTGCGTCTGAACCCGAAGTCCGCGTCCGCCCTCGCCAATCTGGGCGTCCTGCTGGCGAGAACCAAGCGTGGCGACGAGGCTGTGAAAATTTTTGAGACGGTGCTTAAAGAGATCCCGGGCCACCCGCAGGCGACGCTCAATCTGGGACTGCTCTACGCAGAGCGCGGCGAGTACAGCTTAGCCTTTCCGCTGCTTGAGCGTGCAAACGCACAGCGCCCGAACACGTTCATAATCCTTTACAACCTCGGCGTCGCGCTTTATCAACTCAACCGGCTCGACGACGCTTCAGCCGCTTTCGAAGCGGCCGCCGCGCTCGCGCCGGATAATCCCGAACTCGTCTATTATCTGGGACTGGTCGCGGACGCGCGCGGGGAGAGCGAGGCGGCTGCGGAACTCTGGGAGAAGGCGCTCGCTTTGCGCCCGAACTTCGCGGAAGCCAATTTCATGCTCGGCGAACTGTTGAGAAAAAATGGGCGGACCGAAGGCGCGCGCCAGTATTACGAACGCGCGCTCGCTGAGGACCCGTCAAAGCTCGTCTATTACGTCAGGCTCGGCGGCGTTTATATGGTCCTGGACCTTTACGCGCAGGCGCTCGAAATCTTCCAGCGCGCAGCCGTGCGCTTTCCGGCGGTGGCCGAAGCGCATTACTTCGTCGGAATCGCGGCGCGCGGGCGTGCCGCGTATGATCTCTCGGAGGCGGCGCTGCGCAAGTCGCTCGCGCTCAAGGCAGAGAACGCGGACGCACTGGCTCAACTGGGTTTCATCGTCGGCGAGCTTGGCCGTTACGTCGAAGCTGAGCAATTGCTGCGGCGCGCGATTGCTCTCGGCGAGAAGCATTTCTATGCCCATTATGATCTCGGCCGCATCCTGGTGAAAACGCGGCGATACGAAGAAGCGATCCCCGTTCTTGAACGCGGCGCAATCTTGAGGCCGAATAATCCGGGGGTTCACTATCAACTGTTCATGGCTTTCACAAGGCTCAAGCGAAAGACGGAGGCCGAGCGTGAGCTGGCGCTCTTCAAGCAGTTCGAGGAGGAAAGAAAGAAGCGCGGGCGCGATGAAGAAGAGGCGCAGAATGTGAGCGCGGATGCCCCGAAGATTCCGTGAGAGGAAGAAAGCGATCCACGAAACCACACGAACCGACACGAAATCACTTTCCTTTCGTGTCGGTTCGTGTGGTTTCGTGGATGGTGATCACATCTTCTTTAACTGTAATTTAGCTTCAGAAGCTGAAGCGCCCCTGAATCTCTATGACCCTGCCGGAGAGCGCGCCTGTCGCCCGACCGAAACGAGAATCGGTGACGATGGTGCTCGGGCTGTTGAAGCCGAACGGTTGCAGGTTCAGGATGTTGAAGACGTTGAAGATATTGGCCTTGAACTCAAAGAAAGTGCCTTCGCCCATGAAGGTCGGCATCCCGAACCGTTTGGCAATGCTCAGATCAATGTCGCGATAGTTCGGACCGCGGAAAGAGTTGCGGCCCACCCCTGGTAATCTGGACCCGGGGGCAGTGGTGTCGAAGAACCTGGCCCCGCCGCCAGGAAAGTTGCTTCCGGTGATGAAGGCATCATTGGAAGTGTTATTGCCCGCGCCGCCGAAATAGGCCGATGGCCTGGCGGGGCAAATCTGTGGTCCGAGCGTGCTCACGCACTGTCCGATGACAGGCGTCCACGGAAAACCCGTATGGAAAGTGGCAATTCCATTAATCTGCCACCCGCCGAGAATTGCGCCGAGAGCGTCCTTTCGATTCCTGAAGAGCGGCAAGTCCCAGATGCCGGAGACTATCAGGTGATGCCTGACGTCATAATCGGAAGGCCCGCGCTCCTGCCGCACGTCGAGCGGATAGGTCGGATTGGTCGAGGCGGTCGGGGCCTCGTTCGAGACGATGTCAATGCTCTTGGCCCAACGATAATTGACATCGAACGAGACGCCCTGAGTAAAACGGCGCGAGAGAGTTGCGATCAGCGCGTTGTAGCTCGCGTTCGTATCCGGCGTCGGGAAGAAGACGTTGGACGCCCAGAAATTACCCGGGTTCGGGAAGAGAAATCTTTCATTCACGAGCCGCATCAGTTTGCGGCTGGCGCTGCCCTGATAGCCGAGCGTTGCAGTCAGCTTGGCAGGCAGGCTGTACTGCCCTTCGAGCGAGTAGGTATAGACGTAAGGAGTCGGCACCTCCGCGGGCGCTCCCCAGACCTCCACACCGAATCCGTCCGGCACGGTCGGGACTCCCGTCGTCGAGTTGAACGTCAATCTCAGCGCAGGATTCACGGGATAGCTGAACGGGGTGTTGTTCGCACCCAAAGCGTAGAGAATCTGGCCTCCCGCGAAAGGCGTGCTGAAGTCGGCCGCCGAAGTCCCGCAGCAGATGGAAACGCGCTCGAAGAACGGAGGATTGCCGCGCGAGTTCGAGAAGACGACATTTGGAATGCGGTTATAGGCGATGCCGAAGCCGCCGCGTATCACCAGCTTGTTCTCAGTCTCTATGCCGACAACGCTCTCTGGACTCCAGGCGAAGCCCACACGCGGCGCGAAGTTGTTCTTGTCGGACGGATACAACTGGTTGCCGGTCACCAAACGCGCGCCCGTCAACGCCTGTGCGCCGGAGCCGAGCACCAGATTACTGATGCGCCCTTCCTTCTCCGTCAAAGGTCCGAAATATTCCCAGCGTAAGCCCAGATTGAACGTCAGGTTCGGGCGAACTTTCCAATCATCCTGTGCGAAGAAGGCGTAGTTGTTGTTGCGGAAATAGCGTTGCGCGATGGGCGGCCCGCCAGTCTGCGGATTGGCGGTAATCTGGTAAAAGAGCGGCGCGTCGTTTGCGAAGTTGAAGAGCCCGCCGAAAGTGTAAAGCGGGCGAGCGCCGCCAATCAGATTGTTGTTGTCCTGCTCGTTGCGCCACTCCCCGCCAAAACTCCAGGCGTGATTGCCGCGAGACACTCTCAGAATGTCTCGGAATTCAAACGTGTTCTCGGCGAAGACACCCGGTGTGGTCTCGGACCAGGGAGGCCCGAACCTGATGCGGTCAAAGGGGAGCGTCTCGATCTCTATGCGCGGGAGCCCCCAGTTGGTATCTGTTGAGGAGGTGATTTCGTTAAAGGCGAAGCGCGTCGCATTAAAGCGCGCCTCGTTGAGCATGGTTGATGAGATGGTGCGTGTGTAGGTCACCATCCCGAAGAAATTTTTCGGGGCCGTGCGGACATCGCCCATCGGGCGACTGCGGCCTCCGATGTCGCTCTGGAGCCCGTTGAAGCGCGAGAAGTAGCTGCTGAAGGTGAGCGTGTCCTTCTCTGTCAGGAGAAGATCAATGCGCGGGTTATATTGATTGCCGCGGCTCGTGTTGGGCGCGGCAATCTGTGCGAATTGAACGTCCGGAATGTTGTCGAACCCGCCGCCCGTCAAGTTTCCGAAGGAGAGATACTGGCCCGTGGCCCCTGCTGGCGAACCGATGTCCAGCCCGTTTGCAAGCTGCCGGCAGTTGCTTGCATTAAAGCCAGCGCCGGCGCAGGTGACCGGAATGACGCCGAGGACGCGCGGCGCGATGCCCGGCGCTCCGAGTATCCGCGCCGTCACGCTGCCGGGCCGAACCGTCTGCACGAGTTGTCTGTACTCGGGCGTTTCCACCCAGGCGTTAAAGGTGTCGCTGTTGTTGCTGCGCAAGCCTTCGTAGGAGAAGAAGAAGAAGGCTTTATTTCTTCCGAGCTTGAAAGCCGGAGGAGGCCCTTCGCCGAAGCGTGGAATGGGGATCGGTCCGCCGATGCTCCCGCCGTACTGGTTATAGTGCTGATTATTACGCACGCCCGGCAGGATGCTGTTGTTGCTCGGGTTGACTCCGCCGAACTTGTTAAAGGCATTCAACCCGGGGCTGTTGTTCTTGAGAAAGAGACTGCCGTGAAACTGGTTGGTCCCGTTTTGTGAGACCGTCAGGACCTGAGCGCCGGAGTTGCGGCCGTATTCAGCCGAATAAGTATTGGCCATGACGTGGACCTCTTTGACAGATTCCTGATTCGGCGTGATGACCGCAGCGCCGCCCCAGGTCAGGCTGTTCACGCTCGTCCCGTCAATCTGATAGCTGTTGGCGGAGATGCGCTGGCCGTTGGCGGAGATTTGAGGCTGGTTCTCCGTCTGAAAAATTGATCTGTTCGATCCGCCGGGGCCTGATTGATTGGGCAGGTTGACGGCGCCGCCCGCGCCCCCGCGCGCGAAATCGCCGAAGACGCCCGGCGTCAGGCGCGTCAACTCATAAGGGTCGCGTCCGAACTGGGGCAACTGGCGAACTTCCTGTGTCGTGATCGCTTTATCAATATTGGCGTTCTCGGTTTGGAGCGCTGGAGAGAGCGTGTCTGTGATGGTCACGTTTGCCGTGACACCCGCGGCCTCCAGCGTGATGTTCACGCCCTCTGTTGACTCGGCGTTGACGAGAACGTCTTCAAGCGTCTTGGTGTTGAAGCCAGCCTGTTCGACCTTGATCGTGTACCGGCCCGGCGGCAGGCCCGTGAAGCGGTAGAAACCTTCATCGCCCGTGGTCGCCTGCTGAGTCTTATTGGTCTCTTTGTTGGTAAGGGTAACGGTGGCGCCGGTGACGGCCCCGCCCTGCGCGTCCGTCACGGAACCTTGAACCCCGGCCCTGAATTGTGCGCTGGCGGTAGCTGCGAGCAGGAGCACAAACAAAGAACAGAGAACTGCGCGAAGAGAAACCAGGGTCTGACGCATGATTAAACCTCCTCAAAGGTGTGCGGAGCGTCGCAGCTCCAGTCAGATAGCAAGAGGACCACAGGATGCGCGGGTTTGAATCAAAAGCCAAGTAGACTCTTCGAGGGCCGCGCGAGCACGCAAATGACCGAAACAGGGCAGCTCGAACGACATCCGAGCCGTCTTCTCAATGACTTCTGTCGGGGGAAGGAACTGCGGGCAAAATAACACCTGCCCCTGAAAATTTCAATGGATATTTCCGGCAAGGCTCTGTTAAGCTAAGGGCCTCGATTCGACAGTTTAATTTTCTGCTGTTCCCCCAAAAACCGTGCGAGCTGGTAAGACTTGAAGGACAGGTTTCAGTCCTAAAGCTCGCCGGGACGGTTCCGATCTTGGCGTCGGGGAAGACTCTCAAACCCTTTCGCCGCGGCGAGCGCGAGCGCTTTACGGTTCGAGCCTTCGGTCTCTCATCACGCCGCCCGGCAGAGACGATCACAAAGAGGAAGGAAACATCCATGCGATACAAAAGAGCTTTAATGGTTCTCCTGCTGGTCTGTGCCGCGCAACTCATCGGCTGCGTCGGCGCGCCGACCCAACAACAGGCCGGCGTGAATTGTCCCGACAAGACGAAAAAGACGGGGCCTGTGAAGATCGGCTTCTCGATGGATACCCTGCAAGAGGAGCGCTGGCAGCGCGACAAAGAGCTGGTTGAGAAACGCGCCGCCGAGCAGGGCGCGCAGTTAAGCGTGACCGTTGCCAACGGCGACGACACGGCGCAGATCAATCAGGCAGAGAACATGCTGACGCGGGGCGTGGATGTCCTGATCGTCGCGCCGCACGACGGCGTGGTCGCCGCGAAGATCGTTGAATCTGCGAGGAAGCAATGCGTGCCGGTCATCAGCTATGACCGTCTGATCAGAAACGCCGACGTTGATCTTTATGTCTCACACCAGGTGGAGAAGATCGGCGAGATGCAGGCGCAATACGCGCTCGACCACGCGCCCAAAGGCAATTACGTTCTCATCGGCGGCTCGCAGACAGATAACAACGCGCTCCTACTGCGCAAGGGGCAGATGAATGTTTTGCAGCCCGCCATTGATCGCGGCGACATCAAGATCGTCACCAATCAGTTTGCGCGGGAGTGGTTGGCGAGCGAGGCGCTGCGCATCACGGAGGATGCGATGACGAAGACCGGCAATAACATTCAGGCGGTCGTCGCTTCAAACGACGGGACGGCGAGCGGCGCTGTTCAGGCCCTGGGACCGCTCGCCAGCAAGGTCGTCGTCACGGGCCAGGATGCTTCGCTGGATGCCGTGCAGCGGATCGTTGAAGGTCGGCAGAGCATGACCATTTACAAACCGATAAAGCCGCTCGCAGAGAGCGCAGTTGACTCAGCCATCAAGTTCGCGCGCGGCGAGAAGGTCGAAGCCAAAGACAAGATCAACAACGACAAGATAGACGTACCCTCTATCCTCCAAGAGCCACAGACGGTTGATAAGAGCAACGTGATGAGCACGATCATCAAGGACGGCTATCACAAGATGGAAGATGTTTACAAAAACGTCCCCAGAGACCAATGGCCTAAACAATAGTCCAGTGAGTCTGGAGTCTGGAGTCTGGAGTCAACAATGGCGACGTTCAAGAATCTCGAAGAGATTCAGGCTTGGCAGAAAGCGCGACAGGTGACTCGGATAATTTACGAGGTCACGACGGACGGGCCATTCGCCAAAGATTACGGCTTGCGCGATCAAACGCGGCGCGCCAGCGTTTCTATTATGGCAAACATCGCCGAAGGGTTTGGAAGGCGCTCCGATAAAGAGTTCGCAAACTTTCTGAATATGGCCCACGGCTCAATCTCTGAGGTTCAATCACATCTATATATCGCTCTCGACTTAAACTATATTGACCAATCTTCGTTCACGAAGTTGAATAATTTGCTGGACGAGGTTTCCCGAATGACTCTTGTTCTCGCGCAACACCTTCGAGCTTCAAAAATATGAGACTCCAGACTCCAGACTCCGGACTCCAGACTCTTTTGGAGATGCACAACATCACGAAGAGCTTTCCAGGGGTGCGTGCGCTCGACGGTGTCACGTTTGATCTCAGCGGCGGAGAGATTCACGCGCTCGTCGGCGAGAACGGCGCGGGCAAGTCAACGTTGATGAAGGTGCTCGGCGGCGTCTATCCGCACGGCAGTTACGGCGGAGAGATTCGCCTGAACGGCGAGGAGCGTCGCTTCAACAATGTCCGCGAGGCCGAACAAGCGGGCATCGCCGTCATCTACCAGGAGCTTTCGCTCGTCAAAGAGATGACGGTCGGCGAGAACATCTTTCTGGGTCGGGAGCCGCGCCGCTTAGGCTGTATTCGCTGGGATGAACTCTACAGCCGCGCGAGTCAGTTGCTCGGTGACCTGCATCTCAAGCTGGACCCGCGCGTGCCCGTGGGCCATCTCGGGATCGGGCAACAGCAGTTGGTCGAAATCGCCAAAGCGCTCTCTCAGGAGGCGCGCATCCTGGTGCTTGACGAGCCGACCGCGGCCCTGACCGCCGCAGAGGTCGAGACGCTTTTCGGTATCCTCAATAAATTGCGCTCGCGCGGCGTCGGCATGATCTACATTTCGCATAAGCTGGACGAAGTGTTTCGCATCTCAGACCGCGTCACGGCCCTGCGCGATGGGCGGACGGTCGGAACAGAGCCGACGAGCCAGCTTACCGAAGCTCGCGTCATCGCCCGCATGGTCGGGCGTGAGGTCGGCAACATCTTCCCCGAAGCGGACCACGAGCGCGGGACCACCGTTTTCGAAGCTCGCAACATCACTGTCGAAGACCCGAACGTGAGAGGGAAACTGCTCGTCAACGACGTGAGTTTCAGCGTGCGGCGCGGCGAAGTGCTGGGGATTGCCGGGCTGATGGGCGCTGGCCGCAGCGACCTTTTGATGGCGATCTTCGGGGCACACGCCGGACGCTTTTCGGGCGAAATCCTGGTCGAAGGCCGAGGGGTGCGTGTCGCGCGCCCTGCGGACGCCATCAGACACGGCATCGGCTTCGTCACGGAGGACCGCAAGCGCTTTGGACTCGTCCTGGATCAGACGATCCTCAACAACATGACGATTGCGGGGCTTCAGCATCTCGCCAAAGGCTTTATGACGGATGTCGAGGCTGAGGCCGAAGCGGGCGAGCGTTCGATGCGCGACCTGCGCGTCAAAGCTCCGACCGTCTTCACCGTCGCGGGCACGCTCTCGGGCGGAAATCAACAGAAGGTCGTGCTGGCGAAGTGGCTGCTGACGAATCCGAAGATACTTTTTCTGGACGAGCCGACGCGCGGCATAGACGTTGGCGCGAAACAGGAGATCTATGCGCTCATCAATCGCCTGGCGCGAGAAGGTCTGGCGCTCGTTCTCGTCTCATCGGAATTGCCCGAAGTGCTCGGCCTCTCGGACCGCGTTCTGGTTCTGCATGAAGGCCGCATCACCGGGGAGTTCAAGCGCACCGAAGCGACGCCCGAAACGGTCATGGCGTGTGCGACGGGACACAGCAAAACGCTGAACGCTGAATGATGAGCGATGAGTGAAGAACCAGTAATTGAAAAAGAGAAGCCTGACTTACGGGATCAACAAAAACCGCAAAGCTGCGCGAGGGATTAAAAACAGTTCATCGTTCATCATTCCGCGTTCAGCGTTTCAGCGAGGGAGAACATGAATCACGAAGTCACTCCTAACGAGCCTGCCATTGATCGCCCGCCGGTGACGGCGGATGTCGCGCCGCCGACCCTGAGTGCCGAGGGTGAACCGCAGACACGCATCGGAAGATTTCGCCTGCCGACCGAAAGCCTGCGCGCTTACACGATGCTCTTTGCGCTGATCGTCATCTGGCTCTATTTTCAGTGGGCGACGATTGACGCGGACCACCCTTACGGGCTCTTTCTGAGCGCCGTCAACTTCTCAAAGCTGCTTCAGCAGACGGTGGTGACGGGTGTGCTGGCGGTCGGGATGTTAATGGTGATCGTTGCAGGGCAGATAGATTTGTCCGTCGGGTCGGTCGTGGGCCTTGCGGGCGGCGCCGCCGCGATGATGCAGGGACAGGGGATTGTCCCGGCGCTCGGAATAGCGATTCTGATCGGCCTGCTGGTCGGCGCGCTGCACGGCTCTCTGGTCGCCTACGCGAATATTCCTGCTTTCATAGTCACTCTGGGCGGATTTCTAGCCTGGCGCGGGGTCGTCCTATGGCGCATGGGTGGAAAATCCATCCCCGTCGAACTCTACCTCTTCAAATCTATTGGTGAAGGTTTCGTCGCGCCCGTCGGCGGCATCGTGCTCGCAGCCATCGCTATTGCGGCAATTGTCTGGATCAATCTGCGCCGCCGCCGCTCGCGCCATCAACATGCCCTCGGCGCGCCAGGGCTTGCGGCCACACTCACGCGCATCATCATTCCTTCAATAGCCATCGTCGTCTTCGTCTATATGATGAACACACAGGGAGGCGTGCCGATACCTGTCTTTATCTTCCTGACGGTTGCTGTGATCGGAGCTTTCTTGACGCAGAACACGACGTTCGGTCGTTACCTGTATGCTGTCGGCGGCAACCCCGACGCGGCGCGCCTTTCTGGCATCAGCCTGCGCCGTCACATCCTCGCGGCCTTTTGTATCATGGGCCTGCTCAGTGGACTCGCTGCTCTAATCAACACGGCGCGTAACGGCAGCGCCGCGCCCAACGCAGGAAATTTGATGGAGCTGGACGCGATTGCCGCCTGCGTCATTGGCGGGACGAGCTTGATGGGCGGGCGCGGCACTGTCTTCGGCGCATGTCTCGGCGCGCTGATTATGGCGAGCCTGAATAACGGCATGTCGCTTCTAGACATACAGAATGAGGTCCAGATGATCGTCAAAGGCGCTGTGCTGGTCGCGGCCGTCGGCTTCGATATGCTCGGCAGAAAGCGCAGCTAATCTGGCCCGGCGGCGCGCGGCTGTCAGAATAGTCATTCGTCTATGGAACAAAAAGTCTCACGCCAGAACGCAAAGGCGCAGAGAGAAGAGGTCGCTAAGAATCTGCACAGCGCCCTCGCGTCCTTTGCGTCTTTGCGCCTTTGCGCGAGATTGCTGCTTTTTACAGTCCTCTTTTCATCAGCAACTTTGTTTGCTCAGACGACAAACAATCTCGCGCCGGGCGCGCCGGGCAAGGACGCGCACTGGGAGAGCGCTGGCAAAGAGGGCGTCGGAACAAGCGCGACGCTCGAATCGAAAGTCTGGTTCACCTTGCGCGACGGGGTCTTGACGGAGGTTTTCTATCCCACCCTAGACGCTCCGAACGTTCAGATGTTGCAGTTCATCATCGTCGGAGGCAAAGTCGAGACTGAAAGAGAAGATACGATACATTATCTTGAAATGCTTGACCCGCGAGCCTTATCTTTTCGTCAAAGAAATGTAGCCAAGAGCGGTTCTTACACCATCACCAAAACTTACGCTACAGACCCGAGGCGACAGACAGTTCTGATTGATATTCAGCTTGATAGCCGAGAGGCAAATAACGTTTATGTCTATTACGATCCATCATTGAATGATAGTGGAATGCACGACACCGCTTGGATGGAAGGCGACGCGTTGCTTACCGTTGACGGCGATAAAGCCTCGGCTCTCATCTCCAGCTCCGGTTTCGCTTATGAGGACGAGCCATTTAGAGATGTGCTAAAACCACAGGACCGGTCAAATGAAAAGGAGATTTCCAACGGCTACTCAGGTGTGAGCGACGGGCTGACGGAGCTAAAAAGGAACTGGAACAATGACAGCTTTACTCCTTACGCTCGTGCTATTGATGGAAATGTAGTACAGGTCGCCGCGCTCAAAGGTTTCAAGGGATCAAGCCCGGGGATAAAGCCTCATTGCACGCTCGCACTCGGTTTTGGAAAGACTCCAAAGGAAGCTCTCGAAAATGCGCGTGCATCTCTTGCCAAAGGTTTTTCTCGGATTCGACGAGAGTATGAGGCAGGCTGGCGTAAGTACATCGCGTCACTGCGCCATGTCGGACCAAAGTACCAGGCCCAATTCAATAAAGCCGCGATGGTCTTGAAAGCGCTTGAGGACAAAACCTATCGCGGCGCGATGATCGCCTCGCCTTCAACTCCCTGGGGCGGTGGTCCGAACGCTAATGAGCGCGGCGGCGGTGGCTATCACACCGTCTGGTCGCGCGACCTGTATCAAGTGGCGACGGCCTTTTATGTTATGGGTGACAAGGCCGCTGCGGACCGCGCGCTCAACTATCTTTTCAAGGTCCAGCAGAAGCCGGACGGCAGCTTTCCGCAGAACTCCTGGCTTGACGGTCGCCCCGCGGGCGGCGGCCTTCAGATGGACGAGGTTGCCTATCCTCTCATCCTCGCCTATCAACTAGGGCGCACCGATAAAGAGACCTGGACGAAGCACGTCAAGCCCGCCGCGGACTTCATCCTCCGCGCAGGTCCTGCGACGCCGCAGGAACGCTGGGAAGAGGAATCGGGCTATTCGCCTTCGACCATCGCCGCCGAAATCGCGGGGCTCGTCTGCGCCGCAGAGATCGCGCGCCGCAACCATGACGAAGCCTCCGCTAAAACATATCTGGCGACCGCGGACCGTTGGGCGAGCCAGGTTGAGCACTGGACGGCGACGACCAACGGCTCGCACGGCGATAAGAACTACTACATACGCATCTCCGACGACGATGACCCGAACGACGGGGCGTTGCTTGAGATCAACAGCAACGGCGGAACATACGACGAGCGCCTGATTGTGGACGCAGGGTTTCTGGAGCTGGTGCGCCTCGGCATCAAGCACGCGGACGACCCGCTCATCACGAAATCTCTCGCAGTCGTTGACAGGCTGATTCAGGTCGAGACGCCGAACGGCGCGGCCTGGTATCGCTACAACCACGACGCCTACGGCGAAAGAGATGATGGCGGGCGTTATGATGCGCGTGCGGGGCGCGGCAGGCTGTGGACGCTGTTGACGGGCGAAAGGGGGGAGTATGAGCTGGCGCGCGGGCGTCCCCGTTTGGCGCGACGGCGGCTTGATGCGATGATGAGTTTCGCCAACGAGGGTGGAATGATTCCGGAACAAATCTGGGACCATCGGCGAGGGCCGCGTTCAGAGTTCCGTTTCGGCGAGGGCACAGGCTCCGCAACCCCGCTCGCGTGGTCCATGGCTCAGTTCATACGTCTCGTCATTAATCTCGAAGCGGGACGAAACCTTGAGACGCCGGACATCGTGGCAACGCGCTATCTCAAACGATGAGCGGCAACCGAAGTGATGAAAGAATCGAGATGAAAGCACCCGACCCACAGCAAACAGAGAGCGAAAACGACCTCGTCATCGCAGCCGACCTCGGCGGGACAAACCTGCGCGCGGCCACAGTTGACCGCGCCGGGCGCATACACGAGCGCACCAAGCAGCACACGCCAAAGGCCGAAAAGGCTTCGGAAATCGTGCGGGTCATCGTGGCTGCGGCACGCGAATGCGAGCGCCGCTCGGAGGAGCGCGGCGGGCGGATTCGGGCCGTGTCAGTGGTTGTTCCCGGCACGGTGCGCGTCGAAGAGGGGGTGGTGACCAAAGCGCCGAACGTCCCCAGCCTCAACGGTTTTCGCCTGGCGGCTGCGCTCGAAAGCGAGTTGCAGTGGCCCGCAGTCTTAGAGAACGACGCGAACGCTGCCGCCGTCGGCGAGATGTGGCAGGGAGTCGGGCGCGGCCACAAAAGCATCATCATGATTACACTGGGCACAGGGGTCGGCGGCGGCATCATCCTCGACGGAAAACTCTGGCGCGGCATTGACGGCTCGGCGGGCGAACTCGGGCACATCGGCGTCGAGCCGTTCGGCGGTGTCGCCTGCACCTGCGGCAGTCGCGGCTGCCTGGAGGTCTATGCTTCGGCGACGGCAATTGTGCGTATGACGCGCGAGGCGCAGCCGCGCTACCCGAAATCGCCACTGCACCAGAGCGAAGATTTGACGGCGAAACAGGTTTACGAGAGCGGGCTCAATGGCGATGAACTGGCGGTCGAAGTCTTTCGCCGAATGGGAATTTACCTGGGGGTCGGGTTGGCGAGCCTCATCAACATCTTCAACCCGGAGATGATAGTCATCGGCGGCGGGGTCGCCGACGGCTGGGACCTCTTCATCTCCCACGTGCGCGAGCAGATTACGGAGCGCGCCTTTCAGGTCCCGGCGCGGCGCGCTCTCGTCGTGCGCGCCGAGTGCGGCGACGATGCAGGGATTTTAGGGGCGGCGCAGATCGCCTTCGCGCATCAGGGTGAATAGTGGAAAAATTTCACGCCAAGACGCAAAGGCGCAAAGGACGACATTTCTCTCTTTGCGCCTTTGCGACTTTGCGTGAGATTCGGTTCCGAGGATTGCTATGAACAGATCGCTTCTCTCTCTTTGCTGCCTGGCTATCGTTCTCTGCTCCGCGGGTGTTGAGGCGCAGGACTTCGTCAACGGGCTCGAACCCGTCGGACCCGTCTCCAGTTTCACCAGGAGCGGCTCGGCCGTCACCTTCAAATGTCAGGACGGGTCCGAGGTGCGA
This sequence comes from Pyrinomonadaceae bacterium, assembly GCA_036392495.1. GTDB lineage: Bacteria > Acidobacteriota > Blastocatellia > Pyrinomonadales > Pyrinomonadaceae > QHXM01. Next base: position 103,980 of record DASVXV010000164.1, on the reverse strand, counting down.
GTCAACATTCTGGCAGCCGATCTGGTCCGGGTGCGCGCCTCCTTCAAAAAGCCTCTGCCCGCGCGCGACCATTCGTGGGCGATAGCCAAAGAATCCTGGGAGGCAGTGCGCTGGGACCTGAAAGAGACGCCCGAGAGCGTCGTCATCTCGACCGCGGAGCTGGACGTTGTGGTCCGCCGCTCGCCGCTGCTCATAGAGTTCAGAGACGCGAAAACCCATCAGGTCATCAATCGGGACGAACGCCCGATGATGTATGACCCGAAGGGCCTTTTGTCTGGGATGATGTTCGACCCGAAGGCCGGACCCTTCGTCGCGGCCGCGAAAAAGCTCGGATTCGACGAGCACTTTTACGGCCTGGGCGAGAAGGCCGCGCGCCTCGATAAGCGCCGCGGCTACTTCGTCAACTGGAATTCAGACACGCCCGGCTACGTCGAAGGCCGGGACCCGATCTACCAGACCATCCCTTTCTACATCGGGCTGCAAAAGGGCGCGGCCTACGGCATCTTCTTCGACAACAGTTACCGCAGCTATTTCGACTTCGGCAGAAGCTCGCAAGCCTACGCCTCGTTCGGGGCCGAAGGCGGCGAGATGAACTACTACTTCTTCTACGGACCACAGATCAAAAAGATTCTGGGACGCTACACGGAGCTGACGGGCCGGATGCCAATGCCACCGATGTGGGCGCTCGGCAACCAGCAGAGCCGCTGGAGCTATTACCCGGACACGATGGCCGAAGAGGTCGTGCGCCAGTACCGCGAGCGGGACCTGCCGCTGGACGTCCTGCACCTGGACATTGATTACATGCAGGGCTACAGAGTCTTTACCTGGAACACGGACCGCTTCCCGGACCCGAAGGCTCTGACGGAGAAGTTAAAGCGGCAGGGCGTCAAAGTCGTCACCATCGTTGATCCGGGCGTGAAGTATCAGCCCCCAGCGAGCGTGGCGGGCGCTGCCGAGAGCTCTAAAAATCCGGAGCTCACGCCGCAGGACAAAAGCTACTACGTCTTCAATCAGGGCCTGGAGAAGAACTATTTTCAGAAGCGGCAGAGCGGGCAGCTTTTCATCCCGCGTGTTTGGCCTGGCGAGAGCGTCTTCGTTGATTTCACGCTCGGGGACGCGCGCCGCTGGTGGGGCGATCTGCACCGCGCCTACACGGACAACGGTGTGGCCGGAATCTGGACCGACATGAATGAGCCTTCCGATTTCGTAGACCAGACGGGCAAGAACCAACTGGACGTCGTCAGCCACGACGAGGGGGAGAAATCCACCCACGCCAAGAACCGCAACGTCTTCGCGCTGCTGATGGCGCGGGCGACTTACGAGGGGCTGGAGAGATTACAGCCGGACAAGCGCCCCTACGTCATCACGCGCGCAGCCTATGCTGGCATTCAGCGTTACTCTACGATGTGGACGGGAGACACGACGAGCACCTGGGAGACGCTCTCCTTGAGCATCCCTATGTTTCAGAGCCTGGGCCTCTCGGGCGAGGCGTTTGTCGGGAGCGACGTCGGCGGCTTCATCGGCCGCGGCAACGGGGAACTCCTGGTCCGTTCTTATCAGGTCAGTTTCCTCGCGCCCTTCTGCCGCAATCACAAGGTGATTGACGGCTACGACCAGGAACCCTGGCGCTTCGGGAAATATTACGAAGACATCATCCGCAAATATCTGAAGCTGCGTTACCGCCTGCTCCCCTTTCTCTACACGGTGCTCGAAGAGGCGCACCGGACGGGCGTGCCGCTTTTCCGCCCACTCATGTTGAACTACCAGACGGATTCCAACACGCTCAACCTCGACGACCAATTCATGATCGGCGAAGACCTCTTGGTCGCGCCCATTCTCCAACCGAACCAGACGAGCCGCATGGTCTATCTGCCCGAAGGCGTCTGGTACGAGCTGCACGGCGGAAAGAAACATACGGGCGGGACGATGGTCCGCGTGGATGCGCCGCTTGAAGTCGTGCCGATGTTCATACGCGGCGGCTCGATCATTCCGGAAGGACCGGAGATGAACTACGTCGGCGAAAGACCTTTCGACCCGCTATCGTTCTACATACACCCGGATGCAAGCGGACGCGCCGCGACGACTCTCTATGAGGACGACGGGACGAGCATGGCTTACAGGCGTGGCGTCTATCGCCGAACGCGCTTGAGCGTCGCGCCTTCCAGTAAGGGATTCGAGATTACGGTCGGCGCGGCGGAAGGCGAATACAGACCCGGCCGGCGAAAGCTCCTCTTCGTGGCCCCGTTTGACGCAGCCGTCAGAGAGGTGACGCTCGACGGCAAGCCGCTCGGCGCGGGCGGCTCGGACGGAAAATCAGTCGGCTATCACAGCGGCAAAGGTCTGGTCGGAATTGCGATTGAGGATGACGGACGCCAGCACAGGATTGTTATTAAGTAGGACAGGCATTCCTGCCTGTCAAAGCGTGCGCCAGCACGCTCATGGTTTTATTAAAAGTAGTATTCGCGCCGTGCGGCGCTCATGACAGACAGGAATGTCTGTCCCACTGACAGACAGGAATGTCTGTCCCACGACAGGCAGGAATGTCTGTCCTACATCTATGGTGAAACGCATCGGGGTTTTGACGGGTGGGGGTGATGCGCCGGGACTCAATCCGGCGATTAAAGGGCTGGTCTATCGCGCCTCGGAATATGGGATTGAGACGGTCGGGCTCTACGACGGGTGGCGCAGTCTGCTCGACCCTTTGATGGAGACGTTGCCGCTGGACCGCGCCAGGGTCAGGCGCTGGGATCGTGACGGCGGGACGAACCTGGGCTCATCGCGGACCAACCCGTTCAGGACGACGAACGAAGAGGGCGAGCGTGTGGACCGATCAACCGAAGTGATGAGGAATATCGAGCAGCTCGGTCTCGCGGCGGTCGTCGCCTGCGGCGGCGAAGACACCCTGGGCGTCGCCGCGAAACTGTCCGAGAAGGGAGTCGCCGTCGTCGGCGTGCCGAAGACGATTGATAAGGATTTGGCGGGGACCGATTACACGCTCGGCTTTGACACGGCGCTCAGGAACGTGACGGAAGTAATCGAGCGCTCGCGCACTCCGGCGGGCTCGCACGGCTGGGTCCAGGTGATCGAAGTGATGGGACGCCACGCGGGCCACCTGGCCCTGTGGGCGGGCGTGGCCGGGCAGGCAGACCTGATACTCATTCCGGAGCATCCGTTTCGTTATGAGAAGGTTTACCACCACCTGAAAGAGCGCTTGGGAGACGCGGCCGGTTACCCGCGCGACGAACAGCGCCCGCGTTATTCCGTGATCGTCGTCGCGGAGGGCGCTTACGCTGAAGATGGCGAGCTGATCACTGTTGATGATCGCCACGACGCATTCGGACACGCGCGCCTTGGGGGCATCGGCGAAGTCCTGGCGAAGAGGATTATGAGCGAGACGCCCTATGAAGCGCGTTCCGTGATGCTCGGCCACCCGCAGCGCGGCGGCTCTCCCTCGCCCGTGGATAGAATCATGGGCCTGATGTTCGGCGCACGCGCAGCCGACGCACTCGCCGCGGGCGAGTTCGGCAAGATGATCTCAGCGCGCGGCGTGGCCCCTGCTTGCGACCTCTCTTTAATAGACATCTCGTCCGTGCTCGGGCAGATCAATATCGTAGATGTCGAGCGTTACTACGACACGGACCGCTATCACCTGAAGGGAATCGGAATGTGAAAAGCAGTGGTCAGTGGTCGGTGGTCAGTGGTCAGTAAGTATTAGCTGAATGAGGCAGGGGTTATCAGTCAAGCATTCAGCTCATCTACCCTTAACCCACTGACCACTGACCACCGACCACTGACCACTACTTCCTAAAGTCTCCCGCCTTGATCACTGTAAATTTCGAGGGAATGATGTGGCGGCGCAGGGCCGCCTGGATTTCCTGGGGTGTGAGCGCGCGGATGCGCCGCTCAAGTTCGGCGTCCCAGTTGAAGGTTCGCCGCAGGAGAAGATAGGAGGCTAGTGTGTTGGCCAGCCTCGGGTCATCCCCACGTTGCAGTTGGCGCAGTTGGAGAAGCCCCGTTTTGGCAGCCTCGACCTCTTCGGTCGTGAAGCCGTCCTTGAGCGCCAGCTCAATCTCCTCTCGGAATGCGGCCTCAAGTCGCTGAAGATTCTGCGGCGCGTAGATGGCATGGAAGACAAATGAGCCGCCGTTGACGATTGCCCCGGCGTTGATGTTCGAGCCGAGTCCGTAGCTGATGCCTTCTTTACCACGGATGCGCTTGTTGAGACGCGAATCCAGTGTGCCTCCGAGCATGTAGTTGCCGACGAGCAGCGCCGGGAAGTCCTGGTCCGTTTCGCGAAGGTTCAGGTTGATGGCGGCGCGATAGACCGCGTTGGCCTTATCGGGCGTCACAATCGTCCTGTTAATCGGCGGAACGTCCCTGTAAACGAACTCGACCGGAGCGAAAGGGTGCGGGCTTCTCCATTTCCCGAAAAGATCTTCCACTAATTTCGTAATCTCTTTCTCGTCGAAATCTCCGACCACGGCGAGGCGCGCGTTCGATGCGCCGTAGAAATCTGCGTAAAACTTCCGTGCGTCAGCGAGCGTCACGGCTTTTGTATCCGCGAGTGATTCCTCAATCGTCGGCTGATAGCGCACATCTCCTTTCGGATAAGGATTCAGATGGCGCGCGAGCTCCTTCTGGGCGAGCGTCTCCGGGTCCGTTCGCCGCTGCTCGATCTCCGCCAGGGTCTGGAGCTTGATCTGCTCGAACACGCTCGGGTGAAACTGCGGCTCGCGCAAAATCTCCGCGACGAGTTTGAGTACTGCGGGCAGATTCTCGCGGACAGTGTCGAGCGTGAGCGTGGTCTTCGTCGGTCCGCTGGAAATGTTGAGGTGAGCTTTGAGCCTGTCCAACTCGTTTTGAATCTCCTGGCCAGAGCGTTTGAGTGTGCCGCTGATCAGGATTCCGCCGAGCAGGCGCGCGCTCGCCGAGCGGTTCAGCAAACTCTTCTCATCGCCGTAATAGAGCGTCAGCGTGGCGACGACTGTCGCGCCGCGCGTTCTCTTCGGCAGCAGCGCGAGTTTCATCCCCACAGGCAACTCGCGGCGCAAGGTGCGTGCCTCGATGTTTGCGGGCGACGGGTCAAACGCCTCGCCCGCGGTGACGCCCCCCTCCCCCTTGTAATCTTTGAGCATCGCCGCCAGCTCCTCGTCCGTGACCGTGGGGACTTCCGTATAGTCTGGCTTGTCCGTCGGGATGAAGATCGCCGAAGTGGTGTTCGAGGGCTTCAGATATTTCAGGGCGACGCGCTGCACGTCCTCCGGCGTCACTTTCCGCAAACGGTCGCGGAAGAGAAAGAAGAGGCGCCAGTCGCCCATGGCTATCCATTGGCTCAATTCAGTCCCGAAGGTCTCGACAGAGTTCAACGCCTGCTCGATGTCTTTCAACTCAAGCGTGCGCTCGCGCTCCAGCTCCTCTCTGGTGATGGGCCTGGAGGAGATTTCAGCTATCGTTTGCATCATCCCCCGGCGAGCTTCTTCGACGGAGTCCCCCTGACGGACTTCCGCCCCGAAGAAGAGGAAGCCAGGGTCACGAGCCTGTAACACATCCGCGATGATGCCGGTGGCTTTGCGCGTCTGAACCACGCTCTGGTACAAGCGACCGGCGGGCGTGTCCGCCATGATGCCCATGAGCAGGCGCAAAGGCGCGAAATCCGGGTGCGCGCCCGCAGGGAGGTGGTAGCCGAGCCCGGCGACCTGCAATCCGCCCGGACGGCGTATGACGACGACGCGCTCGCCGTCCTGAACGGGTTCCGTCGTGTAAATCTTCTGGAGTTTGCGCGCCGGGCGCGGGATCGCGCCGAAGGTCGTGTCAATCAGAGCAAGGGTTTGAGCTTCGTCAATCTTGCCGGAGATTACCAGGACGGCGTTGTCCGGCTGGTAATAAAGTTTGTAGAAAGCTTGCAGGCGCTCAATCGGCACGTTCTCGATGTCGGAGCGTGCGCCAATCGGAATCTTGCCGTAGTTGTGCCAGATGTATGCGGTCTGCAATCCACGCTGGAACATAATACTGATGGGGTTGTTCTCATTGCGCTCGAATTCATTGCGGACCACGGTCATCTCACTCTCAAGGTCCTTCTTCGCGATGAAGGAATTAATCATCCGGTCGGCTTCCATCTCCAGAGCCCATTTGAGATTCTCGGCGGTCGCCGCGAAAGTCTCGAAATAGTTTGTGCGGTCCATCTCGGTCGTCCCCTGATGAGTCGTCCCGTGTGCGACCAACTCCTGCAGGATGTTCGGGTGTTTCGGCGTCCCCTTGAAGAGCAGGTGCTCCAGGAGGTGGGCCATCCCTGTCTCGCCGTAATTCTCGCGCGACGAGCCGACCAGGTAAGTGACGTTGACGGTGATGGTCTGCTTCGTCCCTTCCGGGAAGAGAAGCACGCGCAGGCCGTTCGGGAAGCTGTATTCTGTGATACCTTCAACGGAAGCGACGCGCTGGACGCCCCGCGGCAGCTCAATGGTTTGGACGCTCCCATTGAGCTTCCGGGCGGCTTGGGAGCGGGCCGGAGCAAAGGGAGCGCTCAAGGAAAAGAGCAGGAGCGCGAGCGCCGCGTGTCGAGATAGTTTACGTAAGGTCATCATACGGGGCCTCGCGGACGGGTTTGCGTTAGCCGGCGCGAGCGCAAAAGAGAGCGGGTATCCGGCTAACCCTTAGGGGCAATCAACGAAGCGCGCCGCGAAGAGGCGAGCGCGTCGCTTGCAGGAGACGGGCTATACCAGATGTCCGGGATGAATAACAAGAGGTTTTTCGTCGAAGGCTGAATGAAAAGATGAGAGAGATTAACTGGGAAGAGGTCAGACGGGATTTCCCCGTGACCGAGCGGATAACGTATCTGAACAGCGCGGCGGCCGGACCCGTTTCGCGTTTCGTGCGCGATGCGGCGTCACGCTTTTATCTGGAGATGATGGAAGAAGGAGACGCACGTTGGGACGAATGGCTTGAACGGCGGGAGGCTGTCAGAAGACGCGTCGCGGAGTTCATCAACGCCGAGCCAGAAGAGATAGCGTTCACCATAAACACTTCGTCCGGCATGAACCTCATCGTGGACGCGCTCGCCGGCAGGGGCGATGTCGTCTCCTGCGGCCTGGAGTTCCCGGTCTCAACAATAACTTGGCTTCACAGGGGCGTCCGCGTCCGATTCGTGGAGCCGGTCGGGGGAGAGCTACGCGTCGAGGATGTCTTAGGAGCGTTGAAGAATGAGCCGGGCACGATCTGTCTCAGCCACGTCCAATACTCGAACGGTTTTCGTGTGGACCTTGAGGAGTTGGGACGAAGCAAGGGGGCGCACACGCTCGTCATCAACGCCAGCCAGTCGGCGGGCGCTTTCCCCCTTGACGTGAAGCGAGCGGGGATTGATGCGCTCTGCGCGACGGGGCACAAGTGGATGCTCGCGGGCTACGGCTCGGGCTTCGTTTATCTCAGCCGGAAGCTGCTGGACGAAACGCGCCCGGGCAGTATCGGCTGGATGAGCGTCGAAGAGCCTTTCGCGGATCAGAACCGAGAAATCCATCTGAGAAATGATATGGGCGCGCGCGCGGAACTCGGCTGCCCGCACTTCGCAGGTATCTTCGCGCTCGGCGCGTCCGTTGATTACCTGATGAATCTGGGAAGAGAGAACATAGAGCGGCGCGTCCTCGCGCTCAATAGTTATCTGACCGCGCGCCTCATTGAAGAAGGCTGGCCTGTGCTCTCGCCTTTGCGCGCCGAAAGCTTCCGCTCGGGCGAAACGCTCGTCGGCATCGAGCGCCCGAAGCGCGCCGTCGTTCACTTGGCCGAACGCCAGATCGCTGTCACGGAGAAACCGGAGGGCATACGCGTCAGCACACACTTCTTCAACAACGAAGCCGACATCGAACGCCTCATCGAAGCGCTGAACGAGCTGCGAAGAACGGGCACCGATTGACACCGGGCTGAAAGACAATCGTGACTGTTGTTCAGAGAAAATTATCAAACACCTTCAGAAGCTTTTTCGATTCGGAAAAGTCCAGCGGCATTCTGCTCATCATCTGTACGGCGGTTTCGCTTCTGCTTGCCAATTCAAATACGGGCGCAAGCTATCTGGGATTCTGGCATGTGTCTGTCGGGGGGATGAGCGTCGAGCATTGGGTTAATGACGCGTTGATGGCGGTTTTCTTCCTGCTCATCGGTCTGGAACTGGAACGCGAGCTTTATAACGGCGAACTCTCGGATTTCAAAAACGCGCTGCTTCCTATTTTCGCGGCAATCGGCGGCATCTGTGTGCCAGCCCTGATTCATTTCGCTCTTAATGCGGGAACGCCGACGCAAGCCGGAGTCGGTATCCCTATGGCGACCGACATAGCCTTTGCCCTGGGCGTCCTCTCGCTTTTGGGGCGCAGCGTTCCTGCCTCGCTGAAGGTTTTTCTGGCTGCGCTGGCTGTGATGGACGACCTGGCGGCTATTATCGTCATCGCCGTTTTTTACACGGCGCAACTTTCGATTGCCTATTTGGTCGGCGCGCTTGCCGTCTTTGTATTGCTCGTCGTGCTGAATCGTTTCGTTCGCGTGATGTCGCTCTTTCCTTATCTGATTGGCGGCGCACTGATGTGGTTTTTGATGCTCAGGTCAGGCGTCCACGCGACGATTGCCGGAGTGTTGCTGGCATTTGCGATCCCGTTTTCCGCCAAGGAGGACGACGAAACTTCGCCTTCGCACCGCCTCGAATGTTTTTTGCAAAAACCCGTCGCTTTCATCATTCTGCCGATTTTCGCGCTGGCGAATACTGGCATCGTCATCGGCACGGGTGGAGAGCAGAGCTTATGGAGCGCGAACAGTTTTGGCATCTTCGGTGGTTTGGTCCTGGGCAAGCCTCTGGGCATTACGATATTGAGTCTCCTGGCCGTTGCCATTGGCGTTTGCAGGCTCCCGCTTGATTTGAAATGGCGACACATTCTGGGCGCAGGGCTTTTGGGCGGGATCGGCTTTACGATGTCAATTTTTATAACCAATCTGGCTTTCGCCGAAAATGCGCAATTGATAAACGCCTCGAAGATGGCAATTCTGCTGGCTTCACTTATGGCGGGAACGATCGGTTTTCTGTGGCTCAAGTTATTCGGCAAGCCCGCAGCATCGGATGCGGATACGGACACAATGGATTTTCACGCCACCGAAGTGTAAACGGCGAAGACGACTAACTCTTCTGCTGAATTCAAAATTCAAAACTCAAAATTCAAAATTGGACTAAGCTCGCGCGCTTCGTTTGCGTTTCTCCACGGGCGGTTTGGCCTTGCGCTGCTCGGCAGGTTTCGGCGCTTCGGGGGTGAAATGTTTTTTGCACAGGAGCGTGAAGGTCTGGCAGATGGGGGAGTCGTAATCGCCCGCTAACTTGGCGAGGCCCAACTCCCAGTTGATCTGCGCTCCTTCGATCCACCACGCGACGAGCGTTCCGCGCGCGATCTCTTCGCGCACAGAGCGCAGCGGGATGATGCCGACGCCCATGTCCTCTTCGACCATACGCTTGATCGCCGCCTGGCGGCTCAGCTCCATCGCGACCGTCGGCTGCACTCCGGCCTCTTCGAACAATCCGTCAATCAGGCGGCGCGTGTTACCGCCGCGCTCGCCCAGGATCAACTTCTCGCCCGCGAGCGTGAAGACGCTGACGACGCGCTGCTTCGCCAGGCGATGGCGTGGGCTGGCGATGACCACCAGCTCGTCGCGGCTCAAAACTTCCGTCTGAATGCCGCGCGCTTCCACCGGCAGGGAGACGAAAGCCATGTCCAGATCACCCGCGAGGATCTGACGGACCAGGGCCTGGCTCGTCCCCGAAACGATCGTTATTTCCGCGCGCGGGTGACGCTCGCGCAGCTCTCCCAGAATTTGCGGCAAAGGGTCCGCGCTGACCATCGCCGACGCGCTCCCCACACGAAGTCGCCCGCGCTCGGCCCCTGCGAGTTCAGCGATCTCGGCCACGGCGGCGTCATGTTCGCGCAGGATTCTTCGCGCGCGTTCGAGCAGGGCTTCGCCTGCCTCCGTCAGCAGGACCCTGCGTGGTGCGCGGATAAAAATCGGAGCGCCCAGCTCGATCTCCAGTTGCCGAATCTGCATGCTGATGGCCGCCTGCGTGATGTGCACACGCTGCGCCCCGGCAGTGAACGTCCCCGTCTCGGCAATCGCCGTAAAAGCTCTCAGTTGTCTGATCTCCATAGGCGCTTTCGTTATCAGTGATGGTTATCGCGTGGATAAAATCTTTTAGTTTCTATTATGAGACGGCACTGACTATAATCGAGGCCGTAGGATTGTGGCAACAGTCTTCGTGCCGCAAAATGTTTGAAGGCGAGTAATGAAAGAGAAGTCAAAGATCAAGAATTTTATGTCTCCCCATAGAATTCATGGCCGCGAGCTTGTGCTGGGCGTTGACGGCGGGGGCACAAAGACTCACGCCATCATCACCGACTCGAATCAAAGAATTCTGGGCGAAGGCACTGCCGGCCCGTCGAATCCTTTGCGCGTCGGTGTCGGGAGCGCGGCGGCCGCCATCCGCGAGGCTGTGGACCGCGCCTGTGCTGAAGCGCGCGTGCAGCGCGCAGACATTGTCGCGGCGGAGATAGGTCTGGCCGGCGTCAGGCGCGGGGACCTGCGCCTGCGTATGCGTGAGGCTTTGACAGGATTAGGGATTCATTCAATCGAGGTGGTGACGGACGCCGACATTGCCCTGTTCGGCGCGACCGACGGCGAGCCTGGATTGGTTATCATCGCCGGGACGGGATCAATCTGCTGCGGCATCAACGGACAGCGGAAGCATCTGTGCGCGGGTGGCTGGGGGCCGCTGGCCGGAGACGAGGGGAGCGGCTCGTGGATCGCGCGCAGGGCCCTACAATCAATCGCGCGCGCCAAAGACGGACGCAGCCCCGAAACAGTCCTGGCCGCTTCGGCCTGCTCTTATTTCAATGTCACGACGACAGACGATCTTCTCTTCGCCATCTACGCGCCGGGCATGACGAATGACCGCATCGCGGGTTTCGCCCGGCACGTCATAGAGGCCGCGCGGGACGCCAGTGATGAAGTGGCGCATGAGATAGTCGAAGCCGCTGGGCGCGAGCTCGGAATTGCCGCCGCCGCAGTGATACGTAAACTGCGTATGGGGCGCGAGCGGTTCCAGGTGGCTTACGTCGGGGGTGTCTTCGCCGCAGGCGATCTCCTGCTGGACCCTTTGCGAGAAGAGGTCCAGCGCATTGCGCCCAACGCATTTTTCGCCCCGCCGCAACTGGCCCCGGCCGTCGCCGCCGCACGCATGGCGCGCGAACACTTGCACAGATTGCCCGTCGCAGTATAAAAGCAGTGACAAGTGACAAGTGACGAGTGACAAGCAAAACGCTTTCTCTCGTCACTTGTCACTTGTCACTTGTCACTTTTTTTATGTCCATTCCGCTGACAGAGCAGGAGAATCCGCGCACGGCCGGGATCAGCTCGTTGCCGACTGAGGAAGTGGTGCGTTTGATGAACGAAGAGGACGCGCGCGTGGCTTCGGCAGTGAGTGCTGTGCTGCCGGAGGTGGCGCGGGCCGTGGATGCGATTGCCGGAAGACTGCGCGACGGCGGTCACCTCTTCTATGTGGGGACTGGAACGTCTGGCCGCCTCGGCGTGCTGGATGCAGCCGAATGTCCGCCGACGTTCGGCGTCTCGCCCGAGTTGGTACAGGGGATTATCGCAGGAGGTTACGACGCGACTTACCGCGCGGTCGAAGCATCGGAAGATGACCGCGAGGCGGGCGCGCGTGACCTGGACGCGCGCGGCGTGACGAAGCTGGACGCAGTCGTCGGCATCGCCGCTTCGGGGCGCACGCCTTACACCATCGGCGCGGTCGAGCACGCGCGCTCCCTGGGCGCGTTCACGGCGGCGGTCACGTGCGTGCCCGATTCCGAGATCACGCGCGCGGCTGAAGTCAACATCGTCGCGGCGGTCGGGCCAGAGGTGATCGCAGGCTCGACGCGGCTCAAGGCCGGGACGGCGCAGAAGATGATTCTCAACATGCTCTCGACGGCGACCATGATTCGGCTCGGCTACGTCACTGGCAACCGGATGACGAATCTTTTGACGCGGAACGTGAAGCTGCGCGCCCGCGCCGTGCGGATTCTCGCAGCGGAGACCGGGCTGGACGAGCAGGAAGCAAGCGCGCGCCTTGAGACGGCGGGCGGGGATTTGCGCTCGGCGCTCGTCATGACCCGGACGGGCTGCGCGCTTGAAGAGGCCGAGCGCGCGCTCGCCGAAACAAATGGCGTCGTTCAACGTGCGGTTGAGTCCCTTATGGGTGAACGCGCAGCAAACGAATCACAAATTTGAAGAGAATGCATGATTCGCATTTTGCGGGTCCGTCCGCCGCGTTAGCGGCCAGCTGAATTTAGCCCGGCCTTGATGGTCTTTGAATGATTGATTAGGTAATAACTTTGTCAGTACCGCCTGCGGTAGCGGGCGGGTAAATGTTGCCCAGACCCGCCCGCTACCGCAGGCGGTACTGACCAGCCGTCGCATCTCAGCCGGAAGAGTTATTACCCAATCTAATCGTCAAAGACCATCAAGGCCGGGCTAAATTCAATGGCTGCTACGCAGCCGGGTTCTGCGCAATATTTCCATCTATTGAGAAATTGATAAAGGAAAGAGGAGACCTAACAACGCTTGATACAAGGTGAGGCGGATTCAAACGCTGGCGGACTAAATTGTTTTCATCCTCTTGTAAGAGACGCGCGCGCCGTGCTCTTCGACGCGGGCGGGACGCTGGTTCACCCCGACTGGAATAGAATCGCGCGCGTGGCAAGGGCCGAGACGGGGCGCGAATTCACACACGCGGAGATGCGGCGCACGCTTTATGAAGCGCTGCGCGCCGTGGACGCCAGGCTTTCGGAAGAGCAGGCCCGCGCCGCCGCGCACACGCGGCAACCCGGATGGCTGTTCCGTGACATGTTCTGCGCCCTCGGAGTTGATGAAGAGGCTTGCGAGCGCATGGCTCAGCCGATGCTCGCGCTGCATAATGAGCGCCATCTCTGGTGTGTGCCGGACAGCGATGCGCCGCGCGTCATCGCCGACCTGAAACGGGCGGGCCTGCGAGTCGGCGTCATCTCGAACACGGAAGACGGGCGGGCGCGGGAGACCGTCGAAGAGGTCGTCGGGCAGCTGGACCTGCTAGTGGATTCACACCTCGTGGGGCTCAGAAAACCGGACGCCGCTATTTTTCACCACGCCCTCGAAGAGTTGAAAGTCGCGGCGCGCGAGGCCGTTTACGTGGGCGACTCGTACGGCCACGATGTCCTCGGCGCGCAAAGCGCGGGCCTCCGCGCGATCCTGCTCGACCCTCTGGACTTTTACGCGGAGAGCGACTGCCCGCGCATTCATCAGCTAAAGGAATTGACAGAAGATGCCGGATGCTAGATGCTAGACGCCATCCGGTTCTGCATAGACTAATCGTCTGACGTCCGACATCCGGCATGAAACCGCTCGATCTCGTCATCATCTTCGGTTACCTGATCGGCATCGTCCTGATCGGCACCTGGTTTGGCCGCAAGCAGGAGACGACGCGCGACTATTTCTTAGGCGACCGCACGGTCCCCTGGTGGGCCATCGCCGCCTCAATCGTCGCCACAGAGACCTCGACCATCACCTTCATCTCGGTCCCCGGCATCGCCTATGCCATCAACGGCAATTTCCAGTTTCTGCAACTCGTCTTCGGCTACATGCTGGGACGCGTGGTCATCTCTCTTCTTTTTATCCCGTCCTATTTTCGCGGCGAGTTGCTGACGGTCTATCAGCTTCTTGATCGCCGCTTCGGCGGGAAGATCAAGATGCTGGCAGCCTCGCTCTTCGTCCTGATGCGAAACATCGCTGACGGTGTCAGACTCCTGCTGACGGCCTTCGTGCTCGCCGCTGTTTATATCTCTTTCCAGCCGGGCACGAATCAGGAGATGCTAATTATTGGCTCAGTGATCCTGCTCGGCGTCGTGATGATTATCTTCACTTACTTCGGCGGGATGGAGGCCGTCATCTGGATTGAGGTCGTGCAGCTCGGCATCTACATCGCCGGGGCAATCGCGGCAGCCGTTGTTTTAATTAACTCAACCGAGGGGGGATTAAGCACGGCGTTGGCGGCGGGCGGCGAGTACGGCAAGTTCAGCCTTTTTGATTTCTCGTTGGATTTCACAAAGAAATTTACTTTCTGGGCCGGTCTCATCGGCGGCTGCTTTTTAACGATGAGCACGCACGGGACGGATCAATATCTGGTTCAGCGTTACCTCTGCACGGATCGACCGCGCCGCGCGGCAGCTGCACTCCTGACAAGTGGCGCAATCGTGCTGGCGCAATTCATCGGCTTCCTCTTCATCGGTGTACTGCTCTTTGCTTTCTATCATCCGTACACAGACGCCGGCTACAACGCGCTCGCTACGGACACGGCGACGCTGCCTATCGGCGGAGTGTTTCAAAGGGTCAACGGCGATCAAATCTTTCCAGACTTCATCACCCACCATATGCCGTCGGGCCTTTCAGGATTAGTGGTCGCGGCCATCTTCGCCGCCGCCATGTCTTCGTCACTCAACTCTATTGCGGCCACGGCAGTCAATGACCTCTACAAACCATTCAGGCCAAACCGCAGTGACAAGCATTACTTTAAAGTCTCGCACGTGTTGACGCTTTTGTGGGGCGCTGTGCAGATCGGGGTTGCGCTCTTGATGCGTCGCGGAGGGCGTTCGGCCCTTGACGTGGCGCTCGCGGTCGCTAGTTTAATCAATGGCCCCGTCCTCGGCGTCTTTCTCGTCGGCACGTTCTTACGGCGCGTGAGCGAGCCGCCCGCGCTCATCGGTATGGTCGCCAGCATCGCCTTGATGCTCTACGTTTCCTTCGGGACGAAGATCGCATGGACGTGGTACGGAGTGATCGGAAGCATGGTTACGTTTTTAGTTGCCTGGGCTGTGAGTTTCGCTTTCGCGCCTGCGCCTAAAGAGCGGCGGGATCAATTAGCTCCAGGCGATGCAAGCGAAGCACTCTTGCCTGGAGGGGAAGCATAAAAGATGACTCGAAATCGCAACGAAAAATTCTCGCGCGTGATGATCAGCCTCTGCGTTCTCTCTGCGCTCATGCTGTCACCGCTGAAGGCAGTGAGCAGTGGGCAGTGGGCAGTGGGCAGTAAAAGCAAATTCCTGACCACTCCCAACCGTCTGTTGCCAGGCACGGAGTACCCGCGGCGTCCGTCCAAGGATGCTCTGAAGTGGGCGGACAATGAACTTAAGAAAATGTCGCTTGACGAGAAGATAGGGCAGCTCATCTCCGTGGGCATCAACGCCACCTTTCTCAACCGCGAGAGCGAGGCCTACAAGACTCTGCGCCGCCAGGTCGAAGATAATCACGTCGGTGGGATCATCCTGTTCGGCAGCCCCGTCTATGAATCGGTCGTCCTGGTCAATCACATGCAGGGCCACGCTCGCCGGCCTCTTCTAATCTCCGCAGACCTGGAGCGTGGGGCCGGAATGAGATTCTTCGACACGACCGATCTGGGGTGGGTCATGGCGACCGGCGCGACGGGCAATCCGGATTACGCGCGGCGCATGGGCGAGATTACCGGACGCGAGGCACGCGCGCTCGGCGTCCAGCACATACTGGCCCCGGTCGCGGACGTCAATAACAATGCCGCCAACCCTGTCATCAACGTCCGCTCTTTCGGCGAAGACCCGGCGGACGTCGGGCGCTACGTCGCGGCCTTCATCAAGGGGGCGCAGGACGAAGGCGTGATCGCGACGGCCAAGCATTTTCCGGGACACGGCAACACCGCCACCGATTCACATCGCGGCCTTCCCATCATCAATTTCTCGCGCCCGGACCTGGACCGCATCGAGCTGGTCCCGTTTCGCGCTTCGGTCGAGGCGGGCGTCGGCTCCGTCATGGTCGGGCACATAGCCCTGCCGCAAATTGACGCCACGCCCGTGGCCCCTCTTCCGCGCTCACAAAAAATCAGGCCCGTTGATACCACGGAGGCCGAAGAGATCATCACCGAGAGCAGCACGATGCCGGCGTCTCTTTCGCCGAAGGTCAACGGGATACTGCGCAACGAGATGGGATTCGACGGGCTGATCGTCACGGATGCGCTGAGCATGAGCGGCCTGACAGTCTATTTCACGCAGGAAGAGGCGGGCGTGCGCGCCCTGCTTGCGGGAGCCGATATGCTCCTGAAGCCTGCGGACGTTGACGCCTGCATCCGCGGCTTGCGCGAAGCCGTGCGCTCCGGGAGAGTCACGGAAAAACGTGTCGAAGAATCCGCCCGCCGTATCCTCGCGGCGAAGTATGATCTGGGGCTGATCAAACAGCGCATCACTCCTGTTGATGATGTTGACCGCGTGGTCTCCGCGCCGGAAGCTCTGAAACTCGCGCGCGAGATAGCGGAGCGCGCCATCACGCTCGTACGCAACGACGGGGGACACCTCCCCATCAGCAGCCTGCGCCCCGACGCGCGCATCTTCAATCTGGTCATCACGAACGGCGACGATTGGCGATGGATCGCCAACCCGTTCGTCAACGCCATGGCGCGCTCTGGAAGGCGCGTCGAAACGCTTACTCTGGATGAACGCTCCTCCGAGGCCGAAGTGCAGAAGGCCATCGAGCGCGCCGGGGGCGCTGACCTGGTTATCGCTTCGCTCTACGGGCGCGTGCGGACCGGACAAACCAATAGCATCGGCCTGCCCGGACCGGGCACGCGTGCTTTGAGCACGCTGCTGGAGCGCAATGCGCCCGTCATCGGCATCAGTTTCGGGAACCCGTATCTGCTTCAGGGCTTCCCGACGATGAAGACTTACATCGTCGCTTACGGCGACATGCCCGCGCTGCAACAGGCCGCCGCACGCGCCGTGCTCGGCGAGACTGACATCACCGGGAGACTCCCGATCACGCTGCCTTCGCTCTACGCGCGCGGCACAGGCATTCAGATGAAAGCTGTCAAGAAGCAGACGGCGGAACTTACCAATAAATGAGAACAGGTCGTCTTCAATCTGAGCGGGTATCAAAGGTGACCGTCAGCACCTCTGCGCTTATCCTGCTCTTTGCTTTCACGCTTCAAGCCTTCGCAGTCCATTTACCCGTCGCCGCGCCAGCCGCAGTCGGGATGTCCGCCAAACATCTAGCCAACATTGACGGGGCGGTCGCGGATTCAATTGCGAGGCATGAACTCCCCGGCGCGGTCGTTCTGGCCGCGCGCAAAGGCCGCGTCGTCTGGCGCAAGGCTTACGGCTCGCGCGCTCTTTTGCCAGCTCGCGAAGCGATGACGGTTGACACGATCTTCGATCTGGCGAGTTTGACGAAGGTCGTCGCCACTGCGACGAGCATCATGATCCTGGTCGAGCGCGGGCGGTTGCGCCTGAGCGATTCCGCATCGCTCTATCTGCCGGAGCTGAAAGGCGAGTCGCGCGAGCGCGTCACCATCGAGCACCTACTGACGCACCGTTCGGGCTACGCGCCCGACTTCGATTTGAGCGAAAAGTGGAGCGGTTATGACGAGGCCATGAAGCGCCTGGCGACGGAACCACTGCGCTCGCCGCCAGACACGCGCTTCGTTTACAGCGACATCAACTACATCGCGCTCGGCGAGATTGTCCATCGCGTGAGCGGGATGATGCTGGATGAGTTCGCGCGCAAAAATATTTTCGAGCCGCTCGGAATGAGCGAAACGGGTTTTCGCAGAAGAGGTGAAATAACCTCTCTCGCAGTTCAGCGCAACGATCAAGCTTACATTTCGCGAATCGCGCCGACTGAGACAAGGCGCGCCGCCGGAAATTATCTCGGCGGGACTGGGGACAAAACTGCCGAGGGCGAAAGGTGGCTGCGCGGCGAGGTCCATGACCCGACCTCTTTCCGAATGAATGGTATCGCAGGGCACGCCGGGCTCTTCTCGACCGCGGACGATCTGGCTATTTATTGCCAGATGATCTTGAACGGCGGGCAGTATAACGGCGTCCGCATCCTGAGCCCTATGAGTGTGGCGCTGATGACGAGGCCGCGCGTCGTGACTGAAGAGGGCGGGGCGCGCGGCCTGGGCTGGGACCTCGCCACGACCTTTTCGACCAATCGCGGAGACCTCTTCCCGCTCGGCTCTTTCGGACACACGGGCTTTACAGGCACCTCCCTCTGGCTTGACCCCGCGAGCGAAACTTTCGTCGTCTTTCTCTCGAACCGCGTGCACCCGGACGGCAAAGGCGACGTCGGCAGCCTTCGCGGTCGCGTCGCTTCAATCGTCGCGGCCTCCGTCACGGACGCGAAAGTGGAACAGGCGCGCGAGCAATCTGTGCGCTTCTCTTCGGAAGTCTTAACGGGAGTCGCGCGCCTCTCCGGTAGAACAACGACGGCGACGCTTGATCCGCCGAATGATGCGGAGGTCCTGACGGGGATTGATGTCCTCGCGCGGGATAATTTCAAAGAGCTGACGGGAATGCGCGTCGGGCTGGTGACGAATCATACGGGGCGTGACCGCGCAGGAAGACAGACGATTGATGTTCTGCACACGGCCCCTGGCGTGCGGCTCGTCGCGCTCTTTTCGCCTGAGCACGGGATACGCGGACTCGCGGACGAAAAAGTCTCTGACTCGAAAGACGAAAAAACGGGCCTGCCGATCTATTCGCTTTACGGCGAAACGCGCCGCCCGAAGCCCGAGCAGTTGAAAGAGCTGGATGCCCTGGTCTTTGATATTCAAGACATAGGCGCGCGCTTCTACACATACATCTCCACGCTCGGCTACGTGATGGAAGAAGCGGCGCGCGCGCGCGTTCCTGTCTTCGTCCTGGACCGCCCGAACCCGATAGGCGGCACCGAAGTCGAAGGCCCTGTGGCGGATGGCGACAAACTCTCTTTCATCTCTTATCACAGAATCCCTGTGCGGCACGGGATGACTGTCGGCGAGCTGGCGCGACTCTTCAACGAGGAGCGAAAGATAAATTGCGACCTGCGCGTCATCAAGATGGAGAACTGGCGGCGCGGGATGTGGTACGACGCGACGAATCTCACCTGGGTCAATCCTTCGCCCAACATGCGCAGCCTCACAGAGGCCACACTCTATCCTGGCGTGGGCCTGCTTGAGACGACGAACCTTTCTGTCGGGCGCGGCACGGACACCCCTTTCGAGGTCATCGGCGCGCCGTGGCTCGACGGCCGACGACTCGCAGCCTATCTCAACAATCGGAAACTCTCGGGCGTGCGTTTCGTCCCCCTCAGGTTCACGCCGAAATCATCCGTCTTTAAGAATGAGGAGTGCGGGGGCGTGAACATCATCGTCACGGACCGCACGCGGTTTCGTCCCGTACAGGTGGGCCTGGAGATTGCCGTCGCCTTGAGACGTCTCTACCCGGGGGACTGGAAGGTCGAAAGTTACTCGCGCCTGCTCGTCCATGGCGAAACGCTCGAAGCGGTCAAGCGGGCCGACGCTCCGGAAGAGATCGCGCGTCTCTGGGCGGACGGTCTCTCGGAGTTTCGCCGCGCGCGCGCACGCGCTCTGCTTTATAGATAAAGGTGAGGGCGGTGTTATGTCTGGAACGCTCTCCACACCGACCTCTCTTGAGATACCCTTCTCGGCGAACGATCTTCTGCGCGCTCTGCTTTCGCTCCCAACGCGCCGTCAACTGAGCATCCTCGATAGCTGCGGCGCGCGCGACTCCTCCGAGCACTTCCTCATCGCGGGTTTCGACCCTTTCGAAATAATCGAGGCGCGCGCCTCAGTCGTCAACATCATTCGTCGCGGGGATGAGCGCGTGCGCACTGTAAATGGCAATGCGCTCGAACTGCTCGACGGGCGCCTTCGTGAGCTGCGCGCGCACGCGGTCCCGAATCTGCCCGTGGCTGGGGCCTGCATTGCGACCATCTCCTACGACCTGGTCCGCAGCCTGGAGCGGTTGCATCTGCGTCCCCAGCGCCGATTGCACGATGAGCCCGACCTGTATCTTGCTTTTTACGACACACTGATCGTTCATGATTATGAGAACGGAAGAACCTGGATTGTCGGCACCGTTGGACGTGAGCGATTGGAGGAAACTCTCGCCGTCCTTGACGAAGCGCTCGCCCGCGCGAGCGGGGCAGTGGATTTAGAGTCGCACACGCCCTCTGTACAGACAATCAAATCCAATCTGACGCGCGACCGCTACATCCGCGCGGTTCAAAGAATCAAGAAGCATATCGCTGCCGGGGACATTTATCAGGCCAATCTCACACAGCAACTCACCTGCACGCTCTCTGCCGGGAGCAATCCTGAAACCATCTTCCTGCGCCTGAGGCGCGATCACCCTGTCCCGTTCGCGGCCTTCGTGCGGCGGCGCGATGACGTAGTGGTCAGCGCGTCGCCGGAAAGATTCTTGCGCGTGCGTGCGCGCGGAGGCCACCGCGTCGTCGAAGCCTGGCCGATTAAAGGGACGAGACGGCGCGGACGCACACCGGAAGAAGACGAGCGCTTACGCGCGGAACTTTTAAGGAGCGAGAAGGACCGCGCTGAGAACATCATGATTGTGGACCTGGCTAGAAACGATCTGGGCCGCGTCTGCCGCTACGGTTCAATTCACGTCACGGAGCTCTGCGCTTTGCAGGAGCATCCGACGCTCTTTCACCTGGTCTCGAAAGTGCGCGGGACGCTGCGTGATGACGTGGGGGTGAGCGCGCTCGTCGGCGCGGCCTTCCCGTGCGGCTCTATTACGGGCGCGCCAAAGATTCGCGCCGTCGAGATCATCGCGGAGACGGAAGATGTGGCGCGCGGGCTTTCGATGGGCGCTCTCGGATATTTCTCTTTCGATGGCGCGCTCGATCTCAACGTCGCCATCCGCACGATGGTGTTGCGCGACCATCTGGCGCGATTCAATGTCGGCGGCGGCATCGTCGCCGACAGTCAGCCAGAGCTTGAATATGAAGAGTCTCTGACAAAGGCGCGCTCGCTCGTCAACGCCCTGGGGGTCGCGCCGACGACAGACCTCCGAACGTTGCTCGGTTGAGCGGAGAGGAGGCTCGTCCAAAAAACCAGAGGAGGCCTCCATTTTTCTGTATTATTACGAGTTGAGGGTGGCAGCAAACAGAGCTTTTTCTGAAGACTGCGGGCGGCCGAAAGTCGGAACATAGTTTGCCTGACTAAAATGACGCCCAAGGGATGATCTCACTCTCAGTCGTTTGCGGAGTCTGTCAGCTCTTTAAGAGTCGGCCGCAACCTTCATCTATTATCTCGCGCGAGAATGCGTCGGGCCGTGAATTTTTATATATCAAGAATACTTATTCATGTGATAAATTCTTTTAGTTTCAATTATTGGTATGATAGAACCTAAAATAGAGCGGATTCGCGGTAAAAGTATTCATCAATCTTCTTAGTCGTCAT
The DNA here is from genome assembly GCA_036392495.1 of Pyrinomonadaceae bacterium. Taxonomy (GTDB): domain Bacteria; phylum Acidobacteriota; class Blastocatellia; order Pyrinomonadales; family Pyrinomonadaceae; genus QHXM01. The sequence continues at coordinate 82,658 of DASVXV010000164.1, read as the reverse complement.
TACCAACAAAACCATATCCCAGGGGCTTGGCTTTAATCGCTGTCGTGTGGTCTTTCAGGTCGGGAAGACGATAGTTGCAATAGTTTCAAATGCTAGTTGCGAGGGGCCGCCGTATCTGGTTACACGCTGGCACGCTTCGCTCAGACCCTCGCGCTATAGATCCCTAACTTTCCACTTAAAGCAGGAGCGAGAACATGAAAAGAAATCTTCCCCCAAGTTTCACTTTGTGCCTTCTCATGTTGTTCGTCGGAGCCGCGACGGCTCTCGGACAGGGCACGACCTCTCGCGTCACCGGGACGGTGCTGGACCAACAAGGCGCGGCCGTGCCCGGAGCAACCGCGACGCTGATAAACGAGGCGACGCAGATCTCCTTCACTGCGGAGACGAGCGAGAGCGGCACATACGTTTTCGATTCCGTGCAGCCGGGAATCTACACAGTCACTGTGGAGAAGCAGGGTTTCAAAAAATTCGTCTCCACCGGCAATCAGGTGACGGTCAATATACCGGCGACCGTCAACATCTCACTCGAAGCGGGCGCGGTGACGGAGACCGTGACGGTGGTGGCGTCTGCCGAACAGGTGCAGACCAGCACTTCCGGGAACATCGGGAGCACGATCGAGCAGAGAACACTGGAGGCCCTGCCGATTGTCGGGACGCGCGGCAGAAATCCGCTCGACCTGCTCAATTTTCAACCCGGCGTCGTCTTCGGCGGAAATACGGGCGGCGCGGTCAACGTCAACGGCTCGCGCGACCGCGCTTTCAATTTCACGCTCGACGGAATTGACATCAACGAGTCCACGGCGGGCGGCTCGAACTTCACCCCGCTGCGGCCCAATCCGGACTCGGTCCAGGAATTCCAGATCGTGACCAGCAACTTTACGGCGGAGCTGGGCCGGTCGAGCGGCGCGCAGGTGACCCTGGTCACGCGCTCTGGGACGAACGAGTTTCACGGCAACGCGTTCGAGTATTATCGAACTCCAAGATTGGACGCCAAGAGTTATCCGGTGACCATCGCCGGAACAGCCAAAGACCAGTTTGTTCAGCACATCTTCGGCGGGAGCCTCGGCGGCCCGATCATGAAGGACAAAGCGTTCTTCTTCACCAATCTGCAACTGCTGCGCGCTTACGATACGGCTCTGGTGACGCGTACGGTCTATACGCCATCGGCGCGGGCGGGGTTGTTCCGCTATGTGGTGGGGCGCGCCAACGCTCCGGCGGGAACAGCGACGGCGGCGGTTGACGGCAGCGGGAATGCGCTTCTTCCTGCCTGCAACGGCGCCCCTCCGACCAATGCGCCGTGCATCTCCAGTTATAACATCGCGACGAATCCGACTGGCGTAGGTCTTGATCCGATTCTCTCTGCGATCATTAATTCGGCTCCCGTGCCGAACAATTTTACGACGGGCGACGGCTTGAACACCGCCGGATTCAATTTTGCTTCTCCGCAGCACGAGAAGCAGTACGATTTTGTCACCAAGGTGGATTACAACCTCAATTCAAACAGTCAGCTTTACGTCCGCTACGCGCAGGGAAGCCAGAACAGTTTCGGCGATTCGGCTAACGCAGGCCGCCCGATCTTCCCCAACTCGCCGAATTTCGTGGACACGTTCCGCAGCCCGAAAAATCTGGCAGTCAACTGGCGCTGGTCGCCGACGTCGACGCTGACGAATGAGTTCATTTTCGGGATCAGTAAGTTCTTCTTCAAATTTGAAACGCCTGAACCTGACCCGAATCTACCCTTCGCCTTTCTCAATCCCGCGACGCCGAATACAAACTTCTCGTATAACGCGCGCGGCGTGCGAACTCTGCAATACATTGATAATTTAACTTACGTTCGCGGCGATCACACTCTCAAGGGCGGCATTAATTTCCGCTTCAGTCGCCATACGGATGACAGGTCGAATGTCGCCGGCTCGGCCATCGAGCCGATCGTCACGTTCAGCACCTCGGCGGGCTTTACGGGCTTCGGTTTGCCCGCTTCCGGTTCGACCAGCATCAACGCCAATGACCTGACGCGGCTGCAAAACACGATAGCCGATCTGCTCGGAAGGGTCGGCAGTGTCTCGCAGGCTTTCGTTTTGGACCTCGGTAATTCAAGCGGCTTTGCTCCGGCGGGAACCCGTTGGATCAACATTGCCAACTATCCGGAGCTTGACTTCTACTTTCAGGACAACTGGCGACTCAGATCGAATCTGGTCCTCGATCTCGGTGTGCGTTTCGAAGCCAAGCTGAATCCGTCTGTTGACGGGAGACCGGTCCTGGTTCCGAATCAGCCGGTCAAATTGGGCGCGGCGCCGTCGAACACTTTGAGGTGGGTTGAGGGCGACCTGTTCAAGAATGACACCGTCATTATGCCGTCCGTCGGCTTTGCCTGGGACCCGTTCAAGAGCGGGAAAACTTCGATTCGTGGAAACTACCGGATCGCTTCGGACCGCATCGCCACGTTTTTATTCGGCTCTTCGATTTTCCAGAGCACGCCGGGGAATAATACGTCGGCTTCCAATTCCACCTTTGGGCAAGCAGGCGGACTTTACCGGAACCTTGGGCCGGTCATCGCTGCTCTCTCCCCGACCCGCACGCCGGACGCTTTGCGTCAACCAGATCCGTTCAGCACCAATTCAACCAGCGTCATTGACCCGGACCTGCAGTTCCCGCAGGTTCACGAATGGTCCTTAAGTTTCCAGAGGGAAATTCGGAACAATGTCATCGAGGTCAACTACATCGGAAAACATGCCGTTCATCTGCTCGGCGGTTACAACGTGAACCAGGTTAATATCTTCGCCTCGGTTCCGGGTCTCACCGAAGCCAATTTCCTGGACGCTTTCAACCGCGTGCGCGCCAGTTCATCCTACAACAGCCCGCTCATCAACCTGATTATGTCGGGCAACGCGGCCAATAATGGTGGAACGTCCAGGTTCCGCGCCCTCAACACGACGCAGATTACACAGGGCAGCGTGGCGGCGGCGGCTTTGATCGTTTCGCAGCGGACCTGTCAGGCTGCGGAAGTTACTGCGGGAATCTGCACCAACGCGCAGATTAATCAGAGGCTGCTTGATTTGAGCGGCTTTCCTTTCTTCTTGCAGCCGTACCCGCAGTTCACTGGCGGTTTGAATGTCTTCGACAGCAGCGATTATTCGAACTACCACGGCCTGCAACTGATCTTCAAACGCAGGATCACCTCCGGCCTCGGTTTCCAGCTCGCTTACACACTCTCCGAGTCGAAAGATAATCGCTCCTGGGACCCGTCGCTGAGCACCGTTTCGACAGGCTCCGTCCAGGCCGCGTCGAGCACGCCGTTCGATCTGAGAGATCGGAGCTTGAATTACACCTGGTCGGACTTTGACCGGCGGCACGTCTTTCAATCAACCTACACTTACGAGCTGCCCGTCGGCAGAGGCAGAATGTTCGGCTCCGACATGCCGAAGATTTTTGATTACATCATCGGCGGGTGGCAGACGGCCGGAACGGTCTTCTGGTCTTCGGGAAGACCTTTCACGGTCTATTCCGGCATCAACACCGTCAGCAACGTCGTGCAATCAACGGCTGATTGCAGCGGCTGCTCACGTCACGTAGGCAACCTGGTGCTGGAAAGCGGAAGGAACTTCTGGTTTGACGCGGCGACGCGCGCCCTTTTCTCGGCGCCCGCGCCGGGCTCAATCGGAAACACCGGGCGCAACTTCTTCATCGCGCCGACCTATTTCCAGTGGGACGCCTCGCTGTCGAAGAAATTCTCGATCACCGAGAGGATCAAGTTCGATCTGCGCGTTGATGCGAGAAACGTCCTCAATCACCCGTCGTTTGATAACCCGACGGCGCTAATTACCTCGACAATCTTCGGGCGCATTAACGACAGCGTTACCAACAACGCCCGAAGGATACAGCTCTCTGGAAAGATTAGCTTCTAGGAGTTTCGTCCAGCGATTGACAAAGCAGGCATGAGAGAGCGGGCGAGCCTCGCGCCCCGAACCCTTTGAAACAAAGAGTGTGGGGCTCGCCCGCTCTCAAACTGCGCGTTGAGATATGAATTATCGTTTAAGGTTGCGTCAAACGGCTTCCGTCCTGTTGACGATGTTATTGTCTTCCGGCTTCGTGACAGCATGGCCTGCGGAGCGGACGGCTGAGCCGCAATATGATCTGGTCATCACGAACGGTCGCGTCGTTGACGGGACCGGCAATCCATGGTTTCGCGCGGACGTCGCCATCCGCGACGGGCGCATCGTGCGCATCGGCCGCGTCAATCCCAACGAGGCGCGCGAGGTGATAGACGCGCGCGGGGCTGTTGTCGCGCCCGGCTTCATAGATGTTCACACACACGTCGAAGGCATCTATCGTCAGCCAGAGGCGGAGAACTTCGTGCGCATGGGCGTGACCACTCTGGTCACTGGCAACTGCGGCTCAAGCGCGACCGACGTCAAAGAGTTCTTAGGGCGCATTAAAGAGCAACCGCTCACGGTCAACCTCGCGACGCTCATCGCCCACGGCTCGGTCCGAAGCAAGGTGATGGGACTTGTGGACCGCGCGCCCTCGCCCGAAGAGCTGCAAAAGATGGAAGCGCTCGTCGAGCAGGGCATGAAGGACGGGGCGGTCGGCCTCTCGACCGGGCTCATCTACGTGCCCGGCGTTTACGCCAGGACCGACGAGATCGTGGCGCTCGCGCGCGTCGTCTCGCGCTACAACGGTCTTTACGCCACGCACATGCGCAACGAAGGGACAGAAGTGGTCGAGGCGATCCGCGAGAGCATCAACATCGGGGAGCAGGCGAACCTGCCTGTGGAAATCTCGCACTTCAAGATTTCGGCGCGCAAGCTCTGGGGGAAATCGGACGTGACGCTCGGCTTGGTGCGTGAAGCGCGAAAGCGCGGCCTGACCGTGACGGTTGACCAATACGCTTACACTGCCTCCTCCACGTCGCTCGACATACGTCTCCCGAACTGGCTGCTCGAAGGGGGGCGCGAAGAGGGCAAGAAGCGTCTTGCGGACCCAGCGACACGCGAGCGCGCCGCGCGTGAGATGAAAGAAGGCTTAAAGAGGTCCGGCTTCAAGGACTACGATTACGCCTTCGTCGCGAGTTTCGCTCCCAATCCTTCATTCAACGGAAAATCTATCAAAGCGATTACGAAAGAGGTGCGGGGTAAAGACGATCTCAAAAACCAGATCGAGCAAATCTTCGAGATGTACGTGGCGGGCGGGGCCGGCATGGTCTATCACGGGATGAGCGAGGAGGACGTCGGACAGATCATGCGCGAGCCGTTCACGATGATCGCGTCCGACAGCGGCGTGCGCCGATTAGGTGAAGGCGCGCCGCACCCGCGCGGCTACGGCAACAACGTCCGCGTGCTCGGGCGCTACGTGCGCGAGCTGCATCTGATCGCGCTCGAAGACGCCGTGCGCAAGATGACGAGCCTGCCCGCGCAGACTTTCAACCTGCGTGACCGCGGGCTCCTGCGCGAAGGTTTTGCTGCGGACATAGTGATTTTCGACGACGCGACGGTAGGTGATCGGGCGACTTTCGAGCAGCCGCATCAGTACCCCGTCGGGATAAGTTTAGTCATCGTCAACGGCCAGAAGGTTCTGGCCGACGGATTGATGACAAAGATGCGCCCGGGCGTCGCTTTGCGCGGCCCTGGCGCTTCAGGTTAAGCGTTAAAAACCTTGCCGCGCACGTCTGGCTCGTTGTATAACTTGCGCGCAATCGTAACCGAGCGGACATTCTACTTTCTGAAGATGGCCGCTCTTGAAATTGGCTTTCGGTTCGTTTCCCCAGTTTGCGCTCCGGCCCGGATTTTAAATCCTACTTCGCAGGGGGCCGCGCGCAGATTCCGAAGGCGGACCTGCGGCTTTCCACACTAGTTGATCAAAGTATAAAGAGGAATCACGCTATGAGACACCATCTGAAGAATGGGTTCTGGAGCTTGTTTGTGGCCTTCCTGCTCTGCCTGAGTCTGGGCCCGGTCGCCTTCGCCCAGGAAGAGACCGCCGCGACCATCACCGGGCAGGTGACCGACTCGACCGGCGCGATCATCCCGGACGCAACCGTCGTCATTACCAACAACGCGACGGGCGCGGAGCGGCGCGTGCAGACTAACGACGACGGTTTCTACGTTATCACGCCGCTGCAGCCGGGCACTTACACGCTCACAATCGAGCAGCAGAACTTCAAGAAATACATCGAGACCGGTATCATCCTGAGCGCCAGGGACCGGCGGCTGCTCAACATCCCGCTCGAAGCTGGCAGCGTCGCCGAGACCGTCACGGTGACGAGCGAGCAGAACGTCATTCAGGACAGCCCGACGGGGCAGACGCTCATCTCCGGCCCGCAGGTGCTGGAGATCCCGCTCCAGAACCGCGACTTCACGAAGCTGCTTGAACTGGTTCCCGGCATCAGCTCCAGCCTCGATGACGAGACCGGCTTCGGTCTGACGAACCGCTTCGACGTGTCCATTAACGGCATGCGCCGCAACTCGGTCAACGTTCTGATTGACGGCGTGTCGAACACAGACGTCGGCTCGAACATCACGCTCCTTTCGACGCCGACCGTGGACTCGATCAAGGAGTTCAAGGTGCTCACGTCTAACTACACGGCGGATGTGGGACGCTCTGGCGGCGGCGCGGTGACGGTCGTTACGCGCGGCGGCGAGAACAAGTATCACGGCTCGGCCTACGAGTTCGCGCGCAATGATCGCTTCAACGCCAATACCTACTTCAACAACCGGCGCGGGACGCGCGCGGACGGCACACCCAACTTCCCGACGCCGCGCCTGCGCTACCACAATTACGGCGGCACCTTGAGCGGCCCGGTCACGTTCCCGAAGTTCGGCGAAGGGTTCGGCTCCATTTACAGGGCCAAGGACAAGACCTTCTTCTTCTTCTCGGAGGAGCGGCGGCACATCACGCGCGGCATCACGGCTGCCGTCGCCACCGTACCTTCCTTGGCCGAGCGCGCAGGCAACTTCTCAGGCAACCTCGGCAATCTCGTCTGCCGCAACGCCGGCAGCACAAGCTTCGCCGCGGCCAGCGCCGCAGGCGTCTGCCCGGCGGCCCAGCCGTTTGTCCTTACCGCGACCGACACCAACGGCGCGACCATAAACGTTCGCGTGGGCCAGGTCTTTCGCTTCTCGGACTCGCGCGCTTACGCGGGCAACATCATCCCGTCGTCGGATTTCGACCCGCGGGCAGTCTCGTTGCTGAACGCTTATCCCCTGCCTAATACCGGAGCGACCCAATTCACACATACGCCGATCAACTTCCTGGCGACGCGGCAAGAGACCGTTCGCATTGACCACAATTTCAACAGCAACCACAAGCTCTTCGGGCGCTTCACGCACGACCTGAACATTACGCAGGAGCCTTCGGGCCTCTTCGCGGTCAACGCGGTCCCCAATTTCGGCACGACCGACACACGCATTCCCGGCATGACGCTGGTCATCTCGATGACGAGCATTCTGACGCCGACGCTCGTCAACGAGGCGACCTACAACTACTCAACCAATCTCATCGGCTCGCAGGTCGTCGGGCGCAGCCACGAATCCGATTTCCCCGGTCTGGATACGATTCCGGAGGTTTACCCGGAGAATAATGCGGCGGTCGTGCCTTCGATCACTTTCACGAGCGCACACTCGAATCTCACCGCGCTCCAGGGCTTCAATATCCGCTACAGGAACCAGGTTGTCCGGGACAACGTCACCTGGACGCGCGGCAACCATACCTGGAAGTTCGGCGGCGAGGTCTCCTTTGAGAGCAAGGACGAGAACGCCAACAACGCCACGCAGGGCATCTTCGCGTTCGCGGGCACGCGAACACGTTTGAGCATCGGCACGAACGCCGTGGGGCAGACCGGCCTCGCTTTCGCGGACTTTCTGCTGGGCCGCGCCGACTCTTACAGCGAAGACCAGTTCGACGTGACGGTCAACCTGAGATTCGGACGGCGCGAGTTCTTCGTGCAGGATACCTGGAGAGTCCGCCCGAACCTGACCCTGGACTTAGGCGTGCGCTACCAGTACTTCGTCCCCGTCACGGACAAGAACAACGTGCTCACGTCGTTTGACCCGGCACTATACAATCGCGCGAACGTCCCGACCTGCACCACTGCGGCCTGCACGGCGCTCATGCGCGGCACGGGCGTCGAGCTGAACGGTATCGCCATCGCGGGCAGCACCTCGCGCTTCGGCGACTCGATCTACCCGGCGGACAAGAACAACTTCAGCCCGCGCGTCGGCCTCGCGTGGGACCCGTTCAAGAAGGGAACGACCGTGGTGCGTTTTGGCTACGGCCTCTACTACGACCAGCCGCTCGTCGGCATCTTCGAGCAGAACGCCTTCACCAACCCGCCCTACAACAATCGCGCCACCTTCAGCGGCGCGAACGTGTCGTTCTCTAACCCGAGCGGCGGGGCGCTGGGCAACCTGCCCGTCCGCGCCTTGATCGCCACCGCGCCAGATTTCACCACGCCGATCATTCAGCAGTGGTCCTTCGGCGCGCAGCACGAGCTCTTCCGCAACGTCGTCGCCGAGCTCTCCTATGTCGGCACGAGGGGCGACCACCTGATTCGCCCGGTTAATATCAACTTCCCGCAGGTGTCGGCCGTGAACACGGTCGGCCTGGCCAACGCCAACACGGTGCGCCCGTTCCTCGGCTACAGCACCATCACCTGGCGCGAGACGAGCGGCAGGGCGCGCTATAACGGGCTGCTCTCGTCTTTGAGCTACCGCTTCGGCAATGGGCTGAGCCTGACGGCCAGCTACACCTTCAGTAAGACCCTGACGGACGCGACGAACGACCGCGATGCCGTTGACATCCCGCAGAACCCGCTCAACTACCGCGCGGAGTATGCAGAGGCCCGCACCTCGCGCCCGCACATCTTCTCTGCCAGCTACGTGTACGAGATTCCTTACTTCAGCAAGGACTCGAACGCGTGGAAGCGCGCCTTCCTCGGCGGCTGGCAGATAGCCGGCATCACAGACATCGCTTCGGGCCTGCCTGTGGCGAGAGTATTGACGGTCGGAACTGTCCCTGCCTCGGCCGTGGCGGGCTACTACGCCAACCTCGTCTCCGATCCGAACGCGGGATTGGCCGGGACGATTGATCCGGTCACGGGTCTGCCTTTCATCTTCGACCCGACGGCCTTCGCCGCCCCGTCGGCGGGCACCTTCGGCAACTCGCCGCGGGCGTTCGCGCGCCTTTTCGGTCGCAACCAGACGAACCTGACCCTGACGAAGAATCTCTACTTCGACAAGGAGCGGAACTTCAGGCTGCAACTGCGCGCCGAGACGTACAACGTCTTCAACCACACCCAGTTCGCCGGGGCCAGCACGGTCATCACCGCCGCTGACTTCGGCAGACCGACGGCCACGCGCTTACCGCGCGAGTTCCAGTTCGGCGCGAAGCTCATCTTCTAACGCCGGACTCTCTCATGTAATGCCGTGTGCCCGCGCAGTTGCATTAAGCTGCGCGGGCACACGCGCGCTTGAAGGCTGATTGTGATGGAATAGTTAAGTTGCAGATTATCAGTTGCCACTAGCTTCAGCTAGTGGATCAGGGTACTCTAAATCTTTCGGCTTTAGCCGAACCATTAGGCTAAAGCCTCTTCTGTTTTAGTCTTCGCTCTCCACTAGCTGAAGCTAGTGGCAACTGAAACAATCTCAAAATACCTGCGACTTAGGTTAAACAAGAGAATGAGCAGTCCCGAAAACCAAACACTCCTGCTGCGAGGCGCGCGCCTCGTCTTGCCCGACCGTGTGACGGGTGCATCGAACCTCCTTGTCGAGGACGGGCGCATTCAGTTGATCTTTGAAGGAGGGCAGGCCATCACGCGCCGTCCCGTGCGGACTTTCGACCTGGATGGGCTAACACTCTTTCCGGGCCTGATAGACATCCACATTCACGGCGCGGTCGGCGTTGATACCATGGAGGCAGACGCCGACTCTCTTCACAAGGTCGCGCGTTTCCTGGCTCGGCACGGCGTGACCTCATGGCTGCCGACGCTCGTGCCCGCGCCCGCCGAAGACTACAGGCGTGTGGCCGACGCCGTCACAGAGTTGATGCGGGAGCAGGACGAGCGCGAGGCTGCGGCGCGCGCCCTCGGCCTGCACTACGAAGGTCCTTTCGTCAACGGCGCGCAGTGCGGCGCGCTCCGCCCCGAATATTTCCGCACCTTCAAAGACGCTGCGGAACTGGACGCACTCACGGTCGTCGAAAGCGCGTCCGCGACGCACATGATTACTGTCGCCCCGGAGATTGACGGCGGCATCGAGCTGGTCAAAGAGCTAAAGGGGCGCGGCTGGGTCGTCTCCATAGGCCACACGCGCGCAAGCCTTGAGGTGCTCGACCGCGCGTTTGATGCGGGCGCGCGGCACATGACGCATTTCATGAACGCAATGGCGCCGCTGCATCACCGCGCGCCCGGACCCGTCGGCTGGGGACTCTTGAGAGACGACGTGACCTGCGACCTCATCGCCGATGGCGTGCATCTGGACCCGCTCGCGCTGCAATTAGTCGTGCGCTCGAAGACGTCTGATAGAATCAGCCTCATTAGCGATTCGGTCGCACCGGCTGGCCTGGGGGATGGCGAATACAGAGTCTGGGGTGAGAAGATAACAGTGTGCGAGGGGCGCACGAGCAACGAGCGCGGGAGCATCGCGGGCTCTGTCATTACCATGCTCGACGCTTTGCGCCTGATGCTCTCGCTCGGTGTCAACGCGACCGCTGTGGCGCGGATGGCCGCCACTAACCCCGCGCGCCTGATCGGTGCAATCCATGAATGCGGCACCATCGAAGAAGGGAAGCGCGCCGATTTGACGTGTCTCGATGCGGAAGGGCGTGTGCGGCTAACGCTCGTCGGCGGGCGGGTCGCTTTTGACGACATCTCGTAAACTTTATTTCGGGGGCAACTGCGGGCGGACCGCTTCCGAAGCGCGCTTGGCGTTGTGTAGCTCCCGCGCGCGTTCAAGCTCGCGCGTTCCTTCCTCGCGCTCTCCCGTCTGCATCAGCGCGCGCCCGAGCTGGAAATGGCCGTCGGCAATCGCATCGTTCAAACGGACCGCCGCGCGCAATTCCTCAATAGCGCGCTTCTGCTCGCCCGTCTGAAGGAGCGCCCGCCCCAGGGCGAAATGAGTGTCAAACTCTTCTGGATAATCGCGCGCGGCCAGCTCCAATAGCGGCAGCGCGCGTTTCGCATCGCCTTTGGTCAGGTAAAGATCGCCAAGCGTGAAAGCCGCGCGCGCCTCCGCGGGGTTGCGTCTCAGCACCTCAAGAAGCTCGCGCTCCGCCTCTTCATAACGGTACAGCTTCCAGTAAAGGTAGCCTAGACCGTAGCGGAAGAGGTTCGAGTCGGGCTCAAGCGCGACGGCGCGCCTGTACGCTTCGACAGCTTCGGGGGTGCGCGCCGCCCCGTCGAGCGCGTCGCCGTACAATGACCATAACTGGCTCGTCTCGTTGCCGAGATCGAGCCGCCGCTTGAGGACGATTGCTGCTTCCGCGAATCTGAGTTGCCGTATGAAAACTCTTGCAGCCATCTCAAGCAGGTCTCTGTCGCGCGGCGCGCCTGCGAGCAGGCGTGCGATCTCGCGGGTCGCCTCTTGGAATCGCTCCACGCCGACGAGCGCGATGGCGAGCGCGCGTCTGGCCGCATCGTTCTCCGGTTGAAGCGCGAGCGCGCGCTTGAGCGGATTAATCGCACTGGCGAACTCGTTATTTCGGACCAGGGCCAGGCCGAGGTTGAAATGCGCGCCCGCCAGATTCGGGTCGAGCGAGATTGCTTTCGTCCACGCTTCAATCGCCTCGCGCGTCTTGTTCTGCCGGTTGAGCGCGACGCCCAGATTCACCCAGGCGCGCGCGTCATCGGGCGCGATCTTCAGGACCATCTGCCACTCGCGCTCAGCCGCCGCCCAATCGCCCGCGCTCTCACGCGCCTGCGCCGCCTCATAATGAGCGCGCACCTCTTCCAACTGCGTCTGGTTGCCCACAGATTGGGCCGTCGCGCCGGCAGCGATCAGGAAAATGCAGATGAAAGATGTAATGCTTCGCATAGTGACGAGTGACGAGTGACGAGTGACGAGCAAGAATGAGATTTAATCTCGTCCCTTGTCACTCGTCACTCGTCACTGATTTATAAATTCCCGCGCGCGCGTACGACTCGTCCAGAAGTTCCACCGGATGACGGGCGCGCAGGAAAGTCATGCCCTTAAGATGCGCGCCCGCGCTGATCTGCATGTGACAGCCTGGATTGCCTGTGCAGAGCGTCTGCGCTCCGGTCTCCTTGAGATGTGCGAGCTTCTCGTCAAGCACGCGCTGCGATAGCTCAGGCTCAAGCAGATTATAAACGCCTGCGCCCCCGCAGCACACCTCGCTTCCCACGAGCGGCACGAACTGCAAATCTGGAACGGCGCGCAACATCTCAAGCGGGGCTTCTCCTGCGCGTTGGCCGTAGAGCAGGTGGCACGATGCGTCGTAAGTCGTCACCCCATCTTTAACCTCAGCGCCGCGCCGGATGCCCGTCGCCTGAAGTTGCTGGCTGATGTCGCGCACACGCGCGCTAAAGCTGCGCGCTCTCTCCGAATACTCGGTATCGTCCGCCAGTAGATGTGCATATGAGACCAGCATCGCGCCACACCCGCCAGCGTTGGTGACGATGTTCGCGCTCGTCTCGTCGCCGAAAGCGTTGATGTTTCGCCGCGCAAGCCGCCGCGCCCCTTCGAGGTCGCCCGCGTGCGCGTGAAGCGCGCCGCAGCAGACCTGGTCCACGGGAGCGCTGACCGCGCAATTATTGGCTTCGAGCACGCGCGCCGTTGCACGGTTAACGCGCGCAAAGAGCCCTTCCGTCACGCAGCCCTTGAAAAGCAGCGCCCTTGCGTCTGCTTGCGCTGTTGTGCTCTTCAGGCTCTTTTTAATCTCCAGTCTTTTGTCTGCGCGTGAGCTATCCAGAAGAGCCAGAGCAAACTCAAAACGTGTTGAGACGAGACGCGCCAGTTTGGATTTAATTAAGAGCTTCGGCAGGCGTGTCGTCCGCATGAGCCGCGCGAACGCAAAGGCAGCGCGCAGTCTGAAAGGATGAAGCCAGATGTGGCGCAGCGTAAAATGCAGCAGGCGCGAGGTCCAGCCCTTCTGTTTCGCTCTTGTCTCAGACAAATCCGAGCGGGCTGCTTCCAGGAGTTGCCCGTACTCAACCCCCGCGGGACACGCGGCTTCGCAGGCGCGGCAGCCCAAACAGCGGTTGATGTGCGAGCGGAAAGCGTCCGCTTCGGGCGCAAGCCGCCCCTCTTCGACGGCGCGCATCAGGTAGATGCGGCCACGCGGGCTGTCATTCTCGTCGCCCGTGTGAACGTAGGTCGGACAAGCCTCCAGACAGAGCCCGCAATGCACGCACGCCAGCAGCTTGTTCTCCTCAGCCGTCAATGTCTCTGCGAGTTGTGAAGTCATAACGAAAAACAGAATCCAGAAGCCAGGAGTCAGGAGCCAGAAGAAAAGAAAGAACGAGGGAAAGCGGTCCAGGTTTATTCTGAATTCTGGATTCTGACTCCTGACTCCTGCTTTCAGTACCCTACCGGCACTCCTTCGCTCCGCCTGGAATCACTTGCTCCGAGGCGCATGCCCGTCTTCTCTTCAATCAGAATGGCCTGAATGTCGCCCATGTAGCCGCGCTTCGTGTAGCCTCTGAATTCGGGCCGCAGCTCCAGTTGATGGCCGCGGGCCTGGAGCGCCTCCACAGTGTCTGCGGACAATCCGTAAGGCTCAAAGCGTATATCGTCCGGCAGCCACTGGTGATGAACACGCGGCGCGTCCACGGCCTCCTGTATGTTCATCTCGTAGTCTATGACGTTCAGGATTACCTGGAGCACGGCCGTGATGATACGTGGTCCGCCGGGCGAGCCAGCGGTGAACCAGAGCGAGCCGTCTTTTCGTAGCACAAAGGTCGGCGTCATGGCCGAGAGCGGGCGCTTGCGCGGCGCTATCTGGTTGCGCGCCCCCTGAATCAATCCGTAGAGATTCGGCACGCCTACCTTCGACGTGAAATCGTCCATCTCGTCGTTGAGCAGCATCCCTGTGCCCTTAGCGACGACTCCCGATCCGTAATCGTCGTTGAGCGTGTAGGTGTTGGAGACAGCGTTGCCCTCCCTGTCAACGACCGTGAAATGTGTCGTCTCCGAAGGCTCTTCGCCGGGCGGATTGCCCGCGCGCACCTCCGTGCTAGGGGTCGCGCGCTTCATATTAATCGTCTTGCGAAGCCGCGCCGCGTAGCCTTTGTCAGTCAGACCCGCGACCGGCACTTTGACGAAATCCGGGTCGCCCATATATTCGGCGCGATCCGCGAAGGCCCTGCGCATCACTTCGATTAAAATGTGCAGACTGTCGGACGAGGACCACCCCAGGGGGCGCAGGTCGTAGCCTTCGAGCATGTTGAGCATCTCAATGAGCACGATGCCGCCCGACGACGGCGGCGGCATCGAGATCACCTCATAGCCGCGATAAGTCCCACGCAACGGCACGCGCTCCTTTGCCCTGTAGCCGCGTAAATCTTCGAGCGTGATCAGGCCACCGTTTCGCTTCATGTCCTCGGCGATCAATTGCGCCGTGCGCCCCTGGTAGAATTCGCGCGGTCCACGCCGCTGAAGGCGCGCCAGCGTCTGGGCCAGATCGGGCTGGCGCAGCGCGTCGCCCTCTTTGTAGAAATTCCCGTCGTTGAGAAAAATTCTTCGGCTCTCAGGGTAATCGGCGAGCTTCTTCTCTCTTTCGAGCGAGGCTGCCAGATAGTTGCTCACTGTGAAGCCGTTTGCGGCCAGGCGGCGCGCGGGCTCGATCAACTGCGCCCAGGTGAATTTGCCCGAGCCGTATTTCTTCAAAGCCAGCTCCATCCCCGCCACTGTGCCCGGCACGCCCGCTGCGCGATAGCCGACGGTTGACGAGCCTTCCCCCTTGATCGGCTCCCCTTTGTCGTCCAGATACATGTCGCGCGTCGCCGCAAGTGGTGCCATCTCGCGGTAGTCAATCGCAGTGGTCCTGCCATCTTTCAGGCGAATCAACATGAACCCGCCGCCCCCCAGATTCCCTGCGACCGGGTGCACCACCGCGAGAGCGAAAGCGGTCGCCACGGCAGCATCTACGGCATTGCCGCCGCGCTTTAAAACCTGCGCGCCCACCTCGGACGCAAGCTGTTTGGTGGAGGCCACCATCCCGTGGCGCGCACGCACGGGCTCGCGCGAAGACGCGCGCAGCGTCGCCACGGCGTTGCCACGCGCGGCGGGGGCGTGCGCGAAGACGGATGCGAATATCAGGAAGACGATTAAAAGAGAACGTTTCATCAAAACCTCGCTTGGAGACCTTTCGCATTTATGCAAGGAGGAAAAGCGTAGCCACTGCGCAGATGCTTTCAAATCTGCGCCTCAGGCCATGGTATAATCCACCAAAATCCCTTTCAGTCGAAATTAAAACGTCCCGGACTCAACAGAGCTTGCGGGTCCAGCTCCTTCTTGATGCGCCGCATCAAGGCGGACGCCGCGCCCATCTCGCCCCACGCGTCAAACGCTTTCTTAATCAAGGCGGGCGCGCTCTCGATCACCAGAGCACCTCCGAGCGCTACGGCCCGCGCTCGTAAGCTTTCAAGAGACGTGATGCAAAGGGCTGCATCTGCCGTTGATTGACTCATCACACGCAGCCTTCCATCGCCGACGCCTGCGTGCCAGAGCGAACGGGGCGAGAAGGCAGCGCTCTCTTCTTCGAGAGTCTCGGCTAAAAATGGTTCAAGCTGGGTGGGCAACAGTTTCGCGCGCCAGACAAGTTGGTTCTCGTCCCCGAGCGGAAGGGACGCAAGCTCCTTCCAGTATCTTTCATCGTCGGATGTGCTGCTGGTCACAGTCGCCTCGCAGCTTTCGAGCAGCCCTATGCTCCGCTCGACTTGAAAGGCGACCATCTCGGGCATCCCTGCAAAGCGAATCATGAGCGCCGGGTGAACCTCTTCATCGGAAACCGCCAGGCGTTCAGATGCGCCCTGAGAGATTAGCTCAATCCCGACGGGAAGAAGTCCCGCGCGCATCATCTCACGCGCCGCGCGGAAAAGAACGTTGAGGGGAGCACGCGCCGCAACCGTAGCCGTCTCAGCGGGCTTTGGGCGCAGCTTGAAGATCAATTCGAGAATCAGACCGAGCGTGCCGTAGCTTCCCGTAAAGAGCTTGCAGAGATCATAACCCGCGACGTTCTTCACCACGCGCCCGCCCGCTTTAACGATCTTTCCGTCCGCGAGGGCGACGCGCATTCCTATGACATAGCCGCGCGGGGGGCCGTAGCCGAACGCCTGCGCTCCGCCGAGCCCCGTCGCGACGACACCGCCGATGGTCGCCGACGCGTCACCCGGCGGATCAAGGGGCAGCCACTGGCCTGCGCGACCCAGCTCAAGGTTGAGCGCTTCGAGCGTCACGCCAGCATCCACTATCGCCACCAGATCGGCGGGCTCATGCTCGATGATGCGCTCGATCCGTCTCGTGCTGATAATCAGGTCCGCGCGGCGCAAACGATTGCCAGCGTCAAGCCACGTCCCGCTTCCGGCCGGAAGGACCGCCCAACCCTCGCTTGCCGCCAGACGCAACACCTCACATGCCTCTTCCACGGAAGCCGGGGCGACCGCGAGAGAAGCGTTGACGCGTGGATTTGAAGACGCAGCGACATGCTCATCGCCGACAAGCTGGGCGAGCAGTCGCCGCGCCGCTTCGGCGTTAAAGGGCTGAGACCCATGCACGACCGGGGGCGGCGAACTCTCTAACTGCGCGGCCGCTTGAGCGTGAACTCCGTTGCCCTGCTCATGCGGGCTTGTGGGTGTGGACTCCGTCGCGCTCTGCAATACGCTCCCGGAGCGCGCAGTAACGGCGCGCCCCTCACTGCAACTGCGCGGGGTCGGAATTATCTTGCTCGGGTTGCACAACCCCGAAGGGTCGAAAGCGGCGCGCACACGCAACATCGTGTCCATGTCGTCTGCCGAAAAGATGAGCGGCAGGTAAGCGCTTTTGTCCAGGCCGACACCGTGCTCGCCCGTGATCGAGCCGCCCGCGCGGACGCACGTTTCCATAACTTCGCGGCTGGCCTCTCTGACGCGCTCGACCTCGTCCGCGTGGCGCGCGTCGAAGCAGAGGAAAGGATGCAGATTGCCGTCGCCAGCGTGAAAGACGTTGGCGACGCGCAAGCGGTACTTCGCGCCGATGCGATAGGTCGCGGCGAGCACTTCGGGCAGGCGCGAGCGCGGCACGACAGCATCCTGCAACATTGTGTCCGGCGAGATGCGCCCCATCGCGCCGAAAGCCCCTTTACGCGCGGCCCAGAGTTTCTTGCGCTCCCGTTCGTCCGCGGCCGTGCGGACGCTCTCAGCGCCGTGCTGGCGACAGATGCTTTCGGCGCGCGAAGCCTCCGCGTCCAATCCGGCTTCGAGGCCGTCCAGTTCGACTAAGAGCGCCGCCTCCGCGTCCAGAGGGATGCCCGCCGCAAAGACGCTCGCTTCGACGGCGCGTATGATCGCCCCGTCCATCATCTCAAGCGCCGCCGGAACTAACCCTGCGGCGATGATTGCGGAGACGGCGCGACTCGCATCGTCCACGTCCCCGAAGATCGCAAGCAGGGTCCGCACGGCTGAAGGGATGGGAACAAGACGTAAGGTCGCTTCGGTCGCAATCCCGAAAGTTCCTTCGGAGCCGACGAAGACGCCGAGGAGGTCGTAGCCGACCCCGCCCGCCGCCGTGCTTCTTAAATCAACCACCTCGCCTCCGGCCAGGACGACCTTCGCTGCGAGCACGTGATCCACCGTGGTCCCGTACTTCAGGCAGTGAATCCCGCCTGCGTTCTCAGCGATGTTGCCGCCGATGGTGCAGGACATCTGGCTCGAAGGGTCAGGGACATAATGCAGATTGTGCGGGAGGGCCGCTTGCGAAAGCTTCGCGTTGACCATTCCCGTTTGAACGACTGCCAGGCGGTTCTCGGCATCAATCTTGAGGAGGCGGCGCATCCGCGCCAGCTCGATTGTGACGCCGCGGTTCAAAGCCAGCGCCCCGCCGGAGAGGCCCGTGCCCGCCCCGCGCGGTGCGAACGAAACCTGCGCGCGCGCCAGCAGGCGCAAGACTTCTGCGACCTCTTCGGTGGAGTTGGGAAAGACGACTGCGCGCGGGCGGTGTTTGTGCTGCGGCAGCCCGTCGCACTCGTACACGAGCAACTCGTCGGGCTCCGAGAGGACAGCATCGCGCCCGACTATTGCGCGCAGGTTTTCGATTAATGAATCCACTTTGTGCCGTAACGAATTTTAGGACTCATCGTCAAAGTCATTTTGCGCCGCGCGAGCGGCGCGCTGAATTTAGCCCGGCTTTTTAAAGCCGGGGATTAGCCAGACAAATGGTTGGCGTCGCGTCAGCGACGGCTTTGAATCAATCTGTAGATTATTTGGGGCTTTTTCAACCGTCGCTGACGCGACGCCACCGAAATACTATACCGCAACCCCCGGCGTTGAAACGCCGGGCTAAACTCAATTGCCGCTCACGCGGCAGTCCGAGCGACGCGTTTCAAATAAGTATAATCGCCACACAGTCGCGTGAACGTTCGCTCTGGCGCTATTTCACGCGCTGAAGCGTCATCTCGAAAAACTTTTGCCAGCTTTTCCCGTCCTGAGAATATTCGCCGATCTCGAACCACTCGTCTTTGGCTTTAACCTTGATAGTGTAGCGAACGTTCCCTCCGGGGAACTGGAAACCCCACTGCCAGCCGCCTTCGACCAGTTTCGCTTCCTGGTCCCCGGTCATGCCCGTAGCCAGGTAGGTGCGGAAGCGGTAGCTCTTCGTCTTCTCATCATAAGAGAGTACGGCCAGGGTTTCGTGGACGACGCCTTCCACATCTTTGCCTGGGAGTTTGCCTGTGAATTTTCCTTCGACAAGCAGGGCCAGCCCGTTCAGCTTGCTCTGCACAGTCTCCGTACCGGCAAAGGTCTGTCGCCCTCCTTGCCCCTGGATCCAGCCTGAGCCTTTCCATTGGCCCACCATGTAGTCCAGCTTTTTCATCTCGCCTAATTGGGCTTCGGGAGATGGCGCCTGCGCCTGCGCCATAATGGGGAAGAGCAGGAGAAAGAAGAGGGGGAATCTTTTCATTTTGACCTCCAGTCATTAAAAGAGTAGGCGAAGGATTCTTCTACCGCACCGGGAAGGGGCAATGATACACTACGCGCCCAGTTCAGGCGCAACAAAACATCTCCTATGAAAATCAGAGTATTCGTTTCATTTCTTGTCGCTACCTGTCTTATGACGACTGCCTCCAACGCACAACCGCAAGCGCTCACCCCCGATCTGATTATCGTCAACGCACGCGTGCGCACGATGGATGAGAAGAAGCCGCAGGCCGAGGCGGTCGCTATCTACGGAAACAAGATCGTCGCCGTCGGCTCGACCGCAGAGATCAGAAAGCTCGCAGGCCCACGCACAAAGACGATTGACGCGGGCGGGCGGCTCGTGCTGCCGGGCTTTAACGATTCTCACGTCCATTTCCTGAGCGGCGGGTTTCAGCTTGCGAGCGTCGATTTGAGAGATACCAACACGCCGCAGGAATTCGCGGAGCGCATCCGGCAGTTCGCCCAAAAAATCCCTAAGGGGCGCTGGATCACCGGCGGCGACTGGGACCACGAACGATGGCCTAATACTTCGCTTCCCACAAAAGAGCTGATTGATGCCTTCACGCCCGAGACGCCCGTCTTCGTCTCCCGCCTGGACGGCCACATGGCGCTCGCCAACAGTCTGGTCCTGAAACTCGCGGGCGTCACAAAGGAGACGCCGGACCCGCCCGGCGGTCTCATCGTGCGCGATCCAAAAACGGGCGAGCCGACCGGAGTCTTGAAAGACGCCGCGATGAGCTACGTCTATAAGATCATCCCCGATTCGAGTTTTGACGAGAAGCTCGCGGCGGCGCGCGCGGCGACCGAGCACGCGGCGCGCCACGGGGTTACGAGCGTTCAGGATATGTCCGCCGGAAATGACGTGGGCGTCTATCAGGTGCTCATGGAGCGTGGGGAACTGAAGACGCGCATCTACGCCGTCTCGCCCCTGCCTTACTGGGAGCGGCTGGCCAACACGGGCGTGCAAAAAGCTTTCGGCAACGACATGCTCAGAATCGGCGGCCTGAAAGGCTTTTCCGACGGGAGCCTCGGCTCGACCACAGCGCTCTTCTTCGAGCCTTATCTGGATGCGCCGGGCATGCGCGGGCTCCTCGGCGACGAGATGCAGCCCGAAGGCTCCATGCTCAAGCGCGTGCGCGAGGCGGACCGCTACGGCCTACAGGTGATGATTCACGCCATAGGGGATGCGGCCAACGACAAGGTGCTGGCGATCTTCGAGCAGGTGACGAAAGAGAACGGCGAGCGCGACCGCCGCTTTCGCATCGAGCACGCGCAGCATCTGAGGCCGCAGGACATAGAGCGTTTCGGGCGGGGCCGTGTGATCGCCTCGATGCAGCCTTATCACTGCATAGATGACGGGCGCTGGGCCGAAAAGCGTATCGGCCACGAGCGTGCGCGCGGGACTTACGCTTTCCGCTCGCTGCTTGATAAAGGTGCGGTCTTGGCCTTCGGCACGGACTGGACGGTCGCGCCGATCAACCCTCTGTTCGGCATCTACGCTGCCGTCACGCGCCGCACGCTCGACGGCAAGAATCCAGGCGGGTGGATACCCGAACAGAAGATTACAATCGCCGAGGCTGTGCGCGCCTACACCGTCGGCTCGGCCTTCGCTGAGTTTACGGAAGACTCGAAGGGGACGATTAGCCCCGGCAAGCTCGCGGACCTGGTGATTCTCTCGCGAGACATCTTCCAGATTGACCCTGTTGAGATTGAGCATGTACGTGTCTTGACGACGATTATGGACGGGCGAGTCGTATATGTATCTCGCGGCAAGTGAGGGGAGACATGCATAGTGGAGTTCATTCTTGTTGAAGGTCTCAAGACGCTGAAGTTCGATCTCGTCTTCACGCTGGCGCTGGCCGCTTTGTTTCTCTTCATCGGTTATGCGCTGCAAAGGAAGATTAAGTTTCTGGCGCGCTCCAGCATCCCCGCTCCTGCCATCGGCGGACTGCTCTTCGCGCTCATCCTGCTCCTGCTCCATACGCGCGGCACACTCGGTGTAACGATTGACACGAGCCTCAGAGCCCCACTGCAAACGGCCTTTTTTACGACCATCGGATTGAGCGCGACGCTCGCGCTGCTTCGGGCAGGCGGGTGGCGCATGGGATTCTTCTGGCTGATCGCCTCAATGATGGCGGTGGTGCAGAATCTTGTCGGCATGGGGCTGGCCCGCGCGATGAATGCGCCGGCGCCTCTGGGCATCATCTGCGGCGCGTTGACGTTGACGGGCGGACCCGCGACCGGGATGGCGCGCACAGATGATTTTACGGCGCTCGGCGTCAGCGGCGCGGGGGCGCTTATCATCGCCTCCGCGACCTTCGGAATCATCATGGGAAGTCTCATCGGAAATCCAGTCGCCACGACGCTCATCCAGCGCTTTCGCCTCAGGCCCAAAGCGGAAGAGAGCGCTGGAAACAGAGAGGCGGATAAGTTCTGGGCTGTCGGTCCTGTAGGGGAGGCGGAAGAACAACCTGATATTCCCCGTATGGAACAGAGTGCGGAGGCAAAGCGCGACCCATTGACGGGAGTTGCGCTGCTCAAGACGTTGATGCTCATCCTCTTCGTTATGGGCGTGGGCGCGCTGATCGGAATGGGCATGACAGAGCTTGGCAACCGGCTCCCGAAGGGAAGCGTCTTCGCAGCGCTCGTGAAATTGCCCGGCTACATCGGGGCGATGATCGTCGCGGCAATCGTGCGTAATCTGGACGAACGCTACAAGTGGCTCAAGATTGACGCGCGCGCGGTTGACGCGCTCGGGACAATCGCGCTGGCGCTCTTTCTGATTATCGCCCTGATGGAGTTGAAGCTGTGGGAGCTTGCCGGATTAGCTGTCCCAATGCTCGTCATCCTCGCCGTACAGGTAATCCTGATGATAGCCTACGCAGTGTTCGTAACCTTCGTTTTGATGGGGCGCGACTACGAAGCGGCCGTGACGGCGAGCGGCCATATCGGCTTCGGTCTCGGTGTGACGCCGAACGCCGTCGCCAACATGGAGGCATTGACGGAACGTTACGCCCCGGCGCCACGCAGCTTCCTGATCGTGCCCGTCGTCGGCGCGTTCTTCATAGACTTCTCGAACGCGCTCATCATTAACTTGTCCATCAATCTAATCAGGTGAGTTGATATTTGTAGGGGCTTCGTCAGTGACTACAGGATGAAATGCAATGACTCTGAAAACCTTTGCCTGCGCCGTGCTCGGCTTTGTCTTACTTACCACGCTTGTTTCTCCGACAACGGCTCAGAATGCCGCACCTGATTCCGCGCTCCAGGATTTAGTCAACGATGCTGCGCGGGCTGCGCTCTCTAAATTCAAGGACAAAAAATTGCAGGAGAGCAATCTGGCAATCACCCTGATTGACTTGAGCGACCGTGAGCACCCGCGCCAGGCCAGCTTTCGCGGCAATGAGAGAATTTATCCGGCGAGCGTCGTCAAGATGTTCTATCTGGTCATGGCGCACCGCCTTTTGGAAGACGGGAAGATCAAAGAGACGGACGAGTTGAAGCGCGCTTTGAAGGACATGATCGTGGATTCCTCAAACGACGCGACCAGTTTTGTGCTCGACGTCATCACAGGCACGACGAGCGGACCGGAGTTGAAAGGCTCTGAGATGAAGAAATGGGGGGACCGCAGAAACGCCGTCAATCGCTATTTCACCTCCCTGGGTTATACGGACATCAACGTCAACCAGAAGACCTACTGCGAAGGCCCGTATGGTCGCGAGCAGTTGTTTCGTGGACCGAAGGGCGAGAATCGAAACAAGTTGACGACCGATGCGACGGCGCGCCTCATGGCGGAGATTGCGACGGGACGCGCCGTGACGCCCGCGCGTAGCGCCATGATGATGGATTTGATGAAGCGCGATTTCTCAGGAAAGAGCGCGGACGCGGATGACCAGTCGCACGGATTCACAGGGATCGCGTTGGACGCGGGCGCGCGTCTCTGGTCAAAAGCCGGGTGGACGAGCACCACGCGACACGATGCCGCCTACATAGAGTTGCCCAACGGCAGACGCTTCGTGCTGGTGACTTTTACGACCGATCATTCGGCGGAGCGCGAGATTATCCCGGCAGTCGCGCGCACAGTCATTAAGGGATTGAGTGAGAAGTGAAGTGCCTCCGGGTTAAAACGGCGAAGGGAGTTCTTCCGCATGCAGCTCAAAAATCTTATCAAATTAACAATTACTTTCTGTCTTCTCCTTCACGCTTGTCTCTACGCGCAGGCGCAATCGAGCGCGCAGGCAGCGCGAAAGTTTGATGAGTTCGGAGACATCTATTTCTCGGACCTGGCGGCGCGCCTCGATAACCTGGCAGTGCAGTTGCAGCAGGAACCGAATACGCGCGGCTTCCTCATCGTTTACCGCAGTCGCCGCGATCTGCCCGGACTAAACAACAGACTTGCTTACCGGATGAAGCATTATTTGACGCACTCGCGGGGCATTCCGCCGGAGCGCGTCGTGACAGTTGATGGCGGCGTGGCGTCCTGTTTGACGCAGGAATTCTGGATCGTGCCGATTGGCGCGACTCCGACGCCGAGAAGCGATACCTCCACCAACAGTTTCATAGACGTCGGCTCGGCCTGGAAATTCGATGAATACTATTTCCCCCTCCCTCTGTCCGGATACTATGATGAAGGAGACGAGAGCGCCGGTAATTCACTCGAAGCTTACGCGGATGCTGTGCGGAAGTATGCCAGTTCACAGGCCTACATCCTGGCCTATCCGCAATACAGCGCTGAGCGCAGGCCAGACCCTCCGAACGCGGCCTCGAAGATGCTCAGTGCTGTGAAGGCTGAGCTGGTCGGCAAGTACAAAATAGCTCCGTCCAGGATAAAGGTTGTGAACGGAGGCTATCGCAAGCTGCGGCAGGTGGAGCTGTGGATTGTCCCGCGCGGCGAGCACGCGCCAATCGCGACTCCAAATTCATTCCCCAGGCGACGCAGATGATTGACGACCTCTCAGCCTATCATCACCCGCTCACGGACCTCTTTCCGCGTCCCTCAACGAAGGAGGAGTGGGAGCGGTATCGTTTGAGCGAGAGCCAGGTGGAGTTTTACCATGAGAACGGGTACGTCGCGGGCGTCCCCCTACTGGACGACGCTCAGGTGGACCTGCTGCGCGAAGAGTTGAAAGCGCTCGCGAACTCCAGCCACCCGGCGCACGAGCTTTTTTACGAATATCACTCGAACGAATCCGCAGACCCCTCGAAAATTCTCTTCCACGCTTTAGGCGCGTGGCGCATCGAGCGCGGGTTTCATGACCTCTTGTGGAACCCTGCTTTCACTGTGCCCGCGTCGCAGCTCCTCGATGGGGCCGTGCGCTTCTGGCACGACCAGCTTTTCTGCAAGCCCGCGCGCCACGGCGGAGTCGTCGCCTGGCACCAGGACTATTCCTACTGGACGCGCACCAAACCACTGGCGCACCTCTCCTGCTGGATCGGGCTCGACGACGCGACACGCGAGAACGGCTGCCTCCATTACGTTCCCGGCAGCCATCGCTGGAATCTGCTGCCCATCACAGGACTCGCCGACGACATGGACTCGATTCAAAGCGTTCTCGGCGATGAGCAGCGTTGCGCGTTTGAGCCCGTCGCCATCGAGCTGAGGAAAGGCGAGGCATCATTTCATCATCCTTTGATGGTTCATGGGTCCTACGAGAACCGGACTGATGTTGAGCGGCGCGCGGCCGTCATCAACGTCTTTCGAGACGGCGTCGTTTCGGCTTCGGACGCGCCTCCGCTCGAAGGCGTGCCGGCCGTCCCCGCAGGCGAGAAGATGACAGGGCGTTTCTTTCCTCTGCTGTTCGATCCGAGCAGTTTGCAGCTTTGATTAATTCACAAGCTCTTGGTAAATAATATCTTCATCCTGAGCGTGGATGATTTTGTAGACTTCCCGTACAAGGGCGTCCGCATTTTTATACAACTGCTCATCTTTGACCTTCGTGTTGCGAGCGGGACCGGACAGCTTGATCAGAGATTCCCCGGCATCGAGTTTCAAGCTGATGATGATTTTAAAGTAGACGGAAAAACCCTTCGCCTCCTCAGGATTCTCTATCGAAGCCGATTCGAGCAGGCCGTTGGTCTTGACGAGTTGTTTGAGTCTCTCAATCTCCTCGGACGTGACCTGAAACTCTTTGTTAATGGGTTGCCGCCCGCGCGGCTGGCGGCCCCTGAAGGTTTTCGCGTAACTGATTTTATCGCCGTCAACGTTGATCAGGGTCGTGCTTGAATTGCTGTCGCGGCTGCGCTCCCCTCTGGTCAGGCTGAGCGAGAGGTGAAATTCGCCTTTCGGTTTGCCGAGCGCGAAGGCTGGCAAAGCGCAGATTATTAGAAGCAGGCAGAGGCTTCTTTCGATTCGGTCCTTTAAGCTGCTCATCTTGAATCTCCTGCGGAAAAGCTTACCTGTAACCGCCGCCATAGCCTGGCGGCGGTTGCGGCATACTCATGTAATAGGGCATACGCTTCTCGAACATCGCGACTCCGATAATCCCGCCAACCACGGAGAGACCCAGGATGACCAGTGCTCCGAATGCGCCTGACATGGCGAAGAAAATTCCGCCTGTGACCTCCGGCTGGCCCTGGCTTCTGTAGAATCTTTCTATCTCGTTGCTGAGAAGCGAGTAGGCCACAACCGTATCGAGCGCCAGATAGATGAGCGCGCCGATACCTCCCGCGACCAGTCCGACCATAGCGCCCTCGCCCTGCCTGACGGGAGTCGGCGAACGCTTGATGTAAGTCCTCGCGCCGACCGCGCCGCCGATCATCGCCCACACGATGCAGAGGAAGCTTACAATGATGAATCCTCCCACAGGGAGAAAGCCCGGGAAGAGGCAGAGAATACCTGTCACCACGCCGCCGATGAGTCCGGGGACGAATTTGCCTGGACGCGGCCCCACCTGCTGCCCGAGGCCGGGTGGCTGGACGAAGGCGGGTTGTTGGCTGAAGGCGGGCGGCATGGTTGGCCGTGCAGGTGTCTGCCATCCTGTCTGCGGAGAGAGAGAAGGCGGCGGCGGAGTCGTCGGGATAGCGCCGGGAGGAGCGACAAGCGTCGCCTGCGGGTCATAAGAAGATTTGTCCTTGACGAGCGGCGTCCCGTCGTTCGTGCAGAAAGTTTGCGAGTCCTCGAAGGTCAGGCCGCATGTCGGACAGCTTTTCATTTTGAGTCTCCGGTTCAGAAACACTCCTGTAGATAAAGGGGCAGACAAGAGGCAACGCGAGGCGATGCACGCTCCAAGCGGATAGCTTACGGCGATGGAAAGTACATGGTCAATGACAAGAGCCAGCCATATGTCAGTACCGCCTGCGGTAGCGGGCGGGTGATGGCTGTGACTACCCGCCCGCTACCGCAGGCGGTACTGACTTGATTCTCTTGGCGCGCCTCCGGCGCAACGTGACCGCCCATGACATCAGCATGTAATAGGCAGGGAAGGCCAGCGAGATGAGAAGCAGCAGTCTCGAATCCGGCCCGCTGAGAAAAGCTACCAGCAACAGCGCCAGCCAGGCCACGGCCAGGATGTTCGTCAGCAGGCTGTAGGGCGCGCGCTGCGACGGATAGAGATAACGCCAGGGAATAAAAGTCAGAACAGAGAGAGCGATGATCGTCGCTAAGGATAACCATGCGGGCGGGCGAAGCCCGTACAGATAGAAGGCCACGATGTTCCAGTAGGAAGGAAACCCCAGAAAAAAGCCGTCATCGGTCTTGGCGTTGACCTGTGAAAACCCGTAGGCGCTGGCGAGCAGCGGCAACAGCAGCCACAGGGCCTGCCACCCTGTGAGAATCTCCGCGCGCCAGATCAGCAGCAGTGGGAGGGAGGTGTAGGTCTGAAAATCAATCAGGTCGTCAAGCCTGCGGCCGTCAAAGCTCGGGGCAAACTCCTTGACGCGGGCGCGGCGTGCCAGCCAGCCATCGGTCGAGTCAATCAAAGTCGCGACGACCATCAGCAGGAGCGCGCCGCGAAAGGCGTCGTCACCGCCGCGAACGATCAGCACGGCCATGCCGGCGGCCGCGACTAACCCGAGGGCCGTATACAGGTGAACGGACCAGGCGAGAATCTTTCTCAGCTTCATGTGGCCTCAGGAGATCGAAGACTCTAGCGTAACGTGAATCCGACATCGGAAGCGAGGAGCGAAACTGTCCACGAAGCCACACGAAGCGACACGAAAAAGGCTGATTTCTTCGTGTCGCTTCGTGTGGCTTCGTGGATCATTCATTCACCTACAGTTCCTAACCGCTTAGCTCCGGCTCACATTAACATAATCGCCCGGTCGTCAAAGATAAATCCCAAATTCTATAGCTTCGCGGTGAGCAATCTATCCTCGCGGATAGAGAAGCTATCTCATCGGATAGACACAGGCCCCGCGTTGATAAGGCTCGCGGTCTTCGAAAGTCACCGGGCTTAGGAGAGCTAAGTCAAAGCCGTTCAGGCGTTTTAGTTTCAGAAAGCGCAATCCGCAAGCCTCATCCGAACTCGTGGCACACGGCTCGCACTATAGCGCGAACAGAAGGGCAGGGGACGAAGCTGACCGACTGCCTAATAAAAAATATTCGAGGAGATGACGATGAAAAAGAGAATTTATAGCATGTTCGCAATGTTGAGTCTGTTGTTTGCGGTGGCAGTCGCGTCCGTTCAGGCCGGTGGGGTGACGAAGCTCACGGTAAATATTCCGTTCGATTTCCAAATCGGAGACAAGACGCTTCCGGCAGGCACCTACAGCGTCAGGCAGCTGGCGCAGAACGTTGTGCTCATTGAGAGCGCGGACGGCAAAACGCGCGCGCTCGCTCAGACGATGGGAACGGTCCAGGCTGGAGAAGACGAGAAGGCCGTGCAGGAGCGACTGGTCTTTCATCAGTACGGCAACCAACGTTTTCTCGCGCAGGTCTGGATGGTCAGAGGTAGCGACGGTCGCGCTTTGAACCGCTCGAACGCCGAGCGAGATGCGGCCCGCGGGCAGAAACTCGCGCGGAACGACTCGCAGCCACAGACTGTCGTGATCGCAGCCAAAGCGCGATAAAAGAGCTTGCCCAGCAGAAGCCCGGAAGCCTTTCGACCGAACGTAAGGAGCGAACCGGGCGTTAAGCGGAACCGGCGGTCCTGAAATCTCAGGACCGCCGGTTCAGTGTCTGGCACATCAATTCGCCCGCTTCAATCTCATTTGAAGCCTTTAATCAGAAAGACGTCGTTGCTCACGCTGCCGCGTGAGACGGCCAGCAGTCGCCCGTCCGTTGACCAGCCGAAGCTGAAAATTCGCTCGGCCTTGAAATCGGTCAGGGACTTCGGCGCACTCCCGTCCAGAGGCAGTGTCCAGATGTTGGAGCTGCCGCCGCGATAATCTATATAGGTCAGCGCACGCCCGTCATTCGTCCACCTGGTGGGGAAACTTCCCACACCCCCGACCGCAGACGGCGGCGTATCCAGCATCTTGACGATCTTTCCTTCAGGGAAAGAGAGGATCGCGACCCTCCACTGCTGCGGGTCCGAGTCTTCGTCCCAGTAGGAGCTCGCGATAAAATTCCCATCCGGCGAAACGCTCGGCGCCGGCAACTGCTTGTCCAGAATCCCCACCGGCTCGCCGCCTTCAATCGAGACCTTCCACAAGCCCTGACGGCCTGTGCGCCAGGATGAATAGACGACCATGCGCCCGTCGGGCGTGGACGAGGGCGAGCCGTCCCCGGCAACATTCGTCAGCTCTTTCTGATTGCTCCCGTCAAGGTTCATTCGCCAGATGTGGTCTGTACCGTCGGTCCTGTCGGAGGTGAAGAGAATATAGCGCCCGTCGGGCGTGATGACCGGGGAACGGTTCGCGCCCGCATTGAAGGTCAGTTGTTTCTGGTTGCTCCCGTCGGGCTGCATGATCCAGATGTCCCAGTTGCCGCTGGCGACCGATGAATAGATGATTCTTCCGTCCGGCGTCCAGGCCAGCCCCAGCGCGCCTTCAGTATTGCCGGAGGTGATCTGCCGCGCAGAATTCGCCTCGCCAGCGGTCATCGTCCAGATGTTCGCCACGCCGTTGCCGCGCACGGTCACGAGCGTCGTCGAATCCGCGGTCAGACTCAGATTGCCGTAGCCGTTGAGATCGTTGGTGATCTTGCGAACTTCGCCATCCGGGTAAGAGATGAACCAGATTTGCTGGGGGCTGTTTCTCTGGTCCGCCGCGGTGATGACGAGACCGCTGCCGTCCCCGAGCCACAGCATCTGCCCGATGTTGATCCACCTCTGGGACGTAATATATTTCTCCGGTCCGCCGTCCACAGGCAGCTCCACGATAGATGAGAATTTGCCGCTCTCGTTCCAGCGAACCAGGGCGATACTCTTGCTATCGGGCGACCACGCGCCTCCCCAGCAGCTATTCGTGTCCCCGCACGCAACTAGCTTCTTCTCGTCCGAGCCGTCCACGTTCGATATCAGGATCGCGGAGGTATTCGTCACCGCATCGCCGCGAATGTAGCCGAGCTTTTTATTGTCGGGCGAGACGACGACTCCAGGCATCACGTCGTGGATGATCTTTCGGGGCGGGGCCCCCCCGAGAACAGGGACCTGATAGATTTCGCCGACGCTCTTTCGGTCCCACATGTTGTAATAGATATAGTTCCCGTCGTACGAGAAAGCCAGGCCCTGGTAAGTTACTTCCGCGGGCGCGACGACCGGCACGTTGCTGGCGGAGGCTACCTGCCGGACCCAGAGACTCTGCTTGCCTCCGTCCTCCATCACGTAGGCCACATACTTCCCGTCGGGCGAGATGACGGCCTCGCGCGACTTGCCGTTGGTGGTCAGCTGCGTGACCTGCATGTTCTGTAAGAACGCTACGGGCTGCTTGTTAAGGGCGCGCGGCTTGAGCAGGAAATGGTAGACGAGAAAGCCCGCGCCGACGAGCGCCGCCGCCAGGACCGCGAGCATGATGAAGGCTGCGGGTTTGCCCTGCCTGATTCCGCCAATGAAGGAGCGCGTGCCCGTAGTCGTCTGCGCGCGGTCGATCTCGCCGGTGCGCGCCCGCCCGTCTCTCAGAGTCTCTCCGAGACCCGCCATGGTCCCGCGGGCCGGAAGTGCGGCGCGGCCTCTAGCCTCTGGCGCAAGCGAGTGATCGCGTTTGGAGTCGAAAGCCAGTTCCTGCCTGAGCGCCTTGAGGTCAATCAGCAAATCCTTGATCGTCTGGTAGCGCTCATCCTTATCTTTGCTGAGAGCTTTCCTGACGATGCGCTGAAGTTCAGCCGGAACGTCCTCCGTCGGCGAGGCCAGAGGCAAAGGCTCCCTATCGAGGACGGCCACGATGACGTCGCTCATGGTCTCGCCCGCGAAAGGCACTTGGCCCGCGACCATCTCGTAGAGCACCACCCCTAAGCTCCAGATGTCCGTCCGCTCGTCAACCGCAAGGCCGCGCGCCTGCTCCGGCGACATGTAATGCACAGTGCCCATCACTGTGCCCGGATCGGTGGCAACTTTCGCCATCGTCGGCGCTTTCGTGTCAATGGTCTCGGCGCGTCGCTCCGTCAATTTCGCCAGGCCGAAATCGAGAATCTTGATGTAGCCGTCGGGCCGGACCATGATGTTCTCCGGCTTGATGTCGCGATGAACAATGCCAGCCGCGTGCGCTGCCGCCAGGGCGGCCGCAGTCTGCACGGCGATGTCCAGCGCCTCGCTCAATTTCAGGTGCGTGCCCTCAAGCCGCCCGCGCAAAGTCTCGCCTTCGACAAACTCCGTCGCCATGAAGTAGAGAGAATCTTCCTGGCCGATCTCGTAAATGGTGATGATGTTCGGGTGGTTCAAGGCGGACGCCGCAAAAGCCTCCTGCTCGAAACGCTGCAAGCGGTCCGACTCTGCGACAAATCTCGCGGGAAGAAGTTTCAGGGCGACGGGGCGGCGCAAGGTCGTATCCTGCGCCAGATAGACCTCGCCCATCCCGCCACGGCCTATGGGCTGGCGGATTTCAAAGCGGCCGATGCGTGTGCCTGTCTTCATCTCCATAAGAGAGCGAGAAAGAATATTATTAACACACAAAATTAAGAAGGGCGACTAACAACACGGCTATTCTGGGAGCGTTATTCATCGAGCGGCGGGGTTGATTATAGTGTCGCCAAAGAGAGATTCATTCACGCGAGAAAGGGGAAAATCCTGTTATGGGTGTGCAATTAAAGAGGCTCGGAGAGCAGCGGATCGTCATCACGGGCGCTTCGAGCGGCATCGGTCTGGTGACGGCGAGAATGGCCGCGAAACGTGGCGCGCGCCTGGTGCTCGCGGCGCGAAGCCGTGACGCGCTGCGTCAACTGGCGGACGAGATAAGGGCCGATGGGGGCGAGGCCGTGTACGTGGTCGCGGACGTAGGCGTTGAGGAGGACGTGCGGCGCATCAGGGATGCGGCCATAGAACATTTCGGCGGGTTCGATACGTGGGTCAACAACGCCGGCGTCTCGATCTACGGCCGACTGACGGATGTTTCGATGGAAGATCAGCGCAAGCTCTTTGAGACGAACTTCTGGGGCCTGGTTCATGGTTCGCGCATCGCTGCGGAACACTTAAGGGCACGCCCGAAGGAGCAGGGCGGCGCGATCATCAACGTCGGCAGCTCTCTTTCGGACCGCGCCATCCCCTTGCAGGGGACTTACTGCGCGTCGAAGCACGCGGTCAGAGGCTACACGGACGCCCTGCGGATGGAGCTCGAAGAGGAAGATGCCCCGATCTCCGTCACGCTCATCAAGCCGAGCGCGATTGACACGCCTTACAAGGACCACGCCAGAAACTATCTGCCAGTGGAGCCGCAGAACCCTCCGCCGGTTTACGCGCCCGAGACAGTGGCCGGAGCCATCCTTCACTGCGCGGAGCACCCGGAGAGGGACGTCTATGTCGGAATGGGCGGCAAAGCGATGTCGGTCGGTGACAAGTACGCACCCCGTTTGACAGACAAGGTGATGGAAGCCGCGCTCTTCAACATCCAGCAGACGGACGAGCCAACGCCTGAAGACAGGCGCGACGGTCTCTTTTACGCGTCCGAAGATTTAAGGGAGCGCGGCGGCTACGACGGGCACGTCGCCGAGAGCAGCCTCTACACGAAAGCGACGCTGCATCCCATTATCACCAGCGCGATCCTGCTCGGCTCCGGCCTCGCGCTCGCAGCCTGGTGGCGCGCCAGTAATAACAGGAACGGTCAAACGCAGGGGTAGCGCGAGGAGGTCTTTGAGAAAGAACTGAGGTGGTTAACGAGAGTTGGCCGTGCCCGGTCCACGAAATCACACGAAATGACACGAAGACTTGTTTCGTGCTGATTCGTGTGGTTTCGTGGATCGCTTGCACACGCTTATCACCCAGTCAGGTTTTGCAAAGACCAACATGGCTGGGGAAGAGAGCCGAAGGAGAAAGGCGCTCATGAAGGGGAAATCAAGGTTCGTCGTTCAGGAGCATCATGCGAGCCATCTGCACTGGGATTTCCGTCTGGAGATGGGCGGGGTGCTGAAGAGTTGGGCCGTGCCGAAAGGGCCTTCGCTGGACCCGGGCGCGAAGCGTCTGGCGGTCGAAGTGGAAGATCACGCCGTCTCGTATCTGACTTTTACGGGCCGGATCAGCGAAGGCCATTACGGCGCGGGGCAGGTCTATCGCTGGGACATCGGGACGTTTGAGCTAACCGAGGGAAGCGCGCTTGAGAGCTGGCGCAAAGGCTCGCTCAGATTTCGCCTGCACGGCGAGCGGTTGAAAGGCGAGTGGCGCCTGTTCAAGATGAAAGGGCGTAAAGAAAAGGGCAAAGCTTTGTGGCTCCTGCAAAAGATTAAAGACGAATTCGCTCTCAACGGTCATGTCGCGGAGATAGTCGGCGAGAATTGAAGTAGAGAAATCGGATTTCAAGGTGCGTAAACGTACAGAACCTCGACCCTCTCCTGATTATCCCGGACCCGCACGGCATCCTCCTTGCTGACCCAAATCTGCGTCTTTCTTTGTGTCTGAAAAGTGAGTCATTAGCGAACGTTTACGGCGCGTTCGGGTGTACAGAATGTTAGAAACCCGAACGTCGAAAATCCTGGCCTGCGCTTGGCCGAAGTTAAACGAAGAAGATGGGGCTTGAAACCTATCAGAAGAAGAGAGATTTCAGCCGCACGCCGGAGCCGCGCGGAAAGGTCTCGAAGGCGGACCGTCGTCGCTTCGTAGTGCAGGAGCACCACGCCTCCATGCTCCATTTCGATTTTCGTCTGGAGATAGGAGGCGTGCTCAAGTCCTGGTCCGTGCGCAAAGGGCCGTCGCTGGACCCTGCGGACAAACGCCTGGCGGTCGAGACGGAAGATCATCCGGTCGAGTATCTGAAATTCGAGGGGCACATCCCTGTTGGGAACTACGGCGCGGGCCATCACATGATGTGGGACGAGGGGACGTATGAGCTGTTGAACGGCGACGATCCCATCAAGCAGTATGAGGCGGGGCGTTTGAAATTCCGCCTCAAGGGTAAGAAGCTGCGTGGCGACTTTAACCTCTTCCGTCTAGGTAAACGTGAGAACCAGTGGCTGCTCGTCAAGAGCAAGGACGAATTCGCGCAGGCGGGCTGGAAGCTAGAGCTACGCGTGCCCGATGAAAAGTGGGAGGCAGAGAGGAGCATGGGGCGTGCGCGCGCAGGTGAGGTGCGCCGCGAGAGCGCGAAGGCAGGGGTGCGTAAGATTCGCACCTCCAAAAAGGCAGAGGCCGTGGCCGTCCCGGCCAGCCGCTTTTTTAAGTCCGAAGAGTTGAGCGGAGACGCGGTCGTCAAAGTCGGAAGCGACGCAGTGCAGTTGACGAACCTGGACAAAGTTTACTGGCCGGACGAAGGCTACACGAAAGGCGATCTCATTAAATATTACTTCGAGGTCGCGAAGTACATTCTGCCTTACCTGAAAGACCGCCCGCTGATTATGAAACGTTATCCGAACGGGATCGGGGGCAGCTTCTTTCACCAGCACGACGTCAACGAAGCGCCGGAGTACGTGCGGACCGCCTCGCTCGAAGCGGAAGGGCACACGGTGGACTACATCGTCGGCGACAATCTGGCGACGCTGCTTTACATGGCGAATCTGGGGGCGATTGAGCGTCATCCCTGGCACTCGCGCGTCCGCGACCTGGAGCACCCGGACTGGCTCGTCTTCGACCTGGACCCGCAGGGCGTGGAGTGGGAAGACATCTGCCGCGTGGCCATCAGCGCCGGAGAGATTCTGGACGGGCTCGGCCTGGACTCTTACGCCAAGACTTCAGGCTCGCGAGGCCTTCACATCTACGTCCCGCTCAAGCCGAAATATTCTTACGACGTGGTGGCGGATTTCGCGTTGCGCGTCGCCGTCATGATTACGGAGGCGAACCCGGACGTGGCGACCGTAGAGCGCTCTTTGAAGAAGCGCAAGCGTGCGCGCATCTACGTGGATCACATGCAAAACGCCCGCGGCAAATCGGTCGTCGCGCCTTATTCGGTCCGCCCGAAGCCTGGCGCGACCGTTTCCGCCCCGCTCCAGTGGAGTGAAATCGAGCGGCGTCAGGTGACGATTCAGGATTTCACGATTGAGACGATGATGGCCCGCCTCAAGCGTCAAGGCGACCTTTTCAAGCCCGTGTTGAAAAAGGGGCAGGAGCTTGAGAGGGCCATCAGCAGGCTTGACGCATCGTCGAGCAAACCGAAAGCAAAACGCGCCGGGGCTTAAGCTACGGCCTGAGGGAAACGAACGAACAATCAGGAGGGTGAAACAATGGCAGGAAAAGCAGGAACAGCAGCAAAGCGTGAGTTGATAGATACGGGCAATGATAAGCGCTATGTGCGCCGCGACGAGAAAGGGCGCTTTGACGAGGTTGACGACGTGGGCCGCTCGCTCGCGCAGGACGTGAAGAAGAAAGCTAAGACGAAAGTCCCGTCCGGCCAGGGAGACAAGGGCGATCAAAAGCGCAAGTAAGGCCGGGGAAAGATAGGGGAGAAAGCTTTATGAGTACAGCAGCAAAGCAGAAGAAGGAGAAGAACACGGAAGGTGCGCGGCGCGGCGGCACGAGCAAAGTCTCGCGCAAAGATCAGATCATCGCGCTCTACCTTTCCGGGATGAGCGAGATAGAGGACCTGGCGATCATCACGGGTGCGCGCCCCTCTTACGTCGGGTCCGTGCTCCAAGAGTCGGGCCTCGTCAAAGGCTACTTCGATCTCTACACCTCGTCGGCCCATCCGATGAACGTCTATTCCAAGTTCTTCGCCAAACAACTCGGCTTCAAGGACGAGGAGACGGCCCGCGCGAGCGTCGAGCTGATTGACAGGCTCTACAACCAGTTCGAGTACGCGCAGGACCGTGCCGGACAGCATCATGCCCTGATGATGGCGCTGGTGATGTTCGACCGCGCGCGTTGGACCGGGAAGGGCAGAGAAGCTGACATCTTTCGCCAGTGGCTCTTGACCAGACTCAACGAGGCGGACCTGAGCGGCGAGACGGAAGAGTCCGAAGAGGAGACTTCTGAAGCGGCTGGAGGCCGTCCGTGATTACCTGACGCGACAGAAGAAACGAGGAGCGATGGCAGGTAAGAGCAAAAAGTCCGCGAAAAAGAGTGTCACGAAGAAGGGCCGGGGCGGGAGCAAAGGGGCCAAAGCGCGCACGCAGCAGCAGCCCAAATCCCCTATGCCGGCGCAGCACCAGCGCAAACCGGGTCTTGAGTCGAAGATCAGGCCGCGCCCCGAATACGAAGCGCCGCTCTATCGCGGCTCCGGGAAACTTCAGGACAGGGTCGCGTTAATCACTGGCGGCGACTCCGGCATAGGGCGCGCCGTCGCGGTCCTCTACGCCCGCGAGGGCGCGAGCGTGGCGATTGTTTATCTGCCGGAGGAGCAGCGCGACGCCGAAGAGACTCGTAGCGTGGTGGAGGCCGTGGGCGGGCGGGCTCTGCTCATTCCGGGCGATGTGCGCAAGCCTGAGTTCTGCCGGAAGGCCGTCGAGCAGACCGTCAGTGAATTCGGGAAGCTGGACATTCTGGTCAACAACGCAGCGTTCCAGCAGCACCGTAAATCGCTCGAAGAGGTGACGGAAGAGCAGTGGGACAGGACTTTCAAGACGAACATCTACGGCTATTTCTACATGACGAAAGCCGCGCTCAAACATCTGGAGGAGGGGAGCGCAATCGTCAACACGGGCTCGATCACCGGGCTCGAAGGAAGCCGCGAGCTGCTCGATTATTCGGCGACGAAGGGGGCGATTCACGCCTTCACGAAATCGCTCGCGCAGAATCTGGTGGAACGTGGGATTCGCGTCAACTGCGTCGCGCCCGGACCCGTCTGGACGCCGCTCAACCCTTCGGACGAACCCGCGAAAGAGGTGGCGAAGTTCGGCGCGGATACGCCCATGAAGCGGCCCGCCCAGCCTGAAGAGATCGCGCCGGCGTTCGTCTTCTTCGCGTCGGAAGCTGATTCAAGCTACATCACGGGCGAGGTGCTCACCCTGCTCGGCGGCGAGACTACCGCCGGGTAAGAACTTTTTTGAGTTGAGATGGAAAATTCCAACAAGCTAGGAGGCGATGGTCATGTCGGACAAAGATCGGCAGAAGAAAGATGGACGCAACAAGGACAAGAAGAACCAGGCGATGAGGGAAGCCATCAGCGAAAGAAAGCAGAACGCCGGGTCTGCTCGGCCAGGAGATGAAAGATCGAAACAGACCGGCACAAAATCAGGTCGCAGTTGAGGTGAAAGCATGCCAAACAATAATCGCAACAAACTGAATGAGCCGCCGACGGGCGAGGGTAAGAAACAGAGTCCGCGTGCGGGCGAGCCTAACAAACTGAGCAAGCGCTCCGAAGTGTTGCAGGCGCAGCGCAATCATCCGGAAGAGAACGCGGGAAGCGCGGCGGAAGAAGAGGCTTCGAGATCGAATTCCGCCGAAGAGAGGAATAATCCGAAGCGTGCGACAGCCGGGCGATAAGCCGGCAGGAAGGAATCAAAGATGGGGGAAGACAGGAACAACACTGGAGCCGCAGCGGCGGCGGCCAAACAGGCCGGAACACAGCCGCCGCGCGGCGACGTCAAAGAGCAGAGAGGCGGGATGCAGGCCGACCAGATTGTCGGGCAGACCTCCAAGGGCGCTCAGACGGAGGCTAAAGAGAACAGGAACCCGCAGGGAAACGACCCAGACCAGAACCGTAGCGCGCGCCAGGAAGGCAACGAGCTTTGAAACGGCTCGCGCCTGTTTTTGCGACGAAGTCGCAGCGAGAAGGTAGCCAGACGTGTAACGTCTGGGATAGGCAGGACAAGCATGTCCGCGTTGAAGACGCGGGGAGAACGTTCTGGCGCTCCTTCAGAGCGCGGATTATCCGTCTGCTTGTTCCAGACGTTGCACGTCTGGCTACCTTCTCATAGCCGCTTCGCGGCTGAAAAGCGGAATATTCAAACAGCGTCTTAAATAATTCCAGAGGAGAGGAATCATGTCTGCTTCCGTTAACAATCAGGAGAGCAACTGGCGCGAGCGATTGCTTGAGGGTGCCGAAGCGATAAGAGGGCTCCTTGAGCGGACAAAGCGCATCGCCGTCCTCGGAATCAAGACAGAGCGGCAGGCGGGCCAGCCAGCTTTTTACGTCCCACAATACCTGAACTCCGCGGGGTTCGAAGTGATTCCCGTTCCGGTCTATTACCCTGAGGTGACGCACATCCTGGGGCATCAGGTCTATCGCAGGCTGGTTGATGTGCCCGGCGAGATTGATCTCGTCAACGTCTTTCGCCGCTCGGAAGATGTCGCGGGACATCTGGAGGATATGCTCGCCAAAAGACCCCACGCGGTCTGGCTCCAATCCGGCATACGCAACAATGAAGTCGCCGAAACTTTAGCCAGGGCCGGGATCAAGGTCGTGCAGGACCGCTGCCTGATGGTCGAACACCGCTACATGTAATTCAAGAGGCTATCAACACCAACGCTTTCTTCTATCTTCTCAAAAAACTGGAACCATTATCGGGGCGTGCCGCAATTAGAAGCGTAAGGCTGACAGGATTGCGGAATTCGGATTGAAAAGAAGAACGCTGCCCGGTTTTCTTAAATCCGCAATCCCGAAATCCGTATTCCGAAATCGAGCAACCGCTGACACGCTCCTACAGGAAGAAAAAGAAGATGAGGAAAATCACAAGCCTTTTCCTGCTCCTCGCCCTGCTCGCCGCTTTCGTCAAAGCGCAAAACTCTGAGTCGCCGAAACTGCCCGCGAAGCTGACGGAGCAGGACGCGCTCGCGGCCCTACAGAAATATCTGGACGAAGAGTCACGCGCCGACGAATTCTCAGGGGCCGTGCTTGTGGCCAAGAACGGAAAGCCTGTTTTTCAGAGAGCGTACGGGCTGGCCAGCAAAGAGTACGGCGTCCAGAATCGCGCCGACACGAAGTTCAATCTGGGATCGATCAACAAAATCTTCACGCAGATTGCCATCGGCCAACTCGTCGAGCAGGGCAAGCTCTCTTACGACGACCGCCTCGGCAAATACCTGCCGGACTACCCGAACCGTGAGGCCGCGGAGAAGGTCACCATCCGGCAACTGCTTTCGATGACCTCTGGCATAGGAGATTTCTTCGGACCCGAGTTCGAGGCGACGCCCAAGGACCGGCTGCGAAATATCAAAGATTTCCTGCCGCTCTTCGCGGCCAAGGCGCTGGAGTTCGAGCCGGGCACGCGCCGCCAGTATTCCAACGGTGGCTACATAGTCCTCGGCGCGATCATCGAGAAGGTCTCGGGCGAGGACTACTACGATTACG
This sequence comes from Pyrinomonadaceae bacterium, assembly GCA_036392495.1. Lineage (GTDB taxonomy): Bacteria > Acidobacteriota > Blastocatellia > Pyrinomonadales > Pyrinomonadaceae > QHXM01. Next base: position 43,858 of record DASVXV010000164.1, on the reverse strand, counting down.
TGCGCGAGCACATCTACAAGCCTGCGAGCATGCAGGACACAGCCTGGTACGAAGCGGACCAGCCCGTCAACAATCTCGCCAGCGGCTACACGAAGGAAGGGGGCGCGGGGAAGGGCGCGAGGCGAAACAACCTGTACACGCGACCGGCCAAAGGCAACCCGGCCGGCGGCGGGTATTCGACGACCGATGACATGCTTAAATTCACGCTCGCCCTGAAGGATGGGAGATTGCGCCTGCCGAATTTCAGACAGGAGGCCGTGGCGGGAGGCCCGGGGGCTGGCGGATTGGGAATAGGTGGCGGCGCTCCCGGAATCAACGCCCTTCTTGAGACCGGAGTAAATGGCGCTTACACAGTCATCGTGATGTCCAACTACGACCCGCCGAGCGCGCAACGGGTCGGAAAACAGATTCGCAGCCTGCTTGGCAGAGTGGAACAAAACGGGCAGGCGAAAAAGGATTGAGAAGAGCTGTGGTTTTGAAAAATTATTTTAGCCGCGAAGCGGCAATGAGACGGTAGCCAGACGTGCAACGTCTGGTCTCGTCAGCCAGGATAATTTACGCTCTGAAGGAGCGCACAGATAGCTCTGTCCGCACCTACAGTGCGGGATTATGAACTTGACTCGATTCCCAGACGTTGCACGTCTGGCTACCTTCTTGATGCGCCTGCGGCGCGAAAGGCGGGAATATTCAAACAGCTTCTTGGAGCCAACAGGTTGGAAGAATCCTTATTGGAGTTCATATACCCAATCTCATTCAACTCTACTCGGGGGCGCGAACCTCAATCCGCCACATCTGATCATCCACAGGTGACGTTATAATCGCCACATCCAGGAATCTCTTGATCACTTCGATGTTGGTCGTGGTGTGAAGTGATAGAGGGCCTGTCAGGTATGAACCGCCGCCGGCGAGCGCCAGCGGGATGAGCAGTTGGTCCGCTAAGTGCTCGCCGACGGGTGCGTCAACCGAAAGATACTGCTCGACCTCTCGGACCACTCTTTCGGCGATGGTTTCGGCGCGCACGCCGCGCTCGCCTATCCCCGTGAAAACTTCCGTCAACTGCTCGCTCTCGATCTCCACGGTCAGCACGTTGCCGGGGCTGAGTGCGTTGTCGGACGTCTCCAGCCGAAGCTGCTCGTCCGTCCAGCCCAAGCTCTCTCTGATTACATTAAGCTCTCTTTCGCCGATGGACGGCGGCAATTTGACGACCAGGGCTCGCGCACGGAGCCCGCGAATCTCCCCGCGCTCGCCCAAGTCAAATCCGTTACGAGAGCCGGCGGGCTCAACGTGGACGCGAAGCCTGCCGCCCCCCGGCGGATAAAAGCCGTAGCGCTCAAGCTCTATGGAAATCTTCGGTCCTGTCAGGTTCACGAGCGGCAGAAAAGTCTTCTGAAGAAACTCGAAAGGAGGTGCGTGGACGTTGTGTGTCCCACCTTCGAGCGTGAGGCTGCTCTCCCCATCGGCGATCATCAGGGGCGGGAGCACGGTTTGCAGAACGAGCGTGGTGCTTCCGGCGGTGCCGATGCTGAACGTGTAATCGCCCGGCGAGACCTTCCCGGGCGAGAAAGTGAACTCACTCGATCCGACCGCCGCGCCTTCGACTTTGGCACGGCCGATCTTTGCGGCAGCGAGGACGGCCGTCAGGTGCTGGCGCTGAAGCCCTGGCTTGGCGCGTCGCGCCCGAACATTGTGGATGCGGAACGGCTTGCCTGTGATGAGCGAGAGCGCGCAGGACGTGCGTATAATCTGGCCGCCGCCCTCGCCGAATGAGCCATCAATCGTAATCATCGCCGATTCTCAACCGTGTATTGTGATGATAAGTTTTAGGTCCCCGGCGTGTAAACTGCCGGATGAGATCGCAGTCTTTAGGGGAGCTGTTTGTCTTGAGTCCTGATAAAAGGCAGCATCGCGGCGCTCACCCCGCTGATGAGCGGCTTTTCGCTTCGGACAGGTTGCCTGAGTTGCGTACGGCGACCGCGGAGCTGTCCTGGCTGCTCAGTCGCGGTTACGCCATGAAGTCCGCCCTCAAGCTGGTCGGCGACCGTTACGATTTAAAAGAACGTCAGCGCACGGCCGTTTCCCGCGCCGCCTGCACAGACGATCAGCTCGCTCGGCGCGCCAAGCGTCGCCTGCCGGTGGAGGGTATTGCGGGCCAACGCCTCCTGATAGACGGTTTTAATCTGATTATCACGACCGAGGCTGCGCTCGGAGGCGGGCCGCTTTTGCTTTGCCGCGACTCTTGCATACGTGATTTATCGAGCGTTCACGGCTCTTACCGCTCGGTCCAGGAGACGGAAAAGGCGATCCATCTGATCGGCGAGACGCTGGCGACTCTGTTGCCAGCCTCCGTGGAGTGGTTCCTCGATAGGCCCGTCTCGAACAGCGGCCGTCTCGCAGAGAGAATCAGAGACTACGCGCGCGTGCGCGGCTACATTTGGAGCGTGGAGGTCATCTTCAATCCGGATCAGACCATTTCATGCGGGGATGGGATAACTGTAACTTCGGATTCATTGATTCTGGACGAGGCCGCGCGCTCGATCAACTTTAACGATTACCTCATCAGACGCCATCTACAGCAGGCATGGCTCATTGATTTAACCTGAGGACGACACGAGCAAAGGATGAGGAGCCGTCCACGCGCCGCACACGAAATAACACTAGACGACATACACAGGGCGTCTTTGTTTCGTGCCTTTTCGTGTGAGGCGCGTGGAGAACCCCCTCCGGCGCAGCTTCCTGATGCCGTTTTTGGCCGAAAATCGTTGACCGTCGGGGTGAACCGTGTTATAAACCGCCCCGCACCGAAATTGAGATTCAGAGGCTTAAAGATTGGCCGCAAGCCTCTATCGAGATGGACTTCAATCTCGACACCTCTTTCTTCTCTGTGAGCATTGAAATATTGTCGAAAACGTGAGGAGCAATTCTCTTTAGTGAAGAGAGCGCGTTGCTGCTCCTTACGCCCCGTTGCCCTTCCTTCCCGACCCTGGAAGAGCAGTTCGCGCCCTTTGATCTCTGAAAGGATTTAGCCCGGTCCCGGACACGCCCGTTTCGTATGATTCTTTAAGAAGCTTTTGAGCGGATTCATCTCCCCGCCTTAACCAATCAAAAACTATGCTCCGTCCCCCATCCATATCCCCAGCAGACGCACAGGTGACGCAGTCTTCCTATCCTTCCGGTGAGTTTTTTGGCCCATCAACAGAGGAACATCTGATGGCGCTCCTGGCGCTCAGCCACACGCCGCTCGAAGACCAGTTATATCGCGCGATGCTGGGGGACGCCGTGGCGGCCGGGCGCGCAAGCCTCACTTTCAGCATCAGGCGACTGTCGGCGCTCGCAGGGATCAGCAGCACTTCGTCTGTCCGGCGTGCCCTCAACGGACTGCTCTGCAAGCTGAGCATCGAGAGCATGAAGCTTGCGAATAACGGGCGCGAGCGCCAGGGCTACGCCTATCAGGTCTTCAAACCCGGCGAGATTTTCGAGCGACGGCGCGCGGCGGGGCTTGAGGCGTATCCGAAAGGGATAGCATTTTGGGGGAAGCACACGGGCTTTACGCGGGCCATAGAGCGTGTGGCCGTCAACAGCAACCTGAGCCGCAGGGAGGCGCAGATAGCCCTGGCCTGCGCCGAAGGGATGACCAACGCCGAGATCGGCGAGAAGTTCAAAGTCAGCCCGCAGACCGTCAAGTTCCATCTCAGAAATATCTTCACCAAGTTCGGCGTGCGCCGCCGAACGGAGTTGATCTCTCGTCTGCTCGTTCAGGACGTCGGGCGCGCGGCCGTTGAATAAAGAGTCGGCGGCGGCGCTTTTGAGGAGTTTCCGCAAGGCCCGTCGCCGGTTGAAAACTTGATGCCGCCTCGCACCAGAGGCTTCCCCTACGGGGGTTTGGCGTGGACTCTTAATCCCCGAAGCGGGATTAAGAGGGGCATGCGGGGCTAAAAGTGTGCGCGCTTGACTTCAGTTCGGAAAAGAGAGGCTTCAGATGGGACCGAAGAAAGAGAAGAGAAAGAAGAAAAAGAAGACGGCGCTGGTCGTCTGCCGCGACCGGAAAGAGTTCTGGACGACGCAGACGCAATTCTGGCAATGGGTCAGAGAGGGCGTGGTCGTCAAAACCGGCGATCACCCGCTGACGGGAGCCTTCGCGCGCGAGCACGAAGAGTTGATGGTGATGATGAGCAACACTGTGCTCAACCTCGCCCGCCCGAACCACCTGCGCGAGGCCCTCGCCTCACGCCGCATAGGCTTGGCCGGCAAGTGAGATATTCAGCAACGCGATAGAGATGATTTCGGGAATGATGATAACCAAGTCTGCGAAGCAGACGGCAGAATAAAGCCCCGGACGAAGCCGCAGGCGGAGTCCGGGGTAAGAGTGCGTCAGAATAATTCTCCGGAGTCTGCGAGAGCAGACGGCAGAGGCCGTCGCTGAGATTAATGCCAGGTGTCTTACACTAATTTGCTATACCACATTGTTTTTGCCACTAAAGAGCGTTATCCGTTCATCAGCGATGAGTTGCGCCCCAAACTGCACGAATATCTCGGTGGGACGGTGCGCGGACTGGGCGGCATTGCCCTGGAGGTCGGAGGCACTTCCGACCATGTTCATCTCCTTACCAAGATTAAGCCGACCGCCGCGGTCTCTGAATTCATTAAGCAGCTCAAGGCCAACTCTTCCGGATGGGCGAATAAAATGGCGCGGGGGCGTTTCGCCTGGCAGGGCCGTTACGGAGCGTTTACCGTGAGCGAGTCGCAGGTGGAAAAGGTGCGCGAGTATATCCGCAGTCAGGAAAAGCATCATCAACGCGTTTCATTTGAAGATGAGTTCAAGCGCTTATTGCAAGCGCATCGCATAGAGTTTGATGAAAGGTATCTTTGGATAACCTGAGCTTCTGCCGTCTGCTGACGCAGACTCAACGCGGGCGGGCTGACATCCCCCGCACTCCGCCTGCGGCTACGTGCGGGGCTTTATTCTACCGCCTGCTGTCGCAGGCTAGGTAGTGTCCTTCAAAATTACTCATTATGTAACATGTTGGTCCCTGGCTATGTAACACGAGCAAATCATTATGAAGTTGAAATACACAAAAACAATTACAGGCTTCTCGACAATCGTGCTCCTTTTACTCCTGGGGCAGCTTTCCGTGTGGGCGCAGCCTTCGCCACAGAGTCCTCCGCAGAATGAGGCAGCCTCGAATGCGGCGCGCGCGGTCGAGCAATATCGCATCGGGCCGCGCGACGTTTTGAGCATACGCGTCAGTGCCGGCCGCCTCGTCCCGGAGCTTTCGATGGATACGGTGGAGGTTGACGAGTGCGGGCGGATTCCGCTCCCTTCGGTCGAGCACGAGGAGCAGAACGAGATGCAGGCCGCGGGCAAGACCAGAACGGCCCTGGCGGAAGACCTGCGCCTCTTCTATAAGAAGTACAAGAAGAACCCGCAGGTCGTCGTCATCATCAAGGAGTACAACTCGCAGCCGGTCGCCATCAACGGCGCGATCATCAAGCCGGGCCAGTTCCAGTTGCGCCGTCCCGTGCGCCTGCTTGAGCTGGTGCAGTTCTACGCGGGCGGACCGACCGAGCGCGCAGGCGGCAGCATACAGATCGCGCGGATGCCTGACTTCAACCCGTGCGCTTCGACAGAGAAGGAGGCTACAGGCTCTTTCGAGTTCATCGTGCTCAATCTCAAGGAGACGCTCACCGGCCTAGAGAAGGCCAATCCTTACCTGCAACCCGGCGACGTCATCACGCTGCCGGAGGCGAAAGAGGCCTATGTGGTCGGCAACGTCCTCAGGCCCGGTCCGGTCCTGCTCAAAGAGAATAACGTCACAGTCTCGCAGGCGATTGCGATGGCTGGCGGCACCATGCCGGACACGAAGAAGGACAAGGTGCGCATCATACGCCAGGAGTCGGGCGGCCAGGCGCGGCGCGAGATCATCGTTGACCTCAAGGCCATTGATAGCCGAAAGGCGGAGGATGTGGCCCTGATGCCGAACGACATCATCAACGTGGAGGCTTCCGGGGGGCGCAGACTGCTTCGCAGTCTCCTGGGCACAATCGTCCCCTCGGTCGGGCAATTGCCAGTACAGGTCATACGTTAATAGTTCACCACAGAGACACAGAGACACAGAGAAATGCAGAAGGCAGAAAGCAGACAAGGTAGCACCTCTTTGCTGCCACTGCCTACTGCCTACTGCCTTCTTTCCCCGTGTCTCTGTGCCTCTGTGGTTCATCAAGTCCTTAAAAATTCGAGGCTGAATTCCATGCAAGACGATCAAAAAACGCTTCTCAGTCTTCCTGAGCCGCGCGGGCTCGAAAAGGTCAGAGAGCACGCGCCGTCGCAGCTCTCCTACTCCGGTTACACGGGCGGTAGCGATACGGGCGGCGATGAAGAGAACCATTTCCGCAGCTACCTGCGGGCGGTGCGCAAGCACCTCTGGCTCATCATCGGCATCACGCTCATCGTCACGAGCCTGGTGACCATCTCGGTCGCCCGCCGCCCGGACATCTATTCGGCGCAGGCGCGTGTGCAGGTGGACCTGGAGAACAACCCCGCGAGCGGGGTGGGAGGCAAGAGCGGCACGGTCGTCATCAGCAGTCCGAGCTCGGACCCGGCCTATTTCAACACGCAGTTGCAGAACCTGACGAGCCTCGGGCTCTTGCGGCGCGTCGTCAAGACTCTGGACCTGGAGCACAACGAGACCTTCCTCAGCGCCGGGCGCGAGCAGAACCGTTCGACCTATCAGAACATCCTGCGGATGCTGGGCCTGGGGAAGAAGGACGAGCCACAGAAGGAGAAGGCTAAGGACGAGCTGCCGCTGACGAGTTCGATCAGCCCGGCCACGGCGCGCGACGATCTGGTCGAAGCCAAGCGCCTGGACCCATTCGTGCGCATGCTTCAGGGGGGCCTCAAGGTCGAGCCGGTCAAAGAGACGCGGACCAGCTCGTATTCGAAGGACACGCGCCTGATAGATTTAAGCTTCCAGCACACGGACCCGCAGCTCGCGGCCAAGATCGTCAACACGATTGCGGACACGTTCGTCTTCTCGAACCTGGAGAAGAAGACGGAGACGAACGCCAGCGCAGGGGATTTTCTGCAAAAGCGTGTGGCCGAGCTTCAGTCGCAGATACGCAATGCGGATGAGCGGCTGGTCAACTACGCCAGCGCCCACAAGATTCTTTCGCTCGACGGGAACCAGAACACAGTGGTCGAGCGCCTGGCAGGGCTCAACCAGCAACTGCTACAGGCAGAGAACGACCGCAAGCTGGCGGAAGCGGAATACCGTGCTGCGCAGGCTCCGGGCGCGGCGAGCGCCCTGGCTTCAAAAGACGTCAAGCAATTGGACGAGCTGGAAGGAAAGCTGGCGACGCTCAAACAGAAGCGGCAGGAGCTGCTGGTCGAGAACACGGAGGAGTGGCCGGAGGTCCGTGAGACCAACCAGCAGATCGCGGCCATCGAGAAGCAGATCACGGAGCTACGCAGCCGGACGGTGAGCGATCTGACGAAGAACCTGGAGACGAAATACAGGCAGGCGCTCGCGCGCGAGAAGGCCATTCGGGACGATTTCAACAAGCAGCGCGGCGAGACCCTCAGCCAGAACGAGGCGGCCATCAACTACCGCATCATCCAGCAGGAGATTGAGACCAACAAGCAATTGCTCGCAGGCTTGCTGCAACGCTCGAAAGAGAACGATGTCGTTTTGGCCGGGACACCGAATAATATCTACGTCGTTGATTATGCCGTGACGCCCGAGGCTCCCGTCGGACCGCAGCGCCTGCGCACTGTGCTGATGGCGCTCTTTCTGGCGTTCGCCGGAAGCGTCGGCCTGGCGATCTTTCTGGAATACATGAACGATTCCGTGCGCTCGACCGAAGACGTGGAGCGCTGGCTGCGGCTGCCCTCCATCGGCGTCATTCCGCGAATCGGCGGCTCGGCCCGCAAGCGGCTCATGCCGTCGCGCGCTCTGCAACGCCGCGGCGAGGGCGGTTACACCGCGCCGGAACTGCTCACGAACATGGAGAGCCGGTCCGCACTGGCGGAGTCGTATCGCCATCTGCGGACCTCCGTCCTACTCTCAACCGCGGGGCGCGCGCCGAAGACCTTGCTGGTGACGTCGAGCATGCCTGCGGAGGGGAAGACGACGACCGCCGTGAACACTGCGCTGAGCCTGGCGCAGACGGGTGCGAGCGTGCTGGTGATAGACGCTGACATGCGCCGCCCGCGCGTGCATTCGATTTTCGGTGTGGAGAACAAGCGCGGCCTGAGCACGATTCTTTCGAGCGACATGAGCGAGGCGGAGATGCTCAGCCTGATTCAACAGCACGAGGAGAGCGGCCTGCACTTTCTGCCCGCCGGGGCGATTCCGCCGAACCCCGCGGAGCTGATCGGGTCCGAGCAGATGCGCCGTCTCATCGGCGCGCTGGAGAAGACCTTCACGCACGTCATTCTGGACTCGCCGCCCGTCGGTTCGTTCACGGACGCCGTGCTCGTCTCCACGCTGGTTGACGGCGTGCTCCTGGTCGTCCACAGCGGCAAGACCTCGCGCAGCGTCGCCCGCCGCACCAGACAAATTCTGCTGGACGTCGGCGCGAAAGTCTTCGGCGTCGTCCTCAACAACGTCAACCTGCGGGAGCACGATCATTACTATTACCAGAGCTATCAGGCCAACGGCTATTACAACACAGAGACGGAAGCGGAGCCGATCACAGGCTCTTAGAGATAGAGTGAAGCCCAGAGCCTTCCTTGCCGCCGTGGGTGACGTTAATGATCCGGTTACCTGGAGCGGCATCCCATATCATTTCCTGCAAAGCGCTCGTATCGCCGGGCTGCTTGATGAAGGCTTGCCGCTCTCGACAGGTGATTTTGGGTGGAAGGCTCTGCGGCTCGGTTGGAATTTGAGCCGCGTCTTGAGCGGAGATCGTTACGGCGGCTATCAATACTCAACGGCTTTTTTAGAGCGCCTCTGGTCTACGGTGCTCCCGCGCCTCAAGAGTAATCTGGTCGTCAATTGCTTTCAGCTCTATGCTCCAATAGTTGTCCGCGACCACACCATCGAGAAGTGGTTCTTTATTGACCAGACGCTGCTACAGCTTTTCGACTATTACGAGCAGCGGGCAACCGTTGGCCGCCGCATCGCTCTTGAAGCCATAGAGCGCGAGCGCGAGGGATACAACGCTGCGGCGGGCGTCATCGTTCACAGCCGTTGGGCAGCCGAAAGCGTTATGCGCGACTACCTCATCTCGCCTGATCGTGTCCACGTAGTTTTGCCCGGGGCCAATGTAGATCAAGATGAGTATGCGCGCTGGGAAATCGAAGAGGAGCGACGGCGCGCGACCCTTTCGGATGAAGAGAGACCGCTCCGGCTCGTCTTCGTTGGAAAATACTGGCACCGCAAAGGACTTGACCGCCTTCTACACGCAATAGCTCTGGCCCGCCGCGACGGACTTCGTGCGACTCTGAGAGTGATAGGCTGCGAGCGCGATTCTTTGCCCGATGGTCTGCGCGACGTAGAGGGCGTGGAGTGGCTCGGGTTTATAGACAAGCGTACGCAGGCAGTGCGATTTTTCCGCGCGGTCTCAGAGTGCGATGTCGGGTGTCTGCTTTCAAGAGTCGAGGCCGGAGGCATCGCCCTGCGCGAGTATCACGCGCTCGGTCTTATCAGTTTGGGAGCCGATACGGGCGGCGCGCCCGAGCACATGATCGCCGGCGCTTCCGTAACAGTTCCGACCGGGGCGAATGATGAAGAGATCGCGAATACACTATTAAATCTGGAACGCGACCCGTCCCGGCTCAATAATCTACGCATGGCCGCCTGGGAAAAACGGCGCTCGGCTTTGTGGGATGAATCTGTAAGACAGATCCTCTCTTTTTGGCCTCATGCCCGGACAGGTTCCGAAGCGCCCTTCAATCTAACGGCTGATTTTAGTCCTCAATATGATGAGGTGAGATGTTAATGCGTAATCTCATCCCCGCAGGGCTCTTGCGAACGCTGGAGTGGAAGGCGCGTTTCGGGACGGTGGGATTCCGTTCGACTGCGGCGTTGCGCGCGGTCGCTTCCAGAACGCATCGGGACGCTCTTGTTAACTCGCGGGTCGAGCAGTTACCTCCATCGTTAAGGTCTCACCTCTCGCTCGTGGTTGACGTCGGAGCAAATACAGGACAATGGCTTTCATCCCTGCAAAAGCTCTTGAGCATCAAGCGGGCCGAAATCTTCGAGCCGAACCCTGAAGCATTTAAGATACTGCGTTCTAATCTGGGCGATAAGCCAGGCATACGCCTGCATCAAACTGCGCTCGGAATGCGTTCGGAGATTTCGACGCTGCACGTTACGCGCACCTCTTCATTAGCCTCTTTGTTGCGCCCGTCCGAGATGCTGGAAGCGCAATACACCGCTCAGAACGCTTCAGTGGTCAGCGAAATAGAGGTTCCTGTGACGACGCTTGACGCGGTGTTATCGGAAGAAGAAGCAATTGATCTGCTCAAAATTGATGTTCAGGGATTCGAGCGCCCCGTGTTGCTCGGCGGAATCGAGACCTTAAAGCGCACGCGAGCCTTGTTGGTTGAAATGAACTTCGTCTCTCACTACGAAGGCGACGATACCTTCGCTTCTTTAACCCACCTGATCACTCAAGAATTGGGCTTTGAATTCTGGGATATGTCGTTGCCGCACCGCGGGCCGGAGGGCCGCGCATTGTGGTCTGATGCCGTTTTTATAAATCCGGCGATGCGGCCTGCTGGCGGATGGAATAGCACAAGCCCCCTGGTAAGTGGAACTGTAAAGTGAAGTCGAATCAAGCTAGGGTCTCGCACGAACTCTTGCGAAGGGTTGTCGGTTGGTGGCCTTTTGAAAGAGGCACGCAACGCATTCCCTCCGAACTCGGCAAAGCTTTTCCTGCGGCGAATGCGGAGGGTGTCATCGGGCGCGTCGGAAAAGGAGACGTGCGTTTCCCGTACCAGCCGGGGGACGTCGCGCACCCAGGCTACTGGTTTCTGTATGAGAAAGGCGTGCGGCGTTTACTAGGTGAGTTGCTCTCGCCCGGCTCTGTTTACATAGACATCGGGGCGCATAGAGGATGGCACGCGGGTTACGCGCTCGCGCTGGTCAATCCGGGCGGCTGCGTCATCGCCTGCGAGCCGCACCCGCAACATGTTGCCTGCCTGCGGCAACTTGCATCGCTCAATCCCGAAAAGGATTTGCGTATTCACGAAATGGCGGTAGCCGAACGGACAGGAGAGGCGACGCTGTTAGCCAGTGTGGAAGAGGGCTGGCACACAATCGTTCCAGAATTCAACGCCCTGTGTGACGTTCCGCGCAAGCCAATCCAGATTAAAACCCTGAGCCTGGATGACCTTGTCGAGCAGCACCCTGATCTTAAATTACAAGATGGCCCTGAGCGCGTCGTCATTAAAATTGATGCTGAGGGGGCGGAGCTGGATATTTTGCGTGGCGGAACAGAAACGCTGCGGCTTCCCTCGATTCGAGCATTGGTTATGGAATGTACTGGAGGGCCGGAGCCTTTTCGTGAACGGTCGCGTTCCTGTAGACGCCTTCTGCTTGAAGCGGGATGGGAGCTGTCCGTGATTACACACAAGGGACGCCGCCCGTGGAAAGATTCTGACGCAGACACACAGGTCAACATCCTGGCCGTAAGAAGTTAAGTGGTCTCAAACGCTGAAACAATTGATCAGGTTGACGTCGAGAGCGGCGCGCAGCCTGTACGTTCCCGCTCGCTCAAGAGTTTGCTGGCACGGGGCGGGGCAACGCTAGGCGTCGCCGTTGCTCTGGAACGTGGGTTCGGCTTTTTCGCAAACCTTCTGGCAGCGCGCATTGCCGGGCCGCAATCGTTTGGCGCGTATTCGGTCGTGCTTGCGACCACCGGCACAGTGGCAAACTACGCGGGCGCAGGCATCGGCTCTACCGCCAATCGCTTCTCCGGCCAGTATCCGATTGCGAGCAAGGGCTATCGCAGATTCCTGCGCGCCATCATGCTCGTAAGCATCTGCTCGGCGCTGCTGGGCGCTGGGCTGATGCTGGTTGGCGCGGGGCCATTCGCCCGCGGGTTGCTGCGCAACGAAGCCCTGGTCGGCGTGCTGCGAATTGCGGCGTTCTCGGCAGGGGCCTTAATTCTTCTAGAGTGTTGCCGCGGTCTCCTGATTGGACAGCAGAAGTTTCAGGCTCTGCTGTTGCTTTCAGTCATCTCGGGCGCGGGCCTGTTGTTGGTTCTGCCAAACGCGGCACGCATCGGGGCCTGGGCGATGATCGCGGGGCAGGCGAGCGTGGCCCTTGTGGCGGTTGCGGCGTGCGCTCTCTTCTCGCGTCGCCTGGGAATGATTCCGGCGAGAGACGAAGCGGAAGCGGGTCAGGGGCCGGGCGTAAATTCGATCTTAAAGTTCGGGCTGGTGCAGCTTGGCGCAGTGATCGGCATCAATATCGCAAGCTGGTGGTTGGCTTCGCTGGTCGCACGCGCCGATGCCACGCTGGTTCAGATGGGCATGTTCGCGGTTGCCAATCAGTTTCGTGGCCTGGCGTCAATCATGCCGGGAATGCTCGCGCAGGTTACCTATCCATTGCTGACGTCTGAGTCCGGGCGCTATTACGGCGGGCCTGACCGTGTGGTGCTGGTCAACACCTTTCTCGCCACTTCTCTGACATTAACTCTGGCAGGCGCAGCTATCATACTTCTACCGTGGATATTGCCGAGTCTGTACGGTGCCTCGTACAGCGGCGCAGAAGTCCCTTCAGCGCTTCTACTCGCGACAGCGATAAGTCATATGGGCGGAACAGCGGCGGCGAATCGCGTGAGCATCGTGAACCTGCGCGCGTTAGGTGTGATTAACGGCGCATGGGCGATGGTAGTCGTACTGCTGGGAATCTGGCTTGTGCCGCTGGCAGGGGCGACCGGAGCTGCGGTCGCTTTCTTTGTCGGACATCTCTTTTCGCAGTGCGTCGTGCTGTGGGTGCTGAAACGGGCCGGGGCGTTGCCGCGCGGGCTGCTTCATTTATCGCTGATGGGAATGCTCGGCGCGATAGTGTTCGCAACGCTCGCATACTTCAGGGCAGTTCAACCATTGCGTCAGAGCGTCATGACGGGTGCGCTCCTGTTAAGCCTGCTGGTTCTCATGTTCGCGTTCTCGCATTTCGGATTGCGGCAGGGATGGATACCGAAGATTTGGAGACGAGCGGAGTAGCATCGGACGCAAAAGCGGCTTATGACGGGGTCGAACGGAAAAGAGAACGCTGGGGTCTGGCAGGTGCTGGACGTAAGAGCCATCTGGATTAAAGAGTTTGCCTCTGCGCTTAACAGAGTCGTCCCCGTGCTTGGCTGGATTCCCAGCATCAGTAACACGGGAAGGCTAAAGCGTTGGGAGCGCGAAGAGGTTTTGAATGATCCAGCATTGCGCGTTCGCCACTTTCCACTTCAAAGAGGTTTCGCGCGTCCTCCGTTGGCGTGGCTGGTGCGGGAAGGCTCTCGCCTGCGTGGAAGATTGGCGCGCCATTCATCCGACACGCGAACGTCACCGCTGATCTGCTGCTCGCCTCACTATGCGGCGGTTGCCGAAGCCTGGCAGGGGCCGGTCGTTTATTACGTTACAGACTACTTTCCGGCTTACTGGGAAGACCCGCGCCGAATCAAAGCCCTGGACCTTCGTATGTGTCGCGCCGCTGACCTCGTGTGCCCAAACTCGAATCGCATCGCGCTCTATCTGAAAAATGATGCCGGTTGCGCTGAAGATAAGATCGAGATTGTTCCGAATGCGACTCGCGCCTCGAACCTACTGCCCGAGCCTGCTTTGAAACCCGCCGCGCTTCCCGAAGACGTCGCGGACCTCGCGCGACCCGTTGCCGGAGTGTTGGGAAATCTGGCGAACAATATTGACTGGATATTGCTTCAAGACGTAATCAAGCGAACGCCCTGGCTCTCGTGGGCCTTCATCGGGCCGACAGAAATGCCTGTGCTTGACCCGGAGCAAGAGCAGGCGCGCGCCGCTCTGCTGGCGCATCGCGGGCGCGTACGCTTCACCGGCTATAAACCTTATGGCTCTCTGCGTGACTATGCGCGCTCGTTCGACGTGGCTGTGCTGCCTTACAAAAAAATCGAGCCGACGTACTCTGGAAGCTCAACGCGCTTCTACGAACATCTAGCTACTTGCAGACCGATGCTCGCCACGCGCGGATTCGAAGAATTGCTTCACAAAGAGCCGCTGCTCCGCTTGGTTGAAACCGCGCCTGAGATGGTCGCCGCTCTTGGAGCATTGCGTGACGTGGGATTTAACGATGGGCTTGAAGGACTGCGTTGGCGTGAGAGTCGGCAGGAAACATGGGAAGCGCGGGCGCGAGCAATGACAGAAGCTTTAGATGGACGACGCGCATACATTAATGACAATCGCGCAGTTCTCTCTGTCTCCGCGTGAGCGTACTCCAATACAAAGTGGAAACGGAACGGCCAATTCGCGTAGCGCTTGTGCATTATCGTGATGATGCCGCGGCGGGCGGATCGCTTCGTGTTGGTCAAAGTCTTGCCAATAGCCTCGATCCGAAAAAGATTGAGGCGCACATGATCTTTGCTTATGGAGAAGCTGGCGTAATTTCAGAACAAGCTCATGTGCCATGCCATTTTCTCCGAGCCAATGGCGCGAAAGATTTTAGTGCCTGGATTCGCGCGCGTCGCCTGTTGCGAAACCTTAAGCCCGACATCATCCACTTCATGGATAATGTGATCTGGCTTAACGCAGCTTTGACCGGGACCGGCTACAAGAAGCTTTTACACGTACACGGAAAGTTCCTTCCCTCATATATGGAGTGGTATGACCGTCGGCTTAGAAAGAGGCTGGGACTAAAAGCCGACGGACAGGTCTGTATTACTTATGGTGCAAGCGCGACTTTGACTGCGCTTGGATGGGGCCGACCCGAACGAACGTGGGTGGTTCCGAACGCCATAAACATCAGGGCGTTCGAAGATTTACCTGCGCGTCCTATCGCCCGCGCAGCGTTGAATATACCCGCCGATGTTCGTTTATTAGGAATGGTCTGTCGTCTGGTTGAGCACCGGGGGTGTCAGGACGCACTGGAAATATTGCGCCGCCTTGAACAAAACTGGCACTTGGCCTTTTGCGGGGACGGTCCGTTTCGGAATGAGCTTGAGATGAAAGCAGAGCGCGAAGGAGTGCGCGGGCGCGTGCACTTCTTAGGTTCGTTAGCTGATGTCCGTCCCGCGCTGGCGGCGATGGATGCTTTCTTGTTCCTCGCGCGCTACGATTCGTTTGGGATAGCAACATGCGAAGCCTTCGCGTCCGGTGTTCCGGTTTTCGGGTTAGCCGGAGATGGTGAATACCGTGAGCCGCAAAATCCGCTTATTACTGACGACAATTCTATTTTTGTTGAACGGCATCAAGCTACGAATTATGAAGCACCTGAATCTCCAGAGGTTCTAGATAAATTAGCCCGTCACATTGCCGACTATGGAGAGAATCCGCAGCGTTATGAGGCTATGACAAAGCGAGCTAAAGAGTGGGTACAGTCGCGTTTCGACGCATCAATACAGGCAGAAGCTATGACTCAGGTTTATGAAAAAGTACATTGTTCAAATAAGCAGCATATTAGAACAACGAATGATTGTTCGGATGGTCACCCCTCTGTGAATTCCGAAGAGTTTTATGAATCACCTTCGAATTAAGAATTACGCGATCAAATCAGATGAGCACCGACCGCAAGATCAGTTCTGGGGGCCGGTGCGAATCAAAGGCGACGGTACACAGCCGGACATCAATCATCAATCAGATGCGCACCAGCCAGCGCCTGGCGAGTGTCCGATATGCGCTTATCCTGAGACCTTATTCCTTCTGAATGTTTATGGATGGCCTGTTTATGAGTGTAAGGATTGCGGGGTCGGTTTCGTTTGGCCGCAACCATCAAAAGAACTTTTGCAAAACTTCTATGACGCATCTTACTGGTCTCACTACATGGGAAGTGAAGAGCCTCTATATTTCCGGGCGGAGCTAACCAATCATATTTTTAAGCGTCAGGCCCAATGCTTTGATCGAATTATGAATGGCCGTCGTGAGGCGCGGGTTCTGGACATCGGCGCGGGCGACGGCACAATGTTGCGTTTGCTGACTGACATCGGTTACCGGAACGTTTACGGAGTTGATCTTGATGAAAACAATGCGCGCCGCGCCCGCGAGCGCCTGAACGTTAATGTCGAAGCCTGCGACTTCCTGAACTTCAACGAGAAAGGGTGGGATGCCATCACGCTCTGGGCAGTAGTAGAGCACCTGAAAGACCCTGTTTCGTATCTACGACACGCCAGCACATTAATTAATCCGGGCGGGATTTTTATCTTGATGACCGGAGATAATTCATCGGCTCAGGCATGGATTCAGGGGGCGTTGGATATGTGGGTCTATCCTCCCGAGCATCTCTTTTATTTCACTAGAAAGTCTTTGCGGCTACTTTTTCAAAAAGCGGGCTATAGTGATTTCAAGTGTCAGCTTCAATTTCAGCCTCTCTGGAAAGAGTCCATCCTGTGGGGAACACGAATATACGAGGCTGTAAAGACACGCCTCAACCCAAAGGCGCGATGCTGGCGCAGTGTGAATAGCAATCTGCTCGTTGCCTGGGGCACGCCTGCCATTGCCGGAACCACCAGATGACTGCTCCTATCCGAGTCGCGCACGTTATTGGAGCGCTGAGTTTTGGTGGCGTCGAGGCCATTGCGCTTGATTTGTTGAGACGGCTTCCATCCGAAACTGTCCGGTCAAATGTTTACTACATCGGTGAGGAATTGACCGAACGTCGCCGGGAATTTGAAGAAGCGTCAGAGCGCTTTGTGCATTGTCCTTATCGTTCACCTCGTCGCGTCAACTTCGTACGCCGTTTAAGCGCTACTTTTCGTCAAGACGATATTGATTCTGTATTGTCGTATTCGTTCGGTAATCATGCCTGGGTCAGTATGGCCGCGCGCCTCGCGGGAGTGCGCCGCTGCTTTGTGACAGTACAAGGCTCGCCAACGCGTGATCGCTCGACCCAACGTAAAAGCTCCATCCTTGCTCATCTCGCACGCCCTTTCTGCACGGGCGAAATAGCAGCGTCGAAACAGGTCGGGGATGAGTTGGTCAGAGGACTTAGATTGCCGCAGCGTCGCGTGCATATTGTCAATAATGCCTGCAATGTTTCGGAGATTGCAGGCCGCGCCGCTAAAGTACGTCGCGAGCGCGCAAAGAATGACCCACCGATAGTCCTGATGGTCGCCCGGATGGATGATGCCAAAGACCAGCCGACATTGATCAGAGCCTGCGCTCAACTTATCCGCTCAGGCTTTACTGTCCGTCTGCGCTTCGCCGGAGATGGCCCCGACCGTGCGAAGCATGAGGCGCTTTGCCGAGATGAGGGCATTAAGGGTTTTGTGGAATTTCTAGGCAGTCGAAGCGATGTCCCGGAACTGTTGGGCGAGTGCGACCTCGCCGTATTGGCGACGCATACGGAAGGGTTCGGGATCGTCCTCGCCGAAGCTATGAGCGCTGGAACTCCGGTTATCGCGACGGACATCCCGGTCTGCCGTGATGTGCTGGACTCAGGCAAGTGTGGACTACTCGTGCCGCCGCGCAACGCAGAGGCTCTGGCCGATGCGATTCGTCGTTTGCTGAAAGATGAAGCTTTGCGTGAAGGTCTGGCGCGAGAAGGATTCACAAGGGCGGTGGAGTTGTATGACATCCAGCATCTGGTGGGCAAGTATGCCGCATTGTTAACAGGGAACGGCGCAAAATCGGAAAAAAACGGTACGGGTTTGTGAGGATAGAGTCTAAAAGTTCCGGGTTGGAAAGATTGCCGAAGGTCTCCACTATCCAATGGATCCTCTCAATCTTCTCTCTTTTGCTCGCGGCTTCAAGTTACTTGCTGTCCACACACGACGACCTCGCCATGCTTGCCCTTGTGCTTGCGGCTCTGAATGTGGGATTGCTGGCGCAAGTCACTGTCGAGATAGCCGGAACAAGATTGGTTGGCAAGTTCATCCTGATTGCTTCGACAATCTTCTATTTCTGGATCGGCGCAATTAGTGCTTCGCGACAGGACGTTCCTTTCTCTGTCCCCGGTAATTTGTCCGTATTCGGTAGGCAGTTCAGTATCGAACTCGTCCAATTAGCTTTCGTCTATATCGCTCTTTTCCAGGTGGCGCTCCTGATTGGCTACTCAATACAGCCGCGTCTGCGAAAACTTGTTCGCATAACCAACACCCGGCTTGATTCTTCGTCCCACAATGCGCGCGCAATTCGTTATGTCCTGGCCGCCTGCGCTCTGATTCCGTTTCTGCTGCGTTACGATTGGGATATTGCGAACACCATTCAGGTATTAGTGGGCGGGCGGAGCGAGACCAGTATCGAAGCCAGAGATATTGGCCTGCTGCACTTCCTGCTCTTCTTTGGCATGTTCGGGGCGGCTCTGTTTCTGGTCGAGGCGTTTGTGGTGCGCTCGATAGGCAAGATTCGCAATCTCTTTATCGGCGTCATCACGGTCTTACCGTTCGTCCTGGGCGGCACACGGCATCTCTGGCTCTACCTCTCTTTGCCAACTTTCATCTTCATCTTCAGACGCCTGCGCGGAAAGCTGACCTTAATGCGCGTGCTGCGGATCAGCGCGATAGCGCTGGTTATCGTGCTGGTGATGCAATACCAGTATGCGTTCAGAACTTTCGGGTGGAGTGATGTGGAAACGTCCTCGTCAGAGAATCTGACAGATGTTGACGTTACCGGACAGTTTACAGCCTTGCTTTTCGCAGAACACCTTGTTCCTGAGACTCACGATTATTTCATGGAGCCCGCCGAGCCGTATTTCATCATCCATTGGATTCCGCGCCAATTCTGGCCCGACAAGCCCATCATGCAATCCTGGTTGTATTACAACGATGCCTATGTGCAGGGGCAGGCTTTTAACGTGACCCCCTCGGTCATCGGCCAATTCCACATCAACTGGGGAATATACGGTGTTATCTTCATAGGAATCTGGCTCGGTTTCCTCGCATCCGTTGCTGATCGCTTGCTCCTGGCTATCAATGTCGAGAAACAGCGCGCGATGGCTGTGGTCATCGGCATGTTCTACGCCTTTATCATCTCCTCGTTCCGCTTCTATCACCCGCTCTATTTCGCGTATCTCCTCTTCGGCATCATCGCCATGTGGTTTGTGACGCGCAGAAACCTCGCCGCAAGCGAGATGAGTTTTGAGCAGCCAGCGGGGGCAGCAGTTCAGGCGGCGCTGACGCCGCGCTTTTAGACGAGCCGATTTATGAATGTTGCGATTCTCTACGTGAAGCTCGCCCCCTTTCATTTCGCGCGGCTGGAGTCTGCCGGAAAATTGTGGACTGAGCGCGGGGCAAGGCTTACCTGTATAGAGATCGCCAGAGAGCAGTCGAACTATTCCTGGGGTAGAAGCGAATATGCGTCCGACGACTTCAACTACCGGACCTTATTCGACGGCGAATATTTCTCTTTGAAGTACCGTATGATCAGGCAGGCCATTAATCGTGCCCTCGACGAAGTGCAGCCAGACGTCCTGGTCATTAACGGTTGGGGACACAAAGAGTCTGTGGCGGCTTTAGGGTGGTGTTGTCGCAACCGGGTGCCGCGCGTGTTGATTTCCGATAGCCAGAGCATTGATTCGCCGCGCCGCAAGTGGAAAGAGACCATCAAGAGATCGTTTGTCGCGCAATGCCACGCGGGTTTCGTAGGAGGCGCGCCGCACATTCGTTACCTGGCGTCGCTCGGTCTTTCGCCTGAGTTTTGCGTCACGGGTTGCGATGTGGTGGATAACGAGATGTTCCTATCGGCAGCGAAAACTCGACGCGAAACTTCCGCCTCCCCGGAGCAATCGTCGCTGCGAATCCTCAGTTGTCTGCGTCTGCTGAAGATTAAGAATGTCCCCGCGGCTTTGCGCTCCCTTGCGGAATTGTCTGCGCCGTGGCACTGGACTATCGCCGGAGATGGACCTGAGCGAGAGAGCATCACGGACTACGCTCGTGCGCTGGGGCTCGGAGACCGCGTTCACCTGCCGGGCCACATACGCTATAGCGACCTGCCCGGATTGTATGCGGCAGCGGATGTTTACCTTCAGCCGAGCTTGTCAGAGCCCTGGGGACTTGCCGTCAACGAGGCGATGGCCGCGGGGTTGCCGGTCGTGGTCTCCAGGCAATGCGGATGTCATGAAGACCTCGTGCGCGAAGGCGTCAACGGTTATACCTTCGACCCGCGTTCGGGCGAGAGCCTTATCTGCGCGATGGAAAAGTTCTGGGAACGAAGAGGGGAATGGGCGCAAATGGGAGAAGCCTCTGCGGACATTATTAAAAGCTGGTCGCTGGAGCTTTTCGCGCGAAACCTCTGGCGCGCCTGCGAGCTGGCGCATACGCGTGCGCTGGAACTTAAAGGGCGCGTTCAGCCGGTAGCCAGGCTTTGTCAGGTGCTTTAGCCGGAGGCTCGCAAGCAGCATGAGAGTTCTACAAGTCATCCCTTCGGTCACACCTGAATCGGGAGGAACGGGGCGTTCGATTCCGGCGTTGTGCAAGGCTCTGGCTAAAGCAGGAGTCGAAACCGTCCTCTACACCGCTCACACGCCCGGCGATAATTTAACTATCGAACCGGGGCATGAGCCCTACGAGGTCAGGATGTTTACGGCAGGCGCGGGCAGGTTATACGCGAGCTACCGTATGTTCAGAGAAATCCGCTCGCGAGGCTCAGAGTTTGACCTGATTCATCTTCATAGTATCTGGAACCCGATTGTGACGGCTGCCGCCGCCGCCGCGCGAAAGCGGGGCATCCCTTATATCCTCTCGCCGCACGGCATGCTGAACAAGACCTGTCTGCAACGACAGCAGACGCTCAAGCGCATCTGCGCCGCCCTCTACGAGAGGAACACAGTCGAGCACGCTATGAGTCTCCAGTTCTCATCCAGCGCAGAATGCAGAGACTCGCGCGTTCGTTGGTTTAATTATCCCGAGCATTTTCTCGCACCTAACGGAATAGAACTCAATGATGCTGAGATCGAAGCGGGAGCTTTTCGTCGGCGCTTTCCTGAACTGGCCGATAAAAGAATCATGCTTTTTCTGGGACGGCTACATGCGATTAAAGGATTGGAGCTTCAATTTCAGGCGCTGGAAAAATTGGTCGGTCAGTATCCTGAATTACGATGGGTGTTAATCGGCCCGAATGAAGGCGAGTGGGAACGCATACAGAAGTTGGTTCGAGCGTCCGGGCTGGATTCTTACGTCAGATGGTTAGGACCGATTGTCGGACCGGAAAGACTCGCAGCGCTCGCCGATGCCGACGTGGTTTTGCAAAGCTCCTTCTACGAATGTCATTCGATGACTATTAATGAAGCGCTGGCTGTCGGCGCGCCGCTGGTGATTACGGACACGGCCAATTTCGACGCCATCGAGAGCGCAGGGGCGGGCTACGTTGTTCCCAGAGATTCTTCGAAGTTTGCGAACGCTATTGATTCCATTTTGCAGTCGCCCGAAGGGGCAGCGCAGATGCGGCTGGCCGGCAGACGATTCGCCGCGGAGCAACTGGACTGGGCTTATGTCGCCGCACAAATCAAAGAGGCATACGCCGAGATTTTATCCCGTGCCCGAAATTAAACTTGAAGTGAAAACGAATTCGTAATGTCGGAAAGTATGTACAGAGATTTTGGATGGGTGACGCCATGTCCCGCCAACGGCGAATCCGATGCAAGGCTCGCGGATTCGCTGGTTGCACTGGTCAGGCAACTGGGCGACGTGCGGCGTATCTGTGATCTCGGTTGCGGCAACGGCTATCTTTCTGGTCGCCTGGCGAAACTTGATTATGAGGTGACAGGGATTGATGCTTCGTTGAGCGGCATCGAGTTGGGCCGAAGTCACCACCCGACAGTCAACTTTGTTTGCGCCAATGTTAATGCTGATCTGGCTGGCGCGCTCAGCGCAGGCGAATTCGATCTGATTATCTCCAGCGACGTGATCGAACATCTTTATCGTCC
This sequence comes from Pyrinomonadaceae bacterium, assembly GCA_036392495.1. Taxonomy (GTDB): domain Bacteria; phylum Acidobacteriota; class Blastocatellia; order Pyrinomonadales; family Pyrinomonadaceae; genus QHXM01. Next base: position 21,878 of record DASVXV010000164.1, on the reverse strand, counting down.
TTCAGATTTACTTGAAGCGGCAACTGCGCTGCTCAGGCCGCGCGGCCACCTGCTCGTTTGCACTCCTTATCATGGCTATCTAAAAAATCTAGCTCTCAGTGTGACCGGGCGTATGGATACACATTTCACGGCACTGTGGGACGGCGGGCACATCAAGTTTTTCAGTGTCAGAACCTTATCAGAGTTAATTGCTAGACATGGCTTCACCAATTTAAGTTTCTCATATTACGGGCGCGCTCCTTATCTGTGGAAGAATATGATTTGTCATGCGCGAAAAGGGGATGGTTGATCGGATGCTTGACGACATCACCCCGCTCATCCTGACCTATAACGAAGCTTCGAATATCGGGCGCACGCTTGAGCGCTTGTGTTGGGCGCGGGACGTCGTGGTTGTGGACAGCTTCAGCACGGACGAGACGCTTGAGATCGTGGCGGGCTTCCCCAACGTTCGTGTCTTTCAGCGCGAGTTTGACACGCACTGTAATCAGTGGAACTTCGGGCTGAGGGAGACTGGAATCGAATCCGAGTGGGTGCTGGCGCTCGATGCGGACTACCTGCTCACGCCGGAGTTGATTGAAGAGTTGAGCACGCTCAGGACGGAATCGGGTACGGAGGGCTATCGCGCGCGCTTCGTTTACTGCATCAACGGGCGACCGCTCAGAGGGTCCGCCTATCCGCCCGTGACGGTCCTCTATCGCCGCGGGAAATCCGCTTACGCGCAGGACGGACACACGCAGCGCCTGGCCCTCGAAGGCGAAATTAAGGATTTGAACGCGCCCATCCTGCACGACGACCGAAAGCCCCTGAGCCACTGGGTCCAGGCACAGAGCCTCTACATGAAGCTCGAAGCGGACAAGCTCCTGCGAACCGGTTTCCGCGATCTCGCCTGGGCCGACCGCCTTCGTAAGACCAGAGTCCTGTCGCCGCCAGCCATCTTCATCTACTGTCTCTTCGTTAAAGGCGCGATTCTCAACGGTCGCCGGGGCATCTTTTACGCGCTGCAACGCGCGTTTGCGGAATTCCTGCTCTCGCTTTACCTCGTCGAGCACGACCTGAATCTTTCACGCAAAACTGAAAAGGCGGAAGCCATTCAAGACAAGGCCGCGGAGATCGGCGCTCAACCTAAACCGCAACAAAGCTCTCAGTAGTCTTCATGCTCATCCTGGGTCTTAACGCTTATCACGGCGACGCAGCAGCCGCCATCATCCGCGACGGGGAGTTGATCGCAGCCGTCGAAGAGGAGCGCTTCAACCGCCGGAAGCACTGCGCGGGTTTTCCAGCCGAGTCAATCAAGTATTGCCTGTCTGCGGCCGGGGCCTCAATCGAAGAGGTGGCGCACGTCGGAATCTCGCGCGACCCGTCGGCGCACCTGCACAAGAAGATTCTCTTCGCGGCGCAGCGCGCGGCTAAAAGTCTGGGCAACATCGGCACAGAGCGAGCGCCCTCCAACAAGGCCGGACCGGGCCTCATACGCCAGGTCACAGACCGCCTCTCGAACGCAGCGAAGGTCCGTGACCTCAAGGACGAGCTGGCAAAGGCGCTCTCTGTGCCGAAGAAGAGTCTGCACGCGCGCGTTCACAACATAGAGCACCACCGCGCACACCTCGCCAGCTCCTTCTACGTCTCGCCCTTTGAGCGCGCGGCGCTGCTTTCGATTGACGGCTTCGGCGACTTCATCTCGACCATGTGGGGCGAGGGCCACGGGAACAGTATCGAAGTGCTCGGGCAGGTCGAATACCCGCACTCCGCAGGCATCGTCTATACGGCGACGACACAGTTCCTGGGCTTCCCGCATTACGGCGATGAGGGCAAGGTGATGGGCCTCGCGCCTTACGGAAGCCCACGCTTCATGGAGGAGTTTCGCGACATCATACGCACGGACGAGGGCGGTCGCTTCCGCCTGAACCTGGACTACTTTCGACACCATGCCGAAGGCGTAGAGATGAGCTGGGAGACGGGCTCGCCAGTCATCGGGCGCATCTTCTCCGATGAGTACGTTAAAAGGTTCGGCCCCGCGCGCGCTGCCGGAGCGCCCCTGACGGACCGCGAGCGGGACATCGCCGCGAGTCTTCAGCAGCGGCTCGAAGAGGTAGCCTTTCACACCTTGAATCATCTGCACGAGAAGACGGGCCTGACGGACCTGGGTCTCTCCGGCGGCGTGGCCTACAACTCCGTCATGAACGGCAAGATTCTGCTCAAGACGCCTTTCCGCCGCGTCTTCGTCCAGCCCGCAGCGGGCGACAGCGGCACGGCCATAGGCGTCTGCTACCAGATTCATAACAGCCTTCTCAAACAGCCTCGCGGGTTCGTGATGGAAGGCGCGTACACAGGGCCGGAGTTCTCGGACGCCTCTATACGGCGCGAGCTGGGAAACAGAAGCCTGAAATACGAGACCTACTCGGATCGGGAACTGACGGAGCGCGCCGCGCGCGACATCGCAGACGGCCTGGTCACGGGCTGGTTTCAGGGGCGCATGGAGTTCGGTCCGCGCGCCCTGGGCAACCGCTCGATTGTAGTGGACCCGCGCCGCGCCGAGATGAAAGAGATTCTCAACGAGCGCATCAAGAAGCGCGAGCCTTTTCGCCCCTTCGCCCCTTCGATACTGGAGGAGCACGTCGCCGACTACTTCGAGCAGACACACCCTGCGCCGACCATGCTGATGGTCTACCAGATCAGGCAGGAGCGGCGCGACACTGTCCCTGCGGTCACGCACGTGGACGGCTCCGGCCGCTTGCAGACGGTCTCGCGCGACGTGAACGAAAGGTATCACCAGCTCATCTCAGATTTCTACAAATTGACCAGAGTGCCTCTGGTGCTCAACACCTCTTTTAACGAGAACGAACCCATCGTCTGCACGCCCGCCCACGCCATCGAATGTTTCATGAAGACGCGCATGGACGTGCTCTATCTGGGTAATTACGCTGTGCGTCGTTATAACGAGTCAGTACCGCCTGCGGTAGCGGGCGGGTGATGTTGGCAACTGGACCCGCCCGCTACCGCAGGCGGTACTGACCCGCAAGCGTTCCGACAGACATTGAAAATCCTCCTGCTCAACCAGTGCTTTTATCCTGACGTCGTCTCGACGGCGCAGCATCTGACGGACTATGCCGTGGAGCTGGCGGCGCGGGGCCACGAGGTGACTGTGTTGGCGAGCCGGCGCGCTTATGACGACCCGGGGACTCGTTTCCCGAAGAGGGAAGTGTGGAAAGGCGTCAACGTCATCCGCATCCGCTCGACAGGGTTGGGCAAGGGGGCGAAGTGGCGGCGCGCTCTGGATTTCGGCAGCTTTCTTTTGAGCTGCTTTGCGCGCCTGCTCTTCGTTCCGCGCCAGGACGTGGTCGTGGCGCTGACCTCGCCCCCCTTGATCTCTTTCTTCGGCGCGCTCTTCGTACGCCTCAAGGGCGGGAGATTCATCTTCTGGGTGATGGACCTGAACCCGGACGAGGCGATTGCCGCCGGGTGGCTGAAAAATGGGTCGCCGGTCACGAAGGTCTTGAAGTCGCTTTTGAACTACAGTCTGCGCTCGGCTCACCGCATCATCGTCCTGGACCGCTTCGCCGCGCGACGCATCAGGGAGAAGGGAATCGCGCCCGCGAGAATCATTGTCATCCCGCCCTGGCCGCACGACGACGTCGTTCGCTACGACGAGGAGGGCGGTCGCGAGTTCCGCCGCGCGCACAATCTCGCAGACAAGTTCGTGGTCATGTATTCCGGCAACCACAGCCCCTGTCACCCGCTCGACACGATTCTCGAAGCCGCGCGCAGACTTTCCAATCATCCTTCGATAGCGTTCTGCTTCGTAGGAGGCGGCAGCGAATACCAGAAGGCCGCCGCTCTGGCTGTAGAAGGCGGGTTGAAAAACGTGGTCTGTCTTCCGTACCAGCCTCTGGACAAACTCTCTGTATCTCTGTCGGCAGCGGACCTGCACGTGGTAGTCATGGGGGACGAGTTCGTAGGCATAGTTCACCCGTGCAAGATCTACAACATCCTGACGCTGGGCTCTCCCTTCATCTACGTCGGACCTGCGGAAAGCCACGTCGCGGAGCTCATCTGCGGGCTCGGCGACGCAACAGAGGCCTTGTCGGCACGCCATGGCGAAGGGGAAAAGGTTGCGGAGTACATTCTGAGGAGCGCGCGTGGCGGCGCGAAAGCTGGCCCGGTCGGGACCATTAAGCTCCCGGACGGTTTCTCCAAAAAGGCGCTCGTCGCGCGCCTCGTCGAGACGATAGAGGCCGCAGACCCTAAAGCCCGCGCAGCCGATTGCGGATTGCGGATTGCGGAATGCGGAATGAAAAGCAGTAGGCAGTAGGCAGTGGGTCAGGGTTGATGAGATGAATGCTTAATTGATAATCCCTGCCTCGTTCACCTAAAGCTTACTGCCTACTGCCAACTGCCTACTGCCTACTCTTTCTAGAAAGAGAGCCTCAAGATGAACACCTATCTTGCGCTTTTTCTGATTGCCCTCTGTTCCTCGCTCGTCTTAACGCCGCTGCTTCGCAGGCTCTGCGAGCGTTTGGGCTGGCTCGACGCGCCCAGGGATGAGCGACCCGTGCATCGCAGGGCTGTGCCGCGCCTCGGCGGGGTGGCGATCTTCGTTTCGGTCCTCATCGCGCTCTCAACCATTCCCCTGGTTGATAATCTCGTCACACAGTTCGCGCGCGCCAACTTTCCAAAGTTCCTGATGATCTTCGTGCCGGGGACGCTCGTGCTGCTGTTTGGCATCTACGACGACCTGCGCGGGTCCAGGGCGTGGCTCAAATTCTCTGCGCTGATTCTGGCGGGCGCGGTCCTCTACTTCATGGGCGGGCGCATCGAGGCTCTGTCGGTCCCCTTCGTCGGCTCCGTGGTCCTGCCTCAGGCCGTGGGCTTTGCCCTGACCATCCTGTGGGTCGTCGGCGTGGCGAACGCCTTCAATCTGATTGACGGCATAGACGGACTGGCGACGGGCGCGGCTCTCTTCTCTGCGCTCGTCATCCTGGTCGTCTCTTTCATTCTCGGTCACCCGCTCGCCACAATGGTCGCGCTCGTTCTTTCGGGCGCGCTGATAGGGTTCCTGCGTTACAACTTCAACCCGGCCTCAATCTTCCTGGGCGATTCGGGGTCGCTCTTTATAGGGTTCACCCTGGCGGCGATCTCTCTGGAAGGGTCGCAGAAGGCTTCGACCGCCATTGCCATCAGTATTCCTTTGATGGCGTTTGGCCTTCCGGTAATTGATACGGGGTTCGCGATGGTCCGGCGCTTCTTGAGCGGCCGTCCGGTCTTTCAGGGCGACCAGGAGCACATACATCACATGCTCCTGGCGCGCGGCTGGTCGCAGCGCCGCGCGGTCTTCGTGCTCTACGGCGTCTGCGCCGCGCTGGGGCTCGCATCACTACTCTTCGTCAACGAGAGCAGTCGTGTGACCGGCCTCGTGCTGCTGGTGGTCGGTTCGGCTCTCGTTTTAGCCCTGGGCCGCCTGCAGTATCACGAGGTGGACGAGGTGAAGGCGAGCATGAAGCGCAACCTGGGCGAGAGGCGCAGGCGCGCGCGCAATCACCTGCGCATCCGGCGCGCGAGCCGTGCCATCTCGAAGGCTGCCAGTCTGGGCGAGGTCTTCGCGGCGGTCCGCGAGATGTTGGAGCTTGGCGAGTTCGCACACGCGACCGCGCGAATCGGGCGCGGGGGCGACATAGAGGGTAACGCGCAGGCGCTCGCGCGCGAGAACAATTCGACGCCCGCGGCTGGGCTCGAACTGCGTGGGGGGATGATCTGCTGGTCCTGGGAGCGCGAGGGCGTCAAGAGCGAGGAGATCATCGGCTCGGGCCGTTTCTGGACTCTGCGCCTGCCGCTCTCGACGGAGCGCGCTGGCTGGGGTTACATCAATCTCTACCGCGGGTTCGACGGCGAGACGATGCTGCTCGACATCAACTACCTCTGCAACCTCTTCCAGCGCGAAATGGCTCAGGCCGTCGAGCGCATCATGCTCCGGGCCGAAGAGGAGGCGGTCGAAGTTCACCTCGCATTGAGCGCCGCCGCCGCGACCTCAGGAGATTGAAACGGATTTTGGGAAAGTGGAATTAACGTGAGTTCGGTCTAAGAGCTGTCTGCATGCACCAGCCCCGTCAGGGGCGACAGAATAAAGCCCAAGGCGCAAGCCTTGGGACAAGACAAGCATTTAATCGCCAAGCCCGCGTCAGCGGGCGACAGCATAAAGCCCAGGGCGTCAGCCCTGGGTCACAGCGCCGATTTCGTAATGCAAGCCCGCGTGAGCGGGCGACAGCCCTTGAATTGCATGCGTGCGTTCAAGGGCTGTCGCCCATTTCATGGGCTTCGATATTTCTTCCGACTGGTGACCCAGGGCTAACGCCCTGGGCTTTATGCTGTCGCCCCTACCGGGGCTGGTGGATGCTGGCGCAGGCTCGTTTGAATTTATGGATTCGACTCCCTTGCGCGGGCTTAGACCTGCTTCGACGCGCGGTATTCGCTCAGGGAATACTGCACGACTCTCTTCTCTTCTGTGGAATGGCAGGTCAGCAGGTTCCTGAACTCTGAGAGCTGGCTCTTGAGATAGACTTCGTGGGTCCTACGGTCCACGTTTGAAACGAAGCGCACGCGCCAGTTCCTTTCACGGATCTGCTCGTAATCGAGAAAGCGCAGATCATCCAGGCCACGCAGGCCCGCTTCCGCGCGCACGAAATATTCCGCAGCCTGAATGGACGCAGGATAACAGGCCCTGCCCCTGTAATTCTCCAGCGATAGTTGACCGCGCCTGTAGGCGTCCATGATCTCGCGTCCGCGCTCCTCGTTCACGCGCGCGTAGAAGAGGCCGTGCGGAAAGCAGACCAGATTGGCGGCGAAGCGGTCGCCGCCCACGTGTGATGATTGCCAGACCGTGGAATCGTTTGCGCTCCCGCGTAAGGATTTGTAGAGCGAGAAGCCGAACTTGGCGCAACATTTGTCGCGCCTGCCGTGCGTGCAGACAAGAAAGAGAGGCTGTCCCCAACTCTCCCATCCCGAGGAAGACTCGCCCGCCAAGGCCCCCGCCAGGTTCACCTCCGGCAACTGCTCATAGCCGGATAATTTCAATCTGACAATCGAAGCGCCGCTCTCAGAGGGGCGCGTGACAAAGAGGATGGGCCGATTGTCTTCGCGCACACGCTCCTGTTTGATCAAGAGGATGCGCGAGCGCGGGACCAGCTTGAGCGCGCGAACGAGGTGCGACTTGACGGCGCGCTCAAGCGTGCTCTCCTGAAAAGCCCTGTAGCCCCAGGGGCGCGTGTATTCCAGGAGCAGCCAGGCGTCGCCGGACGCGGCCGTGCCAAAAGCCTTCTCGCCCGCCCGGTCCGATAGTGCGGAACAATAGAAAAAATCGAGGTTCATTAATCACTCTAAGACGACTGTCAGCAGCCCTTGAACGATCAGCTCCTTCAAAAACACGCGCACCGTCTCCGCTTCGATCCGGCCCGCGGCAGCTTCGCACAACGACGCGACCGTCGAGACGCGACGCTCCGCCAGCGGGCGCAGGATAAGAAGCGCGTCCTCCGCAAATCGCCAGCGCTTCTGCTGACAGGAAAATTCCACCACACCGTTTTCGACCCTCAAATCAAGCGGCCTGGGCGCATTGAGGCGCACACGGACATTCTTCGCAGCAGGCAGAATCTCAAGCGTCGCGTCCCAGGGCAGGCTCAGGCTCGGGCGCGCCAATGCCCCTGCGTCCTGAGCCTCGAAGTAGCGTTTGAGCAGGTCCGCATCCCATACGGCCAGCAGCTCCGCGCGTAAATTTTCAAAGTGCGCCTCAAGCTCCGACGCGCTCGCGAAGCGCGGCAAGTCCTTGCGGAAGATTTCAACCTTGCGCAGCTCGTCCGTCAACCAGCGCAGGAGGTCCAGGCCGGTCCGGTTGTGTAGGCCGACGGTCAAGTGCAGCGTCGGCTCGTCCAGAGGGAAGGCTACGTGCCAGAAGCCGCGCGGGATGTAGAGCAGATCGCCGTCCGCGAGCGTCTCTTCCCAGAGCGGCTCGTCGGCCGTTGGCTTTCGGGCCTGCTCGATGTCGCGCGTGAGCGGGTAGGGGCGCGTCGCGCCGTAGACGCGCCAGCGTTTCCTGCCCGTCACCTGTAGGATAAAGACGTCGTGGTCGTCCCAGTGCAGGTCAAAGCCCTTGGAAGTGCGCCAGCCCGCGTAGGCGTTGACCTGCACGTGCTCGCGAAAGAAAAGCTCCAGGCCTTCGGCCAGCTCCCTGACGGGCTCAGAAAGCTCGTCCACGGCGTCGAGCACGAGCGTTGCGCCCAAGCGCAGTTCCGCTGTGAGCTTTGAGGGTACGAGGCGCGGGATCGCTACTTTATGGCGCACGCCGGTGGTGTGACGCAGGTACGCGTCGGTTGGAAGACGATGCCCGTCGCGTGTCAGCCGCAGGCGCGGGAAGTCCAGGCGGTGTTGTTGCAGAATCCGGTTGAGCTGGTCCCAGGGCAGAAAGTGCGAGAACTTACCCGGCCAGCCGCGCACGTGCTTAAAGGTTTTCCCCCAGGAGGAATTGAGAAACTCCTCCTGGGGGCAGGGCTTTAAAATCTCTTCGAGATGATTGAAGACCATTCCTCAGTGATCTGGCGTTTCAATCAATTAAGAGTCGGTTCCGTCTGTGCCGTCAGCCGTCACGGTCCCGTCCGTCCCGTCGCCTTCGGCGCCGTCGCCGCCCGCATCGTCGGTTCCATCTGTGCCGTCGCCGCCGACGTCATCCGATTCATCCGTCCCGTCTGTGGCGTCCCCGAGCGTGTCGGTCTCGTCCGTGCTGTCGTCAGCCGACAGCTTGAGAGCCTGGGCCACGGCGTTCCCCTCTAATGGCTCCACAGATAAGAGAAGACCCGATGAAGTTTGCTCTGCGTTCTCGCTTGACGAACGATTAGTCTCTTCTGACATTTATATTCCTCCTGATTGTTTGAAATGTGTGCTGGTGCCAACAAGCTTATTACGGGAAGGGTGAAACGACAAGCTTTGAGACGTAACGATTATGTCACTAAGATAATACTGGGCAGCAGCCTGCGTCAGCAGGCGACAGACGCTCGGTTAGCTGCCTCTGTCGCCTGCTCACGTAGGCTCATCTCATTTTGCGCACAATTAAACCCCATGCTGACGCATGGGGCTATAATCTGCCGCCTGCTCGCGCAGGCTCGTTAATCGCTTTTGCTCTTGCTGGAGCTATCTGAGGCTAGAGCTATTTTAGGATGCTGAGTCGCGCCTGGGCTTCCGTTTCAAGAGCGTACCCGGTGGCGACCATGTACTTGTCGCAGGCGCTCGGCTCAAAGACATCGTTGCCCTTGTTGTCGGACTTGAAGGCGGCCATGGCGGTCGTGCCGCGCTTGCAGCCGTAGCAGTCCGCGAGTCCAACGGAGTGGCCTATTTCGTGAGCCATCAGGCTGGTCAGCGCGTCCAGGGCCACAACGTCCGGGCTGATGATGATGACGGCGCGCATCACGCCGTTCGACATCGAGTAGAATCTGATCTGGCCGACGCGATCTTTCCCCCTGGGGATGCCGCGCATGACCCAGACGCTCGCGTCCTCTTCGACCTCGCTCTCGCTCTCGCCGCTCGTGATGAATCTGAGGCGGGAGCCTATCTCATTGAGAGCGACGTTCCAGTTATTGACGGCGCGCGTGAGCGCCTCCCTTTCGTCCGCACTAAAACTGTTCTTCAGGTAATAGACGCGTACGGGCTTCGAAGTCCGCCAGCGCCAGCCCAGATTATCCGGAGAGGTCTTGCCCTGCTTGCACTGCTTCGGCGCAGCCATCAGAGCGTCGCCGCCGGGCCTGACGCCAGCCGCCGCAGCGCTCTCAGTCTCTCTCGCGGGGAGCAAGGTAAAGAGGCTGAGAAGAACCATGAAACTGTAAAAAACTGGCTTCATGCGACGCTGACACTCCTCGTGCGCCTGGCAACCCGCACGGGTTGCCAGGCGCAATTTCGGTTCCGCCCATGGAACTCTAACTGTGGCTTTCGGTCCGGCTTACTTGCGCGCCAGAGAAGCGCTGCTACGGCTGCCGTGCGATGCCAGTCCGTTTTTGTTGACGGAGCGCAGGGTGACTGCCATGTAGCTGCGCGCAGAGCCGCTGCGGCCCAGCTCGTCGTTGCTGACGAGCTTGAAGATTGCCGTCTGGCCGGGCTTCAAGAGGACGCTGGCGTGAGAGTCAACGCTCTTGCTGCCCGCATTGGCGTTGACGAACCACGAGACCAGCTCGACGCGGTAGTAATCGCCATCGAGCGCCGCGTTCTGTGAAACGCTGACTTCCGTCTCTCGGTCCAGGCCGCGCAGGTAGTCCAGGCTGTTCGAGCGATGATTCGCGTTCACAACCTTCGCGCCAGCCGAATTGCTTTCGAGGTTGAGAGCGGCCAGCTCGCCGAAGAAGGCGGTCGCCGACTGGCTCTTGCGGATGCTCGCAACACCATCGTTCTGCAACTGTCCGAGACGGGCTACGAACTGTGCCGCGTTCAGTTTCAGGAAACGCGAGCTGCGCTTGAGTCCGTCCTTTTCGGAGATGAAGACGTTGGGGTCGTTGGTCGTGAAGTAGGTGACTTCGATTTGAGACTGGCTGCTGCTGTCGGCTGCCACTGACTGGCGCATGCCGAACGCTTCCTGGTTCGGGCACGACTGCTGCGCGCTGGCGCTCACGACGCCGAGTGAAATGAGTGTGAAGAGGGCCAGGGCGGAAACGAAATATTTCTTGTTCATCTGCGATCTCCTTCTACTTCTGGTAGGCTTTTGGTTTTTGCAAGAACCGCCGGGCAAAGGCTTGACGGCGGTTTGTGGTTTGGTTGGTGCTGGCTGCGCCCGCGAAAAAGAGTTAAAGGACTCGCGTAGTTGTGGCGAGAGGGCGCTCGGAAAAAGCTTGAAGCCCTCGCACGCAAAACTCGCGGGCCGGAGTCGAAGGCCGAGATTTACGGATTGTCTGGTTTAGGTTTGAGAAGGAAATTGTGTGTCGGAAAGAGAAAGGAATCCCGCCGGGGGAGGCGCGCAAAACTGTTTCAGGGTGATTCCAGGGCCCACGACTCCAAAAAAGCTGCCCGGATGAGAACGGTTAAATACAGCTATTGAGGGGAAAACCACTGCCAGAGCAGCGGAAAGTTTTGAAGTCCCGGGCTCTTTCCAATTGCCTTCGGCAACCAGACAATCTCCTCTTTCGGGCCCGTTCAGAAGCGCCCAAATCAAAGAGACTCACGGCTTTGCGTCCCTGCCTCGCGGCAGGTTTGCCTTTATCGTATGCAACCGTCCTTGTAAAGATCAGCGCCGCTTAAGAGCAGCGACACTCTGTTTTAACAGGCTTGGCCATAGTTTGTCAATAACTTATATGAAAAGGGATGCATTAAATGAAAAGGGGCGCAAACAAAGTAAAGAGGCCCGAGCCCCGTCAGGGGCGACCGTCTAAAGCCCAGGGCGTCAGCCCTGGGTTGCGACGCATAATATTTATTCGAGCCCCGGCAGGGGCGACAGAGTTTAGCCCGGCGTGTGAAGCGGGGAATTATTAACCGCAGAGGACGCAGAGGTCGCAAAGGGAGAATTATGAATTATGAATTATGAGTTTTGAATTGAGAGCAGTAATTCAAAATTCAAAACTCAAAATTCATCATTGGCTTTCCTCTGCGTCCTCTGCGGTTCATCTCAACTCCGGCTCACGGGCCGCACTGATTTGACCCTGCGCCTTCGCAACTTTTCGTACTGGAAATCGCCCTTTCTGTGCTATATTCCGAACCCAAATTTAGAGTTGAGCTGAGACTTTTCTCGTTGGAAAAGTTTAAGTGACCGCGATCCGTGTGAAGAGTGCTTGCAGCCCGCGCCAGACTCCCCGACCACCGGCACCAGGCATTCTCCACCATTTGTGTTTCAACTGATCTGAACAGCTTGTCGGGTTGGCTCAAGCGATAATCGGAAGTCCTACCACGCTTGAGCCGACTGAAAGACGGACCGGATGATAGATTCTCCCATACCCCGTCATAAATTTACGTCTACTTGAATGGAAAAGGTTGACCGTCTAGGGTGGACGGCTGGCATCTCTTTCGTCAGTTACGGCGTGCGTGTCGGCGTGCGCGTCAACGACGCCGCTGCGCTCGAACGCGTCGAGCAGCATCTTCCGCCGGGATGGAAGGCTTCCAGGTCGCCAGTAGTCGAGCGGCTCTACTCTCTTTACATCGGCGGCGCAGGCGCGCGCTCTTCCGTGCGCCGTTTCAATCTGCTCTACAGCGACATCGCGCGCATCTCGCGCACGTTCGATGTTAACCAGATTTTTGACACGCTCGAATCGGACATACGCCTCTTCGTAGCCGAGCGCGCCTCGCGCAGGCTCTTCGTTCACGCGGGCGTGGTCGGGTGGCGGGGCCAGGCCGTACTGATCGCAGGGCGCAGCTTTTCGGGCAAGACCACTCTGGTCGCGGAGATGGTCAAGGCAGGGGCCACGTACTATTCAGACGAGTTCGCTATCTTAGACGGGCGCGGTCGCGTGCATCCCTTCCCGAAGACTCTGTCCATACGTGAAGAGGGGAGCTACAAGCAGCGAGAGCACACTGTGGAATCCTTAGGGGGAATGGCGGGGACGGAGCCTTTGCTGGTGCGGCTGGTCGTCTGCGGGGAGTTTAAGGCCGGGGCGAACTGGCGACCGCGCGAGCTGTCGGCGGGCGAAGGGGTCCTGGAGATGCTCTCGAACACGGTCGCGGCCAGACGTCAGCCCGAAAGGGCGCTCAGCACTTTGCAGCGTGTGACGGAGAGCGCGCGCGTCCTGAAGGGTGTGCGCGGCGAGGCGAAGGATGTCGCGGCCACAATCTTGAAGGTCTTGGATAACTAACAATACTCAACCACAGAGAAATGCAGAAGGCAGAAGGCAGAAAGCAGAAAGCAGACCAGGTAGCACCTCTTTGCTGCCTACTGCCTTCTTTCCTCTGTGTCTCTGTGTCTCTGTGGTTAACTTCAACGCGGGTGGCGGAAAGTTTCAATTTTGGGGAGGCGGAAAGAAGATGAGCGGAGAGTTCAAGCCTCAGGCGCGCAAAAGCGGACTGGTCGTCAACGAAGTGCAGAATGAGATAGTGGTCTATGACCTTGAAAACCACAAAGCTCATTGCCTGAACCAGACCGCCGCGCTCATCTGGAAGCGCTGCGACGGACGGACAGCGCCCGCGAAGATCGCCGCCCAATTGCAGAAGGAGCTGAAAGCCCCTGTCAACGAAGGGCTCGTCTGGTACGCGATTGAACAACTCTCAAAAGACGACCTGCTCGTGGAAAGATTTCAGCGCCAGAAGGGAAGCGCCGGATTGTCCAGAAGAGAACTGGTCAAACGCCTGGGGCTAACGGCCGTCATCGCCATCCCGTTGATTACGACCATCGTCGCCCCTACGGCCGTTGAGGCCGCCGCCTCCGGCTGCGTGGATTGCAACGGCGTGCTCTGCTGTCCTCCAGCCACTTGCCCGGCCGGCGTGTGCATCACGACTTAGAGAATGTTGGATTAACCACAGAGACACAGAGGCACAGAGAAATGCAGAAGGCAGAAGGCAGAAGGCAGAAAGCAGACAAGGTAGTACCTCTTTGCTGCCTACTGCCTACTGCCTTCTGCCTTCTTTCCTCCGTGTCTCTGTGTCTCTGTGGTTAATTTTTAGTAATGAAGAGAGAACCGGAAAAGAGAACGCGCGGGCAGCTCATCGCGGAGCTTCTGTCTGCGTCATGGCGTGACAACGCGGAAGAGCCTGCGATTACGGCTGAGGAGCTGGAGGAGATAAAGCCTCTGCTTCTTGGCTCGGGCGCGGCGGCGCTCGCTTGGCGGCGGATTCGTGGGACTGATTTACAGCACGCCGCTCCGGCTGAAGATTTGGAGCGCGCCTTTCATCGCAATCTTATAGAGACGACGTTTCAGGAGCAGCAGATTGAAAAGGTCTTCGGTCTCCTGCGCGGCGCGGGCGTGGAGGCGATTCTCGTCAAGGGTTGGGCCGTGGCGCGCTGCTACCCGGAGAGAGGCTTGCGCCCGTGCGGTGACATTGACCTGATTATTCATCCGGAGCAGAGGGATGCGGCGCGTGAAGTTCTGTTGAGCGAGGAAGGGAAGCGGTATTTCGTAGATTTCAAGCATGAAGAGTTTGAAGAGCTGGACGTGCACGGCTGGGATGAGTTGTACGCGCGCTCGTGCGCGGTCCAACTGGGCGCGGAAAGCATCAGGCTGCTTTCGACGGAAGACCACCTGCGCTTTCTGTGCATACATCTTTTGCGTCACGGGGCGTGGCGTCCGCTGTGGCTGTGCGACGTGGCTGTGATGCTGGAGACGCGCTCGTCAGAGTTTGATTGGGAGCGATTCTCAGGCAAGGGGAAGCGCGAGGCTGATTGGGTCTTGTGCGCGCTCGGGCTGGCTCACAAGCTTCTGGGAGCGCGTGTGTCGGACACTCCGGCTGGCGCGCGTGCGTCGAAGATTCCGGCGTGGCTCGTCCAGGCGGTTTTGAAGCAGTGGGAGAAGCCCTGCCTGATTGATCACCTGCCGCCGGAGTTGATTATGGTCTCGCTGCGCCACCCGTCGCGCGTGGTTAAAGCGCTCAAGGCGCGTTGGCCCGATCCGATAGAGGCGACTATCAGAATGGGCGGGCCGATGAACGGCTTGCCGCGCCTGCCCTTTCAGGTCGGCGGTTACGTGGCGAAGACGAAGCATTTCATGACGCGGCTGCCGAAGTTAGTGCGAGAGCAGGAGTGATGTTTTAGAGAGAGTTGAGCGCGCCGCTGAGATATTGACGGCGATTAAGGAAAGGATAGAGGACTCATGAAAACCGTGAAAAGGCACTCTCATCATTCAGCCTTTCTGAAGATGTCGCGTTCAGTGGTTCGTAGGCATCGTTACATGGTCGCTCTCTTACTCTTGGTCGCCATTGCGCTCACGGGTTGGTTTCTGTCAGCACCTCCGCCAGCTCAAGCACAGGCAACTGCGTCAGCCGATCTTGTTATTAGCGAGATTTACGGAGGAGGTGGACTTTCGAGTTCGACTTACACTCATGACTTTGTGGAGATTTACAACCGCGGAACAAGTAGCATTACTTTCTCCAACTGGTCTTTACAATATGCTAACGGAGCAACAGGCTCTGCTTGGTCAAGCGTAACGATCTCTGGAACGATTGCGCCAGGACAGTATTATATTGTTAGGCTTAATTCATCAGGAACGCCTTCAGGATCAGTAGCGCTACCATCATTTAATGCCTCTAATACTGGCATTAATGTTCAAGTCGGAAGTGGCAAAGTTGCACTAGTCACGGATACTACTTTGCTAACGGGCGATTGTCCTCAAAACGATGGGGCTCAAACGACTAGGATAAGAGACTTCGTCGGCTATGGAGCAACGGCTAGTTGCTCTGAGACTTCTCCTGCGACTGCTGCGGGGAACAATGCTACATCTGTCACTAGGAAATCATCTCCCACCACTACGCAGCCAGGCAGCCAAGATACGAACGACAATTCGGCGGATTTTACAACCACCTCGCCGCCAACTCCCCGGGCAGCCTCTTCAACGTTCGATAGTGCATCGCAGGCTTGCGATTTTGATGCGCTTGGGCTAGCAAGAAGTTTCTCATGGTCACACACGATAGCTGGCGGGACTTATCGTGTTCTTATTGTCGGCGTATCTACTTTCGTCAGCATTGTGCCTGGCGGTGGGCTTCCTCCGCCAAGGGTTTCCGGTGTGACATACAACGGCGTAGCCATGACACGCCTGGATAATCTTCTCACTCCGGCATTATCCCCCGATGGCAGTAATGCAGTTGAGATGTTCATTCTGAAAGAAAGCGGACCTCTGCCTGTTAGTGGAGCAAACACCGTGCAAGTCACCTTAAACGCAGGGGTGAATTATGCTGTTGCCGGGTCTGTCTCTTTCAGTGGCGTTAATCAGGTTGACGCGACAAGAATTTTTACACGTAACTCAGGCACATCAACAGCACCGACAGTAACAGTCGCCAGTGCGACCAATGAAATTGTCCTTGATACGGTTTCCACCAGATTCAGTAGCAGCCCACCAAACATCCTGGCTGCAGGTGCTTCTCAGACAGAACGCTGGAACGGTACGGCTTGCGATGGCCCTCCGCCCGCAAATGAGCCAGACCTTACCCTCAACTCGGTAGGGGCGGGAAGCACTAAGGCGGGAGCAACTTCGACGACAATGACATGGACTCAGACAAATTCTGAGTCCTGGGCTATCGGCGCGGTCTCAATCGTGCCTCTCGCTCCGACTGAGGTGAAACTCTCTTCCTTCACGGCCACGCAGACGGGTGGGGGCACTCAACTGAATTGGGAGACGGGCTACGAGGTGAATAACCTCGGCTTCAACCTCTACCGCGAAGATAACGGTCAGCGAGTTCAGGTCAATCCCTCGCTCATCGCAGGCACGGCCTTCGTCGCAGGCGCGGGGACGCCTATGACGGCGGGCTTCACCTATTCATGGTTCGACCCGCAGGGCACAGCCTCGTCGCTCTACACGCTCGAAGACATTGATCTCGATGGGACGCACACCACGCACGGCCCCGTCGCGCCTGTGGCCGACAACGCTTCCGCGAAGGCGGGGCGGCAGGCTGCGCTGCTCTCAGAGTTGTCCGGCACGTCCGCAGTGATTGAGCGGGGTGGCCCGGCCTACTTCGGCAGGCCGCAGATCAGCTCCATCCAGACCAAGGCAACCGGCTCAAACGCTTCGGCGGAAAACTCGCCCGCGAATCCTCTGGCCGCACAGGCGGCAGTCAAGCTCTCCGTGCGTCGAGACGGCTGGTATCGCGCGGACCTCGCGGACCTCGTCGCCGCCGGACTCAACCCGGCGGCCAGCCCGCTCACGCTCTCGCTCTACGCGGACGGCGTCGAGCAGGCTATCAGCGTCTTCAACAACACTGGACGCGCGGACGGAGGCGGCTACATAGAGTTCTACGGCCTCGGTCTCGACATGCCTTCGACGGACACGCGCACCTACTGGCTCGTCTCCGGCTCAAGACACGGCAAGCGCATCACAACAATCGAAACCAACGAGGCGTCGCCGCAGACGCAGCCGAAACCCGTCGTCGTCACCGTGCCGCATCCGACGAGCATTACGCGCGAGCCCGGATTCATCTACTTCCCGTTCATCTATATCTTTCGCGACCCGCCGAAAGATGTGATGCCTAAACCGAAACCGTCCGAGGCGGACAAGCCCGCGGAGACGCCCGCGCCAACGGTCGCTCCCGCAACAGTCGCGCCCGTCGCCGCGGAGCCCACGGCCAAGCCTAAGCCAAAGCCGAAACCGAAGAAGAAGAAGGCTGCACGCAAAGCGAAAGCGCGCCGTCTGGATTTGAATAAGCAGAAGCATCACCCGGACGGGAGCAACACGAACCCGACGAGCTTCGCCTACACGGTCGAGCGCAAAGAGAGAGCGCTCTACTTCTCGGCCCTGCTGAACGGCGACGCCGAAAACTTCTTCGGAAAGATTCTGGCCTCCACGCCCGTTGACCAGACGCTGACCGTTCGCCACCTCGACACAGCTTCGACCAGCTCCGCGCAATTGCAGGTCGTGCTTCAGGGCGGGACCGCGCAGGCGCATCAGGTGCTGGTGCAGTTGAACGGCACGGACGTCGGCATGCTCAACTACGCAGGGATGGTCAACGCGGACCAGGTTCTCAACATCAGCCCGGCCACCTTGCGCGAAGGCGACAACACCATCAGGCTGATAGCGCAGGGCGGCTCCGCAGACGTCAGCCTCGTGGACAGGTTGAAGCTCACCTACGCACGTCTCTACCGCGCGGAGAACAATCGCCTGAACTTCAGCGCAAGCGGCGCAAGCACAGTCAACGTCGAAGGGTTCACGAGCGCCGGAGTGCGCGTGCTCGACATCACCAACCCGAACGAAGTGATTGAGATTGAGCCGCAGGTCCGCGCTCAGGGCGGAGGCTACACGATCACGGTCGGACCGGGCACAGGCGGCGGCACCAGAAATCTGCTGGCCTTCGCCTCTGATCAGTTCGAGCGCCCGGCGGCGATGGCCTCCAATCATGTGTCGAGCTTAAGCCAGACGACGAACGGGGCGGACTTCCTGATCATCACTGACGGGCGGTTCCGCGCGAGCGTCAAGTCTCTGGCGAGCTTGCGCGCAGGGCAGGGAATGGCCGTCTCGGTCGTGGATGTGGAAGACATCTACGACGAGTTCAGCTACGGCGCGCACAGCCCGCAGGCCATCAAGGATTTCCTGGCGTGGACTATGGCGCGCTGGCAGAAGGCCCCGCGCTACGTGCTGCTGGTGGGTGACGGGAGCTACGACCCGCGCAACTACCAGGGCAAGGGACAGTTCGATCTAATCCCGACGAAGATGGTGGACACGCGCTACATGGAGACCGCTGGAGACGACTGGTACGCGGACTTCAACAACGACGGGGTGGCTGAGATGGCCGTCGGTCGCCTGCCCGTGCGGACCCTCGCGGAAGCCAACGCTATCATCTCCAAGATAGTCAACTATCGTCCGCCTGAGAATAGCTCCGCGCGCGGCGTGCTGCTCGTCTCGGACCGCGTCGGTCCGGACGGGTACGACTTCGAGGCGACGAGTAACGAGCTGAAGGCGCTTGTTCCGGCTGGCGTCACCGTCCAGTCAATCGTGCGCCACGACGAAGACGGGGCCACCATGAGAGGCCAGATTCTCAACGGCCTGAGCCAGGGACCTCTCGTCGCCAACTACGCAGGGCACGGGACCTATGACAAGTGGACTGGCGACGGAATCCTTCGGGCTATGGATGCTGGTCAGCTCGCGAACAGCGGCAAGACCTCGCTCTTTGTGACGATGACCTGCATGAACGGCTACTACGTTGACGCCAACACGGACAGTCTCGCCGAAGCACTGCTCAAGGCGGAGGGTGGTGGCGCGATAGCCGTGTGGGCTTCTTCGGGCATCACCCTGCCGACGGGGCAGGCGGAAATTAACCAGAAGCTCTACCAGCAAATCTTCGGCGAGCAGAATCTGACGCTCGGTGAGGCTGTGCAGAGAGCGAAGGCTGCGACCACGGACCCGGACGTTCGCCGCACGTGGATTCTCTTCGGCGACCCGACGATGCGAATCCGTTAGCGGAAGGAAAAGGAGAGAGAAAAATTGAAAACCCCCAAAGTCTTTGCGCTTGGCCTGGCGCTTGCTCTGGCCGCATTCACCATTGCGGCATGCGGCAGCGGCAACTCAACTCCGACTAAAGCCTTTCAGACATTGTACACGGCGATGAAGAATAAGGATGTCAAGGCATACAAATCAGTCATGCCGAAAAAGATGTTGGAGATGCTTGAGAAAGCAGCTAAGGAAACGAACAAAAGCGTTGACGAGTTCCTCGGAGAGACCCTTAAGGATGCACCAGGCAAACTTACAGGCAACATGCCGGAGACCAGAAACGAAGTGATCGCCGCTGATGGCAAGACGGCCACGCTTGAGGTCAAAGACCTTGACAGTGGCAATTGGCGCAAGCTCGAATTCATTAAAGAGGATGATGGCTGGAAAATAAGCCGCTAGTTTTGATGGGTTGGAAGCCTGGCTTCTGGGTTCTGTTGAGATTTGGTTTTTCGTTTCAATTGCCACTAGCTTGAGCTGGTGGGGTGGAGCGCACACATAAGGCGGCTTGAGCCGAACTCTATGTTTTCAACTCTCCTTGCGGCTTCAGCCTAATTTGGGGCTGAAGCCGCAAGGAAGATAGTTTCTCCTTAAATTTGGCTCAAGCCTCTCGCCCGAGCATGAAACCTATCCACTAGCTAAAGCTAGTGGCAATTGATAAACCAAATGTCAACACAACCTGGTGGAGAATGCAGAAGATGAAAAGACAAAGGACCTTTGCGCTCACAATCGCCTTCGCCTTAGTTGCTCTCGCTGCGGCGGCGTGCGGCGGCTCAAACGCGAATTCAACTGCGAATTCAACTACGAATTCAACCGCGAACAATACAAACGCGAGTTCAAACGCGAACTCAAATGCAGGTACAAACGCGAACAATTCAAACACGGGTTCATCCTCGGCCTCTTCTCCGACCAAAGCCTTTCAAGCTTACTATCAGGCTATGAAGAACAAGGACGTCAAGGCCTTGATGGCAGTTACCAGTAAAGAGGAGCTGGCTGAAATGGAGAGGCAAGCTAAAGAAATGAACAGAGGCATTGACGAGCTGCTCAAAGAATATCTTGAAATGAGTGCGAGCAGTGTCCCGGAGACGTTACCTGAAACTCGGAACGAAAAGATCGAGGCCGACGGCAGGACGGCCACCCTGGAGTTCAAAGACGCTAAGAGCGACACGTGGAAGACAGCACGCTTCATCAAAGAGGATGACGTTTGGAAGGTCAAGGGCAGGTGATGAAGAACCAAAAAATGTTTCCGCGAGTCCTCGCGCTTCTTCTGCTTGCTCTCGTCGCAGCGGCGTGCGGGGGCGGCAACGCGACCCCGACACAAGCCTACGAGACATACTACAAGGGGATGAAGAGCAGGAATGTCGCCGCCATTAAATCCGTCCTGACAAAGAGCGAGCTGGAAAGGATGGATGAGGGGGCCAGACAATCGAAACAAAGCCTTGACGAGTTCCTCGGAAAGATAGTGGAGATAGGCTCGATGGACGTGGCCGAGACGATGCCGGAACTCCGGAACGAAAAGATCGCAGGCGACGGAAAAACCGCCACCCTTGAAGTGAAAGAACCTTTCAGGGCTGATAAGGGTAGCGGTCGCTGGATGACATTCAAATTCTATAAAGAGGATGACGGGTGGAAGCTTCACCTGCGTGGTGGCTGATCCTCCCCCTCAGGCGCGAAAAGGCCGCGAGGATCGAACAGGCCTCTGCCATCGAAAGGTAATCAGCCTGCGAGAGCAGGCGGCAGAATAAAGCCCCGTGCGTCAGCACGGGGTTTTATCGTGCGAAATTAAAACGAGCCTGCGTGAGCAGGCGACAGACGCTTCGTTATCTGCATCTGTCGCCTGCTCACGCAGGCTCGTTGCTTCTTTCCAGACGTGTTACCCCACGCTGCGCCTTCGGCTGCGCGTGGGGCTACATTCTACCGCCTGCTCACGCAGGCTCGGTTTATTTCTCGTGACAAAACCCCGTGCTGGCGCATGGGGCTTTATTCTGTCGCCCGCTCACGCGGGCTGCGATTGCGCTTCCTTTTTATTCTCAACTCCAAAATGTCAAAGGGCGTCCGTGATGGACGCCCTCAATATTTTGAGCCGGACAGGGATCGAACCTGTGACCCGCTGATTACCTACCACCTCGACTTTCGCCGCCGCATGCCGCAACGGAATGCGTTCGTGGTCTGGACTATCCCTTCACCATGTTCCTCGCGGAATTTAGGTGGGCACCGTCTAGTCTCTACACCTTCCTCAGTTTTCCCAAGGCTTGGTTCGGGATTGCCATCGCCCGAAGGCTTTCAGGGTTCCCCGACTTTGATGCCTGTTCACTCGCCCGTTTCCGGACGAGGCTCCCATGTAAAGAGTCAGCTGCTCTACCAACTGAGCTACCGGCCCGCAAAGCGGAAGAGAATTATACGTGGCATGAATGAGGTGTCAAGCGGAGGCCGGTGGGACAGGAAGAAAAACAAGAGCCCATGAAATGGGCGACCGTTTAAAGCCCAGGGCGCAAGCCCTGGGTCACCAGCAGGAAGATATTTCGAAGCCCATGCGAATGGGCGACAGCCCGTGCACGACCGCATGCCATTCAAGGGCTGTCGCCCGCTCTCGCGGGCTTGCATTTCAACTCGGCGCTGTGACCCAGGCTGACGCCCTGGGCTTTAAACGGTCGCCCATTTCATGGGCTTTGATATTTTTCTCGCTTGTGACCCAGGGCTCACGCCATTAGTATCTACACAAGTATTGATAGATGTTTGGGAATCATTGAACTATCTCGAAAACCTGCAAAAATCTTAGGAAAAACGGATCGAACAAATTCAGGTCTGATCTTTGCT
>DASVXV010000163.1:0-76532 GCA_036392495.1 Pyrinomonadaceae bacterium | reverse complement strand
CATTCTCAGCAGAGCAAGGACCTGTCCACGAAGCCACACAAAACGACACGAAACAAGCCACGGCAATTTCGTGTCATTTAGTGTGATTTCGTGGACAGTCCTGTTTCTACTTTCCTCAATTTCGAAAATGAATAGACCCTGACTTTAAGATCAGAGACTGTTTAAGGGAATATGAGATAAATTTCTGCCTCTACAATTTCCGCTTCCGCTCTGCTACTATACGGGCGCATTTCTTATCACTCGCGAAGCAGTTTGACTCAGTCGGAGTTCATGGCCGAACTTTATCTTCAGGAGAACCGAAATCCTATGGAACACGAGTTGAGAACAGAGCGCGAGCTGTCGCTGGATTTCCTGCGCGTCTGCGAGGCGGCGGCGATTGCTTCGGCGCGCACAATGGGGCAGGGCGACCGCAAATATTCGGACCACGTAGCCGTCGAAGCGATGCGCGAAGTGATGGACACGGTGCCGATGCGAGGCCGCATCGTCATCGGCGAAGGCGAGCGCGACGAGGCGCCGATGCTCTACATCGGCGAAGAGTTGGGCGGCGTCGGTGCGAGCGAAGAGGTGCGCGCGAGCTTCCCGGAGGTTGACATCGCCGTGGACCCGCTCGAAGGCACAAACCTCTGCGCGCTCGGGGCCAACAACGCCATCGCGGTGCTCGCCGCGGCGGAGCGCGGCGGCCTGCTGAACGCGCCGGACATCTACATGGACAAGATCGTCGTCGGACCGTCGTCGCGCGGCGTCGTTGATATTGACGCCCCGGTCAAAGATAACTTGAAGAACATCGCGCGGCGTCTCGGGCGCGACATAGAGGATTTGACCGTGATCGTGCTCGACCGCTCGCGCCATAAAAAACTGATCGGCGACGTGCGCGAGGCAGGGGCGCGCATCCGCTTGATCTCGGACGGCGACCTTTCGGCTGGCATCTCCGCGGCCGTCGCCGGCACGAACATTCACGCCCTGATGGGCATCGGCGGCGCGCCCGAAGGCGTCATCACGGCCGCCGCGATGAAATGTCTCAACGGCGAGATTCAGGCCAAGCTTGTTTTCGATGCTGAACGCCTGGGCGTTGATAAAGACAAAGTGCCCTCACGGGAAGAAGTCCTCACGCGTCTCAAAGCGATGGGCATCTCGGACCCGGATAAGGTTTACGACACGGACGATCTCGCGCCCGGCAAGAAGATCATTTTCGCCGCCACGGGCGTCACAGACGGCGCGCTGCTGCGCGGGGTCCGCTTCTTCGGCGCGGGCAAGCGCACACACTCGCTCGTGATGACGACCGAGTCGAAGCATATACGCTTCGTTGATACGGTCCACGTCGAAGGCGGCCCGGACTCTGTGATCCGATTTTAGATTGCGGAATGCGGAATGCGGAATGCGGATTGAAAAATACGATGGCAAAACTCTTAAAATCCGCAATCCGAAATCCGCATTCCGCAATGGTGTACGTCCCGCAGTGCGTGCCAGCCGCTGGCACGCAGCGCCGGGCCGTCATCGTCTGGGCCACCACTGCGAGCGTGGCGCTCCTCTTTGTGAGCACGGTCGTCATCGCGCCCCTGGCCCTGGCCGCGGGGCATGATTTCACTGCGCTGGTTATCTACAGGGCGTTGGGCCGTGTCTGCCATCAGATTCCCGAGCGCTCGTTTTATGTGGAGGGTCATCCCTTCGCCGTCTGCGCGCGCTGCACCGGAATCTATTTCGGTTTCGCAGGGGCCGTCTTGCTCTACCCGCTGGCTCGCTCCCTCAAGCGCGAGACTGCGCCCGCGCGCGCGTGGCTGCTCCTGGCGCTCGTCCCGACGGCGCTCGATGTCGCGTTTGATCTCTCCGGCCTCTGGCAGAACACGCATCTGACGCGCTTTGTGACGGGCGCTCTCCTCGGGGCGGTGACGGCTTTTTACGTGGTCCCGGGTCTGTTGGACCTGAGCCGCCTGGGCTTCAGGCGCAGCGCGCACCCTTCGCCGGGCGTAGAGAACAAAGAAGGGGCGATCAGCGTAAGGCACGAGCATAAGGTGTAACGAGAGATGAATAACAAGCTACGGGCGGCTCTTTTCGGCGGCGCCGTCATCGGAATCTTATCGGGCATCCCTTACGTCAGACTCGGCAACGTGCTCTGTTGCCTGTGGGTCGTCATCGGGGGGGCGTTCGCTACTTACCTGTACGCCAAACAATCTCCCGTGCAAGTCAACGTCGGAGACGGCGCGCTGATCGGCGCGATGGCTGGCGCCATCGGGACGGTGCTCCAGTTAATCATCGGCATTCCCCTGACGATTTTAATGGGTAACCCGGAGGGCAGCTTCCTGATCGGCATTATCGAACGTTTAGACCCACAGAAAGCCGAATATTACAGGCAGCAGATGGAAGAGGCCATGAGCCTGCCCTTCTCGGAACAGTTCTTCGGCTCGCTCCTTTCGTTGCGAACCCTGCTCCTGTTTCTCATCACGATGGCCTTCGCCCTGGTCGGCGGCCTGATCGCCGTCCCGCTCTTCGAGAAACGGAAGGCGGAAGAGGGAATCGTAAATCGTGAATCGTAAATCGTGAATCGTAAATCGTGAATAGAAAGAACGGCTTTCTCTTGTCACGATTTACGATTTACGATTCACGAGCCTTTGTCACAGGCATCCGTTCGGTTAGAATTAGCGTCTCAGGTGGCTGGCAGCGCCCTTTTTTTGCGCTGCCCGTTTTCTGTGGAGATGGAAATGGAATCCGGAGACGGTTCGCTCAGGCGCTCTCGTTCCGGCTTTCGGCCCCGTGACTTCTGAGTTCTTAAAGAGATGGGTCAAATTTCGCTTGCTCTGTTGACGACCTCGGAGGACATCTGCCAGAGGCTCCCCAAATTTTGCGAGGTCATCGAGAAATCCGCGGCCAATCCGAGCACGGTCTATCGCCTGGACACCTTCGACTGGACAATCCTCATCCTCTACTTCGCTATTCTCACGACGCTCGCCATCTTTGGCTGCTACCGCGTCAAACAGGTCATCGCCTTCTGGCGCTACCGTCGGCTGGTGCCGACGCCCGCGCGCCGTTTTGAAGAGCAGGAGCTGCCGCGAATCACGGTCCAGCTCCCGCTCTTCAACGAGCTGTACGTGGTCGAGCGTCTCTTAAAGGCCGTGACCGAAATTGATTACCCGCGCGAGCGGCTTGAGATACAGGTGCTGGACGACTCGACTGACGAGACCACGAAACTCGCCGCCGAAACAGTTGAGCACTACCGTCGCGAAGGGTTCGATATCTACTACATACACCGCACGGACCGCACGGGCTTCAAGGCGGGCGCGCTGGAAAACGGTCTGAAGACAGCGAAGGGCGAACTCCTGGCGATCTTCGACGCGGACTTCGTCCCGAAACCTGATTGCCTGCGCCAGCTCGTGGATTTCTTCACGGACCCGCTGGTGGGCTGCGCGCAGATGCGCTGGTCGCACATCAACGGCAACTACAATCTCCTGACGCGCCTGCAAACGATCATGCTCGATGGTCATTTCGTCGTCGAACAGACGGTCCGCAACCGCACTGGCGGGTTCTTCAACTTCAACGGCACGGCCGGCATCTGGCGACGAAGCGCCATAGACATGAGCGGCGGCTGGCAGCACGACACCCTGACGGAAGACACGGACCTCTCGTTTCGCGCCCAGTTGATGGGCTGGCGCTTCGTCTATCTGCTGGACGAAGACGCGCCATCGGAGATTCCCGTCGAGATCAACGCTTTCAAGGCGCAGCAGCGGCGCTGGGCCAAGGGCGTGATGCAGGTCGGGCTGAAACTGTTTCGCAGAATCTGGGCCGCGCACCTTCCTTTGCGCGTCAAGCTGGAGATGTTCTTTCGGCTGACGGGCAACATCAGCTACCCTTTGATGATTCTCGTCAGCCTCCTGCAATTTCCGCTCTTGCTCGTGCGCTACAATCAGGGCTTCTATCACCTGATGATCTTCGACGTGCCGCTGCTCTTCTTCTCGACCATCTCGGTATTCTTTTTCTACGGGACGGGCGTCTGGTATCTGGGCAAGCGGCGCGGCGTGCGCCTGCTGCATTTGCCGCTGGTGATGGGCTTAGGCATCGGGCTCGCGTTCTCGAACGCGCGCGCAGTGATCGAAGCTCTGATCGGCTATAAGACCGAGTTCGTCCGCACCCCGAAGTATCGCGTCGAAGAGCACGGGGACGAGACCTGGAAGCGGAAGAAGTACAAGCGCAAGCGAGGGCTGCTGCCGCTGCTGGAGCTCTCCTTCTCCGCCTATTTCCTTCTCGCCATAGCCTACGCCGTGCGTATGGAGTTGTGGGCGACGATACCTTTCCTGTTCCTCTTCTTCTTCGGGTACGGGTTCATAGGGTTGATGAGCCTCTTGCAGACGGCGGGTGGCCGCCGCCTTCAGGACCTCTTCCGGTCGGTGGCGATGGGGCCACGTTGAGCAAAGCCGGAGGCTCTGCCGCACCAGTTGTGCGGCAGAGCCTCCGAATAATCGCCCTTCACGATTGAGATTACTGATATGAAAAAAGATCGCCCGCTGATATTCTTTCTCTTAATTCTCGCAATTGCTCTCTCTGCAATTGCCACTCCGGCCTCTTCCGACTCCAACTTTTGGGACGAGCCGGGCGTGCGTCTTCTCAACCAGCCTCTCGTCGAGTATCGCGCGCGCAGACAAAAGCTGCTCTCCGAGATCAAGGACGGCGTGGTGATCATTCTAGGCAACGTGGAGGAAAGCCTCGGGGTGGAGATGCGCTACCGGCAGAATAACTGGATGGCTTATCTGACGGGCGTCCGCACCCCCGGCGCAGCCCTGATGCTTGTGCCCCAGGGGCTGCCGTCCCTGAACGGGGCGCGTGAGATCGTCTTCATTCCGCCGCGTGACCTGGATAACGAGCGCTGGACGGGCGTGCAACTGGCGCCCGGAGCGGAGACTGCCAAAATCTTCGGCGTCGAGCGCGTGCTCCCGACAGAGATCGGCGCCAAACCGGTGGCGCAGGTCCCGCCGGGCGACGAGTTGTTGGCAAAGCTGAAAGAGGCCGCGGCGCTGCCGGCCTTCAAGAACGCCGAAGGTAAGAGCACCCTGAAGATTTACACCATCGCCCCGCGCAAGGCTCTTAACGGCCTGATTCGTGAGTATGAATTTGTCGAGCGCCTGCGCAAGGAACTGCCCGGTGTCGAATTCGCCCCGGTCACGAACATCGTCTCGGTGATGCGTCGCACCAAGTCGCCCTCGGAAATCGCGCTCCTGCAAAAAGCGATTGACATCACGGGCGAAGCTCAGCGTGACATCGCGCTGAACCTCAAGCCCGGGATGTACGAGTACGAGGTGCAGGCGCTCCTGGAGGCGGCCTTCACGCGCAACGGCTCGGAGCGGCCCGGCTTCCCCTCAATCGTCGGCAGCGGCATCTACTCGACCATCCTGCACTACGAGGAGAACCACAAAAAAATCGAGGCGGGGGATCTGGTCGTCTGCGACATTGGCGCGGAATACTCCATGTACACGGCTGACATCACGCGCACCTTCCCCGCGAGCGGAAAATTCACGCCGCGCCAGCGAGAGATTTACCAGCTTGTGTTGGACGCGCAGACGGCTGCTGCGGCGCACTACAAGCCCGGGATGACGAACCTGGACCTGCACCTTTTCGCCGTCGAATATTTACGCAAGAGCCCTTTGCGCGCCAAAGAGACGGACGGGCGAGAGTACACGATGGAGCACTTCTTCATCCACGGTCTCGGCCACGCGCTCGGGATGGACGTGCACGATGTGGCCGACAGCGTTCATCCGCTGCAACCGGGCGAGGTCTTCACCATAGAGCCAGGCATCTACATCCAGACCGAAAAGCTCGGCGTGCGAATCGAGGACGATTACCAGGTCATGCCGGACGGCACGCTGCGGAAGATGTCTGAGAAAATCCCCTCCGCGCCAGACGAGATCGAGCGCCTCATGGCGCGAACGAAACGCTGATTCGTAATGGATAGCCCGCGTGAGCGGGCGGCAGTATAAAGCCCATGAAATGGGCGACCGTCTAAAGCCCAGGGCGTTAGCCCTGGGACAAGACAAGCATTTAACAATCAAGCCCGCGTCAGCGGGCGACAGCCCGTCGGTGCCCGCCCGCAATTCATATTGGGCTGTCGCCCATTTCATGGGCTCATATTATTTCTTGCTGCTGGTGACCCAGGGCTGACGCCCTGGGCTTTATACTGTCGCCCGCTGGCGCGGGCTTCCTTATCTTAACTGTCATTAGTCTTCGACGGCTGATTACCTCTTTCCCTGCAATCTTGCTTTCGTCTCTCTTCTCTACTAATATCCCGGCGTCCCGGATGGCCTTCAGGTGAGGTTTTTATAACTCCTCAAGCACTAACGGCGGTCACCTATTGTTCGGGCGCGCGGGTCCACATCAAAAACTGTTTTCACAAGAGGAAAATCATGCCCAAAAAACTTATCCCCCATGCGGCCAGGCTGCTCATTCTGGTTGCGAGCTTAATCTGTCTTTCGAGCGTGGCGTTCGCCCAATCGCAGGCCACCACCGGAGACATCGAAGGCATCGTGCTCGATCCGAAAGAGGCCGCTATCCCGAACGTCCAGGTTACAGCCACCAATACGCAGACAGGCCTGGAGAAGACCGCTACCACGGATAGCGAAGGCAACTTCCGCATCATCTTATTGCCGCCCGGCACCTACACCGTTCGCGCCAGCGCCACGCAGGGTTTCTCCCCGGCAGAGTTTAAGAACGTGCAGGTGACGGTCGGCAGCAAGACGCCGCTCGACATCAAGCTTTCGATTGGCGATATCAGAACCACGGAGTTGACAGTGACTGCGGAATTGCCTGTGGTCGAAACCACGCGCACTTCCGTCTCGACTACCATCAACAACCGCTCCATCGAAAACCTCCCCATCAACGGGCGCAACTTTCAGGACTTCGCCACGCTCTCGCCCGCTGTGGTGCGTGACCCGCGCGGCGGCGACCTCTCCGTCGGCGGCCAGCGTGGCACGTTCAACAGCGTTCAGGTTGACGGCGTGGACAACAACAACACTTTCTTCGGCCAGGCTCTGGGACGCGGCGGCGTGCGCCCGCCCTATCAGTTCTCCGAAGAGTCCGTGCAGGAGTTTCAGGTCAACCAGAACGGCTTCTCTGCGGAGTTCGGGCGCGCGGGCGGCGCGGTCATCAACGTCGTCACCAAGTCGGGCACGAACGAGTTTCATGGAGGAGTCTTCGAATATTTCCGCGACGAGGCTTTGAACTCCAACGATCCTGCGAACAAGGCCAATCAGGCGCGCGCCGGGCGGCCCAACAAACGCCCGCCGTCGAGAATCAACCAGTTCGGCGGTCGCGTCGGCGGTCCAATTGTCAAGAACAAGGCCTTCTTCTTCTTCACCTACGACGGCCAGCGCTCAAACATCCCGCAGGTGCTGGACATTCCGAACCTGGGCACTGCGCCGGCCGGGGCGCTCTCAATCCTGACGCCGAAGCTCAGCACCTATGAGGTCGGGCGCAGCCAGGACGTATTCTTGGGCAAGGCGGACATCTCTCTTAACAGCAGCCATCAACTGACGCTGCGCTACAACCATCAGGGGTTTGTCGGACAGAACAACGAGAACAACGGCCCGCTCTCGGTCGAAGAGCACTCTGGCGACAGCCTTGTGCGCAGCGACACCTTTTCGGGAACGCTCGCCTCGACCCTGACGCAGAGCCTTGTCAACGAATTCCGCTTCCAGCTGGCGCGCGATAAAGAGCCGGGCCAAGCCAACGCCGCCACCCCCGAAGCCGTCATCGGCACGGGCGCGGGCACGAACCTCAGCATCGGGCGCAACAACTTCAGCCCGCGCGAGACGACCATCAAGCGCGTGCAGTTCATAGACAATCTCTCTTACGTTTCGGGGCGGAGCAACTACAAGTTCGGTCTCGACTTCAACTTCGACCGCATCTTCAACTTCTTCCCAGGCATCTTCAGCGGCTCCTACACGTTCCCCTCGTACACTGCGTTTGCGAACAACGCGCCCACGGCCTACACACAGAATTTCCCTGGGGCCGGGACCACAGGCGCGACGACGGAACCGAACCTCGCCGAATACGCCTTCTTCGGGCAGGACGACGTGCGCGTGACGCCGAAGCTGACGCTCAACATCGGCTTGCGCTACGACTATCAGGGCATGTCGTGTCCTGAGGTGAGGAACCCGGACACCTTACTGCTCAACAACGGCATTGACACCTCGCGCTGCCCGAAGGATAAGAACAACATCGCGCCGCGCGTCGGTTTCTCTTACGCGCCGGACGAGCGGACAGTGATTCGCGGCGGCTTCGGGCTTTATTACAACCGAACGCCGTCCATCGTCGTCGGCACGGCCCACTCGCAGAACGGCATCAACGTGACGGGCGTCAATCTCAACGCCGCGCAGATCGCAGCCGCCGGGTTAACTTACCCGAATATCCTGACGGCGCCGCCCGCGGGCACCTCCGCCAACCCGAACCTGTTTCTCTTCGCGTCCGACTACGTGCAGCCGTACGTCGAGCAGGGAAGAATCGGAGTCGAGCGCGAGGTCCGAAATAACCTGAGCCTGTCGGCCACGTATCTCTACTATCACGGGCTGCACCTGACGCGGACGCGCGACATCAATCTCGCCGCGCCCGTGCCTTTGACGGTGACGGGGCCGGACGGAGTGAGCTACACCTTCCAGCGTTTCCCGACGGCGCGCCCGATCTCGCGCACGACGGGTCTTTCGTACAACCGCATCAGCATCTTCGAGAGCGCTTCGAAGTCGCTCTATAACGGCCTCGCCATCCAAGCGACGCAGCGCTTTACGCGCGGCTTCCAATTCATCGCCGCCTACACCTTCTCGAAGGCGAAAGACGACCGTCCGGACCAGACGATAGTCGTCGTCGGCGCGGACGATGCGAAGATAGTAGAGAACCAGATCAACCCCGGCCTGGACTACGGCCGTTCCGACACGGACATCCGCCACCGTTTCGTCTTCAGCCCGGTGTACGAGTGGGGGCGCATCAAGTGGAGTGACAACGCCGTCGCCCGCGCTCTCTTCAGCGACTTCTCGATCTCCAGCATCATTCAACTCCAGTCGGGCGTGCCTTATTCGGCGCTCGTCAGCGGCGACCCCAACAACGACGGCAACCGCGCGAATGACCGCCTGCCGGGCACGGTCCGCAATCAGTTCACGACGCCCTCCGTCTATCAGTTCGACGGGAGGATCACACGCGCCATCAGGTTCAGCGAGAACATCCGCCTCCGCCTGATTCTCGAAGCCTTTAACATCTTCAACCGCTCGAACGTGGCGCTCGTCAATAACACGTTCTTCAACTTCTCGACCGCCGGCGGGGGCACGCTTACGCGGCCTTCCGCCGTGACAGCTTTCGGCACGCCGCGCACGTTCGGCTCACCGGCGTCGGGGACGACCACTTTCGTCACCCCGCGCCAGTTGCAACTGGCCGTCAAGTTTGATTTTTAAGCTTGAAGGCAGTTTGGCGGAGAAGGAGTAGCGTTCGTTGTAGGCGAACGCGAGCAACATTAACGAAGCCCCGTCAGGGGCGGAATCATTAGTAGCCCGGGGCGTAAGCCCCGGGTAACGGCAACAGAAAAAATAACCAAGCCCCGGATGGGCGACAGAATCTCGTCGCCCATCCGGGGCTTGAATGCTTTGTTGGCGCTCATGACCCAGGGCTTACGCCCTGGGCTACTGTCATATTGCGCTACTTAATCGCGGCTGTTCAAGATTCGCAGCAGCGCTAGGAAGATGTTGAAGGCATCCAGGTAGAGCGACAGCGCGCCCGAAACGTATTCGTTGGTCGGGTAGCGCCGGATGATGTTCGAGGTGTCATAGAGCACGAAACCCGAGAAGAGCAGCAGCGTCGCCACCGCTCCCGCGAAGTAGAGCGCGCTCGAACCGATAATCAGCATGTTCAGGAGGCCCGCCAGGATGACGATGACCAATCCCGTCACCAGCAGCCCGCGCAGGAAGCTGAAATCTTTTTTCGAGATGAACACGTAAGCGGTCAACGCGCCGAAGATGCCCACCGTCAGCACGCCCGCCTGAATAATCGAAGCGGGATTATACAGTGAGATGATCCAGAGCAGCGGCGAGATGATGACGCCCGTCAGCGTCGTGAAACCGAAGAGCGCGACCAGATTAATGCCGGGCTTGTGGCGCACGGCAGTCGCACCCATCACGCCTCCGATCATCAGCAGCAGCATGATGATGGGATGCTCAAGAGCGAAGCGCATCAGGCCCTCGTTAGCGAAGCCGAGCAGGACGCCGCCGATAGCAAAGAGCGTCGCCGCGAAAAAGAGCGCATAGACCTTTCTGATAAAGGCCAGACGCTCCGGGAGGCTCGCCTCTGCCGCTGTGCGCGCCAGCATGCCGCCCCACCCGCCCTGCTCCGACCATGTTGGAGGCTGTGAATAGCGTTGATTTTGAGATTGAAATTCGTTCATAAGGGGATAGTCCTTTGTTAGTTCCTGAAACTCGAAACCCGCCTGGCCTTTCTACCCTGGGCGAGTGAGCAAACATTGAGATGCCAACCAGCTAATCGCGGATGCATCCGGCTATCAAGCGCCCCATTATACTCGCAGGGGGAGAGTCTATGGAAGGCCAAAAATGGGCAA
Source organism: Pyrinomonadaceae bacterium (assembly GCA_036392495.1). Lineage (GTDB taxonomy): Bacteria > Acidobacteriota > Blastocatellia > Pyrinomonadales > Pyrinomonadaceae > QHXM01. The sequence continues at coordinate 65,962 of DASVXV010000163.1, read as the reverse complement.
CAGTCTCTGCCATGCCAGCACGATTTGTCCGCCAATCGCCTTCGCTTATGCGAGAATGGCTCTATAATTACGGCCCCGAGCTGATTAAAGGATTTAGGGGGAAGTACTGATGACGGAAGAGACAGTCAATCGCTGCGAGAGGTGCGACGAGGAGACGGAGCGCTTAATCAAGTTTGTCGGGCCGGACAATACACCGCAATACATCTGCTGGTCTTGCCTGGCGCGCGAAGAGAAGCACGTTAATCTCAAAGAGACCTGGAAGCGCGGGCGTCGCGCGCGGTGACGCGGACGTGTGGAGGATGCTTCAAGATTGATTTCAGGTCCGAAAAAGAAATTCGAGAGAATCCTCCGGCTTGTACTCCACGGGCTCTTCGCCGCTCCGGAAGACGCGCGCCTCCTTTTCCCCGATGAGACGAATCCGTGAATCTTCAATCCTCAGCGTGCTGCCTTCCCTCAGCCCGACGACATAAACATTCGGATTGGCTTTCGTAAATTCCGCGATGCGCTGCGCTCTGGTCTCGCCCTGATGTCCCGCGGGCAGCTCGTCCATGTAGTGCGGGTTGATCTGAAACGGGACCAGGTTCAGGGCGTTAAAGCTCTGCGGCTCGACGATGGGCATGTCGTTCGTCGTCCTGATGGTCGGGCAAGCGACGTTCGATCCGGCGCTCCAGCCGACATAGGGCACGCCTCTCATCACACTCTCCCGGATGCTCTCAATCAATCCCGTCTCGTAAAGGCCGCGCAGCAGGTGAAAGGTGTTGCCGCCCCCGACGACCACAGCCTCCGCGAGGCGGACGGCGGCGTTCGCATCCACGGCCTCGTGAACGGAATCAAGCTCGTAGCCCATCGTCCCAAACGCCTCTCGGACCTTGCTTGCGTATTCGTCAAACGTTGTAGTAACGACCGCGAAGGGAACGAAAAGAACTCGCTTCACCCCCACGCCGAGAAAATCTTCAATCGCGCCCTTGTAGTATTCCAGATAGCCCGCGCCCTGAACCATCGAGCTGCTCAACAGCAGCAATCTTTTTCCTGACATCACAGTCATCTCCCCACGTTAGTTCCGGAATTTGAAATTGAGAGAGTACAACTCTTGAGTGTTAGAATGGAAATCTTAGCCACAGATGAACGCGGATGGAAGCAGATTAGAAATGATTGGATTTGCGTTTATCTGCGCTTATCTGTGGCTAGCATCTCTTGATTTACTAACCGGGAAGGAGAAAAGATGGATCAGGACAAGGCGCTTCGTGAGCAGCTACTCTATTTGCTCGACGGGGGCGGCGCGCATATAGATTTCGAGTCGGTCGTCAAGGACTTTCCCATTGAGGCTGTCAATCAAAAGGTTGAAAACCTTCCTTATACGGCGTGGGCCGTCGTCGAACACATGAGGATCGCGCAGTGGGACATACTCGAATTCAGCCGCAACGCCAGTCACGTCTCGCCGAAGTGGCCTGAGGGCTATTGGCCCGCTCAGGACGTTGCGCCGGACGCTGCCGGTTGGAATGAGACCGTCGAAGCTTTTCGCCGGGACCTCAAAGAGATGATTGCTTTGGTAATGGACCCGGCGACCGACCTCTACGCGCGAATCCCGCACGGCGACGGGCAGACCGTGTTGCGCGAGGCGCTGCTCGTCGCGGACCACAACGCCTATCATCTGGGCGTGCTCGTCACGATGAAGCGACTGCTGGAGACGACGAAGGACGCAGAGTGAAGGTTGTGCTTGAGCTGCCTCCGGTCCAGGCCAGGGCGGAGGACCGCTTCGTTAAAAGAAGAGCCAGCGAATCAGGTAATACACCCCCAGAACCGTGCCGCCCAGGAAGAGCAGCAGCAGGACGAGGCATCCGAGGAGCGCGAGCTTGGTTTTTCTGGCCCGGCTCTCATCCGGGGGCGAGAGCTGGTTCTGCGGGAAATAGGGCGGTGGGGTCTCTGTTGGCATTCAAATCCTCCTCTGATTTTAGAGAGGGTGCTTAAAACCTACGGCGCACCTCGCATTATGCGCGATTTGAATTGACCCGGCAACTTTGTTTAGGACACGCTGATACGTGGCGGCAGGACCCTTTTTGTCGCTCCCACCGCCAGGGTCCCATGCGAGAGTTTACGCCCTTTCTACTTCGGTCTCTTGAAGTAGTAGGTCTTGAGAGGAATATGTTGATCGCCATTGATGATCTCGTCCTCTGTCGTTATAGCGGTCAGTTCCCAGCCCTCCGCTCCTAGCGCGCGTAAGTTTATCTGATTATTAGCCCCACCCCCTTCCAGTCCGACTAAATATTCCCAGGAGGTTCTGGAAGATTTCTGTTTCTGCCCGTAGCTTGTCCACCCGATCAGAGACACGAGAGCGATGAGACAGAGAATCAAGAGAGATCTCTTCATCTTATTTAACCCAAGTTGCCAGTTATAGCTGTTTGGAAATCATTTCAATTGCCACTAGCTTCAGCTAGTGGACACAGATGGTTGAAAAGGATCGGCTTGAGCCGAATGACACATAACATCCAGTTCCTTTCGGCTTGAGCCTCACAGTTCGGCTCAAGCCGAAAGAACTAGAGCACCCTGAACCACTAGCTGAAGCTAGTGGCAATTGATAACTGGCAACTTGGGTTATTTACCCCTTTTCGAAAAAAGATACTGGCGTTAGAAAGACGCCTCAGGCGACGCTGAGTTCCAGAATCTCTTAGCCCTTAATCGGGCGGCAGGATATAGTCATGCGATGAGCAATCTGCTCGCACGTGCCCGGGCGAAGCCGGCTCATCATGAGGCGCGTTTCACGTTAACATGTCGAAGCAGCCAATCAATCGTTGTCTCGACTGCGCCCGGGGCGCGCTTCCTCCACAGCCAGTAATACTGGTCAGCCCGCTCGCCTCCCATACGTCTCAATTGACTCTGGATTGTGAGGCCATGATCTGCGCCCTCAAAGACCACTATCTTAAAATCACGGTTGCCCGCTTCGGTCAGATAGCGTTCGAGCTTCTTGACATTCTCCTCGGGCGGGACGACATAATCACTCCCGCCGTAGAGAGCCAGGAAGGGAACGGTGATCTTCTTCAGGTCCGGGCCAGGGTCATACTGGTTGAGGCGCACCCAGACTATATCTTCATAATTTTCAGATTCCGGCAGGTCCACGAAGCGCCCCCACCTCGTCTGTTTCGCCCTGACAGTGGAAGCGCTGAGGGCCTCCCAGCCTTTGCCCGTGTAGGCGAAATCCTCAACGAGGTTCATGTGCGCGGCTGCCGCGGCGTACTCCTCCGGCGTGAAGTTAATGCCGGATTGCCGCATCGAATATTCCGCCACGTGAACCTGCTGGTCCCTGACGCTGTCCGCCGGGCCGACGTTGGTGATGATAAAAGCTAACGGAATTTTCGTGCGCCCGGCGACGATTGCCGCCACCCAGCCGCCAGCGCTCGTGCCGTGTATTCCGATCTGCTTGCGGTCAATCTCCGGGCGCATCGCCAGAAACTCTAAAGCCGCCAGAGCGTCACCTGCGAAATCGTACATACCGGACTTATCATGATCGCCTGTGGATTTGCCCACACCTCTTTTGTCATAGATGAGACTCGCAATGCCGCGCTCAGCCAGCAGGCGCGCGAAGCCGCGAAAGCCGCCCCTTGCGGCCTTGCCGCGACCGTGTATCCAGACCACCGCCGGGTGTGGACCGGGCGTGGCGGGCATGACAATGGTCCCGGAAAGCGTTACGTCTCGGTTACGAAACTGCACCTCCTCAGACAGAATCGGAATCTCGAACGGTTTGAAAGCGCGCTTCAGATGGATCAGGACCGGAGGCGTCATCTCGCCAACGGTTCCACGCATTTCGCCCATCGCCGGGTCAAGCGTCAAGGTGGCTTTGCCGTAAGCAGTCTCGAATTGGACCTTCCCGCTCTCGAAGCCTGCGGGAACGGGCGGCGGCTCGGCCGTGACCAGGTCGGGCGTCTTGATCCTGGCCTTGAGCGCCCCTGCATCTTTGAAGAAATCAACCATGATTACCTGCACCGCCCCGTCGCGCACCAGCGCTCCCTGCCAGTGGCCCTCTATGGAATCCTCCGCGCCCCGCGCACAGAGAGCGAGCAAAAAGATCAGCAGAGCGGAGTGTAAATAGTTTTTCTTCATCACGGACGACCCCTTTCAATATCTTGTTGATTAACTTTCGCTATCGAACGGAAATCTATTATGGTAGACTCTGTTCTAACATATGAGAGAGAATGAGGCAAGAATTAATTCTACGATGGTAGAAGCGGCGCACGCTCGCAACGTCGGGGGCAGAGTCAAGGAACTGCGCGCCGCGCGTGGGCTGACCCTCGAAGCCCTGGCGGAGCTTTCGGGTGTCAGCCGCGCCATGCTCTCGAAACTTGAGCGTGGGGAAAAGAACCCGACCCTGGTTGTGGCCGCGAAGGTGGCCCAGGCGCTGCGCGTCGGCCTGACCGATCTGATGGGCGTCGCGGAGGCAAGGCGGGCAGTCATCTTAATTCGGAAGAGTCGGCGCATGGTTTTCCGGGACCCGGAAACAGGATTCGAGCGTCAACTGCTCTCGCCCGCTTTTGAGAGCAGAAACCTGGAATTCGTCCGTCACGTCATCCCGAAAGGCGCGACTTCAGGAGAATTGCCCGCGTATAAGAGAGGCACGGAAAAATATCTGGTCGTCGAACAGGGCAGGCTGAGCGTTGTGATCGAAGGGCAGGAGTACATCCTGAACGCAGGCGACACGCTCTACTTTGAAGCGGACGCGCCGCATCGCTTCGACAATACAGGCAAGGGCGTGTGCAGCTACTATCTGGTCGTCAGTTCCGGCGCCAGATAATGATGTGCGGCCTGATTTGTTTATCCGTACCTCGGCAATGATAGTTTACGGCGCGAAGTTGTAAACAATAATGCCTGTGACTTTCACTGGCTTGCCCGAAATCATCGGCGGCTTGAAACGCGCCTCTCTGGCCGCCGCTTCCGAGACCTCACGCAACAGGGGATGGCCGCTGATGGCGCGGGCGGCAGTCACCTTCCCGGTCTCGTCTATCGTCACTAAAACATTCACGCTGCCGGACGCGCCCGCTCCCTTTGCCAGACTGGGATAATTGGGCCTGGGCAGACTGATTGCCCTGCCGTTGACCACGCCCACATCAATGGGTTCCCCGGCCTTTGGGCTTGGTTGCTCTGCCTTAACAGCTGTTACGGGTTGCGCGCCGGGGACCAGACTGCTGTTGAATTCGCGGACCGTATTCAGATAGTCCTTCGTGAGCGGAATTTTGGTCGCCCCCAACTGCAACTCTACTTTTTTCGCCGCGGCGAGCTTGAGGAGTTGCTCGGGGTTGAGTTCGACAATGATCTGCTCCATGAAGAGACCGTTGATGCCCGCTTTGTCTCTCACCTGCGCGGTTACAGGCAGGAGACTCGGCTGGCCCAGGTCAGGCCTCTTCTCGCTCCAGAAGATGTCCTGGCCGTCTTTGGTCTGTCCCTTGAAGACCAGATAAGTTTGCGCCCTGACGGTCAGGCTCTCTCCGTCGAGGTCGAAATTCAGCTCCGGACCTTTGTCCTGGCGGTACATGACCTCTCTGGAGAACGACCACAGCACCAGATTGACCTTCTCGGGCGTCTTCTCCAGGCGTTCGCCTGGATGGCGGGCCACTAACCCGAACTGCATGAACTGCTGCGCGGTGTTGATGACATACATCCAGTCGGTTTCGATGACGGTCGTCTTAGAATCTTTCCGATACCGGCTATGGACATGCCTGTCCTGCGCGCTTGCGAAGAGCGGCATGACAAAAGCGTAGATGGCGAATAAGAGAAAGATGCGCGGTTTCACGTCTAGATCCTCGCGCGGGGTAAGCCGCAACGCTCGTGTTCGACGAGCAGCATTCTAGCAGAAGGCATAATTCATGATGAATTGCTATCGAGACGTTGAATTTTAACCCTGTAGAATTCGGTGCGGCGGAGTTCTTATAGAACGGCGGTCTCTTCCAGCAGGCGGCCTTCCTTGAATCTTTCGAGGCCGAGAGTGGTGACGTCTAAAAGGCGCGTTTCTCCGTGCATGATTAATTCAGAGATGAGGCGTCCGGTTGCTGGCGAGTGCATGACGCCGTGGCCGCTGAAGCCGTTGGCGAAGTAGAGGCCGCGCAAAGTGGGCGATTCTCCGATGATCGCGTGATGGTCCGGCGTCATCTCGTAGAGCCCTGCCCAGGCGCGGCCCGCATTCACCTGCGCTTCTGCGAGACAGGGCACGCGCGCCGCCGCGCGCGTCAGAATCTTTTCGATGAATGAAGGATCGAAATCTGTCTTGAATCCGACTGTTTCTTCAGGGTCGTTCCAGGCCAGCAATATTCTTAAGCCCTCACGCCGGAAGTGAAAGCCCGTTGACATGTCTATCACCATGGGAAAGCGCGCCGGCAACTCGCTGAAAGGTTCCGTGGGCACCAGTTGACGCCGCAAAGGTTCGACCGGCAAGGTCTCCCCGGCCATGCGCGCCACTTCGGCGGCCCAGGCCCCCGCGGCATTCACGACCACATTTGTGTGGATGCGCCCGCGCGAGGTGACGACGCCCGTCACGCGACCCCTCTCGACCTCTATGCCCGTGACGCGCGTGTCGAGCAGGAGGCGCACACCACACGCGCGTGCGCGCAGCATAAACCCCATCATCACGCTATGAGGGTCCACGAAGCCGTCGGTCTGGCAGAAGGTGCCGCCCAGGATGTCTTCGGCATATAGCTGCGGCACCATCTCAAGAATCTCTTCTCTTGAGACCAGCTCGACGTTCTTCAATCCCAGAGCCCTTTGACGCTCGCGGTTCGCTTTCAGGTACTCCAGATGTTTCGGGCTCGTGGCGACGAAGAGATAACCGTGCGGGCGGTATTCCGCCGGGTGGCCGACCCTTTCATCGAAGCTTGCGAAGAAGTTGATCGAGTAGAGCGACATCTGAATGTTGACATCGGTCGCGAACTGCGCGCGCACGCCGCCCATGCTCTTGCCCGTAGAGCCTTTGCCCTGATGCGCTTCGCCTTCGATGACGATGACGTTCGAACAGCCTGCTTCAGACAAGTGGTAGGCGATGCTTGATCCGATGATGCCGCCGCCGATGATGACGACGTCCGCTGTAGTGGTCTCAGCCATGACGCTCTTTAGCTTGGACGATGATTGGGATTAATGCAACAGCTTTCTTCAGACTTCTAATCTCGTCGCGGTGTGTGCTAAGGTGCTGCGCAAATCTAAGGCAATTCAAAATCGAGTGGAGGAAGATTCAATGGCTGACAAGAAGGATGAGAAAACCTGTAAGAACCCGCCCTGCGGCTGCCCGGCGACTAAAGACAGCAAGTATTGCGGCCCCTCGTGCGAGGGGACCGGCAATTACATAGAGCTGGACTGCGACTGCGGCCATGAGGCGTGCAGCGGAAACTTCTAAAGAGCAAATTTTCAGCCCGCGAATGCGGGCGACCGTCTAAAGCCCCGTGCGAAGCCGCAGGCGAGCACGGGGTCACACCAACAGTTAAAAACAATAAAGCCCGCGTGAGCGGGCGACAGATGCTGACAAATGATCGTCTGTCGCCCGCTCACGCGGGCTGAATAATACAGCTTTCGCTTTCCTATCTGCTTTTCTTTCCCTTCGTCCCTCTTCTGGTCGCGCTTCGGACCGCCTTCACGGCCCGATTCGTAGTTTTGCGTGCCGTCTTACTGGCCTTCTTCGTCTGTTTACTTGCCTGACGCGTGACGCGTTTTGCGGCTTTGGCGGTCCGGGTCGTCGCCGCTTTGGCTCTCTTCACTGTCTTCTTCACAGACTTCTTCACTGACGCCGTCGAAGGTGTCCTTCGAGAGCCGCCGGACCGGCTGCGGCGCGCACCGCCCGCCGCAGGCATGACGCTTTGCGCCGCGCTGGACATGGTATCGAGCGCTGTCTTGGTGACTGCGGAAGCCTGATCAATAACCGGGCTGGCGATTTGCGTCGCCTGATCCACCACTTCTTCGACCATCTTGAGGGGAGCGGTTAACGTCGTGCCCCCGGATCTGCGTTTATCTGCCATGTTGTTCCCTCCTGTCCTTCTTCTGCCTGTTGTTCTACTGATTTTAGTCACCTGTTTGAGAAGATAACTCTTGACCTTCTCCCGAATCACTTCGGGGCTGCTCTCCTGCCCGAACTGATTCTCGAACTTGTCGCAAAACTGGCCGTACTTGCCGGAAAACTGAAGACACCACTCATCGCCGCCCGGCGAGCGGCAGAGATTCTTGATCTCGCAATCGAGTTGCAGGTCGCCTACGGCCTCCAGGGCCGCACGTTTGATTTCTTCCTCGTCCATTCCTCTGACCCTTTCTGCTTGTTCTCCTCATCGCCTGCCACGAGGCGGGGCCGCCTGCGCCAGAGGAAAGATCGGCTCGATGTCAACCGGGACGTTGCCGAGACGGTCCAGGGCGCTCCGCATCGGCGCGCGGATGACCCCGTACTTGTCCAGCATCGCTTTGGCCTTCTCGTAAGAGCCTTCGGCCTGGATGGTCATGATGTCGTGCGTCAATTTTCGCACGGCCTCCTTGATCCTGGCCTGGTTTATCTGGAACGTGCCCGTGCGCTCGTCAACTTTAATCGCCCCTTCGTCCACAAGGTAGTTGAACTGGAGGGCGATGCCGCGCCCGTGCGCTTCCGTGATGCCGAAGCGGACGCTGCGAAACGCGCTCGCCAGAAACGTCGTGTAGAGCCGGCGCTCCATGCGCTTATCAACCACACCTTTGTCCATCAAGTACTGCAAAGCCCACAGCCCGGTGATGTCCGCCTTGGCCTCCTCGAACGCAGAGGAGAGCTCTTTCAATTGCTTGCGCACGGTGGTCGCCTCGCCGTTGACGTTGATGTTATGCGGCCCGAGCCCGTGCATCAACTCGTGCGCGAGGATGTGCGTGAAGAAGGCGTCAAAGGAGACGTCTCGCTGGTCCGCGGCGGCCAGAACGACTTTCGAGATGGGAATCAAAGTCTGCTTGAACTTCGCCTCCTGCACGTTTTTGAGCATGACGCGCTTCGAGCCCTTCTCCTGGACGACGCGCTCGTCGTTCGGCAGATTGTAGGCAGCCGTCTGCACGCCGCTGTTGCCCTCGCCGGAAGCGAAGACTTCATTGACGACCCGTATGGGCGATGCCGCGCCGAGTTTCGGGTTGCGGTAGCGCGCGTCAATCGGGAGATGGTCTTCCAGCTCCTGCAAGTACTGGCTGAACTTTTCGAGCTTCGCCGTCTCCGCCTCATCGCGCAAGGTGACGTAAGCCTCGAACGAAGCCTTGTAGCTGAACAGTTCGTCCTCGTAAGTTTCATAAGGTCCGATGGTCACCTCAATCGGCGAATTGAGGTCCATCCAGTAGACGTCGCTCTCGTAGTAATCGTTGGTCTCGAAGGCCTGGGCGCGACTGAGCAGGAAACCCCTCAGCGAGTGGTTGTCGGTCATTCCCGCAGCCATCTGCAACTGCTGGGCGGCTGGCTTCAGATATTCCCTGTACTCTTCACTGTAGGGGACTGCTTTGAGCTTGCCGCTGGCGTCGCGGCGGATCGTGTAGAAGAAGCCCGTCGCTTTCTCTCTTTCCTCCGGCGCGAGGCCCTTCACCCAGGACTCGAACTCCTCCTTCGTCATGTCTTCCGGGTAGAAATTCGCCCCCGGCGGCTTCCGTGCGGGCATGCCCTCGATGAAGGGCTCATTCTCGTCAAGCCGCGACCAGGGGCCGTTATTGATCTTGAAATAATGGAGCCGCTCGCGCCCTGCGGCGGTCTTGTCCCGCTCCAGTTTCTTTCGCAGGGCTTCGTTGCCGCTCCAGACCTGGCGCAGGAAAAGCGGGTCGAGAAGGCGCGCGGCCTCTATGATGTACGTTAGCGCGCGCCGCTCTGAGGGCGCGAGGCGCGACACGTCCGCCGTGATCACGGTCGGCGCGAAGCGGCGAATCTTGGCCCCGAGCGTGGTCTCGGGAATTGCCGTCTTCTTCTTCGTAGGGTTAGCGCTCATGGTTAACGCGAAACTGAGAATCAATGTTAGTGAACAGAATTTAGTTAATAACTTCATTGTAGTCGTTGCTCCCGCAAATTTATTCACATTTGAAAGCAAAAAGTTTGTCGAAGACCGCACATTAATCGGCCGCGCTAGCGGCCATCTGATTAACCCGGTAATAACTTTGTCAGTACCGCCTGCGGTAGCGGGCGGGTCCGGTGCGCAATACCCGCCCGCTACCGCAGGCGGTACTGACCCGCAGGCACGCGCCGCCCTAAATTACTGGCGTGCGCTCCCTTTGATGATATCCGTCGCGCGGTCAATCTGCGCGGCCACGCGGTCCAGGGTCTCTGCGATGACGCCCACCTGCTCGTCTGCCTCTTTCCAGTTCCGCTGCTCAATGGCCTCGCGCGCGCCCGGCAGCGTCTTGACGCCGTAGCCCGTATAAAATCCCGGCGCATAAATCTGGTGCTTGAACCACGGGCGGCGCGGCAGACCCTGGTCCCGCGTCATGGCGCGCTCGGTCCGCACCAGCGCCTCGTCCAGAGACTTCTGCGCCCCGGTCGGAAGCGTGCGCCCGGCGGCCATAGCTTCCGCCATCGCCGCATCGTAGAGGCGCGCGCTCTCTTTCAGGCGCGCCAGAGCATTTTGCAGCGGCGCGAAGTTGAGGAAGGGCACGGGCGCTTCCGCCTTCGGCACAATGTAAACCTGAGTCGGGTCGGCGATGAGCTCCAGCGCTCGGTCGCTGATCTGGCGGTTCTTCTGCTGTGTCTCCTCGCGCATGTCGTCCGTCAGCTTCGCGACTTCCCTGATGTATCTTTCGACAGCGTCCGTGAAATTGCCGAAGGAGAGCGGCAGCACGTCCGCGTTCGCCAGACGCAGGACGGCGCGCCCGACCGTTTGCGACAGGGCGATCCCGTAATCAAAGTTCGGGTCGCCGAAACGCGTGTAGTGGTAGAACGAATCGTAGATCGAGTGGTAAGAGCCACCGCCGTCTTCGCCGCCGTAGCCGATGTTGAGCGAGGCGATGCCGAGGTGCTGTATGAACGGCGTGTAGTCTGAGCCGGAGCCGAGCGCGCTGATGCGCAGGTCCGCGCGCTCACGCGCCTCGCGCCTGTCGTCCGCGTTGCCTCTGACGATGCGGACGGCGCGCGTGCGGTCCAGCACGGAAACCTTCGTCTGCGGATCCCGGACGTCGCGCGCGACCTCGTTGATAAATTTTTCCAGAGTGTGCGAGCCGCCGACGCCTAGAAAACCGCGCCCGTTGCTGTCGGTGTTGATGTAAGCGACCGCATTTCTTTTCAAAAGGTCGGCGTGCGCCTCGGCCCACTCGGTCGAGCCCAGGAGTCCTGGCTCCTCGCCGTCCCAGGCCGCATAGACAATCGTCCGCTTCGGCTTCCATCCGGTTTTTGCCAGCTCACCTATGGCGCGCGCCTCTTCCATCTCGGCCACGAGCCCGCTGATGGGATCTTCCGCGCCGTTGACCCACGCGTCATGATGGTTGCCACGAATCACCCACTCGTCCGGGCGCTCGCCTCCGCGAAGTTTAGCGATGACGTCGTAGGTCGGGACGATCTGCCAGTCGAATTCGAGTTTTAGGTGAACGGTGGCGGGCCCCGGCCCCAGGTGATACGGGATGGGCAGAGCGCCGCGCCAATCTTCTGGCGCCATCGGACCGCCCAGAGCGCGCAGGAGCGGGAGCGCGTCTGCGTAAGAGATGGGCATGACCGGAATCTTCGTCAACGTCGGCGCGTTCTTGACAGGCAGCCGCTTCGCATCCTTCGTCGCGCCCGCGCCGGGCGTTAAGGGGTCGCCCGGATAGAGCGGCATGTCCGCGACGGAGCCGCGCTGCGCGCCGCGCTCATTGCGCCAGGCCCCTTTCGGATAGACGTCGCCCTGAAAGTAGCCGTCGTCGCGCGGGTCCGAATAGATGAGGCAGCCGATGGCACCGTGCTCAGCGGCGACCTTAGGCTTGATGCCGCGCCAGGAGCCGCCGTAACGCGCAATCACGATCTTGCCTTTGACATCAATGCCGCGCTCCGCCAGAGCGTCGTAATCTCTGGGGACGCCGTAGTTGACATAGACGAGCTGGCCCGTCACATCGCCGTCAACCGAATAGGCGTTATATACGGGAAGCTGTTCGGCTGTTTGATTCGTCGTCGCGTCTTCGTCAATCACTGGCTCCGTGAGCGTGGGCGTGAATTTTTCCGGGGCGACCATTTCAAGCAGACGCGTCTTCGGAGTCGGGAAGAGAACGTCGAATCTCTCGATTTCAGTCTCGTAGCCCCAGGACCGAAAGAGCGAGGCGATAAACTCCGCGTTCTCCTTGCCGTAGGCTGAGCCCAGGTGATGCGGACGCGCCGTCAAACGCTTCATCCATTCGCGCAGGTTCTCTTTTTTCAGGAGGGCGTCGAAACGCGCCTCCAACTCGCGTTGCCGCACGGACCCGTCGCGCGTGAAGCCGAGCAGCGGTTTGTCGTCAACTGCCCCGGCCCGCCCCATCATCGTGAGGCTGAAGAGCAGCGTGAGAGCGCCAAACTTCATCAACGATTTGCTTGAGATCATCGTTCCCCTCTCGATAGAGTTTTGATTATTTCTCCGCGTGCATCGGCTTGAAGCATAAGAGCAGCCCCACGAGAAAGACAAGCGCGCCCAGGATGGCCGGGGCCAGATGGCTGAAACTCAGATAGCCCACCAGCGGATGAATCCCGATTGCCGTCGCAAAGCCGACCACTCCGGCCACGCAGAGGACCTGCCAGAGACTCTTGGAGGGCCGCCCGCACCAGACGCAGAAAAAGACTGCGATGCCGCATGACGCTATGCCGCCGCCGAAGCCCGCACGGTCATGAGCTATCAGGGGCACGAGGCGCGCGTTGATGGCGTGCAGGTCCGAGACCACGAGCCCCATGAACGCCAAATCCTGCGACACGAAAACGCCCGTCATCCCGACCAACATAATCGTCAGCCCGCCCGTGATCATGCCGAGTGCGGTCGCGAGCAGGCAGGCGCGCCCCACACCGAAAGAGGATTTTAACGAGAACGCGACCGCCGGCCGCAGGAGTGCGCGTATAGGCGCGGGCTTTGGCAATTCGATATACGAGCGAATCAATCCGACGAGAAAGAAGGGAATGAGCCCGAGAGTAGCCGCCCCGTGCCAGGAATCCAGGTAGCCGTAACTCAGGTAAGCCAGAAAACTCCCGAAGCCGAAGATGCCCGTCACCACAAAGAGCCACCAGGCCCAGGCCTTGCCTCTGCGCAAAGGGAATTCGGCCAGCCACATGTAGAGCGCGCCCGTACTGATGAGCGCGCCGCCGAACGCGACGCGGTCGTGGAACATGAAGTGCACGATCCGGCAGCCGTTGAGGGCGCAAAGCTGTTCGGCGGTGATGCCTAAGAATTGAACGTCGTGCGGGAGGAAGTGGCCCGTCGCCGAAAGAAAGAGTGCGAACGCGCCCGAAAGAACGAGACAGAGACCCGTAAAAATAAGGAACGGGCGTCCGTCGCCGATTAGGGCCTGGAAGATACCCCGATCATCTCGAAGTGTCTGTTGCATAAGTATGCCGCAGCTTACAATGATTCGGCACTACTGTCACTATGCTATAATTCCTCTCCGCAGGATGGGCTAATTATGAAGACTCAAAATCCTACCGACAGGTCGGGAGACCAGGCCGAAGGCTCCGGTAGCTCTAAGCGGCATCCAATTACATTGGAGAATTCTCCGGAAGAAACGATTAAGCGTATGCGTTCTTTGCCTGAACGCGCGGATAAACTTAGAGAGGCTTTTATCAAAGAAAATTAAGAGGGGATAAATTAAAAAGCAAAATGGAAGATAGCGAGCGTTGCTCTCAGTCTTCCATTTTGCTTTTTAATTTTGTATTCGCTCACGCGCGCTTGAGATTGCGGGCGGGTTGCGTCCTCGTTCCGGTCTCGCCGGCGGCGGCCTCCTTCTTCAGGGGCGTGGTCGCTTCCGCCTGCTCCGCCTTCAGTTTCTCGACGCGCGCGGTGATGCGACGGTCCAGGTCCGCGATCTCTTCGGGCGTGAGGCGGTAGATGTTCGGCTGATTGTGATAGACCTTCGCGCCCGTCACGATGTCCGCCTGCTTGAAGCCCAGGCTCTCGGCCTTGGCGATCAGCTCCTGAATGGTCATCTGCGGCGGGACGATGCTCACGGGCGAAGGCTTCTCCTCCAGGACTTCCGGCACGGTCTGCGGCTTCGGGGCTTCCAAGGGCAAATCCTCGCCGTGCTCGCGCTTCATGTGATCCAGGAAGTCCTTGAAAGTCACGCTGCCCGTCAGCTCGAAGCCGACCTCGAAAGCGGGGCTGTTCGATTTGACCACCTGGAAGACGCGCGTCACTTCGCCGTCGCGCTCCTGGACCGAGACCTCGACCATGATGTCAACGAAATATTCCAGGCCGCTCGCAGTCATCGGCAGCACGCGGCCCACTTCGTTGTCCTCTTTCGCCTCTTTCCCCTTCGCCGGAATCTGGTCACTGATGACGACGGATTTCCCGCTCTCCATGCAGAGACGGCGCAGGACCCCCTGGAGGATCATCTGGTCCGCGGCCAACTCTTCGGCCGAAGGCTGCGCCAGCGGGTCGCCAGTCCTATCGCGGACCGCGGCGACCATCTCGCTGTGCTTCGCGGAGAAATAGGCTGCCCACGAATCCAGTGCGAAGCAGCTGTAGTTTTGCTCCCGCCCCTCGCCCGAAAGCGCCCAGTCTATGAACTCCGGCAATTCGTCCGCGTGCTCGATCTCAAGCGCGTCGAACTTCGTGCCGACGCCCTTCAGGAGGCGCGCCTTGCGCTCGACGTCGAAGATGCAGAGGCGTCCCAAGCCTGCGTCGGCCATGCTGCGAATGAAGTGGCTCTTGCCCGTTCCGGCCCCGCCGCGCACGGCCATCACCAGCCGCTGCTGCCGCGGGCGGCGGCTCAAAGGATTCACTTTCGGTCTCGTCGTACTCATCACTTAAACTCCTCATCAGCTAGGTTGCGATTTTTTACGGGTAAAACCATAGCCGTTACCCGCCCAACTCTTCGGCCCTTTCCCGAAAACGCGGGCAGTGTAGCACACTTAACACGAGAATGGAACAATTTTTCACGCATGAAACAAAAGGGGCCGGGTTTTCTTAGCGGCTTTGCGTCTTGGCGTGAAATTGTATCTCGCAAAGACGCAAAGCCGCGAAGGAAGCGTGTGCGCTATTTCTATGCTAGGATTCGGGAAATTTCAGGAGAACAAAAGATGAGCACTGTTCCCAATAAAATTATCTACTCTATGGTCGGGGTCAGCAAATATTACGACAAAAAGCCTGTCCTCAAAGACATCTATCTCTCTTACTTCTACGGCGCGAAGATCGGCGTCATCGGCCTCAATGGTTCCGGCAAAAGCTCTCTTTTAAGAATCCTCGCGGGCGTAGACCGTGAGTTCGTCGGCGAGACGATTCTTTCGCCGGGCCACACGGTCGGCTTTCTTGAGCAGGAGCCGCGACTCGACGAGACGAAGACCGTGCGCGAGATCGTCGAGGAGGGAGCGCTTGAGACCGTCAATCTTCTCAAAGAGTTTGACGAGATCAACGCGCGGTTCGCCGAGCCGATGACGGACGACGAAATGTCTGCGCTCCTCGAACGCCAGGGCGCTGTGCAGGAGAAGCTGGACGCTGCGGACGCCTGGGACCTGGATTCGCGCCTCGAAATGGCCATGGACGCCCTGCGCTGCCCGCCGGGCGAAACTCCCGTCCATGTTCTTTCGGGCGGCGAGCGCCGCCGCGTCGCGCTCTGCCGTCTCCTGCTGAAGAAGCCTGACATTCTGCTGCTGGACGAGCCCACGAATCACCTGGACGCGGAGAGCGTCGCCTGGCTCGAACAGCACTTGCAGAAATATCCTGGCACGGTCATCGCCGTCACACACGACCGCTATTTCCTGGACAATGTGGCGGGCTGGATTCTGGAACTGGACCGCGGTGAGGGTATCCCCTGGAAAGGTAACTATTCGTCCTGGCTCGAACAGAAACAGGAGCGCCTGCGCCGCGAGGAGAAGGCCGAGAGCGAAAGGCAGCGAACACTGGAGCGGGAGCTGGAGTGGATTCGGATGTCGCCGAAAGGCCGCCACGCCAAAAGCAAGGCGCGTATCAACTCCTATGAATCCTTACTCAATCAGGAGAGCGAGCGGCGTCGGCAGGATTTGGAGATTTACATTCCGCCCGGACCCCGGCTCGGCCAGAAGGTGATCGAAGCGGACAAGGTGAGCAAGGCTTACGGCGACAACCTGCTCGTAGAGGAGATGACCTTCTCGCTTCCTCCGGGCGGCATCGTCGGCGTCATCGGACCGAACGGCGCGGGCAAAACCACCCTCTTCAGGATGATCACGGACCAGGAGCAGCCGGACTCCGGCACGATCAAGATCGGCGAGACCGTGAAGCTCGCCTACGTTGACCAGAGCCGCGATGCGCTTCATCCTGAGAAGACCATCTGGGAAGAGATTTCCGGCGGCCTCGACGTGGTCGCACTCGGGAGCCGCGAGATCAACTCGCGCGCGTATGTGGCGCGCTTCAACTTCTCGGGCTCGGACCAGCAGAAACGGATCGGGGGGCTCTCGGGCGGCGAGCGCAATCGCGTCCACCTGGCGAAGACGCTGAAGGAGGGAGGCAACGTTCTCCTCCTGGACGAGCCGACCAACGATCTGGACGTCAACACGATGCGCGCGCTCGAAGAGGCGCTCGAAGCGTTCGCCGGCTGCGCCGTGATCATCAGCCACGACCGCTGGTTTCTGGACCGCATCGCCACGCACATCCTGGCCTTCGAGGGCGAGAGCCGCGTCCGTTGGTTCGAGGGCAACTACTCGGAGTACGAAGCGGACCGCAAGGCGCGTCTCGGCGCCGCCGCGGACCAGCCGCACCGCATCAAGTACCGCCATTTGACCAGAGGGTGAAGAACCGTAACAGGTGACGAGTGACAGGTGACAAGAAAAACCGTCTCTGCTCGTCACTTGTCACTCGTCACCTGTTACTGTTTCCCCCGTGCAGCCGACGAAGCGGTAGCCGACGCCGACGAAGGTTTCGATGCAGTCGCCGCAGGGGCCTAGCTTTTGGCGGAGGCGGCGGATGTGCACGTCCAGCGTGCGCATGTCACCGTAGTATTGATGGCCCCAGACGTCGTCGAGCAGGCGTTGGCGCGTGGCGACGCGGCCCGCGCTGCGTGCCAGCGCGGAGAGCAGCGCAAACTCCTTGCGCGTCAGCTT
The DNA here is from genome assembly GCA_036392495.1 of Pyrinomonadaceae bacterium. GTDB lineage: Bacteria > Acidobacteriota > Blastocatellia > Pyrinomonadales > Pyrinomonadaceae > QHXM01. The sequence goes on along the minus strand of DASVXV010000163.1, from coordinate 48,813 downwards.
GACGTTCATTCCGTCGCAGGCGACGTGCATGTCCGCGAAATCAATCGTGAGTCGCCCGTCCTCGTAGCGAGCCGGCGAGCTCTCGTCAACCCGCCTGAGGACAGCGCGCACGCGCGCCAGCACCTCGCCGACGGAGAACGGCTTGGTGATGTAATCATCCGCGCCCAGATCGAAGCCTCCGATGCGGTCTGCTTCCGAGACGCGCGCCGTCAGCATAATGATCGGCGTGCGGCGAGTGGCGGGTTCGCGCCGCAAGCGGCGGCAAAGCTCCGTGCCGCTCATGCCCGGCAACATCAGGTCCAGAATCACGAGCGCGGGTGGACCCTTCGCATCGAGCGCAGCGCTCAAACCCTTTTCGCCAGTCCCGGCAACCTGCGCCGCCAGGCCCTCGCGCTCAAGGTTGTAGCGCAGGCTCTCCGCAATGTCCGGGTCATCCTCGATAATCAAGATAGTCTTCGGCATAAGATGAGTCTGGAGTCCGGAGTCTCAGAGTCTGGAGTCCGATGTCAAAAGCAAATTGTTTTGGCCTTTGACTCCAGACTCCAAGACTCCAGACTCCGGACTATCAATTACTGTGCTTAATAAACTTTGCTTCCGTCATATAGACCGTCAGTTCGCAGATGTCCGTGGCGTAATCGGCGATGCGCTCGATGTGTTTGGCGACAAAGAGCAGCCGCGCCGCACGGGTCGTTGTGGTCGGGTCTCCGGTCATCAGGTCAATCAGGTCGTGAAAGATGCGGTTGTAAATCTCATCTATCTCGTCGTCGCGTGCGATCACGCCGCGCGCCGCCTCAGGGTTGTTCGAGGTGAAGGCGTCGAGCGCGGCGCGCAGCATGGCCGCGGCGTGGTCGGCCATGCCGGGCAGATCAACGTAAGTCTTCAACTGCGGCTCGTCGTTGAGGTCAATGGCGGCGCGCGCGATGTTGCAGGCGTGGTCGGCGATCCGTTCCAGGATGGGCGTGATCTTCGCGACCGAAATGACAAAGCGCAGGTCGCGGGCCGCCGGCTGCCGGAGCGCGATGATGTCAACGCAGAGCCGATCTATCTCGACCTCCAGGGTGTCTATCGCGTCGTCCTCGTCGAGCACCGCGCGCGCCGTCGCGCTGTCGCGCTCGGCGAGGGCGTAGATGGCGCGCCGGAGCGCCGTCTCCGTCTCGCCGCCCAGCAGCAGCAATCGGTCGCGCAAAGCGTCCAGTTCGCGGTCAAGCAATCTGTGTAGTTCCATAAAGCAGTGGTCAGTGGTCGGTGGTCAGTGGTCAGTGAGAAATCAGTTTTTAACTGACTACTGACCACCGACCACCGACCACTGTTCTTATCCAAACCTCCCCGTGATGTAATCCTCCGTCAGCTTCTCGTGCGGGGCCGTGAAAATCTTCTCGGTGCTGTTGACTTCGACGAGCTTGCCGAGCCAGAAGAAAGCCGTCTGGTCCGAGACGCGCGCGGCCTGCTGCATGTTGTGCGTGACGATGATGATGGTGTAATCCTTCTTCAGCTTGACGATCAGCTCTTCGATCTTCTGCGTCGCAATCGGGTCGAGCGCCGACGCCGGCTCGTCCATCAGGATGACTTCCGGGCGGACCGCGAGCGCCCGCGCGATGCAGAGGCGCTGCTGCTGACCGCCGGAGAGTCCGAGCGCGGAAGTTTTCAGCCGGTCCTTCACTTCAGGCCAGAGGGCTGCGTCGGAAAGGGCCTTCTCGACGCGCTCGCTCAGGTCCGCCTTGCTCGCCGCCATGCGGTTGATGCGGAGCCCGTAGGCGACATTGTCGAAGATGGATTTCGGAAACGGGTTCGACTTCTGGAAGACCATCCCGACCTTGCGGCGCAGCTCGACCACATCTGTTCCCGGCGCATAGATGTCGTGCCCGTCAATCAAAACCTCTCCTTTGGCACGCGCGCCCGGAATCGTGTCGTTCATACGGTTGAGCGTGCGCAGGAACGTTGATTTGCCGCAGCCGGATGGGCCGATGAAAGCCATCACCAGGCGTTCGGGGATGCTCAGCGAGATGTTGTGCAGTGCGGGCACATGACCGTAGAAAAAATTCAGGTTGCGCACGCTGACCTTGACCTCGGGGGCGGCCGGTTGCTTTCGCTCCGGCGGGCTCAGTTGTTCAGCAGGCGCTTCGGGCACAAGCGGCTTCGGTACAGTCATTGGAGTTAGCACGGACATAAAAGCTAGTGAATCGTGAATCGTAAATCGTGAATAGAGAAAACCAGCTTTGTTCGATTTACGATTCACGATTTACGATTCACGACTAAAATTTCTTCCTCGTAAAGAAACGCACGATGATATTTATCGCGAGGATCAGGGCCATCAGGACGAGCGTGGCGGCCCATGCCTGCGCGTGCCATTCGTCGTAAGGCGAGATGGCGTAGGTGTAAATCTGCACGGTCAACGAGGCCATCGGCTGATCCATGTAGATGTTGAAAAAACGGCTGCCGAAGGCCGTGAACAAAAGCGGCGCGGTCTCGCCGGAGACGCGCGCGACGGCCAGCATCGCCCCCGTAGCGATTCCGGAGCTGGCCGCCGGGAGCACCACGCCGAGCGTCACTCTCCATTGCGGGGCGCCGAGCGCGAGCGCACCTTCGCGCAGGGAATGTGGGACGAGCCGGATCATCTCTTCGGTCGTGCGCGTCACAATCGGGATCATCACGACGGCCAGCGCAATCGCCCCTGCGAGACCGGAGTAATGCTTCATCGGGAGCACGATCAACGTATAGACGAAGACGCCGACGATGATCGAAGGGACGCCCGTCAGGGTGTCCGCGACGAAGCGGACAGCACCCGCGAACCAGCCAGTGCCGAACTCCGCCAGATAGATTCCGGCGGCGATGCCGATGGGCATCCCGATCAGAGAGGCCACCAGTAGCAGCAGCAGCGTGCCCGTAATCGCGTGGCCGATGCCGCCGCCTTCGCCGACGGGCTTCGGCGTGTCTGTCAGGAACTGCCAGTTGATCGAAGTGATGCCTTGATAGGCTATGTAGCCGAGAATGATTAAGAGGACCGTGACGGCGATGAGGGCGCACAGCGCCGTCAGGCTCGTCATGATGGTATTCGTCAGCCGCCGACGATTGTTGAGATGAGCCGCTATCTCCATCACGCAGCCCTCGCTGTCCCGCTCGTCCCGCGCGTCACGCTCCAGACGAGCAGCTTGGCCGCGCCGTTGACGATGAAAGTCACCAGAAAGAGAATCAACCCGATCTCGACGAGCGCGCTCAGGTAAAGCTTGTCGGTCGCTTCCGTAAACTCGTTGGCGATGACGGAGGCGATGGTGTAGGACGGGTCGAAAAGCGAGGCGCTGATTTCGGGGCGATTGCCGATGACCATCGTCACGGCCATCGTCTCTCCGATAGCGCGCCCGAGGCCGAGAATGATCGCGCCGGCGATTCCGGACGAAGCGTTCGCCAGAACGACGCGCGTCGTCTCCCAGCGGGTCGCGCCTAAAGCGAGCGCGGCCTCGCGCTGCGAGACGGGCACTGCGGCCAGCACGTCGCGCACGACCGCGGAGATGATCGGCGTGATCATGATGGCGAGGATGATTCCGCCCGTGAAGAGCCCTATGCCTGTCGGCGTGCCGCGAAAGAGCGGAAGCCAGCCGAAATAGCGCGCCAGGAACGGCTCGACGTGCTCACGCAGCAGAGGCGCAAGCACGAAGATGCCCCAGAGGCCGTAGACGACCGAAGGAATCGAAGCCAGCAGCTCGACCAGAAATGCAACGGGGCGCGCCAACGCGCGCGGGGCTTGCTCGACCAGAAAGATAGCGATGCCGAGCGAGAGCGGGACGGCGATGACGAGCGCGATGAGCGACGAAACCAGAGTGCCGTAGATGAAGGGCAGCGCGCCGAACTCCTCCGTGACGGGGTTCCAGGCTTGCCCGGACACGAACTCCCAGCCGAAACGATCAATCGAGGGGCGCGAGTTAGCCCACATCGCGAGGATCATTGAGGAGACCAGAAGGAGCAGGACGAGCGCGGCCAGAAAGAGCAGGATGCGAAAGATGGCATCGCCGCGGCTTCCCGTCGGGGAGAGCAGAGCCCGCCAGTTCCAGACGCGCGCCCGCGCGCCAAATTCATCCGCGGGAGATGGAGCTTTAGGCTGAGGACTCACCATTTTTAAGTCTGGAGTCTGGAGTCTGGAGTCTGGAGTCCGAGGTCAAAAGCAGATTGTTTTTACAGCCTTTGACTCCAGACTCCGAGACTCCAGACTCCAGACTTTTATTTCCTTAGCGGCTTGCCGCCGTAGGTGATCGAGTTGATCTTCGCTTCGGCGCGTTTCACTATCTCGGGCGGGAGCGGCGCGTACAGCAAGTCCTTGGCGAACTTCTCGCCGTCGTGAATGCCCCACCAGAGATAATCAACCAGCACTTTGCCTTTGGCCTCGTCCTTCTGCTCTTTGTAGACGAGGATGTAGGTGTAGCTCGAAACCGGATAGACGTTCGCCCCGTCCGCGTCCGTTATCGAAGCGCGCAGGTCTTCCTGGATGCTTCCGACGGTTTCGGCTGCGGCGGCCGTGACGGCGTCCAGCGACGGCTCGACGAAGTTGCCTGCTTTATTCTTGATGAGCGCGACGGGCAGCTTGTTCTGCACGGCGTAGGCCAGCTCGACGTAGCCGATGGTGTTCGGCGTATTTTTAATCTGGCCCGTGACCCCTTCGTTTCCCTTGCCGCCGATGCCTGTCGGCCACTGCGGCGACTTGTTCCTTCCGACCTTCTCTTTCCACTCGGAGCTGACTTTCGACAGGTAGTCCGTGAAGACGTCGGACGTGCCGCTGCCGTCGGACCGGTGGACGACAGTGATGTCCGCGTCCGGAAGATTGATGCCCTCGTTATCTTTCCTGATCCGCTCGTCGTTCCATTTCTTAATCTTGCCTAGAAAGATGTCCGCGATCACGTCCGGCGAGAAGCGCAGGGTTTGCGTCACGCCGGGCAGCTTGTAGGTCAGCACGACAGCGCCGAGGACGGTCGGGATATGTAGAATCTCTCCGGGGGCAGATTTTAATTCGGCGTCGGTCATCGGTCCGTCCGACGCGCCGAAATCCACCGTCTGCTTCAAAATGCCCTGAATGCCCGCGCCGGAGCCTTGCGAGCTGTAGTCAATCTGCGCGTTCGGGTTGAGCTTGCCGTACTCGCTCATCCACTTCTGATAGAGAGGATTTGGGAAGGTCGCACCCATGCCGTTCAGACGGACCGTGCCCGCGCCGCCCGCGCCTGAGCCGCCGCTGCAACCGAACGATAAAGCGGTGAGCGTCACAATCAGGGGCGCAAGAGCGTTGCGGGCGAGCGTTTTCAAAGGGGACATTGGAAGACCCTCCTTCGAGGTTTTTATCAGGATTCAGAGCACAAAAGCGTAAGGGATGGGTGTTAAATCGGTCTGAACTCGATGCGAAATCTGTGTTAACAATGGCGACGCGGGCGGTCCGAAAAAGCCTGAGAAACTCTTTCAGTCATCAAGCCCCCGGCCCTGTTTAGCAAAGAGCGCGCGTGCGGTTTATGATGGCTCGATGTCCAGAGAGACCGCTGAACAACAGCTTGAGGCGACGGGGGCGAATGCTTCGGGAGCGCCGCAGCCGAACGCACGGGCAGCGAAGAGCTTGCCGCGACGCCTAGCCGCGACGCATCGGTCGAAACTGCCCGTGCTGGTCTGGTTGATTCTGGCGCTCATCTGGAGCTCCACCTGGCTCTTCATCAAGCTCGGCCTGGAGGATTTGCCGCCGTTCACGTTCGCGGGCATACGCTTCGTCATCGCCGTCGCCATCCTCTCGCTCGTTGTCTTCATACGGCGCAGGCCACTGCCGCGCGACGCGCGCGACTGGGTCTTGATCGCCGGGACTGGATTGCTGGCTTTTACGCTCAACTACGGCCTGCTCTTCTGGGGCGAAAGGCACACCTCTTCCGGGCTCGCCGCGATCTTGCAGACGATGATTCCGGTCTTCGGCCTCATCCTCGCTCATTTACATCTCCCGGCCGAGCGCATCACGATGCCGAAGCTCGTCGGGGTCGTCCTGGGCATTGCCGGAGTTGCATTGATCTTCTCGAATCAGATAGAGACCGGGGGAACGTCTGCGTTTCAGGGGAGCGCGGCAATCGTCATCGGCGCGTTCGGAGCGGCCTATTCGAACGTCTTGATTAAGGCGCGCGGGAGTCGTCTGGACTACGCGACGCTCGCCGCCGGGCAGATGCTCTTCGGCCTTGTTCCGCTCCTCATCATCGGAATCGTCTTCGAGGGCAACCCGCTGGAATTGCACTGGACCCCTCTGGCCGTCTTCTCGCTTTTCTACCTCGCGCTCGTCGGGTCTTCGGTGGCGTTTCTTTTGTACTACTGGCTCGTGGGGCACATGGAAGTGACGAAAACGATGCTGATCGCGCTGGTGACTCCGCTGCTGGCCGTCAGTTTGGGTATGATCGTGCGCGGCGAAGAGTTGACCTGGCGAATTTTCGTAGGCGGAGTGTGCATCATGTCCGGCATCGGCGTGATTGCGCTCAGAAGACTAAGGCGCGGATGAATGGCTGGAGGGTGAAGATGGAAGAATACAGGCGCGGGGATTATCTGATCAGCACGGACAGGGCGCTGCTGGACCTGGACGTAGTTCGCGATTACCTGAGCAACTCCTCGTACTGGGCTACGGGCAGGAGCCTGGAAACAATCAGGCGCTCGGTAGAGAATTCTCTGGCTTTCGGTCTCTACGAAGGCGAGCGCCAGATAGGGTTCGCGCGCGTCATCACGGATTATGCAACTTTTGCCTGGCTGGCTGACGTATTCGTCCTCGAAGAATTTCGCGGCCGAGGGTTGGGGACGTGGCTCGTCGAAACAATCATCAGGCATCCTCAACTGCAAGGGTTTCGACGCTGGGTTCTGGCGACGAAAGACGCGCACGAGCTTTACCGCCGGTTCGGATTCGTCGAATTGAAACGCCCGGAGCGCTGGATGGAGAGACACGATCCACAGACGCAGGAGCGGCCGGATTACTGGGTGGCCGGGCAAAGTTAAGCGCCGCAGTCGTTGCCGCAAATAAGTGTCACAAAAAATATCTTCGCGGTGTTCTCTAGATAAAGGGATCGCAGTTCGATTGCGGAATGCGGATTGAGAAAAGCAGAAGGCAGAAGGCAGAAAGCAGTAGGCAGTAAAAACCAGGAGCGTTTTGCCTTGACTGCCTTCTGCCTTGTGCCTTCTGCCTTCTGTTCTTTCATTCCGAAATCCGAAATCCGAAATGGGACAGTCTCTGCCCCTACAATTCTCGCGCAGCAGGCGCATTCAATTGCAAAGCGCAATAATCATACTCATTCGAGGAGAAGTTACGATGTCAAAAATTAACAGATTATTTCTAATCTTCTGTCTGCTTCTTTCCGCCCAATCGCTTCTGGCGCAGAGCAACCGGTCCGTCATCTCGGCCGTGAGTAGCGCGGAGGCAGAGAAGTGGCGCGCGGATTTGCGCCACCTGGCCGCGGAGATGCCTCAGCGCCACAAGAATCTATTTCACACGGCGAAGCGCGAGCAGTTTGACGCGGCGGTCAAAAACCTGGAGGAGCGGATTCCGACGCTGGCGCGCCACCAGATCATCGTCGAGCTGGCGCGCATCGTGGCTTTAGTGCAGGACGGGCACACGGGCATCAACGGCCTGCTCTTCGACCCGAAGATAGGATTTCGCTCCTATCCACTGACCCTCTATTTCTTCAAGGACGGATTGTTCGTCACCGCCGCCGCACGCGAACACGCTGATGTGGTCGGCGGGCGCGTCCTGAAAATCGGGAACGCGAGCGCGGCCGAGGCTTTCGATAAGATTAAGGGTCTGGTCTTCCACGACCAGCAGAACGAGTTCGGCCTCAAGGGCGCGGCCATGATGTACCTGGTCTCGCCGGAAGTACTCAACACCGTCGGTATTGTCGAGAACATGGAGAGCGCAACGTATGTCGTCGAAAAAGATGGCAAGCAGGTGACGGTCGAGCTGAAGCCGTTCGTGCGGCCAGCGCCGACGGCCGGGCACACTCGCCGCTACATCAAGCCGGACGGCTGGGTTGATGCGCGCGACGCAGCCCGTGCCCCGACGCCGCTGTGGCTCAAAGACACAGACAACCTCTTCTGGTTCGAATACCTGGCGGATTCAAAGACAGTCTATGTTCAATTCAACGGCGTGGCCGACAAAGAGAATGAGACGGTCGCGCAGTTCAGCCACCGCCTCTTCGACTTCGTGGAGAAGAACCCGGTCGAGCGCTTCATCCTGGACCTGCGCTGGAACGGGGGCGGGAACAACTATCTCAACAAGCCGCTCGTCGTCGGCCTGATCAAGTCGAAGGTGGACGTGCGCGGGAAACTCTTCACCATCATCAGCCGCTACACCTACTCCGCCGCGCAGAACCTGGTCAACGAGCTTGAGAAATATACGAACACGATTTTTGTCGGTGAGCCGACGGGCGAGAACGTCAACTTCTACGGCGACCCGGCGCGCATCGAGTTGCCGAACAGCGGACTGGTCGTGCGCGCCTCGACCCTCTGGTGGCAGAACCTTGACCCGCGTGACCGCCGCATCTGGACAGGGCCGCAGGTTGCGGCCGAGTTGACTTCCACAGACTACTTTTCAAACAACGACCCGGCGCTGAAAGCCATCTTCGCCTACAGCCCGAAAAAAGAGCTGACCGAACAGTTGATGGAAGCGCTCGACGCGAATGATGTCGCGCAGGCGGCCAAACGCTTTCGGGAGTTCAAGGCCGACCCGGCCAACGCATACGTCAACGTCGAGAACACTATGAACAGCTTCGGCTATCGTCTGATGGGGATGAAGCGCCTGGATCAGGCCATCGAAATCTTCAAGCTGAACACGGAAGCCTACCCGCAATCCTCAAACGTCTGGGACAGCCTGGGCGAAGCCTACATGAACAAGGGGATGAAGGAGCTGGCGATCAAGAACTACGAGAAGTCGCTCGAACTGGACCCATCAAACGGAAACGCCGTGCAGATGTTGAAGAGGCTACGCGCAATGTAGCCACCAGCCCGCGCCAGCGGGCGACGGCATAAAGCCCAGGGCGTCAGCCCTGGGTTACAGGCAGTGAGGAATATTCAGCCCATGAAATGGGCGGCAGCCCGCGCACACCCGCTCGCGTTTCAAGGGCCGTCGCCCGCTCACGCGGGCTGGCGTCTCAAACCGGGACTTGTTACCCAGGGCTGACGCCCTGGGCTTTATGCTGCCGCCCGCTGGCGCGGGCTTTCTCTTTTTGTTGGGGTGCTCAACCCCCGTGCTCGCGCACGGGGCTTTATGCCGCCGCCGTCTTCGACGGCTGAAACCTTATGCTCCCGCTTTCTTAAATCCGCAATCCGAAATCCGCATTCCGCAATCGAACTATTCCTTCGATCTTCCTTCTCTTTCCGCGCGCTCTTTGGCGGCGGCGACGACGCCACGCAGCCTTTCGATCTTCTGCTCGTGAGTCTCGCCAGGCACTGGGCCCGTGTCGAAGGGGGCGCGGTAGAGTGTACCGCCGGGCGTTGCCTTGCGCGCTGGTTGCTTCGCGGCAGGGGCGGCATCGGGCGCTAAATCTGCGGGCGTCTCCGCTCCGGCAGCGGGCGAGGCTGTCGCCGCAGCGGGGCTCAAAGGCGCTGCCGAAGCCTGGCCCGTAGCGGCCTGCGCTTCCGCCGCCGGACGATGCGCGTCCGCCTGCGCGGATGAATCCGTGCCCGAAGTTGAGGCGGCCGTCGGGCGTGTTTGCCCAGCGGGCTTCGCCTCCGCGCCCGCCGCAGCTTCGCCTCCGCCGAACAGTTCTTTACGCCGCTTGGCCTCAGCGACGACTGCCCTCAAACGCACGAGCTTCTGCTCGAAGGTCTCACCGGGCACAGGACCATCCGCCCCCGGAATCGGTCCGAGCGAAGTCTGCGACGGAGCCAGCTGTGCGGCGGGCGCTGCGGCGGGCTTCGCCTCTGCGGGTGCGGGCTTGGCCGCAGCAGTACTTTCCTCTTTCTTCTCGGCTGCTGGAGCCGCTGCCGGTTTCGCCGCCGCGGACTTCGGGGCGGGCGCGTGGTGCGCCGTCTCTTCGGCCAGCACGAAGACGCCGCGCTCGTTCTTCACAATCGCCGGAAGCGTCCCGCCCGCGGCCTGTAGAAGCGCCGCGAGTTCGTTCTCGACGAATCGTTGCTGCTTGTAGGGATCGCGCACGTGCCCCAGGGGCGGCCCCATGTAGAGCGTGCCGCACGACTGGCACTTGAAGAGCACGTCGTCGCCGCGCAGGTGAATCTCCGCGGGCTCGCCTCCGGTCCCCAACTGCTTCAGGTGACCGTTGCAGAGCTTGCCCTTCTCGTTCTTCACGTTGCAGACCGTCTGCGCGTTCGTGATCTTCTTCGGCACGCCGGGTTGTTCGGCCGCCGGCGCCTGGGCGTTCTCTGTGACTGTATCTGTGGTGTTGGCTGACATCGGCTCGTTATCCTTTTACAGGAGTTCGCACGTGGCTAGAAAGAGAGCTTTTCGGGAACTGCCGCTCATAATAAAGGTAAACGGAAAAACGTAAAAGGAAAAGTTTGGTCAGGGAATTAGCAGGACTTTCCCTGTGGTCTCTCTGCCTTCAAGCTGCCTGTGCGCCTCCGCAACTTCGGAGAGAGGGAAGGTCTTGCCAACGCGCAGTTTCAACTCGCCCGCGCCGACCCACGCGAGAACGTCTCCGGCTCGCCACAGCAACTCTTCCCGCGTCGCAGTGTACTGCGCCAGGCTCGGCCTGGTTAAAAAGAGCGAACCCTTCTGCGCCAGCAGCGCTGCGTCAAAGGGCGGAACCGGACCGCTCGATTGACCGAAGAGCGCTAGCATCCCGCGCGGCGCGAGCGAATCGAGGCTCTTCATAAAAGTCGTCTTGCCGACGGAGTCATAAACGACCTCGACGCCACGACCCGAGGTCAACCGCCTGGTCTCTTCCTGAAAATCCTGTTCGGTGTAAATGATTACTTCGTCCGCGCCAGCCTCACGCGCCAGTTGCGCCTTCTCTTCGGTCGAAACCGTGCCAATGACGCGCGCACCTATGCGCTTCGCCATCTGAATGAGCAGGAGGCCGACACCCCCTGCTGCGGCATGGACGAGGGCCGTGTCCTTAGCTTTGAGCATGTAAGTCGAGGTGACAAGATAGTGCGCCGTCATGCCCTGCAACATCGCCGCCGCAGCAGTCTTCGCATCCACCCCGTCAGGCAGCTTGACGAGCCGCGCGGCTGGCACGCTCGCGTACTCCGCGTAGGAACCGACGGCCATCGCATAAGCGACTCTGTCTCCCGCTTTGAACTCGGTCACACCATCGCCGACCGCTTCCACTGTGCCCGCTGCTTCCGTCCCCGGCGTGAAGGGGAGCGGCAGAGGATAAAGCCCCGTGCGGTGATAAACGTCAATGTAGTTGACGCCGATGGCCTCTATCCGGACCAGAGCTTCGCCGGGTTCAGGCACAGGTTTGTCAACCTCCTGGAGGACGAGCGCATCAGGCCCGCCGTAAGCCTCAACTCTGATTGCTTTCATAGATTCACACAGGTCATTCGACGCGACATCCGATGCGGCACAGGCTTTTATGCTTTCACTTCTGTCGTGGACGCTCTTCTGCTTTTCATATACCGCCGCATCGCTGCCACACGTTCTTCCGCGTCACTCATGCGCAGCACCACCGGCTCAAGATGCTTCAGATAGAGATAGGGCGGGATACCCGGCATCGCGCGAAGCTCTTCAAGAAAAGGCTGAAGCTTGGCATAAACGGCCACGTGCTCCGTGTTGATGGCATTGAACATCTCCGCATTGATGGCCCCGAAGACGACGAACGCCGCGGCCATGTCCCAATATGAAGCGACCATCCGAAAATCCGCGCTGTGTTCGCTCGTGAGCACGCTGAGAATGTCCTGCGCGCTTTCGGGATAAAAGCCTGTGGCAAACCAGTCCCTGGCCCGCCGCATGTTTGCTTCGGATCGCAACTCATACAGCTTGAGAATGCCCATCATGCTCTCATGTGCGCTGCTCATTATAGAGAAACACCTCTTTTCGGAGGGCTGCCGTTTCACTCCCTATAGTCAGCCGGGCAACATCATAACCGCCTGAGCTCAAGGAAGCAGCATGAACGGGATACTATCTGCGCCGGGTCGGATTCAATGAGTTGTTATGCGGCGCACACCTTGCCCAGGACCTCCGCCCACTTGCTCACGACGACCTTCCCGTACATCTCTTCCTCTTTCTGCCTGCGAATCGCGCACGCTCGACGGAAAGCTCCCATTTCACCATACTTCCTGATTGAGACGCAGGTTTGCCCCTTCTTCTCTCTCCCGGCGTGCCAGGACACCTGATAGACTTCGTTGAGGTAAATCTTTCCGTCTTTCCCTTTGTACTTCTTGACCGCTCGGCGCACGCCGACGACGCCGCTCTTGTTGCGCGGGTTATCGCCGACGACCACCCAGTCTGTTCGCGGTTTCCCCAGCTCTTCCTCCAAACGGTTGCGGCATTCGACGGCTTTTTCCAGGGCCGCTTCTTTGCCACCGTGAGTGCTGTCGCTGATGAACTTCGATTTAGTAACGTTCTTGAGCCTGACCCTGACGTACCAGCCGACTGTCTTTCTCTGCGGGCAATCAATCCGGCTGATGCCCTTATGTCCACTCTTCGCCATAAGTTCTTAAAGAACTCTCCTTCAAGATTAAAATTTGTGAGTGTCTGAAGAGGTTATCTCTTCGCGTTTGAGATGTCAAAGATGCGTGCCTGCTTATTGCTCAAGAGCCCTCCTTAAGGCCGCTCTCGCGAGCAAGCGTGTCGAATCCAGTGTGGGCAGCGGAGTATCGTCCGGGCGCACGATTAGAGGTATCTCGGTGCAGCCGAGGACCACAGCATCACACCCGCGCACCTTCAACTTGTCCGCCACTTCATTGAAATATAACCGGGAGGCTTCCGGAAAAATTCCGTTGACCAGCTGCTTGAAGATAATCTCATTAATCTTTTCTCTATCCGCCTCGTCAGGTATTTCGCTCTCTATCCTGAACTCCTTTAAGACCTCCGGATAGACACCCCCCTCCATCAGATACTTGGTCCCTAAGATGCCAAGCCGCGCGTAGCCGAAGCGGTCTGCTTCTTCGGCGACTGCCCCGGCAATATGTATCCAGGGAATAGGGGACTGCGGAATCAAGTACTCGAACGCCTGGTGATAAGTGTTGTCAGGGCAGATGGCGAAGTCAGCCCCGGCCTGCGCGACCTTATGGGCGGAAGCCGCTAAGACCTCTGCTAACGCCTTCCAGTCGTTCGCACGGATATGGCGCATGTGTTCGGCCAGTGGCACAGAGTTCATGGTGATCTCCGGGTGGTTATGCTCGCCCATGACGGCCGGGGCCTCCAGACAGATCGTGCGATAACAGAGAGCAGCGCCCTCCGCGCTGCCAGCCACGATGCCTATGTGTTGCGTCATAACCTGATCACCTACGCGTCTCTGAAGAGCTTCGGAACCACCAGAGGGAAGCCTCCGGTTCGATGAGTTGTTGGGCGGCGCGTTTAGCGGATTGAAGCTTCCAATTCTTCAATCCGCTGTTTCAATTCCACGGGAAGCGGTGCCTTCTTGTTCTCCTTGTAGTTGAAGGTAACTATTAAGCCACTCCCTTCGGCGGCAACTTTCCGGTACTTATGACTGACTACGTAATACTCCATCGTAAAGCGATCATCCTCGATTGTTGAGACGCGCGCCCCGATGGAAACTTTATCCGGGTAAGTCAGCGGTATCTTAAATCTGCAACTGGTCGAGGCCAGAATAGGTCCAACTCCTGTCGCCTCCATATAGTCCAAAAGATTCAACCTCTCGAAGTATGCGATTCTGGCGCTCTCGAAAAAGCGAAAGTAAACGGTATTATTGAGATGACGGAAAGCATCCATTTCTCCCCAGGCGACAGGTGTTTCAATGACCACCGGACAATGTTTAAGCAAGCTCTCCATCTCAATCATTCAACGATGCCGCCCAACGCTCAGAATTGACCCGCGCGAGCATTCAAGGTGAGAAGAATAAAGCAAGGATGAAAAAGAATGCTATCGAGGCGTCGCCTCAGCTCTGAACCTACGCGATCAGCCATTAGCGATATGTTGACGAGCGCGGGCTTTCGCCAATCTCATGAGATGTTCTAGCTGAAGATAATGATTCAACTCTGATTCTTCTTCGGGCGAAATGCTGGAGCTCTTCTCCCGCTGTATCAAGTCGGCCACGCGCTCTTTGGCGCTCTCAGAAGGACGGAACGCAGCGACGTTGTTAGGAGTAGTGCCACGTGCGATAAACTCTACAATCTCTTCATAGGCTTTCATGGTGCTCAAATTATATTCCTCACGAGATTTTCTGCCAACGTTAAAGGCAAGCGCCCAACACCCGGTTTTGCCTTTTACCTTTTTCCTTTTGCCTTTATATTGACTGGCGCATGTTTAAGAAGATGCTCGGTGCTCTGTGGCGTCGCGCGCCGAGGAGTTTGCGGCGGTGGAGCGTGCGCCTGGTCGAGCCGCGATTTACTGTGACGGCGGGCGCGGTCGTCACGGACGAGGAGGGGCGCGTGCTCCTGCTCGAACATCGTTTTCGCGTGGGCTCGGGCTGGGGCATCCCCGGCGGCTTCATCGAAAAGGGCGAGCAGCCCGAAGAAGCCCTCAGGCGCGAGCTGCGCGAAGAGGTTGAGCTGGAAATAGAGCGCGCCGAGATTGCCTTCGTGCGGACGCTGAAGACGCCCACGCAGATAGAGATCATCTTTCGCTGCCGCGCCCGAGGGCCGACCGGGAGGCCCAACGCAGAGATCGAAAGCATCGAATGGTTTGCGCCCGACCACCTCCCGCAGGGACTAAGCCAAGACCAGCGCGAGCTCATCAAACGCGCTCTCAAAGATGGAGCAAAACGGGCCGATTGATGTATGCTGTGGGACGAAAAGAAGTGATGAGTAATGAGTGATGAGTGATGAGTGACGACCGAAAATACTCATCACTCATCACTCATCACTCATCACTCATCACTTTTCTTACAGGAGACCGACAATGGTAAACCTGATTCCGACGCCCGAAGCCGTGATGCAGATTCTGAAGCGCACCGGCGCTTACCGCGAGGGCCACTTCGTTTATCCGTCCGGCAAACACACGCCGCACTACTTTCAGATGCCGCTCGCCTTCCGTTACTACGACACGGCGCGCGTGCTGGCCGTCGCGCTCTCGCGCAAGTTTCGCGTGGACCGAGACATCTCCAGCCAGCTGCCCAAAGTCGCCATCATCTCCCCCAGCTCCGGCGGCATCCCCGTCGCCTTCGGGGTGCGCGAGGCCTTGAACGCCGAACAGATTTACTGGGCCGAGCGGGAGGTGGACGGCAAGCGCATGTTTCGCCAGTACGTCAACCAGGGCGAAGTCAACCCCTGCATCATCGTTGACGACATCATCCGCAGCGGCCACGCGATCGAGGAGACGGTCGGACTGGTTCAGGAACTCGGCGCGCAGATCATCGGCTGCGGCACCATCGTTCGCTTCACCTCCGCGCCGGACCGCATCGGCGACGTCCCCATCAAGTCGCTGATAGATTTCGAGTCGCCCATGTACGACACCTCGGAAGATTGCAAGGACTGCAAAGAGGGCGTGAAAGAGGAGCACGTCAGATTCTGAAAGGCAAAAGGAAAAAGTAAAAAGGCAAAAGTGAGGACGAAAGATGCGCTCTCTGGTCTTCCCTTTTGCCTTTTACCTTTTCCCTTTTGCCTTCTAAATCTCGTGCCGGTTGGCGAGCGCCTTGTCCATCGTCACTTCGTCAACGTATTCGAGGTCTGAGCCGACGGGCATGCCCATCGCGATTCGGGTGACGCGCACGCCGAGAGGTTTCAGGAGGCGGCTGATGTAGTTGGCCGTGGCTTCGCCTTCGGTGTTCGGGTTGGTCGCCATGATGACCTCGCTCACTTGCGCCCCTTCGTTATTCTCCGGCCTTAAGCGCGGCAGCAGATTCGCCAGATGCAGGTCGTCCGGCCCTAAGCCACGTATCGGCGAGAGGCTGCCGTGCAAGACGTGGTAAAGACCTTTGTAGCTGCGCGTCTTCTCCACCGCGACCAGGTTGTAGGGCTCTTCGACGACGCAGATAACGGAGCGGTCGCGTGAGGGGGAAGCGCAGAAGCGGCACGGGTCCACGTCCGTCAGGTTGTTGCAGACCGAGCAGAAGATGATCCGCCGCTTGACCTCGCGCAATGCCTCGACGAAGCGTTCGACATCGGCCTCGGGCACACGCAGGATGTGAAACGCCAGGCGCTGCGCCGTCTTGTGCCCGATGCCCGGCAGGCGTTTGAATTCGTCAATCAGTTTGGTGACGGGTTCGGCGTAATCTAGCATGATTAAAAAGGGGTCGGGGGCCAGGGGCCAGGGGCCGGTGAAAGGCTTCTATTAACATCCGACCACTATTCTTTGTATCCTCTCATTAAAGCATTCCGCAGGGCATAAAGTTGCTTGCCTAATGAAGCAACTTGCTGAAGAGTCCGCTCAAGCTTATCGGGTAAGATATACTTCAAGCGCGCCGCTATTTCCAATTGAGTTTCTAGCTCAGCCAAGGACGCTTGAGCCATTGACAAGTGGTGTAAGAATTCTTTGCTATGTTCTCTCGTGTGTCCTTCAGCAATATTTGAAGGGACGGAAACGGCAGCGCGCTGAATCTGACTGGTTAATCCATAAATCTCCTGTTTAGGGAATGCCTGCGTTAGAAGATATACCTGTTCTACTAACTCCATCCCTGCCTGCCAGACCCTGAGATCGCGGAAACTATTGATAGCCATACACGCCTCCACGCTTTCCGGCCCCCGACCCCTGGCCCCCGACCCCTTTTTTAGAGAAGTCCTGGCGGGAGCATGCCGCCCAGTTTGCCTTTCATGGCTTCATCAATCTTGCGGTTCGCTTCGTTGACGGCGGCGACGATCATGTCCTGAAGCATCTCGATGTCGTCTTCCTTGACGGCCTCCGGGTCAATCTTGAGTCCCACGACCTCGTGCGTGCCCTTCATCTGGACCGTGACGACGCCTCCGCCCGAGGAAGCCTCGACGACCAGCTCCTCCATCTCGCGCGCCATCTTCTCCTGCATCTGTTGCGCCTGCTTCATCATCTGCTGAATGTTCAGCCCGCCTGGGAATTTCATCTCGCTTAACCTCTCTTCCGGATTGGATGAAAGTTTGAAAGTTGGTACGCCATTCATCCTAACAAGAAAAGGCGGAATTCTGAAAGCCCAGGGTCTATTCATACTCGGCGGAACAAGGAACAATCCACGCGCGCCACACGAAACGACACGAAACAAACCACGACAATTTAGTGTCGTTTCGTGTGGCTTCGTGGACAGTCCTATTGCTCTACTTTCCTCAATCTCCGAAAATGAATAGACCCTGCTGAAAGTCAGAATCCGGAGGCCAGAAGAAAAGAAAATCTGCTAAAGTGGCTTCCGCTTTAAAATTCTGGATTCTGGATTCTGGCTCCTGAATTCTGTGTTGTCATGACACGCTACGTCATCAAACGCGGCGCAGTGCAGCCGGACCGTTTGGCCCGCTATCGCGCGGAACTCAACGAGGAGCAGTTCGCGGTCGCCACGGGGTCGCCGGGGGCTGCCCTGGTCGTCGCGGGCGCTGGCTCCGGCAAGACGCGCGCCGTCACCTACCGCGTCGCTTACCTCATTGAGCAGGGGGTCGCTCCCGCGCGCATCATGCTCGCGACCTTCACTAACCGGGCGGCGCGCGAGATGCTCCGCCGCGTCGAAACTCTGACGAGCGGCGGCGACGTGCGCCGTGTCTGGGGCGGGACGTTCCACCGCATCGCCAATCTCATCCTGCGTCGCCACGCCGCGTCAATCGGTTTTGAGTCCAACTACTCGATTCTCGATTCGGAAGACTCGAAAGATTTCCTCTCGGCCTGCGTGGACGAAGCGGGCATTGACACAAAGGCGCGCCGTTTTCCGAAGGCGGAAATCTTGCAGGACCTGATCAGCTTCGCCAACAATACGGACCGTCCCCTGGAAGACGTGGTCGCGCGCCGCTACCCGCATTTCGAGCCGCTGACGCAAGCTATCAAGCGCGTTGACGCGATCTACATGGCGCGCAAGCGTGAGCGCAACGTGATGGACTATGACGACCTGCTGCTCAACTGGAAACGCCTCTTGATGGAGAAGGCGGACATCGCGGCGCTTTATGCGGACCAGTTCCAGCACATCCTGGTTGACGAATACCAGGATACGAACAAGCTCCAGGCGGAGATTGTTGATTTGCTGGGCATCAAACACCGCAACGTGATGGTCGTCGGCGACGACGCGCAGAGCATTTACGCCTGGCGCGGCGCGGAGTTTACGAACATCTACGAGTTTCCGTCGCGCTACCCGGAGGCGCGCGTCTATCGCCTGGAGACCAACTATCGCTCCACGCCCGAAATCCTGGCGCTCGCCAACGTCTCAATCAGTTCGAACCGCAAACAGTTTCCCAAAACCCTGCGTCCGGCGCGCGACTCGAAGGGGCAGCCCCCGGCTCTCATCCCTTGCCGCGACGCGGACCAGCAGGCAGCCTTTACAGCCGCGCGCATTCTTGAGCTACGGGACGAAGGCATCCCGCTCGAAGAGACGGCAGTGCTCTACCGCTCTCACTATCATTCGCTCGAACTGCAACTGGAGCTGACGCGGCGCGGTATCCCGTATCGCGTCCGCAGCGGCGTGCGTTTCTTCGAGCAGGCGCACATCAAGGACGTCGTCTCGTACCTGCGCCTCGTCACAAACCCACGCGACGAGCTGGCCTGGAAGCGCGTCCTGCGCCTGATTCCGAACGTCGGTCCGGCGACCGCCGGCAGAATCTGGGAGCAATTGGCCTACGCGCCGGACCCGCTCGCGCTCGTCAGGCGCGCAGATTTCCAGGCCGCTCCGAAACGCGGGGGCGGGTGGACGGAGTTCCTCGCGCTGCTTGAAGCACTGGTGGGGGACGAGACGCGCAACGCGCCTTCGCGGCAGATCGAGATGATTCTCGCGCGCGGCTACGAATCGTATCTGGCGAGCAACTACGAAAATGCAGAGGCGCGCCTCGAAGATTTGCGGCAGCTGGCGCTCTACAGCGCGCGCTACAACTCTACGGAAGAGTTCCTGGGCGAGCTCGCGTTGCTCTCGACCGAGCGTTACAGCGCGCCGCAGGCCCTGACGGGCGAAGACGTCGTTCTGGGAAGCGACGAGGACGAGATGCTGACCTTAACGTCCGTGCACCAGGCGAAGGGCCTGGAGTGGCGCGCGGTCTTCATCCTCTGGGCGGCCGACGGCAAATTCCCCAGCCCGCGCTCGCTTCGTGACGCGGAGGGCGAAGAGGAGGAGCGCCGCCTCTGGTACGTCGCACTGACGCGCGCCGCAGAGCAGCTTTACATCACCTATCCTTTGATGGTCACGGACTACAATCGCCAGACGGTCCTTCAAAAACCGTCGCGCTTTGTCACTGAAGTCCCGCCCGAGCTATACGAGATTTGGAGTCTCGAAGAGGAGAGCGCTCCGCCCGCGTATGCGGTCCTGACAGAGGAGACGACAGACGCGGGCGGAGAGGATGGCGGCGGCGACGGCGAGGACGGTAACGACGGCTACGTCAACTGAGCTGCGGCGATAAAGGCCGTTCGTGAGTCCTTCTACTCCTGGAGCGCCTCTGCGAACTCCTCGTCTTGCAGGCGGAAGGCCGGGAGAAAGTTCTTGTCGTTATAAAGGGACATCAGCTCATCGTGTTCGATGGCGACGAGCTTGCTGTTGGCGATATTGCCTCCGCCTCCCTCTTTCCAGGCGCTCGCCCAGATTGACGCCATGCGCAGACAGCCGCCGGCCATGCAGGTGATCGTCTTCGCACCCAATGCATTCCACATGTCCGGGATGCGGTTATTCTGTTGCGCGTCGTTGAAAGCCTCTATGACCTTAATGGGCTTGAGCGTCTTGACGGTCTGGCGCATCAACTCGACGACCGAGACCGCGGCAGCGTGGCCGCCAGTGACGTCCGCCTTCGCCTTCGTGTTCTTCAACGCCTCGTTGATGCCCACGATGATCTCCGTCGCTTTTTTATCTATCATCTGAGTCTCGTAAACCGAATGCACCTTCTCCTCTTCAGGATGCCCTTCCCGGCCGTGATGCAGGAATGAGACGTGCAGCGGCTGGCAGGAGTCGCCGACGTAATGCGAGACGATGCCGCCGGCGCAGACGAACTCGGCCACCTTCTTCTTCCTGACGAACTCGACCATCAGCTTATAGATCTGCCAGACGCGGAAAGGGGCTGCGCCGCGTTTACGGCCAATGCCGAGGCTGTCGTAGAAGCCGTTCCAGACAGAGATGTCCACGTTGTCCGGGTTCTGGCAGAGGCGCAGAAGAGTCTTGCCAGCGAAATCACCCTCGCCCTCCTGATCCATGTCCGCGAAGTGGTTGGCGTCGTCCAGCTTGCGCGAGGCGCGCCAGACGATGTCAGGCACGTCAGCCAGCGGGACGAACGGCTGATTCGGCTTGCTCGGGCTGACCGGCTTGACCTTCTGCAACTCGCCCTGCTCTATCGCCTCATCTCCGAAGGCGATGTTACTGACGTTGGCGAGCAGCAGCTTTTTGAGCTTCGGGTCCGCGACCAGCTCACAGGCTTTGGCGGCGATTTTGTAGTGACCGGTCTTCCCCCAGTATTCGCTGTGGCCGATGTCGAAGTCCGGGATGACGTCCAGATCGAGCTCGCGGCAGATGGTGCTCAGACAGGTGGCGAGAGCGAATTCCGCTTTGGATTCACTCTTTTCGTCGAGCAGCGTGTGGCCGCCCCATTGAAGCGCGATGGGCCGCAGGCGACGAGCACGCGCGCCGGCGTATCCTTTAGAGCGCGCCGTCTCGACAGTCATATTCTGGTCGAAGAACCAGAGTGTGCCGGAATCTCCCGGGCGCGTCTTCAGCACCCCGCTCTCTCCGACCGTCCCGTAATTCGGCTCGCAGTACTCCACCTCGTGCTCACCTTCGTCGTGCTCCGCCTCCCAGAAGCCGCTGCACGATTCTGTGCGCGGACCTATCAGCAGGTCGCTGATGTAATCGAAGCCGCCGACTGACTTGTAGCGGTAGAAAAGGGCGCTGATCTCGCCGACCATCTCGCCGGAGGCTGCGCCGAAGGCGCGCACGGGGCAGCCGATGAGGTCAAGCGAGAGCGTGTCCGTGTTGAGGTCAACGGGGTCGCCGAGCTCGCCGATGCCGAAGACCTGTGAGGTCCAGTATTCGAGGTCCTCCACGTGAATGAGGCCGGCGTCGATGTTGACGTAGGACCGCTGGCCGGGCCAGCCTGGATATACGTCCTGGAACAGCCGCTTGCCCAGCGCGACACGGTCGTCCAGCCGGCTTCTGGACGAGATGCCAACGCGCATCTTTTTGCCGCCGATGAACGAAAAGACCTCGCGGCCCAGCTCGCCCGTCACGTGGCGGTTGGTGAGCGCGTAGACGGAATCGCCGTCGCTCACCAGACAGCCGATGGAGCCGATGTGCTGCTGGCCCTGATTCTCCGTGAAGACGGGGTATCCGCCCCCGACCAGGTGCTCTGGAAAAGTTATGTTCTGGAGCGGGGGCGGCGCTTTCTCCTGCCGCTCGGCGAGGATGACGCAGGTCGGCACGACCCTTCCGTCCGAAAGATAGAGAAAGCGCGGCACGACCTGCTCCGGGTCCTGTCGCACCATCTCTTCCAGCGTAAACCACTCCTTGACGAAGACCAGCAGGCTCGGCCATGACCATGCCTTGATGACCGTGTTGCCGAGCGTGCGTTCGGGCGACTGCATGCGGTCGCGCCAGGCCTTGGGTCCTCTGGCTTCTTTGGAGTCCGGGTCTTTCACACGGATGCGGTAGCGTCCGATGGCCGTGGCGATGACGTTGTCCAGATGGGCTAAGTGTGTGTGGTAAGCGTCGCGCGCTTCCAGCAGATCTTTCAGGGACAGTGAGCTGAAGTCTCGTTTGGGCGGGAAGAATTTTTTTTGCATCTTGACTCCTTTGCAGAGGGGCGTCGGAAGCTGCTGGCGTCGGCGATGGCTTTAACGGAAATGCGCGGACGTTTAAGGCTAGTAAAACCCGCGCGCGCGACGTTTGAGGGCCGGACGCTAAGAAATTAGGAACGATGAGGCTGAAGAGAACGCCTGACAGCCATGGTTAAAGGCGCGAGCGGCGCTAAAAATATACCCGCCATGATTCCTTGTCAACAAACTTGTCATCGGTCCTGTGCCTTCGGCGGAAGGTTGTCAGGGCGGGGCTGGCAATTCCCGGCGCGGCGCGGTATAACCCCAGTGATGTCTGATATGGAAAGCGGCCCTGACACGCACTCCGAGCGCACGCTCGTCGCACAGATCAGGATGTATTACGCGCTGCGCACGCCGACGGGGAAAAGCACCTCTGCGCCTTTACTCATCGCGCTGCACGGATACGGGGCGAACAAAAGACAGATGATGCGCGAGGCCGCGCAGATAGCGCCCGATGATTTCGCCATCGCATCGCTACAGGGTTTCCACCAACACATGAAAGAGCCTAAGGAAGAGGGCGGGCCGCTGCGTTATGGTTTCGGCTGGCTGACGAACTTTCACCCGGAAGATTCGGTTGCGGTCCACCATCGCGCGCTGCTGGATTTGATTGACGCGCTCGTTGACGAAAATGTAGCGGACCGTGACCGCGTCTTTCTGCTGGGCTTTTCACAGTCCTGCGCCCTCAACTATCGCTTCAGTTTCACGCACCCGAAAGTCTTACATGGCGTCATAGGCATCTGCGGCGGATTGCCTGGCGATTGGGAAACAAGCGAGAGTTACAAGCGGACCGATGCTTCCGTTCTTCACCTTCACGGCGTGCGCGATGAGTTCTATCCACCGTCGCGCACCGCTGAGTATGCTCGGCGGCTTCGCGCGCGGGCGCAGGAAGT
This sequence comes from Pyrinomonadaceae bacterium, assembly GCA_036392495.1. GTDB lineage: Bacteria > Acidobacteriota > Blastocatellia > Pyrinomonadales > Pyrinomonadaceae > QHXM01. The sequence continues at coordinate 25,980 of DASVXV010000163.1, read as the reverse complement.
CGAAGTCAAAGCCTATGATGCCGCACATGAGATCACGCAGCCGATGCGCGAAGACGTTTTTGAGTGGTTGAGGGCGCACGCCCGCGTATAATGATGGAAGAGCTATATCGCGCGCGATAAGGTTGAAGCTGTGAGCCGAGCGCGAGTATATTGTTCTCCTAATACTGCCAGTTCAGAAAGTGAGACTTGAATATGAAACGCATCCTACTTTTCAGCGCCCTTATCCTGACGGCAATGGGAATCAACTCGTCCGCCACATACGGGCAGCAGACTAATTTGCAGAAACCTGATGAGTCCTCTGCGAAAGCGATTGCGCCCATTCGCGCAGTGCTCGACGCGCAAACGGCTGCCTGGAATCGCGGCGACATAGAAGGCTTCATGAATGGTTACTGGCGTTCAAACGAGACCATCTTTATTTCCGGCGACACGCTGAGACGTGGCTGGGACGTGGTGCTTGAGGGTTACAAGAAGGGCTATGCCACGCGCGAGAGGATGGGCACGCTCGCGTTCTCCGAAATAGAGATTAAACTCATCGGCAAAGATACAGCCGTCGCGTTCGGTCGCTGGCAATTGACGTTCGCATATGATCCGCAGCAGCACGGACGCTTCACGCTCATCTTCCGCAAAACCTCGCAGGGCTGGCGCATCGTGCATGACCACACTTCATCCGCCTCTTGACGAAGGACCACGCAAAAAGCGGGGGTCAGGGGTCAGGGGCCGGGGGTCAGTAAATGCTTTTACCGATCCCCAACCCCTGACACCCGACCCCTGAAATTTACCGAAGGGAAATTTCTTAGGAGTAGGCGCTGAGCGGCCATGAGCTGCTCGCGCCCATTCAATTTTTTAACGGAGCATGCTTTTTGAAGAGTTATTAAAAATCGTTCTTCAATAATTGACAATCATTCGATAACAAGCTTATCTTCCTCGCGCTCTACACCAGCTTGCCAGCTAAAAGGACTCCATCTTGAAAAGGTTAACCGGCAAAGGAAGCTTCATAGTCACATTGGCGCTACTCACGGCAATCAATTGTTCGGTCAGCGTCCCCTCCCTGGCCTCCGCCTATAATCCTCCGGCTCAAGATGCAATCCAATCCATACGGCAGAGTTATGCGGCTATTAATAAAAACCTCCGCAAATACAGGAGAGTAAAAAAGGAGTTGTCCGGCTTCTCGGCTGAAGGCGGGGAGATGACCGCTTATCTGGACGGCCCTAACATCGTGAAGATAGCTGCGAACTACTACGGCGAAAGCGGCAAGGCGTTTGAAGAGTACTATTATCGGGACGGAAAGCTGATCTTCGTTTATCGGAAAGATTCAAAGTACAGCAAGCCTCTATCGGGGCGGGTAGTTAGAGTTGAAGAAGAACGCTTCTACTTCAATGACGGGCAGTTAATCAGGTGGGTCGGCGCGGGCGGCAAACAAGTCCCGTCCAGCGACAGCGAATACCAGAAGCGGCAAGCCGATTACCTCGAAACTGCGAGACTGTTCACGGAAGGCGTTAATTCTCAAAAATCCGTGATAGAAGCGCCTTAGGGCTAATCAGTGACCTTAATATCCTACAGGGCGGCTGGATGCCTCCGCCTGCGTTACAATTTAATTCCATCAAAGGACGGATTCTGATGAAAAGAGGCGGCGTGCGCCCCACAAGCGCACGCCGCCTCTTCTCTCGTGTCTCTAGTTATTGCCAGCCGGAAAGCCACGGCCAAACACGCGCAAGAGGCAGGCATTATTTCATCCGCCGCGTAGAAAACTCGGAGACTAAGCCCATGCGAAAAACCTTGCTCGGCACGTTCCTTATTCTGGCGCTCTCTTTTCCGCTCGCCATCGCGCACGCACAAGCTTCCGGCGCGGGCGTCACTAAAGAGCGCTACGGAGTTGATCGTTACCTCAATATCCGCAGCGCGACGAGCCCTGCGCTCTCGCCAGCGGGCGACCGCGTGGCGTTTCTGACCAACATCACAGGCACGCCGCAAGTCTGGATGGTCGGCGCGCAGGGCGGCTGGCCCGAGCAGCTGACCTTTTATACGGACCGAGTTGATTTCGTCCGCTGGTCGCCAGACGGCTCTGGACTCGTCTTCGCAAAGTCGCGCGGCGGCGACGAGAACGCGCAGCTTTTCTGGCTCTCCCCGGACGGCTCTGAGATCAGGGCTCTGACCAACGCGACGGCGGTCCGCCACAACTTCGGCGATTGGTCGCACGACGGCAAAAAGATTAGCTACGCTTCGAACAAGCGCAACAAAGACTACTTCGACGTCTATCTCATGGACGTGGCGACCGGGCATGAGGTGCTGGTCTATCAGCAGGACGGCTCGAACAGCCCAGTGGCCTGGTCCTTCGACAACCGCTACCTGATCGTCTCTCACGCCAACGAAGGCTTAAGCCTGGATAACGATCTCTATCTCGTTGACACGCAAACGCAGCAGGCGACGCACCTGACGCCGCACGAGGGCGCGGCGCAGTTCGGCGACGTCTATTTCGCGCCCGACGGCCACTCGATCTTTTTCGGCACGAACGACAAGCGTGAGTTCTACTCGCTCGCGCAGATGAATCTGGCGAGCAAGAAGGTCAGCATCATTGACGACACCGAATGGGACCTGGACGACACAGGGATGTCGGACGACGGAAGCCTTTTCGCTTACACGATCAACCGCGACGGGTTCAACGAGCTTTACATACGCCGATTGGACACGGACGGCAAACCTTTGATTACCGTCATGGGAAAAAAGGACGCGCCCGTCCAGCTTCCGGGCAAAGGCGTCATCGGCGCGCTACAGTTCTCGAAAGATAATAGCAAGCTCGCCTTCACCTTCAACGGCTCGCGCTACAACGCGGACGTCTGGCTCTATGACCTGAAGACGCGCAAGCTCACGCAGGTGACACGTAGCTCGACGGCAGGGATTCCGCGCGAATCTTTTGTTGAGCCGCAGTTGATTCACTACAAGAGTTTTGACGGACGCGAGATTCCTGCTTGGTATTACAGGCCGCAACATGCCGAGGCGAGTGCCCGGGGCAGGCAACAAATCACTTTCACTTCGGGGCCGAACTCTATCGGAGGGACGTTCTTTAACCTGCCGGTGATCGTCAGCGTGCATGGCGGGCCCGAAGGACAGGAACAGCCCAATTTTAATGCCATCTATCAATACTTTCTCTCTCGCGGCTACGCCATTCTCGCGCCGAACGTGCGCGGGAGCACGGGCTACGGCAAGACCTACACGCACCTGGACGACGTACGCAAGCGCGAGGATTCGGTCAAAGACCTGGCGGCGGCAGTCGAGTGGTTAAAGACCGCGGGCGGGGCGGACCCGCGACGCATCGCCGTGATGGGCGGCTCTTACGGCGGCTACATGACGCTCGCCGCCATCACGCTCTACCCGGACCTGTGGGCGGCGGCCGTTGACACGGTCGGCATCGCCAACTTCGAGAGTTTTCTACAGAACACTTCGGGCTACCGACGGAAGCTGCGCGAGGTGGAGTACGGCTCGCTTGAGCGCGACCTTGATTTCCTGCGCTCCATTTCGCCGCTCGGGCGCGTCGAACGCATCAAGACGCCGCTGATGGTCATTCAGGGCAAGAACGACCCGCGCGTGCCTTACACTGAGGCCGAGCAGATAGTCAAAGCCCTGCGTGCGCGCAACGCCCCGGTCGAGTACAAGCTCTTCGACGATGAAGGGCATGGCGTCGTCAAACTCTCGAATCGCCTGATCGTCTACCCGCTCATGGCAGACTTCCTTGACCGATATATGAAATAAGTCTAGCGAGTCTGGAGTCTGGAGTCTGGAGTCCGAAGCCAAAGAATGGTTTCTGTCTTTTGACTCCAGACTCCAGACTCCAGACTCCAGACTTTTATGATGTCCCAAACTCTGGCCGTCGTCGGCTGCTCACAACTCGTCACGCTCGCAAACGGGGGAGAAGGCCCGCGCACGGGCGCGTGGATGAGCGAGCTTTCCATCATCGAAGACGGGGCGATGTTCGTGCGCGACGGGCGTATCGAGCGTGTCGGCGCGCGAAGTCAAATAGAGCCCCTCATCGAAACGGGCAGCGAGATCGTCGAGGCAGGCGGGCGCGCCGTCCTGCCTGGCTTCGTTGACGCGCACGCGCACCCTGTTTTCGCTGGCACGCGCGCGGATGAGTACGAACAGCGCGCTCTGGGCGCGACCTACCAGGAGATCGCCGCGCGCGGCGGCGGCATCCGCTCCACTGTCCGCCGCACACGCGCCGCAACATTCGAAGAGCTGGTCGAGGCTGGGAAGCGGTACAGCCGCTGGTTTCTCAGAGGCGGCACGACGACCATCGAGGCGAAATCCGGATACGGCTTGACGGTCCAGGACGAGCTGAAAATCCTGCGCGCGATTAAGAGGCTGAATGATGAAACGCTGCTTCGTTATGTCCCGACGTTCCTGGGCGCGCACGACATCCCCGAAGAGTATCGCGGGCGCAGTGAAGATTACATCAGTCTCATCATCAAAGAGATGCTGCCTCGCATCGCCGAAGAGGGGCTGGCCGAGTATGCGGACGTCTTCTGCGAAGACCGCGTCTTTACGGTCGAGGAGTCGCGGCGCATCCTGACGGCCGCGCAATCAGCAGGATTGCGATTGCGCGTTCACGCCGATCAGTTGTCGCTGACGGGCGGCGCCCTTTTGGCCGCGGAGCTGAAAGCCGCGACTGCGGACCACCTGGAGCACACAGACGCCGGGGGAATCGCCGCCTTGAAGAAGGCCGGCGTGCAGCCTGTGCTTCTGCCCGGCTCCGTCTATGCGCTCGGCTCCGCGCGCTACCCCGCGGCACGCGAGATGATTGACGCTGGGCTCGCGGTCGTCCTCGCGACGGACTTCAACCCCGGCTCCAGCCCCACACCCTCGATGCCTATGGTCCTGTCGCTCGCCTCGACCCACATGAGAATGACGCCCGCCGAAGCGCTCACGGCGGCGACCGTCAACGCCGCCTACAGTCTGGGGCGCGGGCATGAAGTGGGGTCGCTCGAAGCGGGCAAGCGCGCGGATTTCGTCATCCATGATTGTGCAGATTATCGTGAGGTCGCCTACTTCTTCGGGGTGGAGCACGCGCATGCCGTTTACATCGGCGGGCGCGTAGCGTTTCGGCGTTGAGGCAGGCTTAAAGTAAAGCCGCAAGATAATGGGCGAAAAAGATGCTTGACGCACAACTTATTGTCCTCTATTATGCGGCCCAACACTGGGAAGGAGGTGATCCTAAAAATTATGAGTTCTAATCACAGTGAGGTGGCTGAGTCCTGAAGACCGGATAGAGAGTCAGGATGCATCAGGATTTTCGTCCGGTAGTATCGTGAGTCGCGCCTGTCAAATGGCGCACGAACGGCACGCAGGGCAATCCCAGCAGTACACCGGAAAGGCCGCTCATAATTATGCTGTGAGTGGCCTTTCTCTTTAAGAACCGGCGGGCGTCAAAGGTCCTGAACGCAAAAACGCCTTTGATGCCTCGCTTCTTTCACGTCCTCGCTCCTTAAGCCATTCATCGCAAGCGGCGGCAAACGCTGCTTAACTCCAATGTGGGAACCTACAGAAGAGCGGCGGGCAACTCCGAGACGCAGAGTCAATGTGGAGTTCAGAGTGCTGCTCATGGTCACGAAGATAGATTCCGGAGGCGCGGAGCATACGCTGCCACTGATGGGCTACACGCGCGACATCAGCGAAACGGGCGTGGCCCTGGTGGTAGCGGCCAAAAACGCGAGCATGCTCTCCAGCCTGGGGCAGGGATATACGCTGCAACTCGTGTTGACGCTTCCGGCCGGGCCGGTCGAATTAGAGGTCACGCCCGCGCGCTACGAGCAGATCAACGAGGGCGGCTCGCCTGCGGGAGCGCGCACCCTGATAGGCGCGCGCATCACAAGAATCAGCGATGAAGACCGCGCGCGCTTTACTGAATACCTGCAATCGTTTAGTGCGTAAATCGTAAATCGTGAATCGTAAATAGAGAAAAGCGGTCTTCATCCATTTACGATTCACGATTTACGATTTACGCGCTATTACTTACCGAACTGTTTCTGGGCGATCTTGGATAAGGCTATGGTCAGAGCCGCCGTGCCGAGCGTTTTGACGAGCGTCGGATGCTCCGCGTAGAAGTTGCTGATCGTGTCAATGATCGAAGGGTCATGCTTCTCTGCCTGGTTGGCGACCTGCCCGACCGTCTCCGGCGGAATCTGTTCGGCCTCTTCGGGCGATACCTGTTGCTGGCCGCCTTTGAAGATGTTGATGAGGTCCGAGAGACCGCCTCCGCCCCCGCTGCTACTGCCGCCGCCCGCGCCACCGCCCGACAGAATTTTCGAGAGAATCCCCGGACCGACGCTTTTGAGCAGCGTGTTCAGCAGGCCCGCCCGTTGTTGCGGATCAGAATTGCCGAAGAGGTTGGCGGTCATCTGACCGAACTCCGGCGTCTGGTCGGAACGAAAAGCGGCCGACAGCCCGTCGGCGAGGGCCGGTTGCGGCGCCACTTGCGCCACCTGATCAAAGTCGTCGTCAACAGTGTCGGGCGCCTGGCCGGGCTGCGCCCCGTCGTATTGTTGCAAAAGTCCGCCGAGCTCTTTCATTAGGTCCATGTTCGCTACCTTTCCGAATAGTTGTGTCTGAGAGTACGACGGCCGGCTCGTCCCTTCACTGACTTGCCGTCGCGCTTGCCGTCTTCAAAATCAAAGGGGCGTCAAATTGTGTGCGCTTGCCTTACGGGGTAGCTTTCGGTGTCGGCTTGGGCGTCGGCGTCGTCTGTTCCGAAGGAAGCACGCGCGAGGGGTCCGGGGCGTCTGGAGACGTGTGCAGGTGGACCGCTTTCCAGGCTGTGCCGACGCGACGAAAAACGAGCGTCATCCGACCCGTCGCCGTCTCGGGCGTGCCCTTGTAAGTTTGCGATTGCGTCCAGAGACAGGTGACGACCGCGCCGTCGCGCCCGAGCATCTGCACGCGTATGTCGCGCACCTCAAGATTCACGTCCTTTAAGTTCGGGTAAGAGCTCTCGCGGTTAAGACGCATCTGCTCCCAGCCCTTCGTGACCGTGCCGTTGTTGTTGAAGAGAACCAGTTGGGGCGAGTTCCAGTAAACGCCCGTGACGGCGCCGATGTCCGCATGGCGGATTCCTTCGAGCAAAGTGTTGAAGGCCGCGAGCACGTCTTTCGCCGTCGGATTGCCCGCGCGGCCACGGTTCCCAGCGCGCGGCGTCGGCGTTGGCTCAGCTTGCGGCGTGCCGGTGCCCTGAGCGGTAGTCTTCGGGGTTGACGTGCGCTGGCGCGTAGTCTCGGATGAATTGGAGTTTTGCGCGAGACCCGCTGCGGCGAAAACGCAGGAGAGCGTGATGATGAAGAAAGATCTTTTCAGCATTGCTGTGCTCCTCAAACAAAATTAGTACGAACTCATGATTCAGTTCCGGCCCAGGGCACCTGGCTGCGGAGCCGCTGCACGGAGCGCTCCCGCCCGATGACGTCGAAGACCTCGAACATGGAGGGGCCGACCGACTGGCCCGTGAGCATTGTGCGCGAGGCATTGATTAAAAGGCCAGCCTTAACGCCGACTTCCTCACTGAAGGCACGCAGCGCAACCTCACTCGTCTCGGCATTAAAGGGCTCGACCTCCTCAAGCCTGTCGGCCAGCGCGGGCAGCAGTTCTTTCAGGCGTGGCTCCTTGAGCAGGTTCTTTTTAACGGCCGCGTCGTCGAAATCGAAGTCGTCCGAGAAATAGGCGCGCCCCTGCGCCGAAAAATCCTTGAGCGTAAAGAATCGCTGGCGAATCAGGTCAACGGTCTTCTCGAACCACACGCGCTCTTCTTCCTCGTATTCCTCGCGCCAGAGCCTGTTGGCGCGAAGCTCCGCTTTCACCATCGGGGTCAATTCGTCGAGCGGCATCGTCCGAATGTACTCGGCGTTCATCCAGAGCGCTTTAGCGTCCGTCCACTGTCGCGGATCTGTCTCGCTGAAATTGAAGACGGCGTTCGATTTGTGAATCCGCTCAAGCGAGAATAAGCTCTTCAATTCTTCGAGAGAAAAAATCTCGGTTTTAGGATCGGGATTCAGTTCAACCGCATTATGGTCGCTAACTATCTGGGCAGGGTACTGCGTAGTGTCCGGCGACCAGCCTAAAAGCGCCAGGAAATTGCGGAACGCCGCGGGCACGAACCCTCGGTCACGATAAGTGGTGAGGCTGACGACCTCGCCGTGCTTGCGCTTGGAGAGCTTGCCTTTGTTCGGCGCGAGTATCAGAGGCAGGTGCGCGAAGCGCGGGGGAGTTGCGCCCAGAGCCTCGTAGAGAAGAATCTGCTTGTGCGTATTCGTCAGATGGTCCTGGCCGCGAATCACGTCCGTAATCTGCATCTCGATGTCGTCAAGAACTACCGAGAGGTTGTAGAGAGGATGGCCGTCCGAGCGCAGCAGGACGAGGTCTTCGATCTCCGCGTAGTCGCGCTCCTGCGTGCCGTAGACAGCGTCTTCGAAGTGTGTCTTGCCTTCGCGAGCAACTTTCAGGCGAACGGCGAAAGGCTCACCCGCCGCGGCGCGACGGTCTGACTCTTCTTTCGGAAGATCACGGTAGGGATTGCTTCTATGGTCCTGTCCGCCTTCGGCTGCCTGAGCGCGCGCCCGCTCGGCTATGCCCTCTTTGATGGTTGCGTCGGCGCGCTCCTCTTTCGGCGTGAAATCGCGATAGGCTTTGCCCTCCTCCATGAGTTTGAGCGCAGCCGCGCGATGCTTGGGCGCGTTGTCGGACTGAAAGACTATCTCCTCGTCGTAGTTCAGGCCGAGCCATTCCAGGCCCTCTATGATCGAGCGCGTGGAGGCTTCGGTCGAGCGCTGCAAGTCCGTGTCTTCAATGCGGAGCAGAAAGAGACCCCCGGTTTTACGCGCATACAGCCAGTTAAAGAGCGCTGAGCGGGCCGAGCCGATGTGCAGGTAACCCGTCGGTGACGGTGCGAAGCGGACGCGAATAGACATGTTCTTCTAATGATGAACGCGGAACGATGAGCGATGAATTCTAATCCCACATTCATCGTTCATCGTTCCGCGTTCATCGTTTCAAATTCTGGCGGAGATGACAGGATTCGAACCTGTGATGGGCTTTTGACCCATAACGGTTTAGCAAACCGCCGCCTTCAGCCACTCGGCCACATCTCCGCGAGCGTGCGAAGAGTTATTCTAATCTGCGAGGCGAGATTGTCAAGGCGCAAAACCCCGGGGGTTTAGACCGAGAGACTCACGGGTCGTGGCGCTCCGCGCAGTTGGACGGGCGGCTGCGGCGCGCAGCAGACTTTGATCAGGCGCTCGCGGTCGCGCCGCATGTCCGCATCCTCTTTGAGCCAGGCGCGCACCTCGCTGAAGATTCGCGCCGCGTGCGGCGCAGCGGGCTCTGTGATGCGGTAGTGCATCCACTTGCCTTCGCGCCTGACGGCGACCATCCCTGCGCGTCGCAGGTAAGCCAGATGGCGAGAAATCTTCGGCTGATTAATCCCCAGGACCGCTACGAAGAAGCAGACGCAGACCTCCGTCTCGCCCATCAGATTGAGAAGCCGCAGCCGCGTGTGATCCGCCAGCGCACGAAAAAACAGCAGCTCATCGCCAAAAGTGCCCTTAGCTCGACTCATGCGCGCATTCTAGCACACCTGGAACAAATATGCCTTGACAGATATGTCTGGCAGGTGTATTGTGTGCTCATATTCGCTTTAACGAATATGAAAAATCGGTCGGTTTGAGGAGATTCGAAATGGAGAAGACAGAGGCAAAAACGGTGCAGGCGCTGAAGGCGCATCTGGCCTTGAATGTCCGTGACGTCGAGCGCAGCACGGAGTTTTACAGGAAGATGTTGGGGATTGAGCCGAGCAAGGTGCGCAACGGGTACACCAAGTTTAATGTCGAGAACCCGCCGCTCAACTTAACGCTCAACGAAGTCCCGTTCGGAGAGCGAGGCGCGCTCTCGCACCTGGGGATTCAGGTCGCCTCCACGGAGGATGTGCTAAGGACTCGTCAGAAGTGGATGGAGTCTGGCCTCAAGACGCGCGACGAGATGCAGACCAACTGCTGCTATGCCGTGCAGGACAAGACCTGGGTGCGTGACCCGGACGGCAACGAGTGGGAGGTCTTCGTGGTCCTGGAAGACAACCTGCCAGAGACCGCGCCCTGCGAGTGCGGGACGAAGGTGGCGGAAACTGAAATCGCGGAAGCCGTGGAGACAGCCGGAGTGGCCGCGTCCTGTTGCGGGGCGACCGCGCCCGTCTCAGTCACGCCATAAGTATTGAACTTTCCCGTCGAAAGAGAAAAGGGAGATGGATCTGGCGCGGCGCGCGACCGCAGAAGCCTTAGGGACAATGATGCTGCTGGCTGCGGTCGTCGGCTCCGGGATCATGGGCGAGCGGCTCGCCGGTGGCAATGTCGCAATAGCTTTACTGGCTAACACGATTGCCACCGGCGCTGCGCTCTGCGCCCTGATTCTCACCTTCGGGCCGATTTCGGGCGCGCATTTCAATCCGGCCGTGACATTGGCGGACGCTTCGCAGGGCGGCCTTCCCTGGAGCGATGTGCCAGCATACGTAGGCGCGCAGGTTATAGGCGCATTTGTCGGCGTGGCCTGCGCGAATCTGATGTTCGAGTTGCCGATCTTCTTCGCGTCAAAGCGTGTGCGCGCAGGCCCCTCTCAACTGTTGAGCGAGTTTGTCGCCACGTTCGGGTTGTTGGCTGTGATCTGGGGATGCGCGCGACGCCAACGAGCATCAATAGTACCTTTCGCCGTCGCCGCGTACATAGTGGCGGCCTACTGGTTCACTTCATCAACTTCGTTTGCCAATCCTGCTGTGACTCTGGCACGCACGATGAGCGATACTTTCGCTGGAATCAGGCCAGCGGACGCGCCCGCCTTCATCATAGCGCAACTTGCGGGTGCGGCGGCTGCGACGGCGCTCTTTCGCTGGCTCGTTCCACGGTTACCGAAAGAAGCGTCGGCGGTCGTCATGCCGCACGAGGGAAAGAGAGAAAACAAATGAAGAAAAAGCGCGTGCTGATCCTCTGCACTGGAAACTCCGCGCGCAGCCAGATGGCTGAGGGCTTGTTGCGCCACATGGCTGGTGAGCGCTTTGAAGTCTTGAGCGCGGGCGTTGAGCCGAGCCATGTTCGTTCCCAGGCCATCGAAGCGATGCGCGAGCGAGGTATAGATATTTCGGGCCACCGCTCGAAATCCGTGGACGAGTTTGCGGGGCAGGAGTTCGATTACGTGATTACTGTCTGCGACAACGCGCGCGACAGGTGCCCGGTCTTTCCTGGAAAGACTGAGCGCATTCACTGGAGCTTTGAAGACCCTGCGACGGCAGCAGGGAATGAAGAGGCACGTCTAATGGTCTTTCGCCGCGTGCGGGACGAGATAGAGGACCGGTTACGTGAGTTCGTCGAAGGCTTTGAGAAAAGGTAAGAACCGGAGGGGTGTTGGTGAAGAGAAGCGGCATGGAAGTGAACTCCTTCCATGCCGCTTCTGATTTAAGCTGATGATGGCAGTTTTCTACTGATCGTCGTTCTGCCGGTTCAGCCGACGGCCACGCCTCTCCTGGTGTAAGGCTTTGCGCTCTTTGACGAGTTGCTCAAGCTGCGCGCGCTGCTCGGATGTCAGGACGTTTTGCATCTCCTCGCGCATCCCACGCATGGCTTGGCCCATCTCTGCGCGCAGGGCGCGAGCGCGAGCTTCCGCGTCGGCGCTCAATGGCGTGCCCTGACTGCTCTCAAAAAGCCTGCGCATCTCCTCGCGCTGAGGCTTAATGCTCGCCTCGAAGCGCTCTTCGATGGCGCGAAGCTGCTGTTGCTGGGCGTCCGTCAGGTTGAGCCGGCTCATCAGTCTGAGGACTCCGCCGTGACCTCTTTTGCCCGGACCGTGACGCATCCCTTTTCTGCGCCCCAGTGGTTGTTGCTGTGTCCCGCCTTCCTGCTGTGGGGCAGGAGACGATTGCTGCGCAAAGGCAGCCGTGCTCAGGATGAAGATGAGGCCGAGCAACAGGCTCGTGCCCCTCAGTTTTCTTTGCGAAGACATTATTTCCGCTACTCCTTGAATGGATTCTGATTGAATTATGAGTTGCGCGTGCGTCCAAAGAGTTTTCCCAGCGCCCCGCGCCTTTCGGTTAAATCGCTATCCGTAACCTCAGCCCTTTAGACGCGCGCCCGGCGCCCGCGGTCTGAATTAATCTCGCGCGCGATCCGAAAACGGGCCCGCCCGACTTCAACGGCCAGAATTCGATTGACTCTTCCCTGGTTTGGCTGTATAAAGCGCTTTATATGACAAAGCAAGAAGAGAAATCTAAGGTTATCTGAAAGAGATTCGCGGGAGGTTTTGCTATGAGGGCATCTGTGAAGCGGTCTTCGTCGAAAAGGCTGGCGGTTCTCGGCCTCATTCTCAGCCTGCCCCCTTTGTACTTCGTGAGCGCCGCCGCCTTGAAGTACGGTTTCGGCTGGGGGCTGCTCTTTGATCCGCTCGCGGTCTTCTTTGCGGACCCGCTGCGTCTACGAATACTCAACCTGGTCATCACGCCGCTTCTCTTTTTTGGCGGGTTGCTCGCAGCCCTGGCCTTGAACCTGTACGCCATCTTCAGGCTCAAGGCCAGAGGGGACGCCGACGTCACCTTAAGCAGCCCTGATAAAAGGGTGCATGGCTGGAACGTGTCTGTCGTGGTGTTGAGTTCGCTGCTTTTGGCGACCATCACTGTCTACGGCATTCTGGAAAATTTCACACACCGTTGAATGTGCTGAAGGAGAAGCAAATGCTCTCGAATTGTGAATATTTCGTGAGATGGCAAAACCGCTGTTCCCGCGCTACAATACGAAACCGAAATGAAACTCCTACAAGATATTAACTCGCCCACAGATTTGCGCCGCCTTGCGCCGCAACAGTTGCAGACAGTCGCTGACGAGATTCGCGAGTACATTCTGGAAACGATGTCGCGCGTGGGCGGTCACACGGGGGCCAGCCTCGGCGCGGTCGAATTGGCCGTGGCGTTGCATTACGCTTTCGACACGCCGACTGATCGCATTGTTTGGGATGTGGGTCATCAGGCCTACACGCATAAAATCCTGACGGGGCGGCGCGACGCTTTGCCGACAATCAAGCAGTACGGCGGGATCAGCGGATTTCTCAAGCGCGACGAGTCTGAGTACGACACCTTCGGCGCGGGACACGCTTCGACTTCAATTTCTGCTGCGCTGGGGATGGCCGTGGCGCGTGATCGCAAAAAAGAGAAGCACCACGTCTGCGCCGTCATCGGCGACGCCAGCTTGGCCGGCGGCATGGCAATGGAGGCGATCAATCAGGCCGGGCACTTGAAGACGCGCCTGATCGTGCTCTTGAACGACAACGAGATGTCTATCGCGCCCGCCGTCGGCGCGCTCACGGGCTATCTCAACCGCCTGCGGCAGGCACAAGGTTATCACCGCTTCAAGGACGAGGTGGGGGAAACACTGCTTTCGATTCCGGCCTTAGGCGAACGCCTTCATCTAGCCGCCAAGACGGTCAAGGACGCGCTCGCCGCCGCGGTCTTGCCGGGCGCGCTGACCAGCGAGCTCGGCTTCAAGTACATAGGCTATGTTGACGGTCACAACCCGCGCGCTCTGGTGGCCGCTCTGCGCGAGGCGCAGCAGGTCAAGGATGGACCCGTCATCGTCCACGCGCTGACGACCAAAGGCAAAGGCTATCCGGCCTTAGAAAAAAATTATTACGCCTGGCACGCCACGGGGCCCTTCGACATTAAAACCGGTAAACCCATCAAGTCGTCCACGAAAGTTCCGACTTACACCGCCGTTTTTGGCAGGACCATGTGTGAGTTGATGGAGAAAGATGAGCGTATCGTCGCGCTGACGGCGGCGATGCCAGACGGGACGGGCGTGGATACGGTTCTGGAGAAATTTCCGGAGCGGGCGTTTGACGTCGGGATAGCGGAGCAGCACGCCGTCACGTTCTCGGGCGGCATGGCCTGCGAAGGCTTGAAGCCAGTCGCGGCGATCTATTCGACTTTCCTGCAACGCGGCTTCGACCAGGTGATGCACGACATCTGCATCCAGAACCTGGACGTCACCTTCGCTCTGGACCGCGGGGGCGTAGCCGGGCCTGACGGGCCGACGCATCACGGGCTCCTGGACATAGCTTATCTCAGGCCGATGCCGAACATGATCTTGATGGCCCCGAAGGACGAGGGGGAGTTGCGCGACATGCTGTGGACGGCAATCGAGCACAACGGGCCTGCGGCTCTACGCTATCCGCGCGGGAATGGTATCGGCGTGGACATCAGCCGCGAGCCGCAGCTCCTGGAAATAGGCAAGGGCGAAATCCTGCGCGATAGCGGCGGCGACGTGGCAATTGTAGCCTACGGGGCGATGGTGCATCCGTCGCTACAGGCGGCCGAGAATTTGTCAAAAGATGGAATCGAAACGACGGTCGTTAACGCGCGTTTCGTCAAACCGTTGGATGCCAGCTTGCTGCTGGCGCTGGCGCGCACGAAGCGTCTGATCGTCACAATCGAAGAAGCTTATCTTGCGGGCGGCTTCGGCTCGGCCGTGATGGAGCTTTTGGAAGAGAACGGCCTGCTCGATCAGGTCAGAGTCATTCGGATGGGTATTCCCGACCGCCTCGTCACACATGGGGACGCGAAGCTCCTGCTCGCCAAATACGGCCTCGATGCCGACGGCATTTATACGCGTGTCAAAAGTTGTGTGGAACAAAGTAACCTCGGATTCGCCCCAGTCTCCTCAAGGCGTTTTTCGGAGAAGGCATAAGCGACCAGGGCAATCGCATCTTTTATAGTAACTACGTAAATCAGAAGTCGGACGATTTCTGGATTCGGCTCCGCCTCATTTAGGCCGACCTATTCTCGCAGCTGCCGAAAGTAAGAGGGCGGGTGGCTCACAAAGCCCCCGCCCTCAGTTACCCTCTTAATCGGCGTGCGGCCCGCGTCAGAAGTAGAGCACCATCGTGCCCGAGCCCTCTGCGGCCGTGCCGTAGTTGAGCGTGCCGTAGCCGACCGCTCTGCGACTCTTATTCTTGCCTTCCCAGACGGTCAGGTTTCCTGAGGTGACGCTGATGATATCGGCCATACCATACGACGTGAGGCGATAGGTGACTGTGCCAGCGTCAATCATCCCCGAGGTCGAGACGCTCTTGCGCCCTGACACCTGGGACACTACGAAACTGCTAAACGGGGAAACGATCTCCCCGCCGTAGATGCCTGCCACCGGGTCGATTACGCCCGTGCTCCGAAAGGTGAGCGAGAGGGTGAACGTGTTGCCGGCGACGCCGTCCACCTGGCCGGCGACGAGGCCGCCGTGGTACGTAGTCGCGCCGCTGGCGTCGACGAGGCCAGGGGAAGCCGGGGCCATCGTGTCACCCCGAGTGAGCGAGAAGGTGCGCGTGCCCTGTGCCGCGGCCGGGATGCTGAACAAGAGCGAGACGGCGGCAGCGAAGAGAACTGCTGCTAGAAAACGTTTCATTGCGAATAAATCTCCTTGTAGGTAAAGCACAGCGCCCTGTAGGGCACGTGCGCGAGGGTTTTACTTGAAGGCAATGGTAGATGGGCCGTGCGAGGTTTCGCAGGATCAAACTACCAGCCCGTTACATGCGGTCCGGGGTTGCGGCGGCGGGGGCGTGAGTAAGGCACTTGCCGCCTACCGCCTTGCCAACCGCACAGCCGTGCCGCGCGGGGAGAATAAATCTAATCAGAATACACGATGCTCACCTCACCGTCTGTCAAGATTCGACATTACTGAAGATTTTTTCGGGAGGGGAGTTAAGCGGCCAAGTGGCAGTCGAGAATGGCGGTGACAGCACGATAGCACTCGCACGAGGTAGACTCCAGCCCGCGCCGGTCGAGCAGGGTTATTCTGCCGCGCCGGTAGCCGATGAGCCTTCGGTCTTGGAGCTTGACGGCAGCCGACGTGACGCTCGTGCGCGGGACGCCGATCATCTGGGCCAGGAACTCCTGCGTGAGCGGGAGGGTATAGCTCCCGGCGCGGTCTGCGCTCGTGAGGAGCCAGCGGCAGAGTCTCTGCTCAGCCGTGTGAAAGCGGTGGCAGGAGGCCGACTGCGCGACCTGCGTGAGCAGGGCGTGCGTGTAGCGTAGCGTCAAGTCCTGTAACCGCCCGCCCCTGGAGAACTCCGCCCGCAGCGCCCGGACGCTTATCCTAAGGGCGCCGGCCGAAAGCTGAACCACCACCCGATAGGGCGCCGACTCGCACCTGAGAAGGGCGGCGACCCCGGCAATCCCTTCGCTGCCGATCATACCGACCTCTACGGTCTCCTGATCATATGTGACGGAGAGCATTGCGACCATGCCGCCGGTCAGAAAGTAGGCGTGGCGGATTTCGCCTCCCGCCTCCCACAGCACCCTGCCCTTCTGAAGTCGCACAGGCGATAGCAGTGGTAGCAGGCGCGCGTACTCCTCCCGGGGCAGGGCCTCCAGGATGCGATTCACAGGCGTGGAGGCCCTGGAATGGGTCGCTCCGGGGGGCTGTATGGAAGGACTATTCATACTCTAAAGCCGAAACGAGGCGGGGCAGGCGTGTTGAGCTTCCTTTCACCGGCAAGCTTTAGCCCTGGGCGCAGAGCTTACCATAAAATCTCTGCGTCGAGCACCGAGCCCCTCAGTAGTAAACCTAAGGCAGCGAGCGCGTGCAATTTAGCGCATGTTACCCAAAAGATTTTGGCCTACCCGGAAATACACACGGAGCATACAAAGTAACAGTCCGCGATGGGGCCGGAAAATACATCCGATTACCAGGCATTGGCGCAAAGATGGCGGAGGTTTCCGTTAATTAGGTTTCCGCCGAAGCTTAGGAGTGTGCCCGTCCTAGCGTTTGATATGGGCGGGCGCATCGCTTTTATGCACCGTATCGTTCAATTTGGGGACGACGGGCGGACGTCTCGGGTTCTGTCCGCATCAAAAATCTGTCGGGCAGGCGCGTTGACTTCTCAATAGTTAACTCTCCCGCGGAAAATTCAAGCGCGCGTGTGGCCTTGATCTTGCAATCAGGACGGCGGAACCCGGGCCATAATTTGTTTGCAATAATCGGACAGCGGAAAAGAGATGAACGAAAGACGAAGAATTATCATCCCCACCGGAGTTGATCCGAACGAGCCTCTGCGGTCGCCGCACTTCGATGCTGAGGCGACGATGACGGCCCGACCTGTCATTCCGCTCGCGGAACAACAGACCTCCCAAATACGCCACGGCGATTATGCCGGGCACGCTACAAGACCCTTCTGGAAACGGCACGCCCTGCTCGCCCTGATTGTTCTGACCGCCGTCGGCGTTGGCGCCGCGGCTGGGCTCGTAATAGGCATTTACAGGAACCGCAGCGCGGCGGCGACGACCGTTCCGGCCGCGAGCGCGCCGGCGGCTCCGGTTGAAAGTGTGGGCTCCGGACCAACAGTCGAGCCGACGCCTGTGCCGCAACCCAGCGCTTCCGTCCCGGAGAAACCTGCGGAGACTGCCGCCGTGGAGAAGGACGAGGAGCTTGAGCGCACCGCGCGCAACGAAAAGAAGAGGGATGAAGTCACGCCGCCGCCTCCTCCTCCGGTGGTCCGCGATAAAAAGCAGGAGAAAGCGGAGAAGGACGATGACGCGGACGAAGTCCTTGAAGAGAGGCAGGCTGAAAGAGAGCGCAGGCGAGAAGAGAGAAGAGAGCGCCGCCGTCGCCAGAGGGATGATGATGAGGCCATAGACGTCCCACGCGGGATCGAGCGCGCCCAGAGGGAGATTGACCGTATCCGGGACATCTTTGAAGGCAGGCAGCCGTAAGTAAAAAGAGCGTAAATCGTAAATCGTGAATCGTAAATAGACGAGAGCGGCTTTTCTCTATTTACGATTCACGATTTACGATTTACGCTCTTTTTATGAAGCGTGAGCGCATTGACAAGCTTCTGGTGGAGCGTGGGCTGGCCTCGTCGCGGACAAAGGCGCAGGCGCTCGTGATGGCGGGCGTGGTGCTGGCCGATGAGCAGCGCGTGCTAAAACCTTCGGAGATGTTCGGCCCAGATGCCGTGATTCGCTTGAAAGGCGCGGATGATCCGGCGTCACGCTACGTCGGGCGCGGCGGCCTGAAATTGGAGGCGGCTCTGCGAGAATTCGGTCTGGACGTGACGGGCCTGCTCTGCCTGGACGTCGGCGCTTCGACGGGAGGCTTTACGGATTGCCTGTTGCAGCACGGCGCGCGACGCGTCGTCGCTGTGGACGTCGGGCACAATCAGATAGATTGGCGTCTGCGAAATGACCCGCGCGTCGAAGTGAGGGAGGGCGTCAACGCACGGTATTTAACCCCGGACGATTTCGAAGAGAGATTTGACCTGGCTGTGATGGATGTCTCTTTCATCTCGGCGACGAAAGTCATGCCCGCTATTGTTCCGCTGTTGACTGAAGGGGCGCGGCTCGTTACGCTCATCAAGCCTCAGTTTGAAGTAGGGCGCGGTGAGGTCGGGCGTGGCGGCATCGTCCAGGACCCTGCGAAGCACGCGCGCGTCATCGAGGAGGTGAATCG
The DNA here is from genome assembly GCA_036392495.1 of Pyrinomonadaceae bacterium. GTDB lineage: Bacteria > Acidobacteriota > Blastocatellia > Pyrinomonadales > Pyrinomonadaceae > QHXM01. The sequence continues at coordinate 7,486 of DASVXV010000163.1, read as the reverse complement.
GGCGGCGGAAAAAATGGGCCTTCGCGCGTGCGGGACGATTGAATCTCCGATTCGCGGGGGAGACGGTAACGTGGAATTCCTTGCGCTCTACGAGCGCGCCGAGAAATGAGCCGAAAACTGTCCGAACCGAAAGCGCTGGCGCGGTTGCAGCGTTTGAAGACCTCTTACCAGCGCTTCATTAAAGTCAACTACGAGCACGCGGCCTCCGATTGCAAGACCTGTCCGACGCGCGGCGTCTGCTGTACGGACGCGCATTTCGTCAACGTGAACGTCACGAGGCTTGAGGCCGTCGCCATCCGCGAAACCTTAGCGCGCACGCCCCGTTTGAGCCAGGCTGCGAAGCGTGCCGTTTATCAACGGGCGCGGGAAGCCGTGTCGCGTTTCCAGCTGAGCGCCTCTGGAGATACCTTTGGGCAGACATATTCCTGCCCGCTCTACGAACCCTCAATCGGCTGTCTGGTGCATGCCCGCGCCAAGCCCGCCCCGTGCATTCAGCATGCCTGTTATGAGCGTTGGGAGGACTTGCCGCCCGCGAGCTTGCAGGCGCGCGCCGAGCACCGCACAGAGCAGTTGAATGAGGAGGTTTACGGCGCAGCGTGGGCGTGGCTTCCCATCCCGCTCTGGCTCACGCTCGTTGATCCGGAATCCAGTAAATCGGAGTTGGAGCGCCTGGCGCGTCAGTGGAGCAAGCGGCGCAAAGGAAGAGGGAATAATTCGCCGAATCAAGCCGGAAAGGGCGGCACGCCCCGCAAGGCGCGCGCGAGCCTGCCCGTCATCTACGTTAGATAACGATTCGATAAGACCGCTGGACAGATGAATCCGATGCAGCTTCGTCCGACCATCGCAGAGGATGTGCCCGGCATCCTGAAGTTAATCTCCGGCATTTATGCCGAATATGATTGTGTGCTCGACGCCGAGAATGAAGAGCGTCATCTGCTCGAACCCGGAGCTTATTTTCGTCCGGGCGGGGGCGAGTTCTGGGTCGTCGAAGACGGGGGCGACATTCTGGCGACAGTTGCAGTGATTTTGCATGGGGATACGGGCGAATTGAAGTCGCTTTACGTCCATCCGCGTCTGCGGCGTCAGGGTTGGGGACGCAGGCTGACGGACCTGGCGATGGAGCGGGCGCGCGCGCAGGGTAAATCCAGGATGATCCTCTGGAGCGATACGCGCTTTACGGACGCGCACCGCCTGTATCGCAACATGGGCTTCAGGGAAACAGGAATACGCGAGCTGAAGGATTCCAACAATACGGTCGAATACGGCTTCGAGCTGTCGCTGGTTTAGAAATATCGGCAGAGAGGCGAAAATTTTTTCTGATTTTCGGCCGCCTTTTCCAGGACAAATCTCTTCCTGTTCTCACGTCCGCTGCGGTTTTACTGAGGGTTTCAAACGGTCCAAGTTTTCCACAGATTTTTCCACAACCACTCGCTTCAACTCTTAAAGTATTTTCTGCTTGACTTGTTCGGCGCGCCAGCGTATAACCCACACCCTCGTCGCGGTGCTCACGGGCATCGTGACCAGCGAGAGGAGAGGCAAGCGGTGCGGTGACGCGCCGTTTGAGAGTGGCAACAGGCGGCTGTTGCAGCTTTTACACCTCGCGCTGAAGCCGAAAGGCTTGGCTTCAAGTGAGGGTCGCAAGGCTCTCATCTTGAGCGGCAGCGGATAAAAACGCAGTCGCGCTTTCGAGGAAATGATCAGCCTTGAAGTAGCAAGTCGCTTGAGTCTTCGGACTTGAGCCTCGTTGCCGGGGACGTAACCGGCGGTGGAGGAAAAGCCACCACAACAAAAACCAAATGGCACCGCTGGCCCGCAAGGGCCGAGCGAGGTTCGTGAAAACGGATCGCGTGCCGACCGGAAGTCCGGCTGACCGCCAGCCTCTTGTCCGGAATATAAATCGGCAACAACTTGCGTGTACATGCGTTGTTGCCAAATTATCCCCTGAATTGCTTCGGCAGTTTTAGGGATTAAAGGTTGCGCCGCTTTCACTCGTTGGAAGCGGCGCAATCTTTTTGGACCGAAAACTGGCGCGGGCACTCACAGCCTGCGTCGCCTCTCAAACTTTCAGAATTTCTCTCCGTTGACACTGAAAAGCGCGGGCGAGTATCATCCGAGCCGTCTCTTTTAAAGTAATCACAAGTAATTAAAGATGTTGGCCCTAACTTTGGCGAGCAGCGAACCGGACGCGGCTTTTAATCCGAAGTGAAGCGCGCCCAATCGTTTTCCACGAGCACAGGTTGATTGATGGAACACTCAGCTATCGGTCGCGTCGGTGTGGTCGTCAAACCGAATCACCCGGAGGCGCTGAAGACTACCTGCCACTTAGTCGAGTGGCTCAACGCGCACGGAATCACACTGGTCGGCACCCCTGATCTCGACCGCGAGCGCATCGAGGGCGAAACCGGCTGCGCGCTTGAGATCGTGGAGCCCGAAAAACTGGCCGCCAAGGTTGACTTAATCGTCGTGCTCGGCGGCGACGGGACGATGATCGGCACTTCGCGCATGATGGGCGATTACGACGTGCCCGTGGTCGGCATCAACTACGGAACGCTCGGCTATCTGGCGGAGTTCCGCGTCGAAGAGATGGAGGCGGCGCTCGAATCAATTCTCAATGGGGACTATCGGATAGACACGCGCGTCCGCCTCACAGTTGACCTCTACCGCGGAGAAGAGATCCTGATGCACAGTCGTGTGCTCAACGACGTCGTCATCAACAAGTCTGCCCTGGCCCGCATCATCGAGATCGAAGCGAGTATGAACGGGCAGCTCATCAGCGGCTTTCGCGCCGACGGCCTGATCATCTCCACGCCGACGGGCTCGACCGCCTACAATCTTTCGGCGGGCGGTCCCGTCATCTATCCTTCGATGAACGCGCTGGTGATCACGCCGATCTGCCCCTTCACGCTCTCGGACCGCCCGCTCGTGGTTCCCGACGATGCCTTGATCGAACTGCGTCTCAGGACGCCAAGAGAGGAAGTGGTCCTGACCTTAGACGGACAGGTCGGCGTGCCGATCCGCATCGAAGATCATGTCCACATCAGAAAAAGTCTGACGACGTTTAAGATCGTGCAGCCCAAGAACAGAAACTACTTCGAGGTCCTGCGCGAAAAACTGCGATGGGGGAAATGAAGTCGTAAATCGTAAATCGTGAATCGTAAATAGAGGAAAACCGTTCGACGATTCACGATTTACGATTCACGATTTACGAGGAAGAGATGGCTGACGAAAAAGATAAGAAGCGCGGGAAGGAACCCGAGATAGAACGGGACGCTTTCGAGCGAGAGGTAACGACCGATCTCGACGAGGAGACGCCGGACAAGCCTAAGGGAATGCCGCTCCACACGCGCATCCTGATCGGGCTGGCCGTCGGCGTCGTTGCGGGGCTCACGGTCAACGCCATCTTCGGCGATAGCAACAAGACGGTCGAAAGCGTCATCTACCACGTCACGGAGCCAATCGGCAAGCTTTTCCTCCAGTTGCTCCTGATGATCGTCGTGCCGCTGGTCTTCTCTTCTCTGGTCGTCGGCGTCGCCGGCATCGGCGACATCCGCAAGCTCGGTCGCATCGGCTTCAAGTCTTTCGCCTACTGCCTCATCATCTCGGCCATCTCCGTCGTCATCGGTCTCACGCTCGCCAACACCATTCGGCCCGGCAAGCGGATTGATAAGGATACTGCCGACAAGATCAGAGACGACCAGCGCTTCGCCTCTGATGCCAAAAAGCGCGTCGGCGACGCAATAGGCGCTACGGCCAGCGGTCCTGTCACCGTCACGAATAAAAAAGGCACTGCCACAAGCCCCGCCAACTTCACAGCCGTTGCGCCGGGCGCAAAGCCCGCGGCGAAAACCGAGTCTGCGGCGAAAGATGAGTGTGCGTCCGAAACTATCCAGGTGGGACAAACGGTGACTGGCGCGCTCGCGGCCAACAAGTGCCATTCTCTCTTCAAGGAGAGCGGGTTTTACGTGCGGCGCTACTCTTTCACGGCGGGCACGGACCAGCAGTTGGCAATCGCGCTCGCGGCAACGGACTTCAATTCAGCTCTCTACTTAATCGGCCCCAGCGGATCGGTAATCGCCCGCGACGAGGACGGCGCAGGCGATAACGGATCAAGAATACCTGCGGGTGAGGGCTTCTATCGTTTGCCCGAGAACGGGCTTTACCTCGTCGAAGTCTCTTCTTTCAACCCTGGCACGACGGGTAGTTTTACGCTGACGCTGGATGCGCCGAAAGATATAGCGCCGACGATTACCGGCATTTCTCCCGCCACCGCTGAGATCGGCAGCACGGTCTCGATTACCGGGACGAATTTTACCGAAGACACGACCCTCAAGTTCAATGGCCTGAGCGCGACAGCCAAAGTCGAATCCCCGACTCTGATGACGGCCACTGTCCCCGCCGCCCCGACCGACTCAGCGCTCATGCAGGTCGTCAAATCAGCCGTCCCATCGAATCCGATTGCGACACTCGTCGGCACTCCGCCCGATTACAACCCGAACATGCTTCACCTGATGTTCTTCGCCTTGATTATCGGCGTCGCCGTCACGCTCATTCCTTTCAAGACGACCGGACCGTTTCTCAGGGGCTTGCAGGCGCTTTACGAAATCACCGCGAAGATCATTGAGATCATCATGAAGTTTGCGCCCTACGCGGTGGCCTGCCTGCTCTTTAACAACATCGCGCGCTTCGGCCTGGACCTTTTGCAGGCGCTCGCGTGGTTCATGGTCACCGTGCTCCTCGGATTGGCCATACACATGTTCGGCGTCTATTCGCTCTCGGTCTATTTCCTCTCGCGCATCAATCCGCTCGAATTCTTCCGCCGCATTAAGACTGTGATCATCACTGCCTTCTCGACCTCCTCATCGAACGCGACGCTGCCGACGGCGCTACGTATCTCTGAAGAGAATCTGGGCGTGCCGCAGCACATTAATAGCTTCGTGCTCACGGTCGGCGCGACGGCCAACCAGAACGGGACCGCGCTCTATGAAGGCGTAACGGTCCTGTTCCTCGCGCAGCTTGCGGGGTTTGATCTCTCGCTCGGCCAACAGTTGATGGTCGTCTATCTGGCGATTCTCGGCGGCATCGGGACGGCCGGCGTGCCTTCAGGTTCGATACCTTTCATCATCGGCGTGCTGGCGACGATCAACGTCAATCCGGCGTGGATCGCGATTATCCTCGGCGTTGACCGAATCCTCGACATGTGCCGCACGACCTTGAATGTGGCGGGCGACATCACCGCGGCGACCTATGTCGCGCGCTCGGAGGGCTACGAATTGTTGAAACGTCACGAGCCCGCGATCATTCATGCGAGCGAGGCGCATCCGGCCTCCACACGCGGTGCGGAATGAAATCATGCCCGCGAGGGTCCGCCAGTGTATGAGAATAATTCTTAGCCAGGGCTCCCCGGGTCCCTCGCATCTGAAGAAAAAAGGCGCGCGGCATAGAAATATGCTGCGCGTTTCTGATTTTCGCGCAAAGTCATGCCCCGACGGAACGGCAGGTGCATAAGCATAGTCGAATCAGCCGCGTGCGCCAGCCCCGCTCTATTTCATGCGGCTTAAACCTCGCGCGTAAGACTTCTGGGGAATTGCGACGCTCGTCCGCGCTTGTCAAACGGGCGAGCACTTTTAGATTTGAGGTGAACGCGAAATGATCTTCCCGATAGGCGACGATAATTCCGACCGCACGAGCGCGCCGATTCTCAACTACATTCTCATCGCAATCAATATTCTCGTCTTTGTTCTGCTACAGGGGGCGACGGGCGATAATAAATTTACGGCTTCCTTCGCGACCGTCCCCGAAGAGATCAGGACCGGAAGGGACGTCAGCGGGCCAGTCCCGATCAAGGTAGGAACTCAGGAAGCTACGATCAATCTTGGAGAAACGCCGAGCCCCGTTTACATCACGCTGCTGACCTCCATGTTCATGCATGGGGGCTGGCTGCATCTTTTGGGCAACATGCTCTTCCTGTGGATCTTCGGAGACAATCTGGAAAACGCCATGGGGCGCATGAGGTATCTGCTCTTCTATCTTGTGACCGGGTTGGCCGCGTCCCTGGCGCACGTCGTCTCGACCTTCACCTTCGGCGATAATGCGTTCATCCCGAGCCTCGGGGCTTCGGGCGCAATCTCGGGCGTGCTCGGCGGCTACCTTGTGCTCTTCCCGCGCAGGCAGGTCCGTGTGATTCTGATGCGAATGCTGACGACCGTCCCGGCAATCGTCGCCATCGGCCTGTGGTTCGTGTTCCAGTTAATCCAGGCCTTCGGCGTCATCGCGGCAGGACCGCAATCCGGCGGCGGCGTCGCCTTCATGGCGCACGTCGGCGGGTTTGTCGCGGGCCTCGTTCTCGTCAAGCTCTTCATGGCCGGGCGCACCCCGCGAGCGATGGCGAGGCCATACTGATACGCAAACAACTCCAAGTGGAAGGAGGCCGCCCTTCGTGTGGAGCGGCCTCCTTGCGTCTGATCATCTTTTCGGTCGGGCCGGTTAAATCTCAGTCAGCCGGCTCGACGCGGCACATAACCCTCTCGAAGTACCAGCCATAGGCCCCATAGCCCAGCTCGTTCCAGTCGGTCGTGTAAAAGTGGTCTAGGACGTTCCCGTTCCCGTTCCAGTATTGGAAAAGCGAGATGCCGCTCTCCGAGTCCGGCGGGTAGACGTAGCACTCGACCTTCTCGAAGCACCAGCCGTAGCTACAATAGCCCAACTCGTTCCAGTCGGTCGTGTAGAAGTGGTCGCCGTCCTGGTAGTTGTAGTAGCGGTAGAGCGGGACGGTTCCCGTCTCCTGAGTGTCAAAGACGTTGCACACCGTCCTCTCAAGCGTGTAGCCGTTGGTCGGATACGCGCCTATCTCGTTGATGTTGATGGTGTAGAAGTGGTCGCCGATGTAAGGGTTCCAGTATTGGTAGAGTGGAACCTCCGACGCAGAGGCTTTCTGCGGTACGAGGAACAGGCAGAGCGTGAGAGTGAAGAGAAGGGTGAGTATGCGTTTCATAGTTGTCTCTCCTAGATTTGGCTGAGGTTGAGAGTAAAGAGAGGAGTTCAGGCGAGGGCGAGGCACCGCCGTGCGCCGCTTGCGAACTGTCTCTCCAGGGTTTGTTACGCTGACCCGGCAGTAGCGTTGCGTGCGCGCCGCGTGTGCCGGAGCGGATTTGCAGCACCTCGTGCTGTCAAGGCTGGAATGGTCGTAGGCGTCTTTCAGACGTGAGGGGGATTAGCCTACAGCGCAAGCACCGCACGAAGCCCGGGGCGTGGCTTGAGTGTCCTGACAACAGGCCGTATGTGCTGGAATCGCGAGCATGCTATTGCAAACGCGTGTCGTTGTCAACGCAGTTAACGATGGGGCCAAGGTCTATTCATTCTCGACGGAAAGAGAACGATCCACGAAGCCACACGAAACGACACGAAATTGCTGTGGTTTGTTTCGTGTGGTTTCGTGGACAGTGCTGTTTCTCTACTTTCCTCAGTCTCGAAAATGAAGAGACCCTGC
>DASVXV010000162.1:0-64551 GCA_036392495.1 Pyrinomonadaceae bacterium | reverse complement strand
TTTGAAACTGATGGAGGTTCATGCCTGTGACTGAGAGAAACAGTTTCGGCTTCCGGCTGAGTTTGTGATAAAGGGACATATATTTGATGGCTCCTGCTCTCAAACTTAGCGGCTCAAGCCTTATCACGCAACAGGTTTATTCAATGATTAAATGAATCAGTGATAAAATTATGCCATGCGCGTCACCATCGGTCAGATCAACACGACGAACGGCGATTACGAGGGCAACACTGCGAGCATTCTGCGCGCCATCGAGCGGGCCAGGCGGGACGCTTCGGATTTGGTCGTCCTGCCCGAAACCTGCGTCCAGGGCTATATGTCTTTCGACTGGTTCCTGGACCGCGACGTGGTGCGCTCCTCGCTCTTCCCGCTCCAGAAAATCATCGAGGCGACCGCAGGTTTGACGGCAGTCGTCGGCACCGTCCGTCCCACGGAGCCGGGCCGCGGGCGACGCCTCTACAACTCCGCGGCCGTCATACGCAACCGCAAGCTCCTGGGCTTCGCCGACAAAACGCTCCTCCCGGAATACGACGTCTTCGACGATCCGCGATATTTCGAGCCGTCGCGCGAGCGCCACCTCTTCTCGATGGGAAGCTCGCAGCTGGGCGTCGCCATCTGCGAAGATTTCTGGAACGACAAGACGTTCTGGAGAGAACGCCTCTACCCGCACGACCCTGCGGACGAGTTGATAGAGCTGGGCGCAAACGTGCTGGTCTCAATCAACGCCTCGCCTTTCAACAAAGGAAAGATGGGGCAGCGCTGCTCCATGGTCTCGCACCGCGCGAAGGCCGCCGGGCTGCCGATAGTTTACGTCAACCTGGTTGGCGCCAACGACGGCATCATCTTCGACGGCGCAAGCCTCATCGCCGACTGCCGCGGCGACATAATTTTGCAGGCGCCGCCTTTTGAGGAGTTCTTCGCGACGGTTGATCTTGATTGCGGCGTGGCGGATGACCGCTGCCTGCCCGGAAGCGATATCGAGACAATCCACCGCGCGCTCGTCCTGGGCATACACGACTACGCGCGCAAGAACCGTTTCACGACCGTCGTGCTGGGTCTTTCTGGCGGCATTGATTCGGCCGTGGTCGCCGCCCTGGCGTGCGAAGCTTTGGGCTCGCAGAACGTGCTCGCGGTGATGATGCCGTCGCCCTATTCTTCGCGCGGGAGTGTGACGGATTCCGTGGAGCTGGGACGCCGGCTCGGCATGAAGACCATAGAGCATCCGATCAGCTCCGCCTTCGAGGTTCTGACGAAAGAGCTCGACCTGGTGCGGCCGACGAGAGGCGGCGAAGAGCTGGCGGCCGAGAATCTACAGTCGCGCCTGCGCGGCAATATCCTGATGACGATCTCGAATAAGGAAGGACGCCTGCTCCTTTCGACCGGCAACAAGTCGGAGCTGGCGCTCGGCTACTGCACGCTTTACGGCGACACGAACGGCGGCCTCGCGGTCCTTGGCGACCTCTTGAAAACTGAGGTGTATGCCCTGGCGCGCCACTACAACCGCGAGAGCGAGATTATCCCGAGCGCCATCATTGACAAGCGCCCGAGCGCGGAACTCGCGCCCGGACAGTTTGACGATCAGAGTTTACCGCCCTACGACAAGATTGATCCGGTCCTGCAACTCTACTTCGAGCAGAAAGCCATGCCGGAAGAGATTATCGCGGCGGGGCACGACGCGGAGCTGGTTTACGACCTGCTGAACCGTGTCGAATCGCCTGCCAACGAATTCAAGCGCCGCCAGCTTCCTCCGACTTTAATCATCTCGAAGAACGCCATCGGCATCGGTCGCCGCCGCCCCGTCACGCACCGCTTCCGCCGCCGCCCGCCGACGCCGGAAGAACGCGCCAAGATCGCCGGCCCCTGATCTACAGCGCCCGACAAGCGTATGAAAGAATCGGACGAATATCCTGTCATCGAGACCGAGCGGCTCAGATTGACTTTGCCAGGGCCTGAGGCCGCGCCGCGGCTGCTGAGATTTGAGGAAGAGAACCGCGAGCACTTGGGCCCGTGGTCGCCCCCGACGCCGCCGGACTTTTACACGGAAGCCTACTGGGTCAGGCGTCTCAAGTCTGCGCGCGAGGAGTTCGTCCGAGGCCAGTCCATGAGACTCGTCCTCTTCGGGAGGGACGATCCGTCCGGCCCAGTCCTCGGCCAGTGCAATTTCAGCAACATCATACGCGGGCCGTTTCAGGCCTGTTACCTCGGCTATAAACTCGATTACCGCGCTGTCGGCCGCGGCCTGATGCACGAAGCTTTGACGGCAGCCATCGCCTGCGCCTTCGAGCGCCTGAAGCTGCACAGGATAATGGCTAACTACGTGCCGACCAACGAGAGAAGCGGGAGACTCCTGCGCCGCCTGGGTTTTGTGGTCGAAGGCTATGCGCGCGACTATCTGTTGATCTCGGACCGATGGCAGGACCACATTATGACTGCGCTCGTCAACGACAAGCTCGGCCCGGAGGATGTTCGTTAAGAATTGATGAGAGACGGGCTGTCGGACGGCAACATTTTAATCAGACCTTTTAGCGACGCGGACATCCCTGCGGTGTATGAAGCCGTGCGCGAGTCAATCGCGGAACTCTCCAGGTGGATGCCCTGGTGTCACGAGGATTATTCAATCGAGGAGACCAGGGCGTTCATCATGTCGCGCGAGGAGGCGCGAAATACTGAGGCGGAATATAGCTTCGGCATCTTCGACGTCCGAACGGGAAAGTTTCTGGGCGCGGTCGGTATCAACCAGATCAATCGAATTCACGGGTACGCGAATCTGGGCTACTGGGTGAGAACCTCTGCGACGGGGCGCGGTGTGGCTTCGAGCGCGGCGCGACTGGCGACGCGCTTCGGCCTCGAAGAGGCAGGGCTTCATCGCGTCGAAATCCTGGCGGCGTTAGAAAATCGCGCCAGCCAGCGCGCCGCGGAGAAGGCCAGGGCCGTGCGAGAAGGCGTCCTGCGTAAACGCCTCCTGATTAAAGGAGAGGCGTGGGACGCCGTGTTGTACTCGCTTGTTGCGGAAGACTTCCAGGAGCAGTAGGCAGAAGGCAGTTGGCAGTAGGCAGTAAATGACCAGCCCTGTTAGGGGCGACAGTCTAAAGCCCAGGGCGTCAGCCCTGGGTCACCAGCAGGAAGAAAAACAAAAGCCCATGCGAATGGGCGACAGCCCGTGCACGACCGCATGCCATTCAAGGGCTGTCGCCCGCTCGCGCGGGCTTGCGTTTCAAATCGGCGCTGTGACCCAGGGCTTGCGCCATTAGTTTCTACACAAGTTCTTTGACATCCTTGAATTCAGTTTCAAGCCCAATGATCTGCAAAAAAGAGCGCGCCATCTCAAGCAACTCTGCCGAGGTGTGTCGCTCAAGTGCGTCGATGATGGCGAGGAACTGCCACAGGCCTGCCAATAGTGCCGGAGCAGTGTAACTGACCCCCCTCTTCATCAGCCTGCCACTGAGCCTCACGAGGAACTTTCTCAAGGCTTCAGCTTCCACGCCTGCCTGCTCCAACTCCCAGACCACGACGCACGCCTGCGCCACGACCAGCAACCGTCTGGCAACAGCCCCTGCGCTCTCTTGCTGCCACTGCTCAAGCTGCTGGCCTCCGCGCTTGAGCAACTTGAAGAAACTTTCTATGCGCCAGCGCCAGTAGTACCACAGGGCCACTTCTGCGGCTGAGACTTCTTCTGTGAGATTCGTCCATAGCCGCCAAGTGGCTAAGACTTCTCCCGTAGAGTTGCGCACCTCGGCCACGACCAGGCGGAGTTCGATAGCTCGGCCAGCGACCCATCTCCGCTGCTCCTTATTCTGCGGTGAGGGCACGCGCAGGCGACCACGGCCCGTCAACACGACTCGCGCTTGTGCGACGTATTGCTTGGCTCTTTTGCCTTTATATTCGACTTCTCGCACATACTGCATCTCTTGGCTAAGGCGCTCTTCAACCTCCCGTAAAAGCAGGCTTTCGCCCTTCAATTCAACGCGACGCAGTTCATCGGATCGAATCACAAAGCGGCGCTGATTGCGCACCAAACGACGCAAGTGCAGTAGTGAGTCGGCCTGCCGATCAATGATATGGACAGCAGGCAAAGCCAGGCCCAAGCCTTCGACATAGCCGACCACACGGCTCAACTCTGAGAGTTCTGTGCGTCTGGGCAAGAGCTTGGTGCGGCGCGTGCTGTGAGTGCCAGAAGCTTCTGTCAAGCCTAAGTAAAGCGGTGCAATGGGGTGGCCGTCCACATCTGACACCATCAAGGCCGTCGCTAGCAGATACCCGAGATCATCCTTGCCATAGAGGGTGATGCGATCCTGTTTGCTTAAGTGGCGGGTGTAGTGCAGCCCTGAAAAATCATGCAGCACAAGGGCATAACGCTGACAACGCTCTGGACAGACCGCTGTGGCATGACTCAGCAAGGGGGCGGCCAACTCAGGCAAAGTGACCCGCTCGTTCTGATAGAAGCGCCAGGCGGCTTGGGCGGCGGCAAACGAGTTGGCCGTCTGGGGCAAGGCTCGCAGCCCTGCTGCTACACTTTGTGCTTGACTTAAATGTTGACGCACTAAAATCCTGTAGCGTCTTTGCAGACGTGGCTCAAAGTCTGGAACTTTTATGGCATACTTTCTCTTTTTATCAAAGATCTGACTTGTGTAGAAACTAATGGCTTGCGCCCTGGGCTTTAGACTGTCGCCCCTGACGGGGCTCGAATATTATTGGATGTACCTTAACCCAGGGCTGACGCCCTGGGCTTCAGACTGTCGCCCCTGCCGGGGCTCAATAAATAATATGCTACATCTTCCAGGGGACCGACGCCCCTGGCTAAATTCTGTCGCCCCTAACGGGGCTGGTCATTTACTGCCTACTGCTTTCTGCCTTCTGCCTTCTGCTTTTTCATTCCGCATTCCGCATTCCGAAATCCGCAATCGTTCAGAGCATCCAGTAACGATTGTCGAAATAGTCCGGATACTCCCGCGGGCGCTCGCTTTTGAATTTTTCGAAGCGTGCGAGCAGTCGCTGGTATCTTCCTTCTGATGAGCGTATCTCCCGGTGCGGGATTATCTGTAGATACTTTTCGACCTTCCAGACATTTCTGGGCGAGAACCGCCAGTCGTAGTTTCCCAGCTCCTCAAGGTTTCCGAGGCCGTAGCCTGTGATTCGCGCCGTCCGGTCCACGTATGGATCGAAATAGCTCCAGGCGAGTTGGCGTAGTGTGCGAAAGACAGGGCGGCGACCGTGCAGACCTAAATCGCGCGAACGCCCGACGCTCCCCCATAGGCCTTTCTCCCGGAAGACGAAGATGACGTGATCCAGCTTGTCCTGCGATTCAAGACTGACGAGGAGCGGCGGGTATCCGTGCTGCTCAAGGATCGCGGTCGCCACGAGCGCAGCTTCGAGGCAATGCGCCTCGTTGCGCCGCACGGCTTCGCGGAATGAGCGAATGGTCGTTCCCCCCTTCATCCAGTTGTATGGCATCGAGCTCAAATACCGCTGCACCTCGGCGGGTGTTCGGTGCGACCGGATGACTTTCCATTCCTCTTTTGTGAAATCTTCTCTCAGCGGCCTCGGACTCATCGTCAAAGCTAATAGCACGAAGAAATGAAAAATTAAAAATGCAAAATGCAAAATTAGAAGATGCGGCGGGCTTTCACCTTCCAATTTTTCACTTTGCATTTTTAATTTTTCATTCTCTGCCGACTTGATTCCGATGCCCTCGTTGATGTAAGACATTACTTACACATCAAGCTCAAGTTGAGTTTTGAACGGCGCATTTGCTTTCGTTGAAGAGTCGCGTCTGTGGTCAATGGTGAGACAGCAGCGGGGATTTCCCGCTTTATTCCCGACGCCTTTCTAATTTTTCATCCGATATGGGAACCAGCATGTCACAAATACAGATGACGCGGGCCGAAAAGGAGACCGAAACGGCGGCTGAGCGTTTGACCTCGCAAATCGAGAGCGCGCGCTCGGCAGTCGCCGTGCGCTCCACCTCCGACATAGAAGAACTCGAAGCCTGCGCCGACCGCCTGGAGCGCGCCGCGCGCGATTTGGCCACGGCCCTGCGCGAACTGGCGCACGAGCGCCGCGCCGCGGCAACCGAAGAGTCGGAATAGGTCGAACGAGACGCCAGGGGTCCCATTCTTGCCGGACCCCGAAAGTCTCTCAAACATTGATTCACTGGAGCAGCTATGACTTCACTTCGTACCCAAAAAGTGACCCAGGATCACGGGCGTAAGCGGACCCGTTACGGGCTTGATAATTACGGCATCACCGAAGCCGCGAACGTCTACTGGAATCTCAACACGCCTGAGCTTTATGAAGAGATCGCACGTCGCGGCGAGGGCATCTTTTCGGACCACGGCGCGTTGATCGTTGACACGGGCGAGCACACCGGGCGCGCCGCCAAAGATAAAGCGATTGTGCGCGAGCCTTCCTCCGAAGACAAAGTCTTCTGGGGCGAAGTCAACAAAGAGTTCCCGCAAGGCGCGTTTAATGCCCTGAAAGAGCGGATGATGGCGCACACGAAGGGCCGCGACCTTTTCGTCCAGGACACTTTCGCCGGCGCGGACCCGCGCTACAGACTTCCGGTCCGCATCATCACGGAACTGGCCTGGCATTCGCTGTTCGCGCGCACAATGTTCATCAACGACGACGGTGCCGAGCATGATCCGGGATTTACGATCATCAACCTGCCCAGCTTCGTCGCCGACCCACAGCTTGACGGCACGCGCTCGCCCACTTTCATCCTGATGGACTTCAACCAGCGCCTCGTCCTTATCGGCGGCACATCATACGCGGGCGAGACCAAGAAAAGCGTCTTCACGATTCTCAACTACCTGCTCCCGCAGCGCGGCGTGATGAGCATGCACTGCTCCGCGAACGTCGGCGATCACGGCGATGTGGCGGTCTTCTTCGGTCTTTCCGGCACAGGCAAGACGACGCTTTCGGCGGACCCGGAGCGCAGGCTCATCGGCGACGACGAGCACGGCTGGTCCGACGACGGCGTCTTCAATTTCGAGGGCGGCTGCTACGCCAAAGTCATCAAGCTCTCGGCGGAAGCCGAGCCTGACATCTACCGCACCACGCGGATGTTCGGGACCGTTCTGGAGAATGTCGTCTATGACGCGGAGACACGAGCGCTCGATCTGGACGACGCGGCGAAGACGGAGAACACGCGCGCGGCCTATCCTCTGGAGAGCATTCCGAACATCATGCCCGAGGGCTACGCAGGGCATCCGCAGAACATCATCATGCTGACGGCGGACGCCTTCGGCGTGTTGCCGCCCGTCTCGCGCCTGACGCCTGAGCAGGCCATGTATCATTTTCTTTCCGGCTATACGGCGAAAGTCGCAGGCACGGAGCGCGGCGTGACGGAGCCGCAGGCGACCTTCTCGACCTGCTTCGGCGCTCCCTTCATGGTCCTGCATCCGGGCGTCTATGCGGACCTCCTGGGGAAGAAGATGGCCGAGCACCAGACCAATTGCTGGCTCGTCAACACGGGCTGGAGCGGTGGACCTTACGGCGAAGGCCAGCGCATGAAGATCAAATACACGCGCGCCATGATTCGGGCCATCCTTAACGGCTCGCTCGCCGGTGTCGAGACGAAGCCCGATCCCGTTTTCGGCCTGAACATTCCGGTCTCCTGCCCGGAAGTCCCGTCGGAAGTTCTCATCCCGCGCAACACCTGGAAGGACCAGGACGCGTACGACGAGAAGGCGCACGATCTGGCCCGGCGCTTCAACGAGAATTTCAAGAAGTATTCGGACGGAGTCTCGGAAGCCGTGCGCGCCGTCGCGCCGAAGGCGGATTAGCAGAGAGAAAGAGGTCGGATGAGAGATGAGAAAGGGAGCGCGTGCGCTCCCTTTCTTATTATGGTTGGGTTTGTGTTGCTGCGGACGGATTAGTATTGTTCTGCGAGGCTTTAAAGCGTTTCCACTGCTCGTAGTAACGTGCCCATTTCATCTTAAAGCGCGGGTGCATCATGTAGCCCCAGGCGTGGTGTGGAAATTCCCAGCCGGGAAAGTAAGGGTCAACTTTCGTCAGGTAAGCGACAAATTGCCGCCCCTCAGTTGAGAGCGTCTGTATCTCTTTGTCCTTCAACCTCAACCCGTAAATCTTTTCAAGAAGGTCCATCCAGTCAATACTCATTGCGCCACGGTCATCGAAAACTCGGGCTGAGACGCTCTTCCAATAATCATCGCAACTCTCGCGGTCGTCGTAAGCCGGTTTCTGATTGCATCGCTGAAGGGCTCGACGGATGGCTTCAATCGCTCTGCGGCCGGTTTCCGTGCCGCGCAAGCGCACGCTCGTTCTGTCCATCCACACAAGAAGCTGCATGGCTTGCTCTCGGACGTAAGAGTTGCTGTCGCGTTCGAGCATCTCGATGAGCGGCGGGAGAGCTTCGGGCACCTTTTCAATCAGGATGTGGCCCAGAAGATCATTGAGCGTGCAATCGTCATTCATGCCCGGATCGTCCTTGCACTTCGCGGCTGAGGTCCGCCATTGCTTGACCTGGTCCTCGAATGACAGATTTCGTAAATCCTGTTCCAGCAGGCCGGAATATTCGCGCGCGTGAAAACGTAGATCGTCGTGCCGGGTCTGCTCGGCAGCCCAACGGACAACTTCGATCCCCTCTTTCCCTATTCTCCGGCCATCAACAACCATCAGGCTATCCAGGATTCCGACGGGCTGGCTACCTCCAAACAACTCTTGAGCGGGAACTCCTTCCGGCAAGCGCTCCGCCGGAACAAAGCGGTCCATCTTACAGAGCAGTCGTAAAGCGCCCAATCGTTGATAGCCCTTTCCCTGACGCACGATCAACGCCAGGTAAGGCACAGTATCCAGGCCATGAACGACCAACTCGTTCTCCATCTCAACGCTGTCGACAGAACCGTCGGGACCGCCCGCGTCCAGCCACAATTTGACGCGCTCTTGCGGCGACCACTTCGGGTATCCGGCCAGGAGGTCCTTCTTCTGACGGGCGTCCACGCAACGCGGCAGCACACGCTTGTCTATCGCCTTCGCCTCCGTATACCTGCCCTGGGCGCAGTAGAGCGTAGCCAGATTGTTGATGGCCGTCTCATAAGCCGAGCGATTCTTAAAAGAGCCGTCTCTCTTAAGATTCTTCCGCTGAATTTCTAAAGCTTGTTTGTAGCTCGTTTCCGCTTCGGCCGTCTTGCCCTGCGCCAGATTGACTTCGGCGATTTCGCTTAAGATGAAGCCCACGTTACGATCTTCCGCGCCAAAGGATTGCGCTGTGATCTTCAACAGGCGGCGAAAGAGCGTCTCGGACTCGGCCAGTTTAGCCAGCGCTTCGGCCGACTGACCTTCTACTTTAAGAGTCAATGCCAGGCTTCTGAGACTTATCACCAGGCGCTCGTCTTCATCTCCGAACAGCTCCGCTTCCTTGAGCGCGGCTCTGTACATACGCTCCGCCTCAGCACTGCGTCCATACATTGTCGCCTGGTTGCCGGCGGCCAGGTATCGCTCCCAAGGAGAGTTCTGCGCGTGCGCTGTTTGAGAGAGAAGCAGGAACAGGATTCCTGCCGATAAACAACACTTTATGCGGCGCGTCATGTTCATCATCCTTACGGCAGCGATCTTAATATCACGCGACAATAATGATGAAAAGGGGCGCGGGCTCCGGCCTTGATTCTTTTCATCCAGCGCTCAGCCTCAGCATGAAAATCTATCTCTACATCTATCAATCCGTTCGCAACCGTCTTCAGTCGTCTTCAAATGACACGCCGAGGGAGACAATCCTCAAGCGACCGTCCGCGCCGCGAATCATGCAGATGTGTAGCCAGAGCGCATGGTGGCAGATAAAGCGCGTGCCTGCCGGGTAACCGAGGAACTCTTTATCAACGATGGTCACGGACGGCTCTTTTTCGCTCTCTTCATCTTCTGATTCCGAGTAGTTCCGAATGGAGAGGCGCGAGCGTTGCTTTTCAAGTTTTTCCATCTTCTCGCGCGCCATCAATGAAACCTGCTCCAACATCGCTGAGAGATGATTCATGCGCGCAATGGTTTTGACGGAGATGCCATAATCCTCGATCTTCTCTGCTGGCGCCACGCCGCTCGCCTGCGCCGCAGAGCTTTTATTCGCCGGCTCATCCTCAGACGCACAGGCGCACCCGAAAGTGTTGCATTCTTCGTATCCCTTAGCTTTTCGTTTTTCATCGTCATTGCCGAACATCTCCATGAAAATATAGTCTTCTTTGAGCAGGCGCAGCATCTCGGGCGTGAAAACGTCCTCGGGCTTCACTTTCGACTCTTCTTCACTTTCGGATTGTCGGTCGGCGAAACCACCTGCCTTGTATAAGCGCCCACCCCAGTACCAGAGATTAATCATTGCAGCATAAAAGCGCCGCCACTCGCCTTCGCTCGCTCGCTGGGCGGTCTCGCGACAGATGTAAGCGTAGGGAAGCCACGCCTTCGGATACTTTGCGCGGCGCGCGGCGAAATCCTCTATGAAGAATTCGTCTAATAACGGCGTGATGTCGTTTGTCTCTTCGTAGCGCCGAACGAAGCGCGCGATTAGTTCCTGTGCCTCACGCTGCTCCTCTGGAGTGATCGTCGCCTTCGTCTCTTCCGCAGCGGGTTGATCGTTCTCAATCACAGTCTGGCTCATGGCCGAAGAGGTCATCACAATCATCAGCGAGAGCGTTAACGAAAGTCTTGTAAGCATTCCGTAGCTAACCTCAACGTTCGAGCGGATACGAAGACCCATTTACCACCGCCTCACAAGGGCAAGATTCATGCCGGGCGCGATATTGCCGGAGGTAAACGAACCTCGCCTGTCGTGCACGCAAGATTGCTGCGTCAGTTGAAAGAAATTTGCGCCCACGGAGAAAGGCAAAAGTAAAAAGGTAAAAGGAAAAGTGAAAGACGAATGGCGCTTCTCTTCTTCCTTTTGCCTTTTACCTTTTTACTTTTGCCTTGACTATCCGGCATCTTTACGCGTAGAAAATGGCAAAGGCCGCGCTTCAGCACTCTTTTCAGGGCGCGGCGCACGTGTGAGCTTCTACGTCCCGACACATCAGAACTCGCCGACAGAAACGGTTTTATGACCGGAGATTTCCCGGCCGCGGAAGTTTAAGACGGTATCCCCGGTCCCGCGCTGTGCTTCCGAGCGCCGGGCCGCGAGCGTTGTGAATTGATGTTAGAGCAAGAGAACGATTCCGTTGAAGAGAGAGGGTCTTCGGCCGAAGGGGCGAGACTCGATGCGACCCAGGCCGAAAGCGTGGCGACGTTGCGGACCATGGCGGATACGGTGCGCCGCATCATGCGCGCAGACACGGCGAGTGTCGCCAGCGTCTCCCATGCCGATCAGATCGTGACGTGGAAGGCCGCCAGCGGCTTCCGCTCGCTCGGTGATAAAGAGCACGACATCGTCATGCCTCTCAGAGGAAATTTTCTGGAGCGACTGTCGCGCGTAGAGGAGTTGATAATCGTCAAGGGCATCGGCGTGGCCGAGGAATTTCCGGCGACAGACTTCCCGGTGCATGGCCCCGAGAATATTCTTGACATGGCCGTCGCGCCGCTCCACGCGCGCGGCGAGGCGCTCGGCGCGCTGCTCGTCGGCTATCGCTCCGAACATAACTTCACAGTCGAGGAAACGCAGCTTCTGGAGGGCCTGGCGGAGATGGCCGCGCTCGCGCTCGACCGCGCACGCCTCTTCGAGACGGTCGAGGCCGCGAAAAGAATCTGGGAGCGGACCTTTGACGCCATCCCGGACGGCATCATCGTCCACGACCATCACATGCGGATCGTGCGCTGCAACGCCCACGCCGCGATGATGATGGAGATGCAGCCTTCGGAGGCGGTCGGCCTCACCTGCTCGGATGCCTTCGCACGCCTCTTCGGCGAGCGCGCGGCGGCCTACCACATGGGCGAGAGCCGCGGCACAGCCTCGTCCTTTGAGTTGCAGGCCGAAGACGGGAGTCGTTATCTGGTCGCGGTCGCTCCTCTGGATGAATTCGGCAGCCAGCCCGGAAGCGTCATCACCTGGAGCGACGTGACGGAACTCTCCGCGATGCAGGAGCAACTCGCGCGCTCGCGCCGTCTTGCGACCGTCGGGCAACTCGCGGCGGGCGTGGCGCACGAGATTAATAATCCGCTCGCGACCATCACGACCTGCGCCGAAGCGACCTTGCGCAATATGCGCAAGATGGCCGCAGCAGCAGCAATCCCGGACGAGAGCCGCGACTGGTCTTTCTACCTGGAAGAGATTGTGCGCCAGGCTCTGCGCTGTAAAGAGATCACGCGCGGACTGCTGGACCTTTCGCGGCAGCGCCGCGCCCACCGCCTGCCCTGCGACGTCAACGACATGACAGCGCAGTGCGTGCGCCTGGCGGAAGAGCGGGTTCAGAACGACGCGATCAGTTTCAGAGTCGAGCTGGACGCAGAGGTCGGCGAGGTGGCGACTGACGCAGGCATGGTCCGGCAGGTCCTGGATAATTTGATCAGCAACGCGCTCGACGCCGTCGGCGCGGCCGGAGAGATAGTGGTTTCGACTCATCGCGTCGGCGAGCGTGTCGCGATAGAGGTGGCGGACAGCGGGCACGGCATTTCGCCGGAGATGCTCGTGCGTATCTTCGACCCCTTCTTCACGACGAAAGATCAGGGCAAAGGCTCCGGACTCGGGCTCGCCATCTCGTACACTCTGGCCGAGGCCCTCGGAGGGGCGCTGACGGTCGAATCCAAACAGGGCGCGGGCAGCCGCTTTCGTCTCTGGATTCCACGCCGCCTGCCGGAAACGGCCACGGAGAAAGGATGAACGCTAAACGATGAACGATGAACTGAAAGGCAAAAGGCTCTACCTTCGCGTTCAGCGTTCAGCGTTTCGCGCTCATCCTTTCTTCGAGAGGAGCAGCGAAGCATGAGCCGCAAGATTCGCGTCCTGGTCGTGGACGACAATAAGATGTTTCGCGACCTGATCGCCGATCAGCTCAACGAGCTGAATATCGAGGCGACTTCGCTCGCCAGCGGCGAGGAGGCTTTGAAATCGCTGACCGAGACGGATTGTGACGTCGTCCTGCTCGACATCAAGATGACAGGCATTTCGGGACTGGACGTCCTGCGCCAGATCAGACAGCTTGAGGACGCGCCGGAAGTCATCATGCTCACCGCCGACACTTCGCTCTCGACGGGCATCGAGGCGATGCGTCTCGGCGCTTACGATTACCTGACGAAGCCCGCGACTCTCGACGAGATGGAAGCCGTCATCCGCAAGGCCGACGAGAAGCGACGGCTCGTCCGTCAGAACGCGAGTCTGCGCTCTGTCGTCCGCCAGCCCGCCGCGGCGGACGACGAAACGCCTGCGGTCATCTACGAGAGCGAGGCGATGCGTGGCGTGGTCGAGCTGGCGGAGGCTGCCGCGCGACTCGACTCGACCATCATCATCACCGGCGAAAGCGGCACGGGCAAAGACGTGCTCGCGCGTTTCATTCACGGCAGGAGCGCGCGCAACGAGTCGCCCTTGATTACGGTTAATTGCGGGGCGCTGCCCGAAACGCTTTTCGAGTCGGAATTTTTCGGACACGAGAAGGGAGCGTTCACGGGCGCGAGCACTTTGAAGCGCGGGCTCATTGAAGCCGCCGACGGCTCAACGCTCTTCCTGGACGAAGTCGGCGACCTCCCGCTCCCGGTCCAGGTCAAGCTCCTGCACTTTCTCGAACAGGGACGCTTTCGCCGCGTCGGCTCGACGCGCGATCAGAGCGTTGACGTGCGCGTGATCGCCGCCACCAACCGCCACCTCCCGCAGGACGTGCGCGACGGCCGTTTCCGCACGGACCTGTTCTATCGTCTCAACGTCGTCTCGCTTCACATCCCGCCCCTGCGCGAGCGCGCCGCAGACGTTCCGGCCCTCATCGAATATTTTCTGACGCTCTATCGCCAGAGATTCAATCGCCCCGCGCTCACCTTGTCTGCGGAGGCGCACGAGCGACTCGAAACGCACGCCTGGCCCGGCAACGTGCGTGAGCTGCGCAACTGCCTGGAGCGCGCCGCCGCGCTCTCGACGACCGATACGATTGAAGCGGGACAACTGCTGCTAGCGGGGGATGGGGGTCAGGGGTTGGGGGCTGGTGAAAAAGAACGATCCCTAACCTCTGAAGCTCAGCCCTCGACTCTGTCGGAGTTGGAGCGCCAGCACATCATGCGCGTGCTCTCCGAGACGAATGGTAACCGCGAGCGTGCCGCGGCCATCTTGGGCATCTCCGCACGCACGCTCTATCGCAAGCTGCGCGAATACGAGATGGACGCAGATTCTTCCAGCCTCGCCACCTGAAATCTGACAAATCGTCAGTCAGCCTGACAAATCGTCAGTCGAAACTGTCATCCGCACCCTTTGCGGCCCCCTCTCGCCTCTGGAGCGTCGAGCACGCTCATCCCCTAATATTTCAGCGTTTAGCTTCCCGTACGGGAGTCGGCCGAGCGCGCGGCATGCGTCTTGTTTAGAGCCGCACGCGGTCGAGTGTTTCTGACCCATAAAGTTCAGGGGATAAAGGAAGGTAACGGATGGCACGCGTGATGATTTGCGATGACGACAAAGCGTTGGCGGATGAACTACTCGCTGCCCTGCGAGCAGCAAAGCACGAGGCCGCGACTTGCCGTCACACAATGGACGTGCTCCGCGAAGCAGCCCGTGGCAGCTTCGATCTGATTATCTTCGGAATGGACATGCCTGGCTTCGGCGGCGCGCGCGCCATTGACGCCATCTGCGAACTCGCTCCCGAAGTGCCGCTCATCGGACTACACAAACGCCCTTCGGAGATCATGCGCACTCCGGCGCACTCGCGCCTTGCGGCCATCCTTCCACGCCCCGTCTCAGTTAACACCTTCATGTATGCCGTCGCCCGCGCCCTCGGAACGGGGATGCGCCTTCCGTCGGCGCCGCAGTTTTAGCGCCCCGACTCAAGACCTCAAACCTGCAAGCCCGCTCCTGACAGCGGGAATTTTTAAGGAGAAGATGATGACGAAGTTAAAGAAGAATTTTCGCGCCCTCCCGCTCGCGGCCCTCTGCCTGATAGTTCTCGGCTGCGCAGCCGCGCTGGCGCAGAGACAGTTTCGCACGGCGCTCGCCGTCGCTGCTCGCCCCGAAGTGAAAGTATCTCTTTCCGGCGCGGTCGAGCGCGATAAGAAGAGACTCCCGGTCGAAAAGGTCGAGTCCGTTAACCCGGGCGAGATCCTCGACTGGACGATCACTTCCGAGAACGGCGGCAACGCGCCCGCGCACGACTACAAGACCATCGGGCAGATTCCCAAGGGCACAACGCTTGTGATGGGAAGCGCGACCTCCGACGGTTCGGCCACGGTTGTCTACAGCATTGACAACGGCAAGTCCTACTCGGCCCAGCCGACGATTGAGGAGAAGCAGGCTGATGGGACCGTTAAGGTGGTTCCCGCGCCGGTTTCGATGTACACGCAGATCCGCTACGAGTGGGCCGACCCCCTGGCGAGCGGAGGCAAGGTTCAAGCTTCTTACAAGGTGCGTGTCAAGTAGGCGCGCCCCAGTCAACGTGCCGGATGCACCCACCAGTCTTCCCGAAGCATCTGCTGAGCTGCCGGCCACTTCACACCTACCTTTTAATGATGAGGATTCGAAATGAAAACGAGAGATAACACGCGCGTGAGCAAGACCGCGACGTTTGCGCTCTTCCACCTGGTCGTCTGTCTGGCGATCACTTGCCTGTTCACTTCACAGGCCCTGGCGCAGCAGACGGCTGCCGACACGCAGATTCAGAACACCGCCTCGGCGACCTATTCGGACGGCGGCGGCGGCAATTACAGCACCAGCTCGAACACGGTCACCGTCATCGTCTCGAAGGTCTCCGGCCTGACGATCACGCCCGACGTCGTGGACGGCAGCTCAGACCCGACGGTCGTGCCCGGACAGAACAACGTGAAGTTCACCTTCACCGTCACCAACACGGGCAATTTCACGGACAACGTCCGCTTCAAGGCCGGCAGCGTTTCAATCGCCAGCGGCTCGGCGACCGTGGCGTCCGCCTTTATTGATGTCAACGGCAACGGCACTTTCGAGTCCGGGACTGACATCACCATCAACGCGGCAGACGTTGTCTCTCCGAACCTGGCGCAGAACGCGTCAATGAGCGTCGTCGTCCTCGTTAACGTCAATGCTGGCGCCGCCGCGGGCAGCGTCATTGATGTTCGCCTCGGCGACACAGGTGCCGGAACGAACTTCGACAACCAGGCGTCCGACGGCTCCGCCTCAGAGGTCCGCACGGAGTCCAACGCTTCGGTCAACGGGCAGCGCGAAGCGCGCGGCGACCGCAGCGCCATCGTCGAAAACGACGCGCAGCTCTCGCTCTCGCTCTCCGCTCCCGCCGGTCCCGTCGCTCTGGGCTCGAATATTACCTACGTCTGGCAGCTCTGCAACACGGGCGCGCGCGTGGCCTCGGCCATCACTCTGGCGAACGCCCCGGGCGGCTCGAACTCAGGCGTCTTCATCTTCGCGCCTGTTCCAGCGGGGACGACCCTCGCCGCGCAGGCGTTCCCGGCCGGAACGCTCTACTCGAACTCGCCTGTCTCGGATGACCCCGTGACGACGGCGCAGTGGTTCGCGGTGCCGCCGGCAGGCGTGACGCGCGTTGCCTTCAACGTCGGCAACTCGCTCGGCGTCGGCTCGTGCAGCGCGAACTTCAACCAGGTCGTCACCATCACCACCAATGATGCGACCAACCCGATTACGAATCAGGGCAACGCTTCGGCGAACAACTCCGTCAGCGCGCGGATTGACGCCACGTCACCCTTGAGAACGACGCTGCTCATCATCAGCGGCAGCGTGCTCAACGGCCCCGTTGGAGCTGCGGGTGCGGTCAACAACACCAACAACGATGACTTCACCAACAAGAGCGTCTCGACGGGCATCGCGGGCGTCGCGCCCGGTGGCAACACCACCGCGCAGGGCGTCGTGAACTTCTCGAACACGGTGCAGAACACGGGTAACGCCAACGACAGCTACACGCTGAGCGTGCAGAGCTTCCCGGCGGGCGCAACCGTCAGAGTCACAGTCAATGCGGTCCAGACGACTGTGGTCCTGAACGGCGTCGCCACCGGCAACGCGATCCCGGCTCTCAACGTCGCCTACAACGGCACGGCCAACTATGACGTGGAGATCACTCTCCCGGCAGGCATTACCGTGCTCACGGGCTACGACACTGTGATTCGCGCCACCTCCGGCAACACGAACACCGAGTGGAACGAAACGATTGATCGCGTCTACACGGGCTTCATCCAGCTCAGCAAGAGCGCGGTCGTCAACAACGCCACTGGAGTCGGCGGTCCGAACGACCCGGTTCCGGGTGCGGTGATCACTTACTCGATCTCGTACCAGAACGTGTCGAGCGTGCCCGCAGCCGGCGGCAGCGGTAACGTCACGTTGAACGCAACCAACGTGGTCATTACCGAAAACGGCAGCGCCGGGACAAACAACTGGGCGACGTACACCGATCACGTGGTCGGCGCGACGGACCCACATGCCGGCGCAGTCATCGTGGGTGACGTGGTCGGATCAACCTTGCTGACGGACACCATCGCGTCCGTCCCGGCAGGTGATTCCGGCACCTTCACCTTCAAGCGCCAGATCAAGTAGCCGGTCAGCCGCGCAAACTTGCGCTACACCAGGATGGGTGGCGGCGCGGTCGGTTCCAGGGAGCAAGCAGTTGCCCCGCTTGCTCCGGAAGGACCAACCGCCCGCCCCCTTAGAAACAGGAGCCAGGAGCTAGTAGTCAGTGTAAAAGCGAGTGCCTTTCATCCTGACTCTTGGCCTCCTGGCTCTCGTCTCATTCTTGCTCCCAAGACTTCAGGCTCGGCCTTTCATGCTAACGACGTCTCTTCACAAGCAAGCGATCACAACCGCTCTTCTCCTCGTGCTGGTCATCGCGGGAACGGCGGGCGTGATCGCTCGCGTGCTTGATGGCGACGTGCCGTCCGGGGGCGCGACCATCAGCAATCACGCCGAAGCAATCTACACGGATGAAGAGGGGTCCAGCTTTTCGACCATCTCCCCGACCGTCACCGTGACGGTCCTCTCAGTCTCGACCCTGACCGTCACCCCGGACGAGACCCAACCCTCGGCAAACGTCGGCCCGAACGAGACTGTGACGCGCGTCTTTCGCGTCTGCAACACCGGCAACACGCCGGACCTCTACACCATCACGCGCGCCGAAGTGAACGCGCCCTCCCGCCTGGTCAATCTTTACTTCGACACAGACGCGAGCGGCACGCTCACCCCTGCCGACACGCTCATCAACGTCAACGCCTCCCTCTCCCCGCGCGTCCAACCGGGCGCGTGCCTCAACGTTCTCGCAGTGGTCGAGACCAACGACGTCGCCCCGCAAAGCCTCGTCACCATCCGGCTGGCTGCGCGCTCGAACGTGGTTGATGCCGTTAACGGCAGGGGCGAAGACGAAGGGACGATCATCAACGCGGTCGGCAATGGACCGCGCCTGACCTCGCCCGACAGCGCCAGTCTTCCTCCCGTCAAACTCGTCAACAACAACCCGCAGGCAGTCGTCTCCCCCGGCAACCCTTTCACCTACACGATTACTTTCCGCAACAGCGGCGACGTGACGGCCAGAGGCGTTCTCGTCGGCGATGACCTGCCGGCCGAGATCGAGTATGTCCCCGAAAGCCTGCGTCTTGAGGAACGCAGCCTGACGGACACTGAGGACGCGGACGAGGGAGTTGTTCGCGGCCGTCGCGTCGAAGTTCGCCTGAGCGAAGTGGCCCCGAACGCGGTCGCCAGAATCTCTTTCAAAGCGCGCCTCGTGGGGAACGCGCCGGCGGGCCTCGGCGTCAGCAACATAGCTTCCGTCTCCGCGCAGAACGCAGTGGTCGCGCAGAGCACGACCGCCGTCGTCGTCGTTGACCCGTTCGGCGTCGTCTTCTCAGGGCGCGGCGGTGCTGCCGCCCCGATACCGGGTGCGAGCGTCGCCATCCTTCTGGATCAGGCTGGCGCGATGAGCGTGCAGATTCCGCCCGGCGTCGGCTTTGAGCCGAACACGCAGAACACTAACCCCTTCGCGACGGACGCGCGCGGACATTTCAGCTTCGCCTTTCTGCCGGAACAGTTGGGGAGCACGACGACGCCGGCGCGCTACTTCATGAAAGTCACCGCCGGGGGCTACATCACGCGGATGCTCGAACTGCTGATCCGCCCCTCCGGCACGGGCCTCTTCCTGATGACCGTAAACGCGCTCGACGGACAACCCCTGGCTCGCGCCGGGAGTTTCGAGCTGACGCAGGACCCTGTCGAGATTGACAACCTGGCGGCCGTCGCGCTCAACATCCCTATGTTCGAGCAGCGCGGGCTCGAAATCAACAAGTCCGTTGATAAACCGCGCGCGGAGATCGGCGACATGCTGACCTATCGCGTGGAGGTCAACAACCCGACGGCCGTGACTTTTACGGATGTGATCGTCCGCGACCGCCTGCCAGAATCTTTCCACTACGTCGAAGGTACGGCGCGTCTCAACACTGGCAACGCGCTCGATAACCCGATTGAGCCACAGATAAACGGCAACGAGCTTGTCTTCAATCTCGGCAACCTGGGCCACGGCGCGACGGCGCGTCTTCTCTATCGCGTCCGCGTCGGCGCTAACGCGCGCGAAGGCCGCCAGGAGAACACTGCCATCGCTTCCGGCGCTTTTTCGACGGGCGAGCGGAGCGAGACCCAGCCCGCACGCGCTTCCGTCATGATCGGGGGAGGCGCCTTCTCCACGCGCCAGATTCTCATGGGGCGCGTCTTCGAAGACGTGAATCGCAACGGCATGTTCGACGACAGCGACAAGCCCATGGCAGGCGTGCGCCTCTATCTGAACAACGGCCAGTCTGTCGTCACAGACTCGCAGGGACTTTACAACTTCCCCTCCCTCAGCGACGGCGCGCAAGTTATTTCGCTCGACCCTGTGAGCCTCCCGCAGGGCTACGCTCTCACGGACGGTGGCACGGTCGCCGGCCGCAGCTGGACGCGGCTGCTCCGCACTCCGCTGGGCGGCGGCTCCCTGCTTCGCCAGAATTTTGTGCTCACGAGCGCGGGCCGGCAGCTTGATGAGGCCGGGACGGACCAGGAAGCGTCCGCCACGGGCAGGACCAATGGTAAGAGCGCGGCGCAGAACACAAGTGCCCCATCGGGCGCGAACGGAGCGGCTGCCAGCGCGCAGACGCCGACCGCCGCGGGCAAGTACGAGATGGTTTCGACAGAGACGCTTGCGGCAGTCGCGCCGGGCGAGGTCAAAGTGTTGTCGCCTCAGCCGGACGCGGTTGTCATGTCGCCAGCGATGCAGTTGGAGGCGCGCGTCGCTCTCAACTGGACGGTCAAGCTCGAAGTCAACGGCGAGCAGATTTCCGATCAGAATATCGGCACGAGCCGCCTCGATCAGAAGAACAACGTCTCCACCTTCTCTTTCGTCGGTATCAGCCTCCGCCCCGGTCCAAACCGGGTTCGCGCGACGGCTGTCAGCGCCGACGGCAAACAGGGGCGCACCGAAGAGTTGACCGTGATGGGCCGCGGTCCTGTTCGCCGGATAGAGATCGTCCCCGAAGCGCAGGAGATTCAGGCGGGCGGGCGCGACACGACCGTGCTGCGCGTGCGCGCTTTCGACCAGTGGAACAACCCAGCGCTCGACGACCAGGTGGCGATTGAAACCAGCGCGGGCCAGTTGATTCAGCCGGTCGCGGACACCACGGACCGCAAGCGCGCTTCCCAGCCCAATGTTCGTGCGAACAACGCGTCCGAGCAGGTCAACCCGGAGCAGCGGAGCCAGACACAGGCAATCGTCCGGCTCGAAGACGGGCAGGCTTCCCTGCAACTCACAGGTTCCGGCGCGCCCGGCGAAGCGAAACTTCATGCGCTGGCCGGGCAGGCGGAAGCCGAGACAACGGTCCGCATCGTTCCAGAAATGCGTCCGACGATTATGGTCGGGCTCGCGGAAATGACAATCGGCAAGGCCGTGCCCGAGGCTTCCCTGCGCGGCGAAGAGGGGAACGTCCGCAGCCGCTTGAGCTTCTTCTACCAGGGGAAACTTTTCGGCGACAACATGCTGACGCTCGCTTACGACAGCATGCGCCCGATCAACCGTACAGCCGGGCGCGACCGCCTCTTCCAACTCGATCCGCTGGACCGCGTCTATCCTCTCTTCGGCGACTCTTCGACGCGCTTTGAGGCCGCGCAAAGTAACTCGAAACTCTACGCCCGCATTGACCGCAAACGCTCTTACGTGATGTTCGGCGACCATGAAGCGGATATGAACGATCTGGCGCTGACCGGCTACGGGCGCAAGCTGACGGGCGTCAAGCTGCATCTTGAAAACTCAGAGGGTGATTTCATCACACTGACGGGCGCTCGCCCCGACACGGCCTTCACGCGCGATGTCTTTCCGGCGGGCTCTCTGAGCCTCATGCATCTTTCGCACGCGGAGATTCTTCCGGGCTCCGAAACGGTCACCCTTGAGGTGCGCGACCGCCGCAACCCGGAGATTATCTTAAGCCGCGAGACGCTGACGCGCTCGCTCGATTACAACCTGAACCCTGCGAGCGGCGAGCTTTTCCTGCTGCGCTACATTTCGACCTTCGACTACGCGCTCAACCTCGTGCAGATCGTCGTCACCTACGAGCACCGCGCCGCTGGTTTCGCGACCTCCGTTTACACGGGCCGCGCCAGAAAGAACTTTGAGAAAATCGGCCTGCGCCTCGGACTCTCGGCAATCATGCAACGCCAGGAAGATTTCGGCACCTTCCTGCTCACAGGGCTTGACGGCGCGAAGACGCTGCCGAACAAGGGACTGCTGGAGTTCGCCTACGCGCGCAGCCAGGGCGAGTTCATGGGGACGAGCAACAGCTTCTCTCTGAACGCCGACGGGCACGATGGCGACGCCTACCGCGTCGAGTTGACGCAGCCCCTGAATTTCTACGAGGCTGTGGTCCGCGCCCGCTACTCGAACGCTTCGCCAGGCTTCTTCAACCCGTTCGGCGCGACCGTCACGCCGGGCTCACGCCGCAGCGAAGTCAGCTTCGAATTCAAGCCGCACGCCGGGACACAGTTGCGCCTCGGCTTCATGAACGAGCGCAACCGCACCTCAATGGTGGATAACTCGCGCAACACTTTCTCCGCCGGCTGGGACCAGGTCGTTAACGAGCGCCTGCGCTTTCACCTGGGGTACGACCGCCGCCGCTACACGGACGAGTTGACGGACACCTCGATTAATTCGAGCCTCGTGACCGCGAGCGCGGAGATGAAGCTGACGGACAAGCTGGAAGTTTCGGTCAAGCGCGAGCAGAATCTGGGCGAGTCGGACCCGACCTACCCGAACCAGACGACGCTCGCGGCGACCTACCAGTACAACAACTGGACGAAGTTCTTCCTGACGCAGCGCCTCGCCTCCTCGACCATCAAGCCCATCGGCGACTTCTCGCAGGCGGGCTTCGCCTTCAGCAACGCGCGGCGCGAAACGGCGCTCGGCGTCGAGTCGCGCTTCGGAAAGTACACGTCCGTCAACGGTCGTTATCAACTTGAGAACGGCATCAACGGCACGGACAGCTTCGCCGTCATCGGCCTCCAGAACCGCCTCCCGATCTCAAACGAGTTCTCGCTTGAGCTAGGTTTCGAGCGCGGCTTTCATCTCTCCGGGCAGGGCGAGAGCTTTAACAGCGCGACCCTTGGCCTGGGCTGGCAGCCGACCGCGGACTTTCGCGCGAACGCGCGTTACGAGTTCCGCGACCGCTCTGGCCGCGGGCAGCTCGTGGCGTTCGGCGCTGCCGGACGGCTCGGCGACGGGATCACGACGATGGCGCGCCTGCAATGGTCGCGCGCCAGTTTCGAAGGCCGCGGCACGTCCTCGCTCGAAGGCATGGCGGCGATTGCGCTGAGGCCCTTGAAATCCGACCGCGCGGGGTTGCTCTTCAGCTACACACATCGCTCGCTCGGGCAGGAGGGCGCAGAGGGCTTTGGCGAGACGCATGACCAGGTTGATTCGCTCGCCGCCGATGGATACTATCAGGCGACGCGCGACCTGGAGCTTTACGGCCGGTTCGCCCTGCGCTTCAACGCCAACGGCCAACCCGATCTGCCGTACGCTTCGACGCTCACTTACCTGACGCAGGGACGCATCCAGTATCGGCTGACGCCGCGTTTCGACTGGGCCGGTGAGGCGCGCTTCCTCATTCAGCCTTCTTCCGACACACGGCGCTCCGTCTATGGCACCGAACTGGGCTTCTGGGCCTTGCCCGATCTCAGGCTCGGCGTCGGTTATAATTTCACTCTGGCGGGCGAACCCGGCGGTGCGAGCATCCTGCCGGCGCGGCGGGGCTTCTACTTCACTATCTCGTCGAAGCTCTCCAACCTCTTCGATCTGTTCGGCACGAGCCGGGCCGGGCTCGCGAATAGCGACAAGGATCAATCGGGCGGTCAAGAGGAGAAACGGTGATGCCTGCGCCATCAGTCGAGCACAGGACTGATAAGCTTCGATGCTCCCGTCCGCGCACACTCAAAGCGCGGACGTGGATGCTGGCGCTCGTGCTCCTGGCGGCGGGGGCGGGCGCGCAAACGGCTTACGCGCAGATGACCATCACGCCAACCACCTGGAACGTAGTCGGCCTCGACAGCAACAAGGTGAGCGACGGACCCAACGTCTTTCCAGTAGGCGTCAGGGTCTGCAATACGAGCGGGACGCTGCTCAACAACGTGGTCTCGAACTTCTACTGGGACTCTTCCAACACGTACATCAACCTCGCCGAAGGCAGCACGGTCGCCGCGCGCACTCTCGCGGCGGGCGCGTGCGTGGATTTTTACTTCAACGTGGCTGTGACCCGCAGCAGCTCCGCCCATAACACTGCCCGGCGGTTTCACATCACGGCGACCGCCGACGGCCTGGGGACGATCAGCACCCCGACACCGCGCGAGTTGTATGTCGAGGAACTCGTCTCACAATCCCGCAACGACATTAAATCCATCATCGGCCCGACCACAGTCTACGTCGGCAATACCTATCAATACACTGTCAACGCCGAAACTGCCCCCGGCGGCTACGAACAGCTCGAAGCCTTCCTTCACCTCTCCAACATAATTTTCCAGGTGCAGAGCGTTGCGACGACCTACAGCACCCCGTCTGGAGCGACCAATAACAAAGTGTACGCTGACGCCTGCGGGTGGGATAACAATCCGCTGAGCGGCACTTACCTGGAATGCATCGGCCCGCCGAACTATTCCGGCGGCAAGGCCGGCGACGTCATCAGCACGACCTACACGGTGAAGGTGCTCTCCACGGGGACGACCACGATCAGCTCCGTCATTTACGACTTTTCCGGCAGCAGCTTTCATTACAATGGAGACTTCGGGCAGGACACACTTTCCGTCACGGCGCTCGCGCCTCCGATTACCCTGAGCAAGAGCGCGAGCACGTCCACACTGGTTGGCGGGGGCACGGTGAGTTATACGTTGCGTCTCACCAACACTGCTTCGTACAACATGACGATCAACGACTTCGTTGACACGCTGCCGTCCAGCCCTGCCAGTGTCTCTTACGTCTCAGGCTCATCCACCTTTAACGGCGCTGCGATTGGCAACCCGACGATTTCCGGCTCGACGCTGACCTGGGTGGGACTCTTCGTTATTCCCGCAGGGCAAACGAGAGACCTTGTTTTTCAAGCGACCATCCCCAGCACCGTCGGCACTTACGTCAACAGCGCCGTGGCTCATCTTGAGTACAGCCAGATTGATACCACGTCCGCCCTGGGCGACAACGCTCCGGCCACTGCCAGCGTGCAGGTGATTCTCCCGACCGACCTGACGATCAGCAAAAGCCACTCAGGCAATTTTACGCAGGGGCAGAACGGCACTTATACGATCACCGTCACCAACTCAGGAGGGGCTGCCAGCAGCGGAACGGTCACGGTCACGGATACCTTACCTACGGGGCTCACGCCGGGAACGGCGACGGGGACTGGCTGGACCTGCAACACCTCCGGCCAGACCGTCACCTGCACGCGCGCGGACGCCTTAAACGGCGGCGCGAGCTACCCGGCCATCAGTGTTCCCGTCAGCGTGGCCCCGAATTCACCGCTGAGTGTGACCAACACTGTCTCCGTCTCCGGCGGCAACGACAGCAACACCGGCAACAACTCGGCCAGCGATCCGACGACAATCAACGGCGTCCCGGACCTGACGATCTCCAAGAGTCACACAGGAAACTTTACACAGGGCCAGACCGGTGCCAGCTACACCCTGACCGTCTCTAACGTGGGCGGGGCGGCGACCAGCGGCGTTGTGACCGTGACGGACACCTTGCCGGCGAGCCTGACCTCTCCTGTGGGGAGCGGCACGGGCTGGACCTGCAACACCTCTGGTCAGACAGTGACCTGCACGCGCTCAAGCGTCCTCAACGCTGGCGCGAGCTATCCGAATATTACGATTACCGTGAACGTCTCGGCGACCGCGCCATCGAGCGTGACGAACACGGCGAGCGTTTCGGGCGGCGGCCAGATAATTACGAGCAATGATTCAGCGAACGACCCGACGACGATCAACGCGGTCGCCGACATGACCATCAGCAAGACGCACTCCGGCAACTTCACGCGCGGCTCTACGGGAACCTATACGGTCACGGCTACGAATTCCGGCGCGGCAGCGACGAATGGCACGGTCGTGACAGTCACCGACACGCTCCCGGCGGGACTGACGCCGACTATTGCGAGCGGCACGGGCTGGACCTGCAATATCGCCGGGCAGACAGTGACCTGTACGCGCTCAAACGCGCTCGCCGCAGGCTCAAGCTATCCGGCCATCAGCATCACCGTCAGCGTCGCTCAGAACGCGGCTTCAAGCATTACGAACACGGTGTCTGTCTCCGGCGGCGGACAGGCTAACACCTCGAATGATACCGCGAGCGATGCGACGACCATCGTCTCCAGCTCGGACCTGAGTCTTGCGAAAGTGACCAACAACTCCGGCTCGGGCGTCGGCACGAACGCCACTTTCACCGTCACGCTCACCAACTCCGGGCCGACCAACGCGACGAACGTCGTCGTCCGCGACCAGCTGCCCGCGGGCCTGACTTACGTCTCTTCAACTCCGAGCACAGGGTCTTACAACAGCGGAACGGGCATCTGGACAGTCGCGAGTCTCGCGAGCGGCGCGAGCGCCACGCTTCAGATCGTCGCGCGCGTTGATGTGCTCGGCGCGATCACTAACACCGCGCAGGTTACTGCCTCGGACCAGCCGGACCCGGATTCGACGCCGAACAACAACAACCCGGCGGAGGACGATCAGGCGAGCTCCAACCTCTCGACTTCGCCGCCCAACGTTGTGCTTTGCAAGACGATTCAGGGCCAGGCGTGCCCGCCGCCTTCCGCGCCCTCGCTCCCCCCCGGAAGCGACATCACCTACGTCATTACGTTCACCAACAGCGGCGGCTCTTACGCTTCCAGCTTTATCATCACGGACCCCGTCCCGGCGAGCACGGATTTCAAGGTCGGTTCCGTGACGACCAATCTGGGAACGACAGGTCTCAGCGTCACGGTCGCCTACTCGAACAACGACGGGACGACCTGGGTCTACACGCCTGTGAGCGGCGCGGGCGGCGCGCCCGCGGGCTACGACCGCAACGTCACGCACGTTCGCTGGAGTTTTACTGGAAATCTCAGCCAGACCTCGCCTAACAACACGGGCGACGTCGGCTTCACCGTCAGGATAAGATGAAGAGCAGGAGTCAGGAGCCAGGAGTCAGGAGTCAGAATGAAAGGCGTAAACCGCTTTTCTTCGGTTTTTCTTTTCTTCTGGATTCTGGATTCTGGATTCTGACTTCTGTCGCCGTTCTCCTGGCCTCCGGGTGCTGTCTCCTCTTCTCCGGTGCTATAGTAGAAGCACTATGTCAAACGGGGATTCCAGGCGGGTAAGCGATCTCACACTCGGCGAAGCCAAACGCATTCTCGTTTACGGCGCAGCACTCGTGCTCGCCGTTTTTCTTTTCTTCATGCTCGTCGGCAAGGTCCTGGTCGCGCTGCTGCTCGGGATCGTCGCGGGCGTCTATTTGCTGCCAGTGCAGGAGTGGCTTGAGCTTCACCTGCGAAGGCGTGCCGGGAGCGCGCTCATCACCATCGCCCTCATCGTCGTCCCGCTCGTCGGGCTCACGGCTTACGCCTGGCACGAGCTTTCCACCTACTCGAATCGGGTCTTCGAAAGACACGACGAGATTATTTATAAGATCAGCGATTCGTTGTCGCGCCACCTGCCTGTGGAGCGCGAAGGGTTGCGCGCCAATCTACAGGCGGCGTTTACGGAAGGCGTGACGCGTTCGGCCGCGGCCATCAAGTCGCTGCGCGACGAGGCGGCACTCTTGCTCGCCTCGCTCTCGATCTTCTTCTTCACAGTCTATTACGTGCTGACGCACCGCATCCGCATCGGCTCCTATATCAAGGTGCGCGTGCCCGGCGAATACCTGCCGTTTTACGAAAGGCTGACGCTTAACATTGGCGGGGCCTTGCGCGGGGCCCTGCGCGCAGTCTTCATTGACCAGAGTCTTAAAGCGCTCGTCATCATCACCCTGAACTTCGTCTTCAGCGTGCCGCTCGCGGTCGTGCTCGGGCTGCTGACTTTCCTGGTTGGCTTCTTTCCGCTCCTGGGCGAGTGGGCTATTTACATTCCCGTCTCGATCTATCTCTTCGTCTTTCATAACGACCCGGTCGCCGCAGCGATCTACCTCTCTTTAGGAGTCGCGATGACCCTGGGGTCCTCCTTGCTGCTGAGGCCGAAGCTGGCGAGCGCCGGCGCGCGCCGTTTCAACTTCTACTGGATGCTGGTTGCGCTCGTCGCGGGCGTTTATGCCTTCGGCGTTTCGGGTGTGGTGCTCGGCCCGGCCATCCTCGGCTTCGTCAGGGCTGTGGTGGACACGCTCTTCGGCGATGTCAGGTATGAGACTTCGCTTCTCAAAGAAGAGGCGCAGCAGCAACAGCAGGCCGCGAATTCATCCGAAGCGCTGGAGACTGAAACTGCGAGCGCCGCCGATTGAGGGCGAATTGCCGGATATATAGCGACTTGCATCTGGATGTAGACGAATAGACGAGCAAAATCTGTCCACGAATCCACACGAAACGACACGAAATGAAAGCCAGTTCTTCTTCGTGTCGTTTCGTGTGGATTCGTGGATGAGTTCCATCACTGCCTTTTAAGAGGTCACACCCGTTTGCAATCAGCTATAGTTTGACATTGAACACGGCTCTATATATCTTTGCGGCCCAATCATAGGTCGCCTCGCTTGCGCTCGCGAGCATCGAGCCCTCGCCACTCATGCCTGGTTCAGCAAGTAGTTCCAAACAGGCTGCCCCGATCTCAGACATGGAGAACCTTCGGAATGATCCACTACATGAAAAGAATCATTCTCTTTATCGCAGCAATCATGTTGCTCTCCGCCTGTTCACAAAAACCGTCCGGCCCCGTCGCGGGTAAAAATGCGGAGGGGGAGATACAGGAGGGCGCGCGTGCCTTCAAGGTCAAGCGTTACGACGAAGCGAAACAGCATTTCGATAAAGCGCTGGAGATTGATCCAAAGAATCAGAAGGCTGCCATCCTGCGCGCGCGCGTCTTCGACTTCCTGTACGAGCCTGGCGAGAAGACTCCTTTGAACACCACCAGAGGCAATGAGGCAATCGCGGCTTACAAAAAGGTTCTGGCACTTGACCCGAACAATGAAGAAGCGCAGGGAGCTATCATCAATCTGCTTGACATGCTTGACATGCGCGACGAGCAGCGTCAGATGGTCTTAGAGATTGCCAACAATTCGACCACACCAGCCGAGAGGCGCTCGGACTTTTTCGCCTTCCTCGCCAGCAAGGACTGGAACTGTTCTTACGAAATAACAGATGCTGCTGCCAACAAAAAGGCGATCCTAAAGGACGGCAATCCGGTTATCCAATATCTTAAGCCGCAGAACCCGAACGATTTTGAAAAGGCTTTAAGATGCGCTACGAGCGGTCTGGAAAAAGCCGAGAAGGCGATAAGCCTCAAACCTGATAGCACAACTGCTTTGGAACAGAAGTACATTTTGCTGCTGGAAGTTGGCAAGCTCGCCCGGATGGACGGTGATGAAGCTAAAGCAACCCAATATGTGAAACAGGCTGAAGTTCTAAAGTATGAGATTGTGAAGGCACAAGAAAGGGCGAGGTCTGAGCCTTCCCCATCTCCGTCGGATAGTGAGACTGAATTGGATTCACTCGTGCCACGTAGAGGCCCCGATTTGCGACTAATAGCACCGGAGCCTGAGCCCCAACGAAGACCTTAAGACAACTGCTCTGATCTGGAGTTGCGGGGAAATCGGAGACAGGTTGCGATCTCTTTGCATGAGGAATTTGCCCTCCCTCTCGCGCGCGTCCGGAAAATCATTGACTCATTGCCCGCCGCTGGCATATTGTCGGGACATACAGAATCAGACGGCCTCGCAGGATTTCAATCTTTAATTTTTGCGCTTCAGAGGAGTTAAAAACTTTGGAGAGACGGCGAGACATTCCATTCGCCTTCACCATCGCTCTGAGCGTCCTGGTCTTTGCGTGCGGCAAGCAATCCGCCCTGACAAGCAAACAGTTGACACCGTCCCAGGTTTATCGAAACTTCCGCGAGGCGATCCGCAATAAGGATGTCGCGGCATTTAAGAAAGCCATTACACAGAGAAGCCTGAGGAGTTTTGCGGAAAGTGAGGCGGCCCCGCTCGCAGACGTTGACCAGATAATTTTGAGTCGGCTGGATATTCCGCAAGCGCCTCCTGTGCCTCCGACCGAGAGGCTGCAAACGCGCAACGAGAGAATAGAGGGCGAGAGGGCGACGCTGGAAGCCAAGTATGATGATGATAAAGATTGGAGCATAGATTTTTTTCTTAAAGAGGAGGGCGAATGGAGACTGGAAGTGTTTCTGGGAAATGCCTCGCCCCGCTTGTTTTTGCAAACGCTGGATTACGCTTCCAAGAAGAACGAGGTCATGTTCTTCAAGGCGCTGCTCGGCAAACGTCTTCTTGAGGAGATGGAAAGGAAGGTCCGAGCTGAGAACAGACCCGTTGACGAGGCGATTAATGAGTTGAGGGGCACGCTGGCCCGTGACCTGCCGGACAGGCGAGATACAGACCCACAGATACAAGTTGAGAACGAGAGCAAGGCGACCTTAAAGATCGAAAAGATAGAGATGGGGCAGCCCGTCTTTGTGATATACAATTTCACGAAGGAAGATAACGGCTGGAAGATAGATGCCCCTGCTCGGCAGATAGAAGCGGTCGAACAGCCTGGGGCCGTCGAGCGGGAAACGCCTGTGGGGCCGGTGTTGCGGAAGGACTCTGAACCACCACCACCGCCACCCCCGCCGCCGGGGAGCACCGGCAAGCGCGTGAGGGATCATAAATTGAGTCCGTAGAAGTCGCCTCGATCCGGCGGCAAAGAAGTTTGCGACTTGTGACCGGCCCGGTCACGGTCCGGGCGAATGGTTGGTGTTTCGCCTGTTGCGGTTGAAAGCTTTAATCTTTTTCGTTTTGAAAGGCGGGTCGCAGATGGGCACAAAACCGATGGTCTTTCCGCTCGACCTTGATGGCCGCGTCTATGTCCTGCACAACGAGCTGGACGAACCCGTCTGCACGGGCTCGCGCGAGACCTGCTACCGCCTGCTGGAATTTATGCTCGAAGCCAAGCGGCGCGCAGACGAAGTGGAGATTAAGATACGAGAGTCAACCGATGCCGTAGTACAGATGCCGAAGGCCGCGAGCGCCGCTTCTTCATAACCGACA
Source organism: Pyrinomonadaceae bacterium (assembly GCA_036392495.1). Classification (GTDB taxonomy): domain Bacteria; phylum Acidobacteriota; class Blastocatellia; order Pyrinomonadales; family Pyrinomonadaceae; genus QHXM01. The sequence continues at coordinate 33,799 of DASVXV010000162.1, read as the reverse complement.
CCTATTTATAGCGACTTGCGATTGGATGTAGCCCGTGGCAGAGCGCTCATGTCAGTACCGCCTGCGGTAGCGGGCGGGTAATGCCGACGCACAGACCCGCCCGCTACCGCAGGCGGTACTGACCCGTAGTCTGCATGCAATTGCAATCATCTATAAAAGCCCCCTACAAAACCGAAGCCTGTCGATCCGCCTCAAACGAAGCGAACCGGCAGGCTTCAAAACTTCCGCCCGGTTTCCCCTGCGAGGGGCGAGGATTTGTGTCCACGCCCTTCGCTTGAGAAGACCTGGATTAGAAGAAGTAACGCGCGCCGAAGAGGAACCCGCGACCCGCCACGTTCGTCAACCCGAAGTTGAGGAAGCTGGTCGGAGCCGTGGTTGCGCTCAGCGTGTTCGTCGGAATCGTAGTGAAGTTCCGGCGATTGAAGACATTGAAGACTTCCATGCGGAGCTGCAATCTCTGGCTCTCGCCGAAGGTCCTGATGTTCTTCACGAGGGCCGCGTTGGTGTTGTAGGTGTTCGGAGTGCGCTCAGTGTTTGCACCCAGAGAACCGAAGATTCCCGAGTTGGCCGGGTAGACGATGTACCGAGCGTTCGGGTCCACCGGAACGCCCGTGGCGCTGGCGGTCGTGAACGTGCCGGGTGCTCCGTTCGGATTCAACCCAACGTGCTGCGACAGGAACACCGTCGTGATCTGGCTTGAGGTGATGCCCGCCGCGTTGTTGGCGTTATAGATCGTGAACGGAATGCCAGAGGCCAGCGTGGTCACGCTGGAAATCTCCCAGCCGCTGAAAGTGCGGTTGAGGAAGGCGTTGCCCCTGAGCACTTCGGGCGAAACCCAGACGGAGCTCATCACGAACCGATGCGGCTGGTCGAAGCCCGAACGAGCCCGGTCCGAATGCGGGTCGCGCGGGTCGGACGGAATCGTGCGGTTGGTCTGACCACCCAGCACGTCATCGGATTCGCTGATGAACGAGCTCCAGGTGTAGTTCGCGTTGAAGGTCGAGCTGCCGAAGTTGAGGCCGAAGAGATTGATCGCGCTGAAGCGCTTCTCTAAGGTCAACTGCATCGAGTGATAGATGGAGTTGGCAAGGCCCTGTCCGACGACGATGGAGCCTCTGGTCGGATCAAGCCGCTGCCCGTTACCGAGCGGCGCCGAGAACCCGTAGTTGGTCTCGATCTCGCGGACGAGGTTCGAGCCCTTGGTTCCGATGTACTCGGCCTTGGCGACGTAGTTGTCGCCGAGCTGGTACTGGAAGCTGATCGTCCACTGCTGTGACATCGGCGACTTGGCACGCTCATTCAAGCCATAGAAGCGATAGTCCAGCACCTGGGCTAACGCTGCCGGGAAGTTCTGCGGGGTCCTGGCGAAAAAGTCGCGGACGTTGGTCACGCCCTGCTGTGCCAGGTTGGTCGTCGTCGTCGCGGTCAGAGGAATATTACCGAAGCCTGTGAACGCCGCGCAGCCCGTGCAGTTCGTCAAGGAGTTGTTGACGACTCGCGGATAGTTGCGCGAAACATTCAACAGGATGTTCTGGAAGACCTGATCGTAAGAGATGCCGTAGCCCGCGCGGAACACGAACTTGCCGCCGAAGCGGTTCTTCGGGTTCCAGGCCAGGCCGACGCGCGGCCCCAGGTTATTGATGTCCGGCTTGGTGTTCGAGAAGTAGCCGAACGGGGTCGTCACGTACTCGTATCTCATACCCAGATTGAGCGTGAGATCAGAGTTATAGCGCCAATCGTCCTGAGCGAAGAACGAGTGCTCGTAGGTGATCGGTCGGGTCTGGAAATCTCCGTTTGCGAGCTGAACGCCGTTGGAGACGTCATTCAGGAAGTTGTTAAGGCTGCTGTACGAGATGAACCCTCGCGAGTTCGGCGCGAAGACGCTGTTCAGGTCGTAGCGAAGCAGGTTGTAGCCGAACTTCATCGCGTGGTTGCCACGGGTCCAACCCAGGTTCTCCGTCCACTCATAGACGTTGTCCAGGCGATTCTGCGGGAAGTTGGCGTTGCCGCCGCTGAATGCGGCCAACGACCCAGCGATCGACATCTGCGCGCCGTTGGCGAAGTTCGCGAGATTGTCCGGGAAATCAATCTTGCGGCGGCTGTAGGTGAAGCGCGCCTCGTTGATGAAATTCGAGCTGAGCACGTACACGTCGTTGACCGTGAACGAGTCATCGCGCACCAACTGACCGATCTCAAGGCCGGGGAGGCTGGCCGGTTGACCCAGGTCCTCCGACTTGTCGTACAGGTAGCGGAACGACAGCTGGTCCTTGTTGTTGATCTTCGTGTTGACCTTCATCAGCCAGCGCCAGAAATCCGTTCCGTAGGGAACGCCCGCGCCCTGGAAACGATTAAAGGTCTGGAAGGTCAGTGTCGAGGTGGTCGCGTTTCCGGTGACAGGGTTGCCCGCGGCGTTGCGTGCGACAATCTGAGAACCGGCGAGACTGCCGCCCGGAAACGTCGGGTCGTTCGCCACTGGGAAGTTGTTGAGAATGAAATCAACCGCGGCCGGCGACGCGAAGTTGTTGCGGTTGGCCTGTAGGATCGCCCTGCTGTTGGCGTCGAGCGCCGCGCGGGTAACCGAACCCAGCGTCGTGCGGAAGGGGTTAGCGTCGAAGCTCGTGAAGAAGAACGTGTGATTCCTCTTAATCGGTCCGCCAAGCGTGCCGCCCCAGACGGTGTTATTCGTGACGTTGCGGCACTGGCGCAGCACCTGCCTGTCAGAGAGGCTGGCGTTGGCGGGCGCCGCCCTGTTGGAATTGAAGCAGCGTTGCTGGTTCGTGGTCAGCGCGTCAACGCCGTTACCGTCCCAGTTGTAGAAAGCCGTGCCGTGGAGATCGTTCGTTCCAGAGCGCGTGATCTGGTTCACGTAAGAGCCAGCGTTGCGGCCATACTCGGCGGCGAACGTGTTGGTGATGATCTGGAACTCGCCGATGGCTTCGGGCGGCAGGTTCTGGCGCGGGATGGAGAGCGACTGATCGTTATTGTTCGCGCCGTCAATCGTGAAATTGTTTGAACGAGTGCGGTTGCCGTTGACGGCGAAGCCTGAACCGGGGCGGCTGTTCTGGTTGGGGAGCACGCCGGGGTTTAGGAGCGCCAGACCGTTGAGGGAGTTGCGGCCGGGCAGCTCAAGAATCTTCTGCTGGTCAACGACCTTCGAGACCTGGCTCTGCGTGGTCTCAAGAAGAGCGCCTGTGTCGGAAACGTCAACGGAGGCAGTGACGCCGCCAGCGCCGACCTTGAAGTTAGCTTCGGTGACGACACCGGGGCTGACCCCGACAGCGTCATTAGTTCCGCTCGCATAGCCCGTCTTTTCAGTCTTCACCACGTAGGTTCCGACGGGGAGCCCGACGATGCGGTAGAAGCCTTCGTTGTTAGTCACCGCGTCGCGCGTCTGGCCGGTCGCTGTGTTCGTGGCCGTGACGGTGACGCCGGGAACAGCGGCATCCTGTTGGTCGGTTACGACGCCGGAGATTGTTCCGTTAATACTCTGGGCATGCGTCGTAACCGCTAGAAAACTGCCCAGCACTAACAGAGCCAGGACAGCCAAAAATCTGGTTTTCATTCGAACCCTCCTCTAAAAATTTTAGGTAAGTGGGCGTCGGAGCGTTCTGGGTAGGTACACTAGGGAATCAGCAAGCTCCGGACGAAATCTTGACCGAGTCAAATCGGTTGCGCGACGCGTAGTCGCAAGATTTATGCCGTATTTTGGCGCCCCCGGCTGAGAGTTGTTAAGGCTATTTATTTTTTCAGTTAAGGCGCGAGCGGAGAGAGAGAACTTAAGCCCTTCTGTTCAAGAATTTGGGATTAAATACAAAAATTCGGATTGAACGAAGACCTGCGGCCTTGCAGCAGCGTGAGGCCGCAGGTCTCCTGTGGTAGAATCCGCCGCGAGCAGAGCGCAGATTCAAGCACCTTCAGGGCTAACTCTTTCGACAGATGGCACAGCCTCCGGCAGTCAATCAACTCTCACTGGTCCCGCTCGGTGCAGGCGACCTGATTGATCGCGCCGTGCGTCTGTATCGCCGTCACTTCATGACGCTGATCCGCATCGCCGCGCCGCCCGTGATCGTCACCACGCTCGGCTCACTGATGATGACCATCGGCGGGCTTTCGAGAACTTATGCGGCCAGAAATGTTCTGCTTCTCCTGTTCGGGTTTTTCATCTGGACCTGTGGAGTGTTGCTCAACGTGATCGTGATGGGAGGGGCGGCGCGCAATCTGATCACACATCTTTTGTGGAACGAACCCTTCTCCGCCAGGACGACCTACCGCAACGTTCGCGCGCGCTTCGGCGGACTCCTCGGCACATCAATAATCATAGCCGTCTGGATCTTCATAGCCCTCTTAGTCTCCTTGCTCCTCCTGACCATCGGCTTGCAGATTGTCTTCATCGCCAGGAATTCGTTCCTGGAAATCTCCGAATGGCTCGCCGCAGCCATCGCCGTCGTCGGAATCATCCTGGTGATATTCTTCGTGCTCCTCGGTTTTCTCTTCCTCGTGAAGTTCATCGCCTACGCGCCGCAGGTGTTGATGGTCGAAGGCCGCCGGGTCTTCAACTCAATAGACCGCAGCTTTAACCTGGCGCGCGGCAACCTCAGAAGACTGATGGCGATGTTTCTCTTTCACTCGTTCGCCACCTGGTCGGCCCTGATGATCCTGCTCGTTCCCCTGGGCGTCTACGGCATGATGCAAGGCATCAACATCTCGCCGTTTCAGAGCGAGAACTGGCCGGCGTGGTACGCCATCGGCTACAACGTGCTGAACCAGGTGAGCACGATTCTGCTTCTGCCGATCTGGATGCTCGGGCTCTCGTTGATGTATGTTGACGAGCGCGTGAGACAAGAAGGCTACGACCTAGAGCTACTGTCGTCGCGGCAACTCGTCATGCCGAACTACTACGGCCCGCCGAATGCCTATTACCCTCAGGCCGCGGGCAGGCAGATGCGCCCCACAGGGGCAGCTCCTCCTCAGAACTATTGGCCCCGCTACCAGTGAAATTCTGACATGAGTTTCCACTCCTCCAGACGCGCCGTTTGCCAGAGCCCTCGCGCAGCCTCGTATCACCGCTGTCGTGAAGCACGAGGGCGCAGTGCGTCAAGGGCCGAATCGCGCGGCGCGCGACTTTCCCTGGCGCTGCTGCTCCTCTTTCTCTACGGCGCGACGTGTGCGGCGGCCGTGCCGCTCTCCGACTACAGAGAGCGCGTCCGCCAGGCCGTTGCTGCGCTCGACGGCGTCAGGGAGCTCAAGCGCCACGAGAGCGCTCAGGAGCATACTGAGCGGATGGCCGGGGCTCTGAACACTGTGCTCCGGCTCGTGCCGATTCAAGAGTCTATCGAGTTGGACGGCGGGCAGGTGCCGGTCAACAACTCCTGGCTCGAAGAGGAATATCAAAGTTTTCAGCAGGTGCCGCGCGCTGGAGACCCGCGCGCCGCCGAAATACTGACACGCATCAGCGAGCGCCTACGCGCCCTGGATGATCGGCTGGCGGAATTAGAGCCGCGCGGCGCGGCGTCTGTCGGCAGTAAGGCCGAAGAGAAGAAGCGACTCCAAGAGATTCTGAACACGGCGGATTTTAAGCCGAAGCCTCCGGAGAAGACTGTTCTGCAGCGAATCTGGGAGGCCATCGTGAACTGGTTGAAGGAGCTCTTTGGCGGGGGCGGCGAACCAGGGTCTGGACAGCCAGGCTGGTTTTCCTTCATCGCCATGATCCTCGTCTTCGGCCTGGCCGCGGGCGCCATCTCCTATGCCGTCTGGAAACTCGTCCTCCTCTTTCAGGGCAGGAAGAAGAAGACTAAGGCCGGGAAGAAGGAGGCGCGCGTCCTGCTCGGCGAACGCCTCGCGCCGGACCAGAAGGCATCGGACCTCCTGGCCGAAGCCGAGGCTCTGGCGCGCGCGGGTGAGATTCGGGCCGCGATTCGCAAAGGGTATATCGCGCTCTTGTGTGAGCTCGGCGACCGCAAAGTCCTGACGCTCGCAGAACACAAGACCAACCGCGACTACCTGCGCGCCGTCCGCGAGAAGAGGCTGCTGCTCGACCGGATGCAAAAGCTCACAAACAGTTTCGAGGATCACTGGTACGGATTCAGGCAGGCGACCATTGACGACTGGGCGGCCTTTCGCTCGGGCTACCAGCAAACACTTCAGGCAGTACCAGGTGACAAGTGACAGGTGACAGGATAAATTTTTATTCCTCCCTGTCACCTGTCACTTGTCACCCATCACGGCTCTTATGCGTAAACGCTTAGGCATCTTCATCACCGTAGGGATCGTGGCTGTGCTGCTCATCGCGCTCAACACGGCCTCTTACGTGAACGTGGAGAAGGAGCCCGACACGGAGCTCAACCCCGACCGCTCGACCTACAATGCGGGCGCGACCGGCACGCGCGCGCTTTACGAACTGCTCGACGCGACGGGGCGGAAGGTGACGCGCTGGCGCGAAAAGGCCGACGCGCTCCTGAGCGAAACGGAAGCCGGTCCGACCACTCTCGTCGTCGTCGGAAAGATGAAGCTCCCTTTCGACGGTGGCGAACCGGACGTTCTTCTGGATTGGGTCGCGCGCGGGCACCGGCTGGTCATCATTGACCGCAGGCCGGACCCGCGACTGCTCCCGCAATCTGACCGCTGGATTGTCTCGACTACGTGGAACGATCTCCCCGGGACGAAGGTGGACCCGAGCAAATCCGAGGAGATGACTGCCGGCGTTGCCTCCGTGAGCCCTGACCTGCCGAGCGTGCTGACGCGCGACGTCAAGCAGGTTAAGCCCTCGCGTTTCGCAGGAACCATCAACGTCTCCCGCGCGTCGGATGACGAGCCGTCCGCCCCGGACGCTCCCGCGCCGCCTGTTCCTTCGAATGCAGCCCTGAGCTCAAGCGCGCCGGTCACACATCTGGAAAGCGACAAAGGGGCGCTGCTCGTGGATTACCCGCACGGGGCGGGGCGGATCATTATTTTGAGCGACCCGTACATCGTCAGCAACGGCGGGATACTTCTTGAGGACAACATGCAGCTCGCGATCAATATGGTCGCGGGCGGCGGAGGCTTAATCGCTTTCGACGAATATCACCAGGGCCACGGTGCTTCGAGCAATCAACTGGTGGCTTACTTCGCGGGCACGCCCGTTCTCTGGATAGTCGCTCAGGGGCTGCTCATCGTGCTGGTGCTTTTGTGGACGCGCGGGCGGCGCTTCGCACGCCCCCTGCCCGTCAAGACCGTGGACAGGCGCTCCAGCCTTGAATTCGTCGCTTCGATGGCAGAGCTGCAACAACGCGCGCGCGCCTTCGACCTGGCGATAGAAAATATTTACACGCGGCTGCGGCGCGTGCTTGTGCGTTACAGTGGTCTCAGCCACAATAGCAGGCGCTCTCAGATCGCCGCGCGCGTGGCCGCACGCTCCGAGAAGATCAACGCGGCTGAGCTTGAGACGCTGATGCGCGAATGCGAGGACGCGATTAACGGCACGCCCGTTGACGCGGGCCGAGCGCTCTCGCTCGTCAGGCAACTGCGCGAGGTGGAGCGCACGCTCGGCCTGCGCATGCGCTCGCGCGAAACTCGCCAGGCGGCGGAGGGGCTGCAACAGGACACGGTCTAACTAATTTTGAGAAGGAGCTTAAAGCAGTGACGAGTGACGGGTGACAAGTGACGAGCAAAACCGCTTTCACTTGTCACTTGTCACTCGTCACCTGTCACTGCCTTTCATGCTTCAACACGTTTCCACGACCGTCGAGCACATTTTGACGGAGCTTCGCAAGGTGGTCGTCGGGCAGGATTATGCGATAGAGCAGATTCTGGTCGCGCTCTTTGCCGAAGGGCATGCGCTGATAGAGGGCGTGCCCGGCACGGCGAAGACCCTCACGGTCAAGACGCTGGCGCGCATCATCAACGCCGATTTCAGCCGCATCCAGTTCACCCCGGACCTGATGCCTTCAGACATTACGGGGACGAACGTTTTCAACGTCTCGACCTCGGATTTCACGCTCCGCAAAGGTCCAGTCTTCACGGACCTGCTGCTCGCGGACGAAATCAACCGCACGCCGCCGAAGACGCAGGCGGCGCTGCTGGAAGCGATGGAGGAGCGCCAGGTGACGATTGACGGCGAGCCTTACACGCTCTCGCCGCTCTTCACTGTGCTCGCGACCGAAAACCCGATTGAGTACGAAGGCACGTACCCCCTGCCCGAAGCGCAATTGGACCGCTTTCTTCTGAAAATCATGCTCGACTACCCTTCGCAGGAGGCGGAGCAGCAGATCATCGCCAACTGGGACGCCGGTTTCAATTCCCGCTATCTTAATCAGGTGGACATCCGTCCGCTCACTGAGGCGGACGCCATCCTGCGTTGCCGTTTGGAGGTGCGCAACGCCCGGGTGGAGCCGGGCGTGCAGCGCTACATCGTTGAGATCGTGCGCCGCACGCGCTCGCACCCATCCGTGCTCTACGGCGCGAGCCCGCGCGCGGCAGTCGCGCTCCTGCTCTGCTCGAAATCGCTGGCGGCGCTGCGCGGCCGCGAGTTCACGACCCCCGACGACGTGCGCGACATCGCGCGCCCGGTCCTGCGTCACCGCCTCTCGCTGCGCGCCGAGGCCGAATTAGACGGAGCGACTCCCGACGCCGTCATCAGCGACATTTTGCAGACGGCCGGAGTTCCCAGATGATTGGGTTTGCACGTTCTTGATTTGTGAATCGAGGCGACACTTTTCGCACGCGAACTGGAAAGATCGTTTTTGAAGATTGATGAAGCTGTTTTCACTCATACTGCTACTTGTTCTCTTGCCAGGCTCGACGAACGGGCAGTCACCTCAGATAGGCCTGATAGACTTTTACGGCCTGCGCAGCCTCTCAGAGCAAAGGGCGCGCGCAGCTCTTCAAATCAAAGAAGGCGACGCGCCGCCCGAATCGCTCAAGGAGGCGCGAGCGCGTCTGGAAGCATTGCCTAACGTCGAGGCGGCGCGCCTCAAATCTGTCTGCTGTGAAGAGGGCAAGCGCATCCTTTACGTCGGCATCAGTGAAAAGGGCGCGCCGACTTTGCGTTTCCGCCGCGCTCCGCAGGGCAGCGCTCGCCTGCCTGCCGAGATGCTACAGGCCGGGAAAGCATTAGAGGATGCTGCCGCGCGCGCGGTTCAAAAAGGGGACGCGGGCGAGGACGATTCGCAGGGGCACGCTCTGTATAACAACACGGAAGCGCGCGCCATCCAGCAACGTTTCATCGCATTCGCGGCGCGGGATTTGAAGTTGCTGCGTACGGTGTTACGTGAATCAGGTGCAGCGCCACATCGCGCTCTGGCTGCCGAAATCATCGCTTACGCAGCAAACAAGGGTGATGTGGTCAAAGACCTCGTTTACGGAATGAGCGACCCGGATGAAGATGTCCGCAATAATTCCATGCGCGCTCTGGCGATTATCGCAGGCTTCGCCCGCAACGCGCCCGCACAACACATCAAGGTTCCGATCCGACCGTTTGTTGAGATGTTGAACTCAATTGAGTGGAGTGATCGCAACAAGTCTGCATTCGCCCTGTACATGCTTACGGGAAAACGAGACGCGGCGATTCTCTCAACTCTTCGCAAGCGTGCTTTGCAATCTTTAGTGGAAATGTCACGCTGGAAGAGTTCGGGGCACGCGCAATTGCCGTTCTTCATCCTGGGGCGCGTCGGCAACCTCTCGGAAGAAGAGATTTGGAAAGCCTGGATGAGCGGAAACCGCGAATCAGTGATCGAGAGAGTGTTGGCCAAGCCCCGTTTGAAATAACGTGGCAAGTTGCGCTCATCTCAATGCGCATGAGGAGACTGCCGGAGGGTGTTATGCATTAGAGGCAATCTATTGGTAAACTACTGCGGCAATCGTTAGCGGCGTCTCCCCGCCATCCCCCAGGATTAATCTACAAGCAACGGAGTATTTTTCAGATCATGAAATTCAGAGTTCGCACACTCAGCCAACTTTCATTCACCCTGGTTCTGGCTCTTCTCCTTTCAACGAACTTAACGGCGAAATCGGTCCCGCCCGTCGCCGCCGCCGGAGATAAAATGAAGCCGGAAGAGGTCATCAGCAAGCACCTCGAATCAATCGGCACGGAGGACGCGCGCGCCAAAATCAAGAGTCACGTCATTCTGGGGACTGCCGTCGGCACCTATCGCATCGGCGGCAGCGGCTCGTCCGAAGGCGGGTCCGTGCTGGCCTCGCAGGGCACGCGGAATCTCGTCGCGATTATTTACAACAACAAAGAGTTTCCTTACGAGAAGCTCGGTTACGATGGGAAAACGGTGACGGTTGCGGACCTGAGACCCGGTCGCCATTCGGTACTCGGAAACTTTTTCATGCAGCACGAGATGCCGCTCAAAGAGGGCCTGCTCGGAGGAACGCTTTCAGCCGCCTGGCCGCTGCTGAACGTTTCCGAGCGCGACCCGAAGCTGAAATACGCCGGGACCAAAAAGATTGACGGCCGACAGCTTCACGCGCTCGAATATCAGGCGAAGAACAATTCCGGTCTGAAGACGACGCTCTACTTCGACGCGCAAACGTTTCAACACGTGCGGACCGAATATGAGAAGCGCCTCAGTCAACAGATGCCCACAGGTCCGAGCGTCACGCAGCAGCAGGGCGAGGCAATCACGAAGCTCGTCGAGGAGTTTTCAGACTTCAAGCCGGAGGGCGGGTTGACCCTGCCGCACGCTTACAAGCTCCAACTCTCAATCGAATCCATGGATCGCAGGATTTTGATGGACTGGGTCTTTACTCTCACGAAATTCAGCTTCAACAATCAGCTTGACGATTCACAGTTCGACGTCAGGGGTTCCGGCAATAAGACCTAAAGGCATCGGCGGACCAGCCTTACGATGCGCTTTGTTTTCAGCAAACTCTTCTACCTCCTGCTCGCCGCGGGTTTCGTGCCGCTGTCTCTTTCGTGGCAGCGGCCGGGCCTGCGCTGGGCGACGCTTTTTTATGACGCGGCGCTCGTCATCGCGGCGCTGCTGGATTCGCGCTTGAGCCGCTGGCCCGCAGGGCTCAAGGTCGAGCGCGAGTTCGGGAGCCGTTTTGCTGTCGGCGCGGATACGGAGGTGCGCGTGAAAGTTTTGAACCGCTCGTCGCGCACGATGCGTCTGATTCTGAAGGACGAGTATCCGCCGCAGATGAAGCTGACGGAGTCGCGCGAGGGACGGATGCGCGTCGCAGCCAACTCGACGGCCACGCTCGCCTACACTCTGCGGCCTCCGAAGCGCGGGCGCTTTGAGTTCGGGCAGACGGCTGTGCGTTATCTCTCGCGCCTCGGGCTGGTCTGGAATCAAGCGCGCGCGGGCGAGGCCCAGAGCGTCAAAGTTTATCCGAACATGCGCCGGGCGCGCGAAGCGGAGCTGAAAGCGCTGGGCGCTCGCTCGCTCGTCGCCGCGCACCGCAAGACCTCCTGGCGCGGCGAGGGGCGCGAGTTTGAATCCTTGAGGGATTACGTGCGCGGCGACGAGCTGCGCCACATCGCCTGGACGGCGACGGCGCGGCGCGGGAAAATCACGACCCGGCAGTATCAGATCGAGCGTGACCAGACCGTGATGATCGCGCTCGACGCGGGACGCCTGATGACGGCGCGCATTGAAACGGAAACGAAACTTGACTTGGCGGTCCACGCGGCGCTGGCACTGATGTCGGCGGCGGCGCGCGGCGGCGACAATGCAGGGCTCGCCGTCTTCGGCCGCCAGGTGAAGACCTATCTTCCGCCCAAACGCGGCGTCGAGCACCTGGACGCCACGCTCGAAGCCCTTCACGCCATCGAGCCGGAGATGATTGAGCCTTCTTACGCGCGCGCCTTTCAGTTCATCGCTTCCAACTGCAAGCGCCGCGCTCTCGTGGTCGTGCTTACAGATTTGATTGACGAAGAGGGCTCGCGCGACCTGCTCGCCTCGCTCAAGCTCCTGCGCCCGCGCCACCTCCCGCTCGTCGTCACCATCGCGGACCGCGACCTCAAAGCGGTGACGCGCTCTCTGCCAGCAAACGCAAATGAGCTGTTCACACAATCGGTCGCCGAAGAGATCATACATCAGCGCGAAGCAGCCTTGCGGCTGGTCGAAGCGCAGGGCGGGCTGGCGCTGGACGTCACGGCCGCAGCCCTCACGCCCGCGCTCCTGGAGACCTACCTGCGCGTCAAAGAGCGCGGCCTGCTATAAACATTTTATCTTTAATGATGCGGTTGGCTCTGCGCGTCGCCCGCACGCTTCTGTCTTTCGAGGGCGCGTTTCAGTGCGAGGACTTCGCGTCTTAAATCGAGCTGGGTGATGACCTGGTTGCTGATGATTTTCAGCGCGGCGATCTGCTGCGGGCTGAGTTCGCGCGGGAGGCGGTCAACCACGCAGAGGGTCCCGATTTTGAAACCTTCGGGCGACACGAGCGGCGACCCTGCGTAAAAGCGTATGTGAGGAGCGGCAATGACCATCGGGTTGGTCCTGAATCGCTCATCGTCCAACGCATCCCGCACGATAAACGCGCCGTCCTGCAAAATCGCGTGGGCGCAGAATGAGACATCGCGGGACGTCTCCTGCGCGCTCACGCCGACTCTCGCTTTGAACCACTGCCGGTCGCTGTCAATCAGAGTTATCAGAGCAATCGGCGTCTGGCAGATGTACGCGGCCAGGCGGGTCAGGTCGTTGAATGACTCTTCCGGGTCCGTGTCGAGAATCTCATACTGGCGCAGTGTCTCAAGTCTCGCCGCCTCATTCTCCGGTACTGGGGGTTTCATCTTCAGAACCTTTCAATAGAGCTGGAGCTATTTCGTTCTATTGCTCCAGAGGCGAGATGAAAAGGGGCGACCGAGCAGATTCTTCGCCCCTTCTCTTTTAGCCCGGATGCGCCACGCTCACGCTAGCTTTTACCCTTCGGCACGCTCACCGTCACGCTCTTGCTCGTCTGATTGCCGGCAGCGTCCGTGCAGGTAATGGTTATCGTGTAGACGCGGCCCGTGCCCGACCCCGAACGCTCCGCGCGCAAGCGCACGTGATGCGCGTCCAGAATCTGCCAGTCGGGCGCTGTGTCGCCATCGTCCACGCCGTTGACCGGCTCATTGCTCGTGACGCTCAGGGTGCAGTTCGCCGCGCCGCAGTTGTCAGCCGTCGTATAGTTGACCATCACGTCCCTCATCGAGTGGTTGGGCGGCGAGAGCGTGGACGGAGTCGCGCTGACGCTATTGATGCTCGGCCCGGTGTTGTCTGTGATACTGAAGGTCGTTGAGCAGCTACGGCTGTTGCCCGCGAGGTCAGTCACCGTGACGGTGATGTTGTGATTACCCAGGCCGACGGTTGTTCCCGCCGCAGGGGTCTGCGTAATCGAGAGCGAGCCGGTTGGCGTCAAATTGTCGGAAGCCGTCACGCCAGACGTCAGGTCCGGGATGCTCGCCTCGCAACTTGCATTCGCCGACGCGCTGCTCGGAGCAGGACAACTGATGGACGGTTCGGTGAGATCGAGTTTGACGACGTGGGTGACGAGGTCGCTGATGTTTCCGGCGTTATCTATGGCGCGCAACTGGATGGTCGTCACGCCTTCCGTATTAACCGCAACGCTCGTCGCATCACCCGCGACGACGTTGACGCTGCCGCCGTTGATCCAATAACGCAGCTCCTTGATGCCACTCCCTCCTGCATCCGTCGCGCTGAGGTTGACCGTCACCGGCGACGAATTATTCCAACCGTTCGCGTTGGCGGACGGGCTGGCACTGGCGGAGGCCGCAGGTGCGGTCGTATCCACATCTGCGGCTGCCGCGTCGAAGAGCACTGCGCCGCTGCGCGGCGCGAGCGTGACCGTCACGTTCCCGCCAGTGACCGTATAGGTCGCTCCGCTCAGGGCGTCTTTAAGCTGTGAGCCGTCGGCGAAGTATGCCCCGACCGGGATGCTGGCCGTGTTGCCGCCAGCGCCATTGTTGAGCGCGACGACGGCCGTCTCGCCTCCGCCTGTGCGGGCGAAAGCATAGGTACTATTGTCCGTCGCCGAAGCTGTCGTGTCGCCCGTGAGCAAAGCCTCGAACGAGCCGGTGCGAAGCGCCGCGTGCTGTTTGCGCATGTGAGCCAGGGTCGTGTAGTAGCCGATGACGTTCTGATCGGCTGGTCCGTAAACGCTCTGGTCGCCCGCCTCGTCGGCCCAGGGATAGGGCGCGCGGTTATAGGGATCGTCTTCCGGTCCGTTGACGCCGTTGGCGAGCGAAGGCGAATTAAGCGCCCCCTCGTCGCCGTAGTAAACCATCGGCGCGCCCATGTAAGTGAACTGGAAGAGCGCCGAAAGCTTGAGCCGCTCTTTGGCCTCGGTGAGGCCGTTGTCGCCCGTGAGCGTCAGCACGTAGAGGGCGCGGTTGGTGTCGTGCGAGTCAATGAGGTTGAGCATCGCGGCTGTGGCTTGCGGCGGATAGTCCTCGCGGATCGAGCGGAGCGCGCGGTCAAACTGGCTCGGCGCGAGCGCCTGGATGTTATTGCTGCCGGAGTTATCGTTGTCGCTCCACTCGGCCTGTCCGCGCGCAAAGCCCAGGACGTTCTTGCGGAAACGATAGTTCATCACCGAGTCGAGCTGGTCGCCCGCGAGATATTGGCTCGCGTCCGGCCAGATTTCCCCGACGAGCGGGCCGTCCGCCTTATACGTCTTGGCATAGGGGCGATAGTCGGCCCACCAGTTATGCGAGAGATCGTTCGCCACATCGAAGCGCCAGCCCGAGGCTCCGCGCTCGTACCAGTGCTTGGTCACGTTGTTCGCAGGGTTGCGGTAGAAGAAGTCGCGCACGCCCGCGCTATCTTCCTTGAAAGCCGGCAGGCTGCCGAAGCCGAACCACGCTTCGTAATCCCCGTAAGCGCAAGGCACATTCGAGTTGTAGAAGTTGTACCAGTCCCTGTAAGGCGACGAGAGATTCTCGCACCCGCCGTCGGGCGGACCATAGCGGTGATAGAGGTCGAAATAGACGCTATCAGAAGACGAGTGGTTGAAGACGCCGTCGAGGATGAGACGCATCCCGCGCCGCTCCGTCTCAGTTTTGAGCGCGGCCAGGGCGTCGTCGCCGCCCAGGGCAGGGTCAACCTCCAGGTAGTTGTCCGTGTCATAGCGGTGGTTCGAGCGCGCCTTGAAGATCGGGTTGAGATAGATCGTGTCAACGCCGAGGCCCTGCAAGTAGTCGAGCTTATCCTCTATGCCCTTGAGGTCGCCGCCGTAGAACTGCGTGCCGTACTGCCCGTTGAACGGTCCGGGCTGGCGCGGGTCGCCGATGGCCTCGTTCCAGACGGTGTGCGCAATCGGCGACTGATCGCCGTAGAAGACCGGATCAGCGGGCGTGCACCCGTTCCGGCAATAATCGTTCGTCGTATCGCCGTTGCGGAAACGGTCCGGGAAGATTTGATAGACGTTCGCGTTCTGGAGCCACGCGGGCGTCTGAAACGCTGGATCGTAAGCCGTGATCTGGAAGGCCGGGAACGGTTCACTATCTGACGCCGTGCCCTCGCCGCCCTGATTCAGGTTGTCGTGATCATCCGCGTAAGAGTCGCTGTAAAAATCTTCGTCAACGCCATCCGTGACGCGGAACTTGTAGTAGAGGATCGCTGGCGAGGAGGGGGTTGTGATGGTGCGCGTCCAGATATCGTAGAGCGTGCTCCCTTCGGTGCGGTTCTCTAGAAACGTCATCGGGTAATCAACCGGCCCTGTCGTCGTATCGGTCGCCGGATTGTATGTATAGACGCGCACCGAGACGCCGTCCACATCGAAGTGATCTGTGCGGAAGCGCAGCGTCACGTTACTTCCGGCGGGAACGGCGCCGAAAGGCGAGCGGTAGTAGCTGTCAAACGTGTCGTGGCGCAAGCCCAGAAAGTGTATGTCGTTGGTGTCGCTCGTGCTGTTAATCGAGAAGGGTTTAGTGCTCGCGCCATCGGCGGTGCTGCTGACCGTGTAGTAACGACCATAGGTGGCCGACGTGCCGATGAATGCGCCGGCATTTTCGTTGGGCACCTGGCCGTAAACAAAACCGCCGGGCGAGGTCAGGTAGCCGAAGAAGAGGAACGACGCGGGGCGGCCTCCGCCCGCGGTAATGTCATTCCACGGAATCGCTAGCTCGCGGACGTTGCCCGGCCCGGAGGCATAGCTGCCGAAAAAGGCCGTCTGGCCAGACCACCCGCCGGAGCCGTTGGCGCGGCGAAACTCGCGATAGCCGTCCTTGAAATAAGTGACGAAGTCTGCGCGGAAAGGGAGCGCGGCGAAATTCGTATTATCGTAGTTGAAGCCCGTCGTGTTGCCGTCGGCGTTGCTCCCGCCGTTAACCGGCGTGACGGGATTCCGATCAATGTAGATGACAGCGGCTTCGCCTAAATTGGCGTTGGTAACGGCGACGTAAAGATTGTTGGCGTCCCAGGTGATATACCAGTCCTGACCTGTGCCGGTGCTCTTGCGGTTCTGGCCGTCGGTATGATTTCCGTATTCACCAGCGCTGATAGAGCCGTTGACTGAAGGAGAGCCGAACTGCGCGCTCGTCCGTTGAAGAGGAAGGCAAAGTACGATTAAGAGGACGACGAGAAGAAGGGTAAGCAGGGGACGCATCATTTGACTCCTCACGGATTAAAGACGACGCGGCTTTTTCCTCAAGGCCACGTCGCAAATGTCTGTGCTGGTTTGTTGACGAAAGGCTGGATAGGATGCGGGACAAACGCAGCCCCTAGAGATCAGCCTCAAATATTCTGAAGCGCCGGAGAGGATACGTTAAAGCCGCCGGCTAAGTCAACGATTCTGGCCGCCCCTCATTTAACTTCCAGCCGTCGCCTCCGGCTCCTCTTTCCCGCGCCCCGCCAGGAGGAGGTACGAGTAGAGCGCCACACCGGTCGCCACGCCGATGCTGACTTTGATTGCGGGATCAATCGGCATGGGCGAGATGAAGCCTTCGATTGTCCCGGCGACGACGAGCAGCGGCACGCAGCCGGCGATCAGGCGGATGGCGTCCATCCCGCGCATCTTCAGGGCGTCGGCGCGCGACATATCGCCCGGCATCAGCAGGGCGCTGCCGATCAAAAGGCCCGCGCCGCCCGCCAGAAAGATGCAGGAGAGCTCGATGACTCCGTGACCGACCATGAAAGCGACGAGCTCGTTTCCGTACCCGGCGCGATACACGAGCGCGAGTGTGGAAGCGATAGACGCCCCGTTGAAGATCATCTCGTAGAGCGTGCCGATGCCGAAGAACGCCCCTGTAGCGAAGGCCCGGAACATGACCCAGATATTGTTGGTCATGATAAAGCTAGACCAGAATTGATTGGCGTCGTTGACGCGCTCCCACCAACGCACCTTGGCGTTGATGACGAGGCGGAAGAGCGGCTGGACGCCCGCCAGCTCAGAGAAGTCCGGGTCGCGCCAGGTCAGGATGTAAGCGGCAACGCTGGCGGCGGCGAACGCCAGAAAGGCCACAGCCGTGTAACGCCAGGTGCGGCGGAACGTCTGCGGGAAACCTTTCGTGAAGAACTCCAGGAGCCGCCGCCCGCCCTGTGCGTTGGCGCGGTAGATGCGGCCATGCGCGCGTATGACGAGGCTGTTGAGATAATTGACGAGGCGCGGGTCGCGCGACTCGGCGCGCGCAATCGCCAGGTCCGACGCCGTGCGGCGATAAATCCTTCCCAGCTCGCGCACCTCTTCGCGGCCGAGGCGTCTTAAGGAAGAACGATCAAGCCGCCGCAGCAAATCTTCCAGGCGCTGCCAGGCTTTTTTCCGCTCATGGATGAAGCGTTCGGATGGCTGCATAGAAAAGTCTGGAGTCTAGGAGTCTGGAGTCTGGAGTCTAAAAGCAAAAGCGAAAAGAGAAGTCCGGTGTTAATATAATTCCGTTCTGGCTTTTGACTTCAGACTCTTAGACTCCAGACTCATGACTGCTCTGGTTGAGTGTGTACCAAACTTTAGCGAAGGCCGCAAGGCGGAAACAATCGAGCGGTTGGCGCGTGCCGTCGAAGAGGTCTCGGGCGCGGTCGTGCTCGACATGCACGTGGATGGGGACCACAACCGCTCCGTCATCACCTTCGTGGCCGAGGCGTCGGTGGTTGTCGAGGCCGCCTTGCGCGCGGTCAGGTTGGCCGCAGAGTTGATTGATTTACGCGGGCACACGGGCGAGCACCCTCGAATCGGCGCAACGGACGTGCTGCCTTTCGTCCCCGTCAGCGGCGTGACGCTCGCGGACTGCGTCGCGCTCGCGCACCAGGCGGGCGAGAGAATCTGGCGCGAGCTGGGAATTCCCGTCTACTTCTACGAGCGCGCGGCCCTTCGGCCCGAGCGCACGAACCTGGAGGACGTCAGGCGCAAAGGCTTCGAACAGTTGCGCGCCGAAATTACTGATGCCCTGCTCAATCGCGCCCCGGACATCGGCGAAGCGCGCGTGCACGAGAGCGCGGGCGCGATAGCGGTCGGCGCACGCCCCTTTCTTATCGCTTACAACGTCAACTTGCAGACGGACGATGTCGCCATCGCGCGCAAGATCGCGCGCAGCGTGCGCGGGCGCGACGGTGGCCTGCGTTATCTCAAAGCGCTCGGCTTCAAGCTGGAATCGAAAGGACTCGCGCAGGTCTCAATGAACCTGGTGGATTACGAGAAGACCTCTCTGCATCACGCCTTCGAGGCCGTCCGGCGCGAGGCGGAGCGTTACGGCGTTCGCGTCGCCGGAAGCGAGATCGTCGGGCTCGTGCCGCAGGCCGCCCTGGACCGCGCGGCTGAATACTTCCTGCAGATTGAGAATTTCGCGCCCGGGCTCGTCCTGGAGAATCGCATCGAGGCAGCGTTCGCAGGCAAGGGCGAGCGCGCGAGTCTGAAAGATTTTGTGGCGGAGGTCGCCAGCGGCGACCCGGCTCCAGGGGGTGGGGCGGTCGCGGCGCACGCCGCATCGCTCGCCGCCGCCCTGGGCGAGATGATCGCGCACCTGACGGAAGGGCGTGAGAAATTTAAAGACGTGCAGACGGAGGTGCGAGACGCGCTCGCAGAATTGACTACGCTGCGCTCAAGCCTCGCGCGCGGCGTCACGGAAGATGCAGCGAGTTTCGAGCGCGTCATGGAAGCGCGCCGTCTGTCGCAAAGAACAGACGACGAGAGACGCGCGCGCGCCAACCGCCTCGAAGAGGCTTTGAAAGGGGCCGCGACCGTGCCTTTAGAAGTGGCGGGCATCGCCGTCCGTGTCCTGGGGCTGCTCGAAACCCTCTCCGAGATCGGTAACCCGAACGCCCTTTCGGACGCGGCCACTGGGGCGCAGCTGGCGCTCGCGGCAGTCGCCTCCGCACGCTACAACGTGCTCGTCAACACAAACGAGATCGAAGATGAAGAGTTTGCTCAGGAGCATCGCTCTCGCGCAGCCGACTTGCTGGAGCGCGCCAGAGAAATCGGCGACCGCATCGAAGCCTCTTTGATCGAATCAATCGGGGAATGACTGAGACTGAGGCAAGCGTGGGTGACCGTAGGGAAAGTTTAGAAAGCCGCTGGACTAGAGTTAACGGTCTGCTGCTTCATTCCAGAGTCTCAAACAAGACCTCAGGCGCGAGCCTTCCTTCAGTCGTCCTCGTTCACGGACTCGGCGTCTCAAGCCGCTACATGGTCCCGCTGGCCGCCGAGCTCGCGGCCGAGCGCGCGGTTTACGCGCTCGACCTTCCGGGCTTCGGCAGAAGCGAGAAGCCGGAGGCCGCGCTCAATCTGACGGAGCTGTCGCTGGCCCTGGTGGGCTGGATGCGTGAGATCGGAATCGGGCGGGCGGTCCTGCTCGCCAACTCAATCGGCTGCCAGGTCGCGGTGGACGCCGCTCTCAGCTGTCCGGAGCTTGTCGAGCGGCTCATACTGGTTTCGCCGACAGTTGATAGAGGCGCGCGAACAGTTCCAAGTCAATTCTTCCGTCTGCTTCTGGATATTCCGCGCGAGCCTCTGTCGCTTCCCTTCATCGCGCTCGTGGACTACTTGCAGGCCGGCCTGGGGCGCACAGCCAAGACGTTCGCTTACGCGCTACAGGACCTGGTCGAACAAAGACTGCCGCATGTAAGACAGCCGACGCTCATCGTGCGCGGGAACCATGACACATTGGTGTCGCAACGCTGGGCAGAGGAAGTGGCCCGCCTGCTGCCCGCGGGCAGATTGAGTGTAATCCGGGGCGCGGCGCACGGAGTCAACTACAACTCGCCACGCGAACTCGCACGCCTCGTGGTGGATTTTCTCAAGCCCTCTCCGTAAGAATACGGGTCAATTAGCCGCGTCAGCGGCTATCTGAATTTAGCCCGGCCTTTCAAGGCCGGGGACGTGAGTGAAATTTATTTATCGCGTCGCGCGAGCGACGGTTGAGCCAATTGGCAAACTCAAGCGTCGCTAGCGCGACGCCTCTAATGGGCCGGCTTGAGCCATCCCGGCCTTGAAAGGCCGGGCTAAATTCAAGTCGCCGCTCGCGCGGCGGCAACGCGATAGATATTGATACCTTTTCCAACTAACGATAAACTCCAGCGCCACGGGGCGGCCAGATGAAAAGCGAGCGATTCTCGTTCGAAGCAGTTCTCATACTCCTCGGCGCGCGCCGTCTGTGCCGTGTCTCAGGTGACTGCCATGACAGAAGCAGACAGCAGAAGGATTGACGTCTTTTTCTACGGGCTGTTCATGGACGACATCCTCCTGCGAGATAAAGGAATCAATCCGATTAATCGTCGTGTGGCTTCCGTTGAGAACTTTTCCCTCGTCATCGGAGCCCGCGCGACCCTGGTCCCGTGCCCTGGCGCGACAGCGCACGGCGTAATCTTCTCGCTGACTCATACGGAATTAGACGCACTATACGGGGAAGCTTCGGTGAGCCTTTACCGCCCGGAAGCATTGCTGGCACGACTGTTGGACGGAAGCCTCGTTCCGGCCCTCTGTTTCAATCTCCCCGTGCCGCCTTCGAAAGAGGAGCGGAATCCGCAGTACGCATTACAGCTCAGAGAACTCGCCGGGAGAATTGGCTTGCCGCAAAGCTATGTCTCCTCCATCCATTGAGCGCGGTGGTTCGATAACTCATCAAGCTCAACCGCACGAATAGCACTTCTCACACGGGTCGCTCGTTTGGAGGAACATTGATTTGTAACCATACGAAGCTAAAGGAGGCTTACCATGAGCGAAGAGCAGCAAACAGAGGAGCGAGAAAAAGAGGGGCAGGAAAAAGAGGAAGAAGAAAAAGAGGAGAAGACAAGTCGCTTAGAGTCTTTCGCCAAATTAGTGGGAGTTGTCGGCGCTTTGATAGCCGTCTTCACAGGTATCTACCAGTTCAGGCAAAGCACCGTTCAAAACGCCAGGGAGTTGCGCTGGAAACAGGCGGAGATGGCGCGGGAAATGATAACCAAGATGATGGCTGACGAAGGCTGGAAGGCCATGGAGATGATGGACTGGGATGACGAGGGGCGGGACTACGAAATAAACGGAGTCAAAGAGAAAGTCAACGCCAATGCCGTGTATGACGCGCTGGAAAAACCTGAGAGCACGGATAAGGACCGATACATCATTGACCGGCTCGACCGCGCATTCTTTCTGGTGAGCCAGCTCGAATCAGCCGTCAGGTCCGAACTCGTCATGATTGAAGATGTACGGTTCCCTCTGAGCTGGTATGCGGCAAAGAGGATGTGCCCGCGCAAACAGCTCTTCGAGGCTTATATGCGAGAGAACGCGGCGCCGGAAACGCTCCAATTTTTTCAACGCCTGGACGAGTGGAGAAATTGTAAATAAGCGTGTGAGGCGGAGGAGCTTTTAACGCTCGCCGCAGATTAGCATTGACTTAATTTCCCGCGCTTTTGAAGAGCTTTGACCCGGCTTGGAAAGGGCGTTTTTGAGAGAACTGCACTTTTCAATTTTACTTAACTATTTAAACTCTGGAGATCCTCAATGAAAAGTTGCCCCACCTGCAACCGTACTTATTCGGACGATACAATAACCTTTTGCTTAGTTGACGGCTCAATACTATCGGCCTCATATGATCCCGGAGCAACACAAAACTATCCGTATCCCCAAAACACCGAACCTCCGCCGACACGAACTTCTAATCCTTCAAGTAATGTAACTGACACAATTCCCTCCCTGGCTTCTCAACCATTCATATCTGGAGCCGAACGGAATCCGCCTTCCGAAACGAAAAGCCAGAAACGCGGGCTGATCTTTGGAGTTATTATAGTCCTTGTCCTTACGGCCGGGTTGATAATCGGCTTGGGTTGGAATACATGATTCGGAAGTAATAACTTGGCTACTAAGCAACCTAGCTCTGAAAATAACAACACGACGGCAAAGGCATCACTTAGCCCCGCTCCAATCATTACCCCCAAAGCCACGCTTTCTCCCCAAAACATGCCTTCGATGGCGAAGAAAATAGATATTACGGGAACTTGGACGGGCACATTCGCTAACCGGGACGCGATCCTCTTCATCAACAATCAGGACGGAAATTCATTCTCAGGCATTTAAAGAACAGCAAGAAAGCGATGGTCGCCGTCAGTGGTCATGTAAATGCCGAGACACGACAGATTTCAATGCAAGAAACCCGCGTGATCGAGGAAGCAACGGAAGGCCCTAATTGGGTTCTCGGATCAAATATTGGTTCCCTAGCGGCGGATGGCAGAAGGATAACTGGAAGCGGGAAAGATAAGATCGGCCACGTATATGCATGGGCATTTACTAAAGAATAATCCTCTGCTTGGGGCAATTGGCGGACGGTGGATTGCGATCAATCTAAAACGGGGAGCGTCCGTACCCAAAGAGGCCCGCGCGCTCATCTGGCAGCATATCGCAGTATAGACGAACGGGCGCGCTGGAGTGGAATCGGGCGACTGCCGAACATATTGGCTGGGCCAAGTAGATTATTCGATAATCTACGCTTTTAGCAACTAAAGAGGCTTGATCTGGCAGTAATATTTACCCCTATAAAGCATATTCTCAGGTACAGGATCAGTCATTACCTGAAAAATCAACTGAGCGATCGCAAACCCAGGCTGCAACTCTAATGGTACTGTTCCGGCATTCGCTAGTTCAAGGACGATTACACCATGAAAACCTGGGGCAACCTGCGTAGCAGTGGCGACAAATAATCCTAACCTGCCCAGTCCTGACCGCCCTTCAACAAAGGCCATTACGTCTTGTGGCAGTGCTATAAATTCTTGGGTTATTCCGAGGGCTAGATCTCCGGGATGAAGCAAAAAGGTCTTATCAGAAGGAATAAAAGCCTCACTTCTACCGATGGATCTAAGTAGCTCCATCTCTTCTTTATCGCTGATTTTCAAGCCTCTTAACCTAGTTCGGCGCGCATAAGCGAACCAATTCCCAAGATGAACATCTAGCGAAGCTCCGTTAATTGCATCTATACGCAGCGGCGAGATGGTAATACGCGAAGGATTAGTTATTGGTAATAGAACTCTCCGACGTATCTCAGTATTGCTTAATGTGCCTCTTTTATTGAGAAACTCTTCATCATTTGGAATATCTTCATCTTGAGGTTTTTTACTCTCTGTATAAATGGATTGATAAACCGGAATTAATTCTATCGCCTTGAGTATCAATCGGCAGGTCTTACTGTATTCGTCAAAGCTCTCATTAACCTTCGCTTCTTTGTTGTCACGTTCTTCCCCGTAAACAATTTGGTATGCCCAAGCTGCCGACATGATTGCAGCGAAACTGTCAGTACCTTCTTGAGGCATTGATGGCGGCAAGTCTAGTTCAAGCTGAGCTATTCGCTTGAAAAAGTCATTGTCCAGATGTGCACAAAGTTCATCAGGTATAGCCTCCTGAGCTATTCGCGACAGAATTTCTAATGCCTCGGGAGTGATAGCATCTTCAACGAGCTTCGCAAACGGCTCTGCAAATGTTTCACTAAAAAGCTTGCTCTGCTGAGTAAAAGGGACCAGCGAATCAAGATGTTCCTGCCACGTTTCGATGTATTTGATAAGTCGTTCTGCAACAATTGATGTCTTTGAGAAAGGTTTAAGAAAAGTAAGCGGATTCCCTCGATAGTCGCTGGTTAGATGTTTGAGAATCTCCGAGAGACGAAACTTAATACCTGGGTAACCAGACTCTAAAATTTTAGGTTGATACCAAGCCGTTAGTGACTTCAGAAACCTTGTTTGGGCAACGAAGAACGAAAATCCCAGCATTCTCGTCGCGAGCCGATCCGCTAATAATTCCCTTAAACAGGTATCCTTTTGCTCACGGAGTAAACCCCAATATCTACCCACTTCCCCTGGATCCGGCCATTTGCCAGTGACGCGTTCCATAGTATCTCTGACTTGGTCCTTGGTGATGTCTGAACTATCCTTTAACTCGCTATTAGCATGAAGAGGAGTAGCACCACTGAAATCAATGAAATGTCCCAGTTCGTGCCCCAGAAGTGGAAGAAAAAACGCATCCGGCGTATCAAGGCCCGCAAAAGATAGGACGCCAATCTGTGCCGGTAGTTTCGTGTTTATCGGTTTCTTACCATCTCTAATAAGGTTTTCATTAATTCTTTTCAGGCGCTTTTCCCACAATTTAGAAATAATGTCTTTTGTGCTTTTAATTTTTTTTCCAAGGGTTTTGTTAGGATCAATGTCCCAGCGCGGAATTATCGTTTCTAAATAAGGCTTAAGCGGCACGCATTTTAAGTTGTACGTCCACTGTGGCCGCACAACGCAAACTGGTTCTCCATATTCTTTGGGGAAATAGAGCTTTGTTAGTTGTTCTAAAGCCACTCGAACTGCTGGCGGGGACTGACGGGGTGAACTCGCTGATAGGTAACGGATATAAGAGTAAAGATTCCTCGTGAGGTCTCCAAGAGAACGTACCCTACGGGGAAGGCCCGGATTAAAGGAGCCCTTGGGTTTATGTAAGCTCAGTAATTCTTCTAGAATATGTTCTGCAACACAAAGAAATACATCCCGGACAAGCTGCGTTTCTGGCGGAAATTCCTCATTGTTGATTCTCTCTAACTCATAGATCAATGCACGGGATTGATAAATCGCTCCATTCAATGACGGAGACACGACTGAACCCTTGAGGTCTGAATCGCTTAGTGGCATTGATCGGCTATACAATGAGCGCCGTACCTGCATAGCACTCATTGCGTGTATAGCATCAGCTAACGGAATCGGTATCCAGTTGGTAAGGGCTCGGCTTTAACACTGCGTTCATAGACCTCTATTTCACCATCTTGGGCCAACCGGAAAAAGAAGTCTCGTAAAGTCGTTGCTGTTTCTACATCGCTTTCTTCGGTGAGAGAATGGGGCTTTGTCAAACTCTTTAGAAATGCTGCATACTTTTCTAACTTGGCCTGTAGCTCTTGATCAGTTGTAGGGAACGAGTGAAGAGAGCCCCGCAAAGCATCAGTAGCAAATACGTAGGCACTAATACTTGCAGGTGGACTTCCAGGACGAGCGTTGCCGGCTGCATCAAGCGCTAAACTGAAGAACTCCTCCGCGCCCTCAAACACCCCCTCTGGAATATCACTAGGAGTGACTTTCTGTTCGTTGACATATTTTTCGAGGCACTCTGCCATTACTGTCGCCATAAAAGCCCAATAGCTCGGCCCTACTATATCAACCGATATTGTATCCGACATGAGACAGTCCTCCTTTTTGAAAGAGTAACCCCTTACAGACCCAAAAAGGCTGTTATCACACAGTTGAGCGATAGGGGATTAATCTTTGTTTCAGCCTAGCAAACCTACAGAAAAACATAAATTTACTCCCCCTCAAGTCCCTCAGTCAACGATTCTAATTCCTAAGACGCGTAAACGTCGCTCTAACATCCATCGTTCTACGAAGAACTGCTCGCAAAAGCGTCTGCCATCCTTTCGCATATTAAAACTCTTCCTACTATCCATCTCCTGCTGAAGGACTCTTCTGGGCATAAGGAACGCGCTGGCGTATTGATTTGCTTGATATTCTCTCCTAGACGTATCGCCCGAGCTACAGTACAGCGGTCTGTCAGTAAACTGAGTTTCGAGTTTCCTGCCCTTATTCTTGGTCCAGTGAAGTTGGTAATGGCCTACCTCATGAAGAATCTGGAAGGTTTGGGTTTCATCAGATGTGCTTTCTCTAGGCCCCTCTTTTACGTATTTATTCTCAACCACGATGACGTTTTTCTTACCTTGATAAGTATATTCCCCAAGAAACAAGCCGGCGAAAATCTGTTTATCATCTCTACTAAATAGTTCACTGGCTTCCTCGACTGATAACCCGCAAAGTAACTTCGGGATCCGCCTATTGTCTTTAGGGAAGCGAAAATAACTTCTTCCGAAGCTATTAAGGAAAGCCAAGCGGTCTCTCTCGGCTATCGACTCTATCACTTCTAATGGAAGAAAAGGCTCTTCATTAATTCTTCCAACTTGAGCATTAATTTTTTCGTCATATATAATTTTAAGCAGTTCCGAAGGTTGGACGCCTAAAAAATTAGCGAGCGCTGGCACAAATTGTTTAGGGAATCGTGCACCACTCTCAATCCGGCAAAGATGTGAGTGTTCCATTCCAAGCTGAGCCGCCAACGCTCTTTGGGATAGGTTCCGCTCTCTTCGAGTTTTCCGTAAAAATTCTCCAAAGTTCATAATATTTAGAAGCCCTTTTAGCTGTTGACAAAAAAGTCAACAATTTCTGGCGTGAGTTTATGCACCTTGTTGACAAAAAAGTCAACACTTTCCCCAATCTTTGTTCGATAATTATGGCATAGCTAGGCTTGGGGCTCTCCTTTAGCATTGACTTAATTTCCTGCGCTTTTGAAGAGCTTTGACCGGCTTGGAAAGGGCTGTTTCAGAGCGCAAAACCCCGCCCTTTCCAAAATGGGTATAAATGGTCTTACACAATTTTTGCACAATCATTTCGCTTGTCCACCCTATATTAGAAGGCTGCGTGCGTATCAGTAATATGATTCCCGCGTTGTGAATAAAGAGAGAGCAGCGCAGCCTCAATACGCGCTATTCATCAGACTACGAAGAATCGAAGGCTATCCCGCGCTCCAGTTGAATAAGTTGTTAGGCGAACGCGCCGTAGCCTGGGTGCTGGAAGTACCTGCTCTTTTTTATCCTTCGTCCCCTACTTACCAAAGAACAAGCGATGGAGGCCATACCCTCCCGCCGCCAGCAACGCCATCCAGAGAGCGCCGATCACGACCTTCGCCCAGCGGGGCAAGGGCTTCCAAAGCCGTAGGTACGGGCCTCGCAGATGGAGTTCAATCCAATCGAGAATCCGCGCGGCGCGCATGGAGCCCTGTGCGAATATTGCGAGACCCGCGACAATAATCAGTTCGCTCGGGACGCCTGGGACAGGGAAGGAGACGATCCCGGCCACGATGGTGAGAAGCCCGCCCCCGATGAAGAGGACCCTTTTCGCACCGCCGCGCCGAGACCGCTGCCTTCTCTTATAGGTCTCCTGAAATCGGTGCCCCGGAGGCAAGCGCTTGAACCCGCGCCAAGCTTTCTTTAGCCACTGCAACATATTGATGAACAGGCGTATCTTCTGAGGAAGTGGTGCCGGCGGCGGCGAAGTGGAGTTATTGCTTCCTGACTCGTCCCGTAGATCGTAACCTCAGCCGAGGAAGTACTTGACCCTCTCCAGCAGCTCATCAACGTTAGGCTTCGCGACGAAAGCGTCCGCCTCTGATAGCTGAGCGTTCTGCTGGTCGGACTCATGCACCGCCCCAGAGTAGATGATAATGGGTGTATAGTGGTCGAACTTCCGCACCTTCAGGCACAGCTTGTCACCATTTTCATCGGGGAGCCACAGGTCAATAATGAGCAGGTCGAAGGGCTGCGATTGCGCGACAACCAGCCCCATCGTCGCGTCCTCGACCGCTATGACGTAGTGGCCCTCGCGCTCCAGCAGATTAGTGAGCATGACGCGCGTGTCCTCGTCGTCCTCGACGCAGAGGATACGCCTGCTTGTGGTAGGCATGAGGGAAGTGCCTCCGGGAAAATGCAGATTTAACGAGGAGAGGGCGCATTCTACAGACAGCCGGATTCAGCGTCAACGCCGTGCGCGGCTTTTCCTTTTCGTGTAGCTTTTACCGGTAGATCTCTGGAATATTATTTCACCGGCTTTTTCATCTACTTTCTCACCTGGCAGTGGATGCAGGAAGTGATCAGGCCAGCGACCAGGCGCTTCTCCTCGACCCTGCGGTAGTTGCCGCACCTGTACTGGCACAGCCACCAGTACATCCTGCGGCTGGAATCGCCCCTGTCGAGAGCCTTGAGATCACCGAATTGTTTGAAGCGGATCTCCCAAATGTCCATGCTCGCGAAAAATATGAACGGCGGGACTCCTCATAAATCCCGCCGCCATCTTGGGTGGGCGCGCTCAACGCATCTAAGAGTTTGCGGAGCGCGACTGCTCTGCCTTATATCTCAGGAAAGCATTTCTTTCAAGAGTGAGGTCTCACCGCAGCGCTCATTCAAAGGCTACCGCGCGGAGGCTACAACACGAAACCCGAAGTTGGTCAAGGAAGTGACGGGCGTGAACCAGCCGCGGTCGGCGGAGCGCAAAGAGTAAGCGCCGTAGTACCATGACCCCCCACGCAACACCCGGCGACTTAAGTTTCCTCCACTCAACCATGCCGAGCCATCTGCTGGTGCTCCATTATAATTCTGATGCCAAATATCTTCACACCATTCCCACACATTCCCGTGCATGTCGTATAAGCCCCACGCATTCGGTTGAAAACTTCCCACTGGCGTCGTCTTATAACGATAGGTTCTTTTCGCTGCTCCGCCATACGGCTGATTGCCGTCGAAGTTCGCTTGCTCAGACGATAAAGAATCCCCGAACGCAAAAGCTGTGGTTGTCCCTGCTCGGCAAGCATATTCCCATTCCGCTTCCGTCGGCAAACGATACTTGTAGCCATCGCCTCGCGCATTCATCCGACGAATGAACTCCTGCGTCTCATTCCATGAAATATTCTCCACAGGACATTGATTGCAGGCTTTGAAGTTAGACGGATTGTCTCCCATCACTTTTTGCCACTGTGCCTGCGTCACTTCATAACGCCCCATGTAAAAGCCTTCACGAATCATCACCTGATGCTTCGGTTTCTCAGGTATAAACCATTCCAACTTCGCAGCCGTGCTATAAAGTCTCAAATTTTCATAAGCCGCCTGTACCTCTGCATCACTTGAGCCCATCATAAACGTGCCCGCAGGAATGTATGCAAACTCCATCCCCATCTGATTCCTGACAATTGTGCCCGCACGCGGAACACTTGCCGTCCTTGTCGCTGGCGGCGCACTCGCCGCATTATCCCCGCTATTCCCGCGATTCGTCCGCGTCGGACTTCTGCGAGTTGTAGGCTTCGCTGGCGTCTTCCGTGTGGTTGGTTTCGGCTTAGGAGACGCCCTCTCACCCGACCCACTCTGAGCTGATACGACACGTGCGGCTTGAGGATGAATTATCAAGAGTAAAGCTATCGCCAGCACAGCACAGATCACACATACTCTGAATGATAGTTTCCCTCTATTCATCAGCCATCCTCCGTTGCTGGAGTGTATCGTTACTTCGAGAAGGTATCAACGGAGAGAGTCATTAGCGCCTAAGGCTCGCGCTTTGCCTGGCAGCTTTTGAGACCCCAGGGCACCGCCGCTTCATCAACGAAGTTTCCGTGAAAACCTTGACGCGCATCCGACAAAGGGACTAAGTATTAGCAAGTAACTCAACTTCTTGAAGGAGCGTTTTGATGAAGAGGATCTTAATCACGCTGCTGCTCGTCGCTACTCTCTCGGGTGGAATAGTTGCAGCCGAGATGCGCGACTCCACCCTGCGGACTGAGGCGAAGTCTATCTCTGTCTCCGAGAACACACTACATTCGACACTTCTCCAACGAAATAATCGTCGTCGTTGGCGTCGCCGTTGGCCTGGACGACGATGGAACAGACGATGGAACAACCGTCGCTCGAATGATGACCAGTGGAACAGGCGGCGATGGAATAATCGTCGTGGGCGTCGCCATGGGACGCATTAAGTGAAGCGCAAAGCCCAGGAGAGAAATCTAAATTGATGTTGGTCTAAATTAAAAGGCGGCGTGGGAGTGAGGACACGCCGCCTTTTACTTTGCAGTCCCTATCTTGGGTAGCGGGTGATGTTGTGTGGCCGACTTGGGAGAGCGGCAAGCTATTTTACAGCATGCCGCTCTCTTTAAGCTCGCGTAGGAAATTTCTCACCTCAGCTTTGATCAACTCGCGTGTGGAGTCGGCTTTTGGTGTAATTCGAACCAAGATTTTGTGATAGTTCCTGCCCCAGGCATCATAGTAAATCTCCCATTCGTCACTGTTGGCCGGGTTCGGAGCAACGCTGGAAACTGACCACGGAAGATTCTCTTCCCTATATGCCTGTTCGGCAATTTCATACATCGTCAGCTTGTCCATGTTTTCCCCTTCACACTATTGATGCCACACCACCCAACTTCATTCCGACGACCGTCAGCAGTTTGAGCGCGCACCGGCTCTAATAAATAGGCACCGTCCTCTGCTGCCTCAGGCATGGTCGGTCGCGCGGCGTTGTGGCGGGGAGAAGCGGGGAGCCAAGCCTGTCCTGCGCTCCAAGCCGTAGACTCTGACGCCGTTTTTCTCCCCCGTCCAAATCTTTCGCAGGTCGAATAGCTCTCCCAAAGTGAAGCCGAGGCGCTCACTGTTGAGTTTCGTTAATTGCTGAAGCTCCTCCCACGTATGCACGCGGCCCTCGACAGCATTCAGTATCCGCTCATGTGTACTGGTCAACATGGACATGCTCTCGCTTCAAATAATCTGATTATTGTGATTGCCGTTCTAAATATTCAAAATGAGGAATAGAGGGGGTTTTCCACCCGGCATTATGCGGCTGTTCGTTATAGGGAAGAGATGAAGGTGTTTCTCAATCGATGTCGAACGTTGTTGACTGCACAGCGCTGCTCTTCGCCACCCGGTCATTAATCATTACTTCAAGAAGATAGCGTCCGGCGGGCAAGGATTGAAGCGCGATGTCTGCTCCGTACGGAATGCGCGCCATGTCCGCCGACTGAACAATCGTCAATTTTCGCAAGGGACTGGTGACGATGGTCTGCCCGTCTTTACTGATCCGAATCCGAGCTTCCAGTTCTGGCAAGCCTGCGCCTCCAGCCCCTTTCGCCGCGTTGTAAATAATAGTCAGGACATTAAGATGCGAGCCACGTGCGAACCTGCGGTCAACGCTGAACTGCACCTGCTCTGAGGCATTATCGCCGTTCACCTGCTTTTGGTTCGAGCCGATGAACTGACCACCGACGAGGAGACTGCTGAGAGTAAGACGTCGTGACGAGAGGTCAGGAATCTCTATCCATCGCGTGGCACTCCCCACCTTGCCGCTCTTCTCGTCACGTGCCGCTACACGGACCTGATAGATACCGGGCTTAAGTGGGACTTTGCTACTGTAAATGACACCCGGGTTCTCCCCGACCTTGACTTCGGCCAGAGGCTCGACGTTAAGGCGGGTCTTAAAGCTGCCAGCCGGCTTGCCCTGATCGTTAAGAATAATGCCTGCCAGATCGATAGCGGCTTTTTGTTTGCCGTCTGCGCCATAGCCCAGAACGTCAGTCGCAATCTGCGTAGAAGCTGTCAGCACAGGACCGTTGTTCGGCACATCAACAAAGCTGACGGAAAGCTGCGTGGGTAAACCTTTCTTCGGAGCGGAGGCCAAAAGGGCTGCTTTAATATCTGCCTCGGGGCCTTTCACCGTCGTCGCTGAAGTAGTCTCAGCCGCCTTCGGGCTAGCGTCAGAGCTTTCCGTCGCGGTGTTTGCTTCCCCGACGAAAAATCCGCGCGGAAGTCGCACGGTAAGATCAGGACGCCCTTTGATACTGACTTCAAGACGCTTAAATTTTCCAGCCTTCTGCTCCTCTGCGGCGGGACGCCACGCCAGCAGGTAATAGTTGGAGGTCTCGAAGAGTGCCTCTTTGGTGAAAGATGTAAGTCTCTCCGTGTTTAATTGAGCACGTCCCCCCGTTTCAGCCGCAAGTAATGAGAGTGCGTCCTGGGAAGCAGCGATTTCCCCGGTGCTAGCTCGTGACACTAAGCCCGCTGGGTCGGCACGATTACTACTGGCATCAGTAACGCTCACCAGCCCCCTTGCGTCCATCGTATAAATAATGACTCCGGAGCGCGTCGCGGCGTCTGTGATCTGCTTGAGTTTGTCGCTGAATCCAGTGTTGCGGTCATTCAGGAAGAAGCCGTCGGAGATGAAGAAGACGAGCTTGCGACCGGGCATTTGGCCAGAAGTCCTCATCAAGCTTTCAAGCGTAGTGAGTGTGCTGGTAGTAACGGCCGCGGCCTGTTTGAGCATCGTCTGAGCGCGCGCTTTAACGAGGCGTTCGGCCATATCGCGCGTGATTCCTGGCGTCTGGCCAGCGACGGGCCTTCCCCCATAAGGAGTAGACCGGGGTGGCCCGAGTCCTCCCCCAGCATTAAAATTGGTTGCTTTCAGCAATTCCGATGAATAGTACTCCAGCGCATATTTATCGCCCTGTTCAATTTGTAGCGCCGTGTACTCAGTCATCGAAATGTTCTCTGAGTCACGAACCGTATAGGGCCGATAGTTAAGCCGACTGATGGCCGCGCGCAAGACAGAAGGGAGGTCTGTGAATTGCTGGAGGAATCCAATCTGGCCGCTCGCCGATGCGATGGCTACCTGATCAGTCGGGCCCATCTGGTTCTCAACAAATTCAAGAATCGTTTTGCGTGTGCGGCCAACGCTGTCTGCCGAAAGGTGCAGATCGTCAATGAAGAAGACGATGGTACGACCACGAAATGAAGTGCCGGCGGGAATTGATGAAGCCGTGGTTGGAGCTGTCGCCCCGCGAACCGCTGTTGCGATTAGCTTCTCTTCGCTGGCAGTCCCGGCCATCACGCGCTCGAAGAAAGAGAGCTGCACGGGCGTGCCGTCAACCTTCAACTCAAACTGTTCCGGCTTCAACCCCTCGACGAAGCGTCCCTGTTTGTCGAGGACCATCACGCCCGTCTGCACCAGCTCGGTGCTAATTCGCACGACATCGTCTTTTTGGTTCTGGGGGACCTGTTTCTGCTGGCCGACTGCCGAGCTTAGTGCGGTCAAGCAAAGTAGTGCCAGGCAAACAGTGCGCCCTGAGAGGGTGTTCGAATAAGTCATGGTAGTATGTCTATTCATCCTGCTCATCACTTGAGGCATGGCCGGCGTTTAGAGTCGGCCCGAGTGCGGCACTCTTTAAATCCTGGTGCCATCATCCCGCCCCGCGTTCTCACGGTAAAAGATCAGGCATAGGGCCTGAAGATAGTTATCCATCATGCTGCTGCTCAAATGGGTGCTCAGAATTTCGACCTCCGGGTTCTCCCCCAGCCACTTGTTAATCTCCTCCTCGAAGGTGAAGGCGTTGATGCCTGACTGCGTTGTGCCGATGGTCTCGGTGAATAGCTTAACCTTCATGACATCTCCCGAATCATTCATATTAGGTTCGCAGCCCGACCAGGGGCGACCCGCGAAGTAGATTACTACCTAAGGACTGAAGCGCTCAACGCCCCTTGCCACTTGAGGCGTGGCTGGCGTTCTTGGTTACGAAGGGACACTGGCGGTCTAATAATATTTGGGCTTCTGTAACGAAGCATGAACCCCTTGCATTGTACAGTCGCGGCGCTGTGGTTAAAACTCGTCACCCCAACATAAAATATGGCCGCTGGGCGAAGAAGCCTCACAACTCATTCAACCGGAGCGCTCGATAGAACAAGGGTTTACCATGTTACTGCTCAGGGGAAATGTCCGCTTAGTGCTCAGCGATTTTGTCCGGCCACAGGTTCATGGGTGAGAGGTGAATAACCAACCGCGCCTTCTGGCATCGGCGGCGGCCTTCGCTTTCGGGTCCAGGGGTGTGAGCTGCG